>CACWNR010000005.1 GCA_902762355.1 uncultured Bacteroidales bacterium
ATGGAAGCGATACCGTTAGCGTTCAGAGCGGCGAGAATCTGTTTCTCGCGGCGGTCTTGCGACTCAAATTTTACTTCACGAATCATAGTCTCTCCTCCTTAGTTTTTGCGTGGATCAATCGATTTAACTGCACCTTGCTCTTTGGTTGTGCGGCCGTACGTACCGGTAACGCTCTTCAGCGCTTCGTCTGCCGGAACACCTTTCTTAATGGCGTCCATGAACTTGCCCATGTGCACGTACTCGTATCCGCAAACCTCATTGTCCTCATCGAGGAACTCCTTGGTGATGTAACCTTCGGTTAACTGCAGGTAACGAACGCCTTTAGCCTTGGTCGAGTAGAGTGTACCGCACTGGCTAACGAGACCCTTACCGAGGTCTTCCAGACCTGCACCGATAGTCAGACCGCCCTCCGAGAACGCACTCTGCGTACGACCGTAAACGATCTGCAGGAACAACTCGCGCATAGCGGTGTTGATAGCGTCGCAAACGAGGTCGGTGTTGAGGGCTTCGAGAATCGTCTTGCCCGGCAGGATCTCAGCAGCCATAGCAGCCGAGTGCGTCATACCCGAGCAACCGATGGTCTCTACGAGTGCCTCCTCGATAATTCCGTCTTTTACGTTCAGACTCAGCTTGCAGCAACCCTGTTGCGGTGCACACCAGCCGATACCGTGCGTCATACCCGAGATGTCCTTGATCTCAGTAGCCTTCACCCATTTGCCCTCTTCGGGAATCGGTGCCGGTCCGTGTTTCGGACCCTTCGCTACAACGCACATTTCTTGTACTTCTTTCGAATAAATCATGTGTTTTAGTATTGTTTGTTGTTAATTATTTTTTATGTTTCACATAAATGACGGCGCAAAATTACTACAAAAAAATCAAATATGCAAGATTTTTTGAAAAAAAATCAATAATGCTTGCATGATTTGATGTTTTTTTAGAAAATGTTGTTGTTTGCACGTTAGTGCGAACGTAATTTCGGGGGAATTGCGTAGCAAGGCGGAGTCCGAAGTTACATATTTTTATTCCCAGGGTAAAAATTCTGCCCCATCGTCTTTGTAAATCAACCGAATTGTATCGCAGACCCCTCGTGGATTTCTGAGCAGCGGCCTTGTCGAGTAGAAACACTCGCCGCTGATCTCAGGGATGGTGCGGTTGAGTTCCATCTGCCGGCCGATCTCGTTGCCTTGTCCCCAAGGCGTCTTTGGACTCGCGTTCTCCAACCGGTACGGCGCCATGCCGATATAGAGCTTACAATTCGTGCCCTTCACCTCATTCGCCCACCAATGCGCCAACACCTCGTAGTCCGCGACCTTTTTACCGATCTCCCAATACAACTGCGGCAGCACGTAGTCGATCCATCCGTTTTTAATCCATAGACGTATATCTGCGTACAAATCGTCATAATTGGTGATACCGGCTTGGGTCGCGCTACCCGTACTGTCCACGCTCGCGTTCCGCCAAACGCCGAAAGGCGAGATGCCGAATTGCACCTCCGGCTTACACTCTTTGATAGTCTCGCTGATGGCTTGAATCGCCAAATTAACATTATCCCTTCGCCAATCACGGATGTCCGTAAAACCGCGCGGATATTTGGCAAAAGTAGCCTCGTCAGGAAGAGCCTGTTTGCCTTGTGGATAAGGGTAGAAATAATCGTCCATATGAATGGCCTGAATATCAAAGCGATAGACGATATCTTGTACTACAGTACAAATCCACTCTCTTGTTGCCTCCAAACCCGGGTCAAAATACCACTGTTTGGCGTAGCTCCAAAACCACTCGGGATGTTGCCGGAAAATATGATTCGGGGCAATGATAGACGTGTCTGTTTTGGCCAAATTGACGCGATACGGATTGAGCCATACATGCACTTCCATATTCCGTTTATGCGCCTCCTCTATCGTCCATTCCAGCGGATCATAGGTGAGGGCTGCTCCTTGCGTGCCCATCAACCAATGACTCGTTGGCTCGTATTCGCTGTAATAAAGGGCGTCAGCCGTAGGCCGTACCTGAAAAATGATCGCGTTAATCCCCAAACTCTCCAGCGAATCCAGTATCCACGTCATCTCCTCTTTTTGCAGCGAGTCATTGCCCACCGCCGCCGGCGTCGGCCAATCGATATTCGCCACCGTCGCAATCCATGCCCCTCTAAACGCAATCTTGGCATATGCCGAGAGCGTCGCTAAAAGTAACAATAATATGACTAGTTTACGCAATTTGGCCATTCTCTACATGGAATATCTTCGCATCTGCGCCGGGCTGGATGATGTCGCTCAGGTGTTGCCGGTCGGTGTCGGTGATGAAGATCTGGCCGAATTGTTCGCCTTGCACCATCGCAACAATACGCTCCACACGTTCGCTGTCGAGTCGGTCGAAGATATCGTCCAACAACAGGATCGGTGCCTCGCCCGTGCTATCAGCTAAGTACAAAGCCTGTGCCAATTTCATCGCCAGCACAAAAGTGCGCTGCTGTCCTTGGCTGCCCACTTGCTTCAACGGCCACTCGCCCAACCGCATATCGAGGTCATCTTTGTGAGGACCTTGACTCGTCCAACCGAGTATCAAATCCCGTTGACGTGTCTTGATGTACGCTTCGCGTAACTCACGATTTTGCAGTTGGCTTATATATTTTAGCGCAGGTATTTCGGCGGAACCGCTGATGACCTTGTAGACTTCCTGAAAATACGGCTCAAACTCCGTAAAGAAATTCGTCCTTGCCTTGAAAATATACTCCGCCGGTTCCACCATCTGCCATTCCAAAACCTCCAACAAATCATCGGGAGGGGTGGGGGCATCGGCATATTGTTTCAATAAGGCATTTCGTTGCTTCAATAGCGCATTATAATTCGCCAAACAATCCAGATATTTTCGATTCCTTTGTCCGATGACTACGTCCATAAATCGCCTTCTCTCATCCGACCCCTCTTCTATCAACTGATGATCGGCAGGACAGACCATTACAAGGGGTATCAACCCGATATGATCCAACAACCGCGGATAGTCCTTTTTGTCCTTCCGGAACTGCTTCTTGACGCCCCTTCTCAACCCGCAAGAGATGGTGAAATCATCATACACCCCTTGTACCATTGCCATCTCCTCGCCATGCGTAATGTTCAAGGAATCCTGACTCGTATAAGCGGACTTCGTAAAACTTAGCAAGTATATTGCATCCAGCACATTCGTTTTTCCCTGCCCGTTGAGTCCCACGAAGCAATTGAGCTTGGCACTAAACTCCAAACTTGCCTCGCGGATATTGCGATAATTCAGTATGTTCAGCGACTTAAGCATAAGCCTCTACGTCTTCAGCTGTTATCTTGCTTCCAGCCAAAATAATCAACCGCTCTACCACATTGCGCAATTGCCGTATATTTCCCGTCCATTGTTTGTCTTGCAGCGCCTTAATCGCCCCAGCATCGAAGGTCTTCACGGCGATACCCTGCTCGCCGCATATCTGTTCTGCGAAATGCGCCACGAGCAGCGGAATATCTTCGATTCGGTCATTCAGCGCCGGAACATGAATAGGTATCACATTCAGACGATGGAACAGGTCTTCGCGGAAGTTACCCTCCGCAATCTCTTTGGCGAGGTCTTTGTTGGTTGCAGCCAGCACGCGCACATTCACTTTGATGGCTTTGTCTGAACCCACACGCGTGATCTCGCTCTCCTGTAATGCCCGCAGCACTTTGGTCTGCGCCGCCAGACTCATGTCACCTATCTCGTCCAGGAATAACGTGCCGCCATCCGCTTGCTCGAACTTGCCCGCTCTATCCTTTACCGCACCGGTGAACGAACCTTTCATATGACCGAACAACTCGCTCTCGATCAACTCGCTCGGTATCGCCGCGCAGTTGACCTCTACCATCGGACCATTCGCGCGGGCGGAGTTCTCGTGGATCAGGTGCGCAATCACCTCTTTGCCGGTTCCGTTCTGGCCGGTGATAAGCACGCGTGCCTCCGTGGGCGCAACCTTATTGATAATATCGCGTACGCGCATAATAGCCGCACTCTCACCCACCATCGTGGCGCCTTTGGCAACCACCTTCTTGCGCAACTGTTTGGTCTCCTGTTTGAGGGTCTTCGACTCCAACGCATTCTTCGTTGTGATAAGGATGCGGTTCAAATCTAACGGTTTAAGCAGAAAATCATACGCACCCATCTTTAGCGCCTGTACTGCTGTTTCCACGTCCCCATGACCGCTAATCATCACAACCGGACATTCACCATTCGCATCATTGGCATCATTCTCATCATTCTTGAGTTTTGCCAAAAACTCCAATCCATCCATCTCCGGCATTTTGATGTCCGAGAAGATTAGATCGTACGCCTTGGCCTGAGCCATTTCGAGACCTTGCTTGCCGTTCTCTGCTACATCTACTTCATGCCCCTCATCGGCCAAAATCTCACGTAAGGTGTTCCGAATACCGCGTTCGTCGTCTATAATAAGTAGTTTTGCCATATAAAACAAATTTGGGTGCAAAATTACTACAAATTTTTTAAATTTGCAAGAAAAAGATAAATTTTGTAAAAAAATGCTTTTTTATTTGGTCATGTCAAAAAAAATGCCTACCTTTGCAGCGAAAACGTGAGTATCGTAACATATTATGTTATACAACATATTTTAATTAACAAAATTCATTTAATTTAAAAATTTAAAATCATGAAGAAATTTATCTCATTAGTGGCAGTTGCTCTGTTCACACTGCCGATTTTTGCCGAAGACGTAGTAGTCGTTCTTGACTCTATTGATTTCCGCAATGATGAAATCGTTATCAAACAAGGTGCAGCAAGCCCCGGCGACTCTGTGCTCGCAGTTAAAGAGGGTGTGACCATTGGTATTGACAAAGGTCAAAATAAAGGTTTCTGCTTAACCGCATTTGCTCATTCTAGTGTAACAATTTCTGCTACTCAGAATATTAAGCAATTGAATTTTGAGTTTGGTCAAGCAGGTGGTTCTGCTAAAGATGGTGGCTTGGATGCTCAAATTGCTGTAGGTGCAACCGAATGGACGGCTGTTGACCTCCCATCGCAGGCTCGTTTTGCTAAAATTACCATTACTCTTGGTGAAGGTAAGGGCGAGGGAACGACGCTGGATACCGTTACGGTAGCTGAGGCTGTTGCAATCGGTATGGCTTTGGAGGACAACGCGAAAACAACTGTGGACTATGTAGTAAAAGGTCACGTAGTTCAGGCTTACAATCCGAATGAAGGATATACCGACCAAACTTGGTTCATGGCTGACGAGGCAGGTGCTTTCGGCGAGTTCGAGGCTTTCCGTTGTACTCCGGACTATCTGGTTGAGACAGGTGATTATGTATTTGTGAAGGGTAAAATCCAGAAGTTTGTAAAGGACGACAAGACTCAGATTGAGATCGGTAATGGTACCGCAACTCACGGTGAAGTACCGCAAGGCATCGAGAACGTTGTTCTGACCGAGAAGGCTAACAAAGTCATGGTTGACGGTGTTATGTACATCGTTCGTGACGGTAAGATGTTTGACGTTCGCGGCGCACAAGTTCGCTAATTGACACATGTCTATACAAAAAGGGGAGCGCGCAATGCGTTCCCCCTTTTTGACCCCCAAAATAAGTACCATGAAAAAAACATTGATTTCTCTTCTCGCGCTACTTCTTGTCGCGCAAATCAGCCGGGCAATCGATCAATCGTATTATGTTACGATAGATAATACGCAGGGAACGATGCTTCGCGACAATCTGTATAGTATTACGATTGCCGGTCCTCAAAATATGTCCTATAAAAAATTGTGGGAGGCTTATAAGACGACAGACGTGTATCCCGCAGACTCTGCTGTAAAAGCTGGCAAAATATGGGACATGTATTCCAATGTACTCTACACACCAGGGTTAGGTCAATGTGGTACTTATTCCGATGTGGGTTCTTGTTATAATAGAGAACACTCATTACCGAAGAGTTGGTTTGATGAAGGCCAACCCGCTTATTACGATATGGGACATATCGTTCCAACGGATGGTTATGTGAATAATCAGCGAAGCAATTATATATTTGGAGAATGTGCCAATGGTACGAGACTCGTGAATGGTAAATATCATGGTAAAGGTAAATTGGGAGCTTCTACTTTTGCGGGCTTTTCGATCTCCGATCCTGTGTTTGAACCGGACGACGAGTACAAGGGCGACTTCGCCCGCATGTACATGTACATGATCGTGCGCTATAAAAAAGGAAACAAAGATGGCATCACGTTCACGTCTGGCCATGGAAGCGATATGTTTAATAGTTCGGACACCAACTTCGGCTTTACGAACTATTCGGTAGCCTTGCTGATGAAATGGCATAGATTGGATCCTGTTTCTGTTAAAGAGATAAATCGTAATAACGGAATGCAAAAAGTACAGGGCAATCGCAATCCGTTCATTGACTATCCTATTTTGGCAGAGTACCTTTGGGGAACGAAAGCGAATGACATCTTCTTGTTTGTTAACGCTGTCGCTTCTTTTGATCCGGCCTTTATTCCCGGTGTGAGTGATGGAGCGGCTAGTCAGGAAGAAGCACTTGAAGAGATACCTGTTTCCCGCGCGGCGCAAATCATCATCGAAAATGGTCAACTCCTTATTCTTCGCGAAGGAGCGGTATATTCCGTCACCGGCGCACGGATCAGATAAGGCTTTTGGACTATTCCAATAAAGAAAATATCATGAAAAAAACAATTATTTCTTTCTTCGCGCTGCTTCTTGCCGCGCAATTCACTTGGGCTGCTGCGGTTACTCCCCCTGCAGACATCCCTGCTTATTGGGCTTCTGCAAATGGTAATTCCGGCGTGTCCTTGTGGTCGGCTATCGGAACTCAAACTCGAGTGGGATTTGGTACGCTTGGTTATAATGGCCTTTGGTCTGCGTACCAGAAGACCGATGTCTATCCTGCGGATTCACTAGGTAAAGCCGGTAAAATATGGGATATGTACGGTGAGTGTGACTTTACGTATGAAACGGATGAGTGCCACGGAGACGGCTATCAGAATGAATGTGATTGCTATAATCGTGAACACTCAATTCCGAAATCATGGTTCGGAGGTGGCACATCCGGTATAGGTTGCGATATCTTCCATTTGGTGCCTACCGACGGTAAGATTAACGGTACTCGCTCCAACGATGAGTTCGGTGAGGTAGCCGGCGCAAAGAACTATTATGGCAACGGTACCGGTTCTGCCGGGTCTTGGTCAACCGATCGTCCTACCATCGCTTCCACTGCCGGTGAAGTCATTCAAGGATCCGGTAAAGTTTTTGAACCTAAAGATCAGTACAAAGGAGATTTTGCACGCGGATATATGGGAACGATCATCAAATGGCAGCTGGCTGGTATGACAACTGGTAATGACTTTTTTACCGGTAGCTATACGCCTGCCGGTTATTTTGGTTTTACCAAGAAAGCTGTTGTCTTAATGATGAAATGGCATCGCGAGGATCCTGTTTCGCAGAAAGAGATCGACCGTAACAACGGTATTCAGGAGACCCAAGGCAACCGCAATCCCTTTATCGACTACCCATACCTGGCAGAGTTTATTTGGGGTGAACATGCCGGTGAGATAGTCGATATGTCGCTCTTGATGCCTTCAACCGATCCGAACTTTATTCCGGGAGTGAGCAACGGTTGGCGCGGCGGCGATACGCCTCCGACACCTCCGACTCCGGTCACCAAATACGGTGTTACCTGGTCGGCAAACGGCATAGAAACATCGGTAGATTCTGTTGCCGAGAACAGTAAGATTTCCGTTTTGCCTGCTACACCGGTTAGCTGCTCGTCTGAGAGCCCTATCTTCATGGGTTGGACTACCGCTCCGATCAGTGGCACAACGGACAACGCACCTGCTGTGCTTTATACCAAACCGGCTGACTTCCCGGCAGTTGTCGAAGACGTTACCTACTATGCCGTCTTTGCACATGCCGAAATAGTCGAGTATGGCCCGCAGTTAGGAGAGGTGACCTTTACATTTACCACGACGGTAACAACGGTCGAGGACGACGGTGTGATAGTTACCTTTGCCCAAGGAACCAATACTAATAATGCTCCGAAATACTATGAATCTGGTGCTTCCCTGCGTTGTTACGGAGGTAATACCATTACCGTCACGGCCGATGGTATCACGAAAGTTGTATTTGCGTTTGGCACAGGTGGTAATTCCAATGCGATCTTAGCGAATGTCGGTACGTTCGAAACGGATACGTGGACAGGCAATGCCGATGAAGTTATCTTCACAATCGATGGTTCTAGTGGACACCGCCGTTTCACCGGTATGACCGTTACACGTAATGGTTCCGGCGAAGGCACTATATACAGCCGCTATATTACTGCTTGTCAAGATCCGACGGAGGTGGTAGAGATACGCATCCCTGATGCGTCGGCGCAAAAGATCTTTATAGGAGGACAAATCTATATCCTCCGTGAAGGAGCCGTTTATACCCTTACCGGATCGCGCGTCAAATAGTCGAATTTTGACAACTTTGGTTTACAAGGAAACTTTTTCAGTGCAAAAAGTTTCCTTTTTTCTTGCATATATCATTTTTTTGTTGTACCTTTGCAGCCGTTTTGAGTCAAGACCAAAAGAAAAATATTATTAAGACCGCCGGCGAGATGTTCTTTCGCCTTGGTATTCGGTCGGTTTCCATCGACGATATATGCCGTGAAATAGGCATGTCCAAGAAGACGTTCTACGTCTATTTCGGCTCCAAAGACGAACTCATCGAGCAGATGTTGCAGGCTAATATTGACTACATGGCCGGTAAGATGCAAGAGTTATTGGATCTGCGTAACTTCCGGCAGTTGGTGAAGAAATTTATCAAGCATCAGGAAGCGGAGAAGAACGACGTCCGTCGTGTGCCGCAGTTGGTCTATGACCTCAAGAAATACTATCCCCGTCAGTTCGCGGATTTCCAGATCAAATGTTTTGAGACGCAGAAAGAGTTCATCAAGCATTACCTGGAGTTGGGTGTCGATCAAGGCCTCGTGCGCGCGAACCTTAATATAGAATTAACAGCAGTCCTTTTTGCCAAGATTCACAACGATGCTATTCGTGACTTCGAGGTCATCGAGGCGCATAACCATAACATGCATCAGTTGGGCCATACCGCAATGGACGTGTTTGTGCGCGGCGTCCTTTCCGATGAGGGGCTGAAATTATTTAATGAAAAACAAAAACAACAATAATGAGAAAAGCAATTTTATTTTTCGCCGCGATGCTCGCGATGAGTACAGCGGTAATGGCGGAAGACCATGTGATGGCAGCTACGCACGGCTCGAAGAAATCGGCCGATGAGGCAGCGCCCAAGGTGCTGAGTCTCTCGCTCAAGGAGGCGCAGGATTATGCCATCCAACAGAACCGATCCCTTAAGAACGCCTCGCTGGCGGTGCAAGAAGCTTATGCTGCCCGCTGGCAGACTATCGCATCTCTGTTGCCGCAAGTGGATGGTTCGTATAGTTACAGCAACTATCTCGGTTACAGCGCAACGCTTTCTATGATGGGCAAAGATGTGAATATCAACATGCCGAATGTCGGCGCGCTCGGAGTGACGGCTTCGATGGGTCTCAACGGACAAGGCATCGTGGGCGTGTTGCTCAATAATATCGCCATCGACATGAAAAAACTCTCGCTCGAGAAATCGGAGTCGGAGCTTCGCGGAAACGTTATGGGCAGTTATGTCTCTGTTTTGGCGTTACAAAGTATCACCAATCTGTTGGATTCCAGTTTGGCGAATATCCAGGGCTTGGAACAAATGACACAATATGCTGTCGAGGCAGGAGCTGCTGAGCAAACGGCAGCTGACCAGATCCGTGTACGTGTCAATGCATTGAAGACCTCCATTAACAACCAGAAATTCTCTATTGAGTTGGCCACGAACAGCCTCAAAGTGCTGCTCGATGTACCGGTGGAGACCGAACTGGTTCTGACCGAGAGTCTGGAGACCTTGCTTTCTCCGGAACGTGTCATCAGCCTTCTGGGTGAGAATTTTGCCATAGAGAACAACCTCAACTACCAGTTGCTCCAAAAACAAGTGGATCTCGCTAAGAAAAACGTCCACATGGCAGGTTGGGCGTATGGCCCGACGCTCAGCGTGGGATATAATTACATCAACCAGCATTACTACGGCGAAGGTGGTATGCGTATGACGCCGCCGAACACCGTCCAACTCAGCGTACGAATGCCGCTCTGGTCGAGCGGTAAACGTGCTGCAGGTGTTGTAGAGAAGAAAATCGCACTCGAAGAGGCAAAGAACACCCTCTCAGAGACCACCGACAATCTCGCTATCCAATACCGCCAACTGTGCTTCAACCTCACCAATGCCTACGAGACCTATCTCAACGAGAAAGATAACATGGAGGTAGCGAAGCGTGTGTTCGCCTCGGCTACGAACAAATACAAATACGGCGCAAGCTCCAATATGGAACTCACCAATGCCTCCAACGACCTGATAAACGTGCAATCGAGTTATATACAGTCCATCCTGTCGCTCGTGAACGCGCAAGTTGAACTCGAAGAATTTTTGAACAATTGATAATATGAAAAAGATCGTTTTGTATTCCCTCGCTGCATTAGCCTTCATCGGCTGCAGCAAAACCACTACTACGGAGCAGGAAGAGCGTGTAGAACAAGTGCGCACACAGGTGCTCCAACCGCGTGAGATAGAGCGCGAGATTAGTGTTTCCACCAACCTGCAGGGCTACCTCACACTCAACGTAGCACCCTCTCTCACCGGCAAGATAGAGCATATCTACCGCGAGGTGGGCGATCGCGTTTCTGCCGGTAGTGACCTCGTGCGCATGGATCAGACCCAGTACAAGACTACGAAGATCACTATGGCGAACCTCGAGATCGAGAAGAACCGTATAGAGATGCTGCTCAAGACCGGTTCGGCTACCCAGCAGCAGTACGACCAGATCACAACCCAGTATAACTCCACCAAGGAGCAGCTGGAGTTCCTCGAGCAGAATACCTACGTCAAGGCACCGTTCGCCGGCGTGATCTCTGCCAAGAACTACGAGGACGGCGAGCTCTATAGCGGCCAGCCTATCATGGTCTTGACCCAGATCGACAAACTCAAAGCGCTCGTGGCTATCCCGGAGAAGTACTTCCCGAAATTCAAAGAGGGCATGAAGCTGACCCTCACCTCGGAGATCTATCCCGACCAAGTATTCCCGGCTACCGTAGAAGTCGTTTATCCGACTATCGACGCTACCAGCCACACGTTCCAAGTCAAGATCGTTATCCCGAACGGTAAGAACCTTCTCCGCCCGGGTATGTACGTCACGACCACAATCGGTCTGGGCAAAGCTAACACAATCGTAGCGCCGTACCAAGCCGTTGAGAAACTCGTCGGTGCGAATGACCGCTATATTTTCCTCAACGAGAACGGCCGTGCCAAACGTGTAGCCGTTGAACTCGGTCAGCGCTTTGACCAGGATATCGAACTCATCTCGCCGGAGATCGTTCCGGGCGTAGAGATGGTCGTTGTCGGCCAGCACAAACTCGTAGATGGTGTTAAACTCAATGTAGTAACAGATTAATCCAGCGCGATATGGCTATATACAAAACAGCGATACAAAAACCGGTTACGACAGCGTTGATTTTCGTTGCCGTCATCGTGGTCGGCATTTACAGCTTTATGAAGCTGCCGATCGATATGTTCCCGCAGATGGATCCGCCGTATATCACGGTCATGACCACCTATCCGGGTGCCTCGGCTTCTGAGATGGAGACGAACGTCACCAAGTACATGGAGAACGCCCTCACCTCCGTCGATCACCTCAAGCATATTACCTCGCAATCGAAGGATAACATGTCCATGGTGGTGCTCGAACTGGAGTGGGGAGCGAACATGGACGAAGCCGTTAATGACGTGCGCTCGTACGTCGATATGACCAAATCCAATCTGCCCGACAACTGCGGAACGCCGATGATCTTCAAGCTCTCGACATCCGCCATGCCTGTCGCCCAGTACTCCATCACCGCCGACGAGACTTATGCCGGTCTGGATAAGATCCTCAATGACGAAGTCATTCCGCAACTCAACCAGGTCGATGGTATCGGTAACATCTCCCTGTCGGGTGCACCGGATCGATATGTTTATATCAATATCGACCAGCAAAAACTCGATGCCTATGGTCTGACAATCGAGCAGGTAGGACAAGTCGTTCAGGCGAACAACCTCAACCTCTCCTCGGGTACCATCAAGATGCCGACCGAGCAATACCAGATGCAGGTGCGCTCGGAGTATATCGAGTCCTCCGAGATCGAAGATCTTATGGTTACCATGACCCCTGCCGGACAACAGGTCTTCATTCGCGACATCGCAACCGTCAAGGATACGATCAAAGACCTCTCGTTGGATGAGAAGACCAACGGTCGTGAAGCCGTCCGACTCATCATCGCCAAGCAGACCGGCGCCAATACGGTGAAGATCTGTCATCAGGTGCGTGATGAATTGGCGAAGATTCAGAAACAGTTACCTTCTGACGTCAAGATCGAAAAGATCTACGACCTCTCGGAGACCATCCAGAACTCCATCAACTCGCTCGAAGAGTCCGTCATGTACGCGCTCCTCTTCGTCGTACTCGTTGTGCTCTTCTTCCTCGGAAAATGGCGCGCGACGCTCATCATCGGTATCACCATCCCGATCGCCCTTATCGTGGCATTCATCTACCTCGGTGTAGCCGATTCGTCGCTCAACATCATCTCCCTCTGTTCGCTGACTATCGCCATCGGTATGGTGGTGGACGATGCGATCGTGGTCTTGGAGAACATCACGCGTCACGTCGAACGTGGAGAAGACCCGCACGAGGCAGCTATATACGCCACCAACGAGGTCTGGGTATCTGTCATCGCTACAACCCTTGTGCTCGTAGCGGTATTCGTGCCGCTGACCATGCTCAACGGCATGGCGGGTATCATGTTCCATGAACTCGGTTGGATAGTGACAGTCGTTTGCTGTACCTCCACTCTCGTAGCGATTTCCCTCACCCCGATGCTCTGCTCCAAGCTCCTCAAAGCGAAGAAAGTGCATGTGGACGAGAACGGAAACCTCATCGACGATGAGGCGGGTAAGAAGACTTGGTACGACAAGACGGTTGTGCGAATGCTCGATGTTATCGACGCTTATTACGAGCGTGCACTCGGCTGGTGTCTGAATCATAAAACGATAACAATCTTAGCCATCTTCGGTATTTTCGGCCTCTCGCTGCTACCGGTTATTACCAAGCAGATTGGTACCGACTTTATGCAAGAGCAGGATAACGGCCGTCTTTCGGTTACGGTCAAACTGCAGCGTGGTACGCGTATCGAAGAGACCCTCAAGACCGCGCGTGCCCTCGAGACCCGTTTCATGGTGCTCGTGCCGGAGATAGAACTGATCAACACCTCCGCCGGTTCCAATGACGATGCCACCATCGCAGCCCTCTTCTCATCGACGATGAACAACAAGATCCAGATGACCGTTCGTCTGCCGAAGAAATGGCAACGTGATAAGACCATCTGGGAGATCGCCGAGATTCTCCGTCAGGAGATGGCGCGTTATCCGGAGATCGTTGAGTACCAGTGTACGGTAGCTTCCAACGGCCCTGGTGGCGGAGGAGGTAGTACGGTTAACGTCGAGATATACGGTTATGACTTCGATAAGACATCTCAACTCGCCGAGCAGACACGTCGTCTCTGTATGGCTCTGCCCGGTGCGCGTGATGTCAATATCAGCCGTGAGGATGACCGCCCGGATATCAAGATCACCGTGGATAAAGAGAAAGCATCGCGTCTCGGTCTCTCCTCGGCAACCATCTCTACCTATCTGCGTAACCGCGTAGCGGGTATGTCCTGTGGCTACCTCAAGGACGATGGCTCGGAGCACGATATCGTCGTGCGCCTTCAGGAAGAAGACCGTAACTCGATCTCCGACATCTTGGATCTCACTATCCCGACGCCCTCCGGCAAGAAAGTCAAACTCTCCGAAGTAGCTTCTATCGGTGAGTATTGGGCACCGCCTACTATCGAACGTAAGTCGCGTCAGCGTATCGTGACCGTCAAAGTAACGCCGTACAACACCTCCCTCGGTGAACTCGCGGCGGATATCGAAGCGAATGTACTGCCGCAATTGGATCTGCCGGCCGGTTACTCAACCAACCTTGCCGGTAACTACGAAGACCAACAGGAGACTTTCAGTGACATGATTTTGCTGATGGCACTCATCATCCTGCTCGTCTATATCACTATGGCTTCGCAGTTTGAGTCGCTCCTGATGCCGTTCATCATCATGCTCACCATCTTCCCCGCCTTCACGGGTGTCATCCTCGCCTTATGGATGACCGGTCGAAGCCTCGATATGGTCGGTGCACTTGGTGTCGTACTCCTTGTCGGTATCGTCGTCAAGAATGGTATCGTGCTGGTAGATTACATCAACCTGATGCGCGAGCGTGGCTACGAACTCAATAAGGCTATCACGATGTCCGGTCGCTCGCGTATCCGCCCGATCCTCATGACCGCGTTCACCACCATCCTTGGTATGGTGCCGATGGCTGTCAGCTCAGGTGAAGGTGCCGAGATGTGGCAACCGCTGGGTATCGTCGTCATCGGTGGTCTCACCGTCTCGACCTTCCTCACCCTCTTCCTTGTGCCCGTCCTCTACGGTGCAATGACCAAGCATGGTGACCGCGATAAACTCGAAGCCATCCGCAAGAAATTCATCTTCATGGATATCAAAGTCAAAAAAACTGAAAACTGAAATCTGAAATCTGAAAACTGAATGCTTATGAAGTCAGTAATGATCGTATTTAACCAGGCCAATACGGGCCGTGTCGAATATATGTTGGACGTGCTGAATATCCATGGCTTCACGTTCTTTGAGCAAGTCCAAGGTCGTGGAACCAACGGAGGTGAACCTCGTCGCGGTACCCACGCATGGCCGGAGATGAACTCTTGCGTCATCACTATCGTCGAAGACGAACAGGTACCTGCGCTCCTGGAGTCCATCAAGAAACTCGACCTCCGTAACGAAGAAGTGGGTGTCCGCGCTTTCGTTTGGGACATCGTAGCAACGGTATGATAACCATCGAACATATCAACAAATCTTTTGGCACCCAACAGGTGCTCAAAGATGTCTCGCTCGAGATTCCGGCAGGTCAGGTGCTTGGCCTGCTGGGACCTAACGGTGCCGGCAAATCGACCCTGATGAAGATCCTCATCGGTCTCTGGAAAGCCGACAGCGGCTCGGTATCTGTGCCCCTGCGGATCGGTTACCTCCCCGAGAACAATCCCCTCTACGAGGAGATGTACGTCACCGAGTATCTCCGGTTCATGGCATCTCTTACAGCGAGCAAAGCGAGCGGTCTTACAGGCGAAGCCGGTCTTACAGCAAAGCGGTCTTACAGCGCAGCGGTCAACGAGCTCATCGAGCGAGTTATGTTAACTCCCGAACGCCACAAGCATATCCGTGAACTCAGCAAAGGTTACCGCCAGCGTGTAGGCCTTGCACAAGCCCTCCTCGGCGACCCGCAGTTACTCATCCTCGATGAACCCACCACCGGTCTTGACCCCAACCAACTCGTCGAGATCCGTGCCCTCATTCGTTCGCTCGGCAAAGACCGCACAGTCATCCTCTCTACCCACATCATGCAGGAAGTCCGCGAGATGTGCGATAGAGTAGTGATACTTGATCATGGCCAAATTAAAGCGGATAAACCCATCAACGAAATAAACGATTTGGAAGCCCTCTTCCATGAATCTACAATAACCAATCACCAATAACCAATCACCATTATAAATGGAATTTGATATACGTCAACAAATGTCCGAGAAGGAACAGGACAACGCGCTTCGCCCCTTATGCTTCGCCGACTTTGCCGGACAATCCAAGGTCACCTCTAACCTCAAGATCTTCGTGGAGGCCGCTAAGATGCGTGGCGAGAGTCTCGATCACGTCCTCCTTTTTGGCCCTCCGGGACTTGGCAAAACAACCCTCTCCAACATCATCGCCAATGAACTTGGAGTAGGCTTCAAAGTGACTTCAGGCCCGGTGCTCGACAAACCCGGTGACCTCGCAGGTCTCCTTACCTCGCTTGAGCCCAACGATGTCCTTTTCATCGATGAGATCCATCGGCTCTCGCCCATCGTGGAGGAGTACCTCTACTCCGCCATGGAGGACTATCGCATCGATATCATGATCGACAAAGGTCCTTCGGCGCGTACCATCCAGATCGACCTCAACCACTTCACCCTCATCGGAGCAACCACCCGTTCAGGCCTCTTGACCTCACCGCTCCGCGCACGATTTGGTATCAACTGCCACCTCGAGTACTACGATGCCGACATCCTCGCCGGTATCGTCAAGCGCTCCGCACGACTCCTCAATGTCGAGATCAACGAGAAAGCCGCCGGTGAGATAGCCCGTCGTTCGCGTGGTACGCCCCGTATAGCGAACGCGCTCCTGCGTCGCGTACGTGACTTCGCGCAGGTCAAAGGAGATGGCAAGATCGACCTCGAGATCGCCCAATACGCCCTCGAAGCACTCAATATAGATACCTTCGGTCTCGATCAAATCGATAACAAACTCCTGTTGACCATCATCGATAAGTTCCGTGGTGGACCGGTCGGACTCAATACGATTGCAACCGCCATGGGCGAAGATGCCGGCACCATCGAGGACGTCTATGAACCGTACCTCATCAAAGAAGGCTTCATCAAACGCACCCCTCGTGGCCGTGAGGCAACGCCTCTTGCCTACCAACACCTCGGCAAGACCCCCCTCACCCCCGACGGCCAGCAAGCCATGTTCTGATTGCCTGTCCTCTCATCGTGCATTTTGGGCGCATTTTTGCGCCCATTATTTGTTTTGCCCTCCTGGTGTCTGGCTCGCGGTGTGTAGCTCCTGCGGTCTGTTCGTTCCTTGCCGGCGGATTCTATCCGCCCTTTTAGCTCGTTCCATGCTCCGCGTGTTAGCGCGGAGTTTTTCTTTCTTCTATTACAGGGCAATCCGATTGCCCGCTCTTGTTGGTCTCTTGTGTGGCTCGCGGTGTAGGCGGTTTACCGCTTCGCCGTCCGCTCTTTACGTGCGGACGATTCGCCCTCGCGTCCGTCATTTTCTCTTGTATCCGTCCAATCTTGGCGGATAGAAAATGCCGCCCCGCCCGCGAGGCCTCAATGCGGGTGTAGCGCCATGCGTGAGCGAGGCCTCTATGTCAATTACGCGGGATACTATCCCGCATGTTGATTCTTTTTGGGGCGATTAGAGGGTACCTTCGGTGAGTTTTTTCTCATTTTATTTGCATATATCATTTTTTTATTGTAATTTTGCACCGCAAAATCAAATCGCTGCCACCGACAGCGTAAAAACCCCTCGTCGCTTGCCGACGTAAAACAGCAAGGACATATTAAAAGGCGTTTATTGACGTTGTTTGTGACTTCTCAGAATCTTCGCAAAATTCAGCATTAAGTCCGAACAGCAACAATGAATGTCCCGTGGATATGTAATTTATGGTCCTCGCCCGTATTATGGGCGGGTGGGCTGTACATATCGGGCGTGGACTTCGGTTGTTTTTCTACTTAATGCGGGGATTGCGAAGCCCTTGAGAAGCGTGAGGAACAGACGGACTTCACGCTTTTGTTGTATATATGCGCACGAACGATATTAAAATATAATAACATTATGAAACACAAACTATTGACTCTTTTGCTTGCGATGATTGCAAGTACAAGTATGTTATTCGCCGCAAGCGGCACATGTGGAGACAATCTGACATGGGATTTAACCAATGGTGTACTAACCATCAGCGGAACTGGAGTAATGTCGGATTACAGACTTTTAACCCACTCTAGTTCTTTGGAAGGTGATGAATACTTTACCACAGATGCTCCGTGGTGTGGAAAAATAATGCAAATTGTTATAAGTAATGGAGTCACAAGCATAGGAAGGGATGCTTTTGCTGGTTGTACAGGTTTGACTTCTATTACAATCCCTAATAGCATCACAAGCATTGGAAGGGAAGCTTTTGCTGGTTGTACAGTTTTGACTTCTATTACTATCCCTAATAGCGTTACAAGCATTGAAAGTAGTGTTTTTTGTGGTTGCAAAGGTTTGACTTCTATTACTATCCCTAATAGCGTTACAAGCATTGGAAGTAAGGCTTTCTATGGTTGCAAAGGTTTGACTTCTATTACTATCCCCAATAGTGTCGCAAGCATTGGAAATAATGCTTTCTCTAATTGTACTAAGTTAACAAGGTTAAACATTTCTGACATAGCTGCTTGGTGTGCAATTAATTTTGCATCTTCTAGTAGCAATCCATTAAGTTACATACAAGATTTATATGTCAATGATGTATTAATTACTGATTTGATTATTCCGTATGGTGTTACTAAGATAGGGAATTATGCTTTCTATGGTTGCAGCGGTTTGACTTCTGTGACAATCCCCAGTAGTGTTACAAGCTTTGGAGATAATGCTTTCTATAATTGTAGTAAATTAACAAAGATAAATATTTCTGACATAGCTGCTTGGTGTGCAATTAATTTTGCATCTTCTGGTAGCAATCCCATAAGTTATATACAAAATTTATATGTCAATGATGAATTAATCACTGATTTGGTTATTCCTGATGGAGTCACCAAAATAGGGAATTATGCCTTTTACGGTTATAACCGTTTAACCTCAGTAACTATTTCCAGTAGTGTCACAAGCATTGGAAATAATGCTTTCTCTAATTGTACAAATCTACTGTCTGTGACTATTAATGGTAATATCTCTAATATGGGTAATAATGTATTCTTAGGTTGCAGCAATTTGAATAAGGTTTATTGGAATGTTTTAAACGCTGATATTTCAGAATCATTATTCCCTGCTAATTTGGATTCTTTGATTATTGGAGAGAACGTAGAGGAAGTAGGGTTCACTTCTCAACCTCAATACTATTTTACATTCCGTAGCCCCATAACCAGAGTGCGTTTGCATGCTGCGCCCAAATTGGCATCTTTCTACGATTATAACCATGATGGGGTAATGGAGTTTGTTGATACAGTGAAATATAAGTCTAATGGATCAAATAATTACAATGTACGATTCAAAAATCTATTGGGATTTTATGATTCCGATAATCTTTTGGATGGTGCTTATCCAGATCTACAAACCATCAACCTCAATAACGATACCCTCGTTGATTTCATAAATGGTTTCACCTTGTATCAAGCCAATAGCAATGGCGCATATGACAAGATGGAGTTGGATTATACCAAATCTGAAAATACTGACCATTTGTTTGCATTAGATGCTGATTTGAACGGTACAACAGATTTCTATTCCAATGAAGGCGGAACTCATTATCTGCACTTACGACAGTTTGACGGAAGTTATCAAAAGATTAAAATGAATGTTATTTCCGAAACAGCGGAAGTCGATAGTGCTATTTATGCCAAATGGGACAAACCTAAAACAGGAATAGATGCTATTATCATCGTAGAAGACCACTTCCCTTCTCTCAAAGAAGATATGTTTTTACCAAATGTGTCTAATTCCGATGATTTTAAAACAATTGATGTCGCCGTGGACTTAGACAAGAATGGTTTGGTGGATTTGCTTTCTACTTCTACTGGCGCCGTGTTGTATAACTTAGGAAATAATAAATATCTTAGAGGACGTTTCCCAGGAGCAGTAACCATCAAAGATATGAACAATGACGGTATTGAAGACTTTGTGATCTATGACGAAAGTACTAAGACGGTCTCACTACAGATATACAGCAACGAAGGTTCATACCAAACAATTACTCTCATGCAAAACATGAATATATCGAATGTTTGGTGTTTTGATTTTGATAATGATGGAGATGTTGATATTTTACTTCCTTTTGACTGGACAAGTACTTCAGGGTATGCATATCTTGTTTTCTTCCGCAATGATGGGAATAATACGTTTAAGAAGGTAGAAACTGCATTTGATGATCCTATCAAACATTTCCAGTTCCTGGAATGTCGTGATGTGGACAATGACAACAAATATGAGATTATTGCAAGGGATTCTCTTTATGGTTCAAATTCTATCGTAAAAGGTAATTATTACCTCATCCGATACAATAATCGTATGAAAGCCACAATGGACGCTACTCCTTTAGTTTCCAATACTTTAGCGAATTCGACAAATAATTTCCCCTTTATCTATGGAGATTTTGACAATGATGGAAATAATGATTGTTATTATTACTGCCGCCAAAATATAAAGAATAATCAATATGATAATTATGTAGTTCTTTCCCACTTTGCCAATACGAAAATTAATACCGCACCTCAGAAGATGTCTGCCCCTCAAATTGTAGAAGACGCAGCATCAGGAAAACTATTGGTTAGTTGGAATCAAGGAAACGATGCTGAAACTCCCGACATTGACCTTGCGTATTCTTTGCGTATTGGTTCAGCACCCGGATCGGGGGACATGTGGTATGCAAGTGCCTTAAATGACGGCAGACAAACATCTCTTAATGCAGCAAATATCGGTTCGCGTTTGAGCCAAATTGTAAATGTTTCTGGATGGAAGTCAGGAGATTACTATATCTGTGTTCAAGCCATAGATCCGAATGGTTTAGGTGGACAATGGAGTGACGAAGTTGTATATCACCATTCACTTCCATCAGCAACTTTCAATACAAATACGACAGAGTTAACAACCGCAGACACATTGTTTGTGCAATATGCGGGTATGGTGGATAATACTGTTTCTTATATATGGAATTTCGGAGATAGTGCTACTATCCTTTCTTCCGATGAGCAAAGACAAGTGTATGAGATTGTTTATAATACTGCAGGTATCAAAACAATTTCTTTGCAACTTGCCACCACTGATGGTCGCACCTCTGGTATCTATTCGGTGGAACTTACAGTTTATCCGATGAAATTAGAAAAGGAAATTGACTACTATCCGGGCTTAAACTATATGTCATACTTTGACATGGATATGGATGGTCAAATGGATGCTTTGGGGTACTATAGTATCAACACAACTCAACAAGGTTTCTTTAAGGGGAAATCAGACGGCTCTTTCGTTAAACTAGCCAAGACATATAACTCGGATTTGACGATTAATAATCGTTCTTATTTGCGCGATAGTTGTATATTTGCAGATTTTAACATGGATGGACTGCCGGATGTACAATGGAGTACGAATAAAGGCACTGTTATGTACAACATGGAAGATTTTGATGTAGAGTTCTCTAATGAAACATTTACTCTTCCTTATACTGAAGAGAAATATGATTTCAACGGAGACGGTATCGATGATGAGGTAAAAATTAAGAATTCGTATGCGTTGGCAATCATTCTTAACGGAGAGATGAAAGATACGATAGAATTGGATCTTCCAAATGGATATACACTTCAGAGAGACCACTCTTGGGGACAAAGAAATCCGCATGTTCAAGATGTAAACAATGATGGTTTCTTGGATTTCATAGTAATTCAGGATCCAAATATCTCCTATGATCGAAGCCCATATATAATCTACCTCAACGAAGATTGGTCTTTTTATTGCCAAGATATACCGCAGGAATACGATAATGATTTCTATGGGTTATTGCTCGGTTATCCTTTTGTGGACCTAAACAATGATGGGACACCTGATTTTAGAGCAGGATACTTTATGAAATCGCGTATCTCGAACGAAGTGCCATCTGTGCCTACTAACTTACGCGTAGTACAGGAAAATGAAGGTGTGTTCCTTTATTGGGATGCGGCTAAGGATAAAGAAACTCCGGCAACAAGAATGCGGTATAATATCAGCGTCAAGAAACAAGGTGTGGCTGTGGGAACAGATAATGCCTTTATCGTTTCTCCTATGAACGGTCTATATGACGAGGCAAATATCGTTCCCGGACATGTGTATCCTCATGGCACTAGTTATTTCATCCCGATAGACAAATTCGCCGGCGGACAGACCTATGAGTTCCAAATTCAGTCTATTGACCTTTGGAACGCCCATAGTCCTATGTCCGCGGCATACACTTTCACGGTTCAACCGCAAGTACTAATTTCCATGCCAGCCAATACGTGTATCAACGAGCCTGTTACAGTTGCTTATATAGGTACGAACAATGGTGCCATTTCATGGAACTTTAATGGAGGAACAGCTTCTCAAAACAGCGATGGAACATACTCTGTTTCTTGGTCAACGGAAGGGATAAAGACTGTTACTGCTACCATCGGAGGTAAAACATCGTCACGGGTTATCTATGTGCAGAATGCAGAAAAAGATCTTACCTTCAGTCTTCCCGAAAGAGTACTGAATAATTCTTGGGTTGATGTTACTTTACCGGAAAACTACTTGAATTTGGAGAACTTGGCTATCCGTACTTCTGACAACTGCACAGGATATATATTGCCGAAGAAAGATTCCCATATCTTCCGAGTTCGTTTTAGTGGAACTTCTCCCAATGATTCCGAGATAGGTTGGATTGAATTCTACCAGAATAATCTTGTTTGCGGAGAGGTGAATACATTCCGTGATTCCACAACCATTGTAGGGAACGGTAATGCACCTGCTATCTCTTTGGTAATGGTGGACGCTACTACCGGAAAGAATATGGTTACTTGGGATGCACCGGCGAACCTGCCTGCATATGTAGATAGCGTGATTGTCTATAAAGAAGAAGGTAAAACCAACAACTGGGTAAAACAAGCCAAGCTTCCTGTTTCCATCGGACAATGGATAGACAATGCTTCTGATCCATCGGTAAAGAGCAATTCCTATTGCATAGCGTACACCTCTATATACGGAGGCGAAAGTCCTAAGAGTAAACCGCATAAAACGCCGCATTTGCAGACTAACTATGGTCTAAATGGCACCATTAACCTCTATTGGACATCTTATGAAGGCGATGTAGTAGATTCATACCAAATCATGAGAGGTTCTTCTGCTTCCAGCCTGCAAGTTCTTGCTACAGTTGCAGGGAACGAGTGTACCTATACCGATAATAGTCCTTTAGAAGACGGATATTATGCTATTGCCTATTCCAATGAGGCGTTTACGGAAGAGTGGATAAGTGATGGCGGTGCAGCTAATGCTCCGGCTCATAAAGCAATGGCTCAGGCACGGCAGATACGTACCGGACAAAGTAATATCAAGTCCTCTGCATCTTCTATCCGCGCAACATTAGCTCAATCGCTTAACATCCTATCTATGGAGCGCACATACACGCTATCACCGGCTAAAACCACCTTGCATCTCTATGCCGAGTTTACACCAATGCAGGCTACCTACAAACAGGTCAACTGGACAATTGTTAGCGGTACTGAATTAGCTTCGATCAATAGCAACGGATTGGTGGTTGCCAATACTGCAGGATTAAACGGTACTGTCACGGTTCGCGCAACGGCTATTGATGGTTCCGGAGTTTATGCAGAACGGGATATTACTGTAGGCGGCATGGTTGTATATTATACCATTCGTTTCATTAACTGGAACGGCGAAGTATTACAGAGCAGCCAAGTAGTAGGAGGTGATATGCCAACTTATAATGGTGCAACGCCGGTACGTGCGGGAGAAGGGCAGTATGTCTTTTCTTTCCGCGGCTGGTCCCCTGATATTGTTATTGCCACAGCAGATGCAGACTACATCGCGCAGTATGATACGACTGCCTATTATACCATCCGCTTCCTCAATTGGGACGGTACGGTACTCCAATCAGGATTACTGAAAGAAGGCTCAATACCTGCTTATAATGGCGAGACACCGACGCGGGAAGAGAATGAAACATATACCTATACATTCAAGGAATGGGAGCCATCTATTGCTGCGGTTACAACTAATGCGGACTATACAGCGCAATATGATTCGGTAGCGATACAGTATTATACCATCCGCTTCCTTAACTGGGACGGGACTGTACTGCAATCAGAAAGACTTAGAGAAGGTACCTACCCTGAATATAAAGGAGAAACACCTACGCGTGCGGACGACGAGTATTATACCTATACCTTTAGAGCATGGTCTCCGTGGCCAACCGTTGTTACCAAAGATGCGGACTATACAGCCATATACTATGATACCATGATTCCGCATTTCACTATCCGATTCCTTGACTGGAATGGAGATGTTCTTCAGAGAGACCGTCTGAAAGAGGGTGTAATGCCTATCTATAGAGGAGAAACGCCCATACATGAGGAGAATGATTATTACACCTATACTTTCAAAGGCTGGGAACCTGAAATCGTTGCGGTTACTACAGACGCTGACTATATTGCGCAATATGATTCCGTAGCCATTCCTTATTACACTATCCGCTTCCTCAATTGGGACGGAACAGTACTCCAATCGGAATCGCTTAAAATAGGCACTACACCGGAATATAAAGGCGAAACACCTATTCATGGAGAGGAAGGATATTATTTCAGCCGGTGGTCACCCACTATTGTCGCTGCGACAGCCAATGCGGATTATATAGCGATATACAAGACGTGCGAGGATCTGCATGCTATATGGTTGCAGACAGGTGAAGGTAGTGGTGGTTATGGTAACTTGGGAGAAATGGAAAAAGACAGCTATAAATGGACTTTCGATATCTATCGTGGCGCGTATATATCCGGTTCGGGTTATGACTTCTTGCGTACTCCTGCAAAAGATTTAACCAATATGACATCTATTACATTGTCGTTCAGTCATTTGTATTCAGATGTAAATAATCCGTCATACGATTTGTCACTCTGGGTTTGTGCGAATTACCAAAACAATGACGATGATATATGGCAGGAACTTACTATCCCATCGTACGGTAACTGGAAATATGTAGATGTAATTATTGATGTCCCTGATAACTATGTAGGAAAGAATACTGTATTCGGATTTCAATATGACACAGAAGATACAGATGCAAGATGGCAGATAAAAGATCTTCAATTAGATGCTGAATGTATTGAATCTACATCTCCTGACCCGACGTATTACACCATTCGATTCCTTAACTGGGATGGAGAAGTATTGCAGAGTAGCCAAGTAGAAGAAGGTAGTACTCCTTCCTATGAAGGTTCAACTCCTATACGTCCGGATGATGAACAATACACATATTCGTTCAGCGGATGGACACCTACTATCGCAGCGGCTACTGCTGACGCAGACTATATCGCGCAATATACCGCTACTGCAAAAAACATAGGTGGATGTCAGGATATACATGATTTATGGTTAGTTACGGGAAGCAATGATTTCGGGGAAATTACTACCAATAATGCGGAAGTATGGACATGGGATTCCAGATATGGAGCCGTTGCTTCAAAGAGTGGTGGCATTACCAGTTGGTTACTTACACCGCAAAGAGATCTAATGGGTAAAGAAAACATCACACTTTCATTCAGCCATGTACATCGGTATGCTGTTGATTTCGAAAGCGAAATGACACTTTGGGTATCAGCGGAATATCAAGGCAGCGTAGAAGCTTCCTCATGGCAGCAACTTCCCATCTCGCCTTATGCATCCAACACCAGTTGGACTTATGTAGCAGTAACCATCGATGTCCCAGAAGACAAAGTGGGTGAACATACTGTCTTTGGCTTTAAGTACACGAGTACGGCATCAAACTATGCCAAGTGGGAAATAGAGAATCTACATTTGGACGCTCAGTGTACCGAGGTTACTACAAATATAGATAACACTTCATTTCAAAAGAGAGACGTTGTTCGTAAGATCCTCATCAACGGCCAAATCTTCATCCTCCGCGGAGACAAGACCTACACCCTCACCGGCGCCGAGGTAAAATAATCTCCAATCACCCTTGTCGCATCCTTGCGACAACCATCCGCCTTACATGGCGTGATCCCCAATCCCTCTCTCTTTTATAGAGCAGGGGGATTTTTTCTTTAGCCTGTATTATTTTTAGCCTGTATTATTTTTTCAAACTCTGTTTAAAACGTTTGTCCATTTCAGGGCAATTGTATTGCCCGCTCATCCTCTTCAACTTGCTCCTTTTTTTGAATTCTTCGTCCTTTTCCCGCAATTTTATGCGGGTCGTCTTATATTTTGCATAAATATTTGCATATATCAAAGAAAAGCAGTACCTTTGCCACCGATTTAGGTATGTTGAACGACGGTCGAACGACGGTCAAGCGACGGTGAAGCGACAGTCAAAGCCAACGTGAAGCCAATGTCGACCCGAAAATAAGCCCAAATTTATGTACAATACTATATTATATATTTATATATAATATACTTTTTAAAACCATCTTTTTTATGTCAAGAATAATAGCATCTTCAGGTATCGAACAAATCCACGGTAAGACGTATAACCGCGACAGAGGTTATTTTTACATGCGAAATGGCAGACAATTCTATCGTGAACGCGATGAAGACTATCAAAAAAATCAGTCTCCTCGCCAGAAATGGAACTCTGCTGCCTTCAAGTACGCGAACTCCCAACTCAAACTCCTGACCTCTCCGGAAGCCAAAGCTCAATTGGAAGCCGACTTCGAGGCCGCCAAGCACATTGCCTCCAACGGCAAAACATACACCACCGTTCGTGCATGGAAATACAATTCCCTCATTCATGAGTACAAACAATCGCATCCCTTTGAACAATAAATTGCGATTTTTCTTGCATATATCTAAAAAAAGCAGTACCTTTGCGCGGTTATCTGCCAAAATGGCAGTGCTTCACTCTTTGGCACGTTATTTGACGATGCCATAGTGTAAAACTATGTAAGTATGAAAGAAGAAAAGAAGATAGAAGAACAAATCGAAGAACAAGTAGAACAACCGATTGAAGAAGAAGTTCAGGAACAAGTTCAGGAAGAAGCAGCCCCGAGTATTGAGGAGTTGGAGGCCCGTATAGCTGAACTCGAGGACAAGAACCTGCGCATGATGGCGGAGTTTGACAACTATCGTCGTCGTACGAACAAGGAGAAACTCGAGCTCATGGCAACTGCCGGTGAGCGAATTTTCACCGATATGCTGCCCCTCGTGGACGATTTCGAGCGCGCGTTGGCGGTCATTGATGACGAAGGCGTACGCCTGATCTATAATAAGTTCCTTGCTTTCCTCGACAAGAATGACGTTCATCCCATCGAGACCGAGGGCGTGGACTTCAATACGGACGAGCATGAGGCCGTTACGACTTTTGCCGCCGGCGAAGACCAAAAAGGCAAAGTGATCGACTGCACGCAAAAAGGATACAAACTAGGCGACAAAGTGATTCGCTTCGCGAAGGTCGTTGTGGGTGAATAACTAGGAGATTCTAGGAAGACCTAGGTAATCCTAGGAATCCTATAAAATATATTATTATGGCAGAGAAACGTGATTATTATGAAGTGCTGGAGGTCCCTAAGACCGCAACAGCCGAAGAGATAAAAAAGGCTTACCGCAAGAAAGCCATTCAGTATCACCCGGATAAGAACCCGGGCGACAAGGCCGCTGAGGAGAAATTCAAAGAGGCTGCTGAGGCCTATGAAGTGCTGTCTGACCCGCAGAAACGTCAACGTTATGACCAGTTCGGTATGGCCGGTATGCAGGGCGCAAGCGGATTCAGTGGAGGCGGTATGTCGATGGAGGATATCTTCACCCATTTCGGTGATATCTTCCAAGGTGCAGGTTTCGACCTCGGCGATATCGGTGAGATGTTCATGGGCGGTGGCCGCAGTCGTGGACCGCGTCAACGCCGTGGCTCTGACCTCCGTGGCCGTGTCACCCTTACCCTCGAAGAGATTGCGACGGGCTGTGAGAAGAAGATCAAAGTGCGTCGTTTGATAGAGTGTAAGGACTGTCACGGAACGGGTAGCGCCGACGGTCAGACAGAGACCTGTCCGACCTGTAAAGGCTCCGGACGTGTCACTCGCGCACAACGCGGTATTTTCGGTATGATGCAGATGCAGAGTGAGTGCGAGACCTGCGGAGGCGAAGGACGAATCATCAGGAACAAATGTCCGAAATGTGGTGGTCAAGGTGTAGTTCGCGCAGAAGATGTGATCACCGTCACCATCCCCGCCGGCGTTATGGGCGGTATGCAACTCACCGTACCCGGCAAGGGTAACGCCGCACCGCACGGAGGCGTTCCTGGCGATCTGCTCGTTCTCATCGAAGAGGAGGAACACAAAGATTTCGTGCGTCAGGAGAGCGATCTGATCTACAACCTGTTGCTCGACATGCCGACAGCTGTCTTAGGTGGACAAGTACAGATCCCGACGCTCACAGGAGACGTTAAGATCACCATTACGCCGGGTACCCAACCGGGCAAAGTGCTCCGAATGCGAGGCAAAGGCCTGCCGCGTATCGACCAATACGGACGCCGTTATGGCGAAGGCGACTTGCTCATCAACGTAGGCGTTTATATCCCCGAGCACCTCAGTAAGGACGAACGCAAACTCATTGAGCAGTTGCAGAGCAGTCCTAACATTGCCCCCGGCTCGGCAGATAAGAAGAATTTCTTTAGAAACCTGTTTGGCATTTGATGAAGAGGTTAAAGGTTATAGGCTATAGGTTATTGGTGATAGTTTTGTTACTCTCACCTCTCACCTCTCACCTCTCATCTTTACCTGCGCAAGTGCCATGCTCGCCGGCTAACTTCGGCCCGAACGCTTTTCCGATACCGGACATGTCCGACGGATTAACCTATGACCATCTGCGCCTTGAATTGGCCGCGGATGGTTATTTCGGTTTTAAAGGCGACAAGACCGCCGATCTTTTTGTACGCGCGCAGGTGCCCCTGTTCACGCGCTGGGCGAATCTATCCGTCTGGATGCCTGTCTATGAGTGGTACAACCAGTTCGATGGCACAGGAAACGGCGCTGGCGATGTCTATATATCCACGGACATCCAAGTGCTCTATAACGAGTGGTTCCATTCCGATAAAGCCAAATATATCCCGCAGATGACCATCCGCGCCGGTATGAAGACCGCCAGCGGCGGACAATACGACCGTTTGCGTCATTATGACTGCCCGGGTTATTTCTTTGATGGTACGATAGGCCAATCCATCCCCCTCAAACAAATCACCCTTCGCTTTGCGGGTTCACTCGGCTTCCTTTGCTGGCAGACCGATAACGGACGGCAGAACGATGCCGTCATGTACGGCCTGCAAGCCCAACTCAAGCACGAATATATCTCTGTAGCTGCTACGTGGAGCGGATACGTAGGCTGGCAGCGCAACGGTGACCGCCCCATGAGTATCAAAGCGCGTGTCGCCGGACATGTCAAAGGTTTCGAACCCTACGTACAATACCAATACGGAATCAAGGATTACCCCTTCCACCAAGTCCGCCTCGGATTGGTCTATAACCTCAATATATTAAAGAAATGACGCAACTCTTATTGATATTAGCCGTCGGCTTCTGGACGCGGTTTGCCAAAGAACCGCGCGAACTGCCGCTCGATTCGGCATACGTTGCCAAACAGGAAGCGAAGATGCAGAAACCTGTGCAGTTCATCTATGATGTCGATTTCACGACCTATTTTGACAATCGCGAGTACTCTTCCCCCTACCAAGAGGCGCAGACAATCCTCAATTTCCGTCTCAGCCCGCAAATAGGTGTGCGTATCCTCGATCGTATCGGCGGACGTCATGAACTGGTAGCCGGTGTCAACTATACCCAGCGCTTAGGCGGTTACTGGCGCGATGTGCAGTTCAACCCCATCGCTTACTACCATTTCAACTACCGCGGTTTTGACCTCGGTATGGGTGCTATCCCATATACACGCCGTATCATGCCGATGCCTGAGTGGTTGATGTACGACTCACTCACTTACATGCACCCTAATATCCAAGGCGCGCTCTTCCAATACCGCGATGAGCGCGGATTCGTGGAGATGATGTGCGATTGGCGCGGCGCGCAGACTCCTACGCGGCAAGAGATGTTCCGCTTGCTCATCAACGGACAATACCAATACAAAGCCCTGCAAGTGGGTGGTTTAGCGCACTTGAACCACAAAGCCTCATTCGCCGCACCGAACCATGAGTTCGTCATGGACGATATCCACGCACATGCTTTCGTGGGTGCTGATGTGACTAAATATACTCCCTTTGACTCGCTTTCTATCCGTGCCGGATATATCTTCGGCTGGCAACGAGACCGCGAGATCAATGAGAGTTTCTTTAACCACGCTCTCATCGTCGAGCTATACGCCAACTGGTGGTTCCTCGGACTTAAAAACACTTTCTATTACGGTGATAACCTCCAGCCGCTGAAGACGCGCAATGCCTTCATCTGCCTCGGAGACCCCTTCTACCAATCGCGTATATACAACCGCACGGATATATTTGCATACCTCTACCGCAGTAGTTTCGTTAATTTCTACTTCTCGTGGAATATGCACTATGACGGCATCCGTCTCCAACACCAGCAGCAGATGATCGTACGCTTCGAACTCGAACCGCTCATGCAAGAATTGGCTGGTCGCAAACAACCGTACCTACGCGGCTTATTCGATAAGTAAGATGAAGCAGTGCCTGATATATTTTCTCAAGTACTACGTCTTCTGGTTGGCAATCATGCTACTCCAGAAGCCGCTTTTTATGCTGTCGCAACACGCGCAGTTAGGCGATGTACAAGCGCTCGATTGGTTGCGTGTCATTGCACACGCTTTCCCGCTCGACCTCAGCGTAGCCTCCTATATCATGGTGCTCTTCGGTCTGCTCTTGACAGCCTCTTTCTTTGCGCCCGCGCGTATCGTCGCGCGCATAGGCGATATATATACATATGTGTTACTGCTCGTCACCGTTGCGGTCTTCGGAACGGACATCGGTGTCTTCCCGTCTTGGGGTTTCCATCCCGATAAGACGCTCTTTATCTATCTTGCCTCGCCCAAAGAAGTACTTGCCTGTGCTCCTTGGTACGTGTGGGTCTTCGGTATCGCTGCGATGTTGCTCGTTTGGTTGCTTTTATGTCTCGCATATCGTCGTTGGATGAGAGGTCTGGACGTGATGCCTGTGCAAGAGACTTGGCCCAAACGCTGCGGCTACACCTTCGCAATGTTCCTCATCACAGGTGCGCTCTTCCTGCCTATCCGCGGGAGTGTGACCACCTCCACGATGAACACCGGACGCGTCTATTTCTCCGATAACCAACTGCTCAACCAATCTGCTATCAATCCGATCTTCAATATCATCGAGTCGATGAGCGTGCAGCCGTTCGACACGCAGCGTTATACCTATATGCCTACCGAAGAGGCGGAGCAAATCGTCGCAGAACTCTTGCCCCCGACTTCCGCACCGCAGAAAGTGCTGACTTGCGATCGACCGAACATTATCTTCTTTATCTTGGAGAGTTTCTCCCAGAACGCGTGGAATGCCATGCCCTGCTTACGCCAATTAGCCGGCGAAGGCATCTATTTCTCGCAGGTAGCAGCATCCTCTTTCCGTACGGATCGTGGTGTGGTAGCTGCCTTAAGCGGTTTCCCCGGCCAACCTACCTCTTCACTCATGGTGGTACCCGGCAAAACGAAAAACCTTCCGCAACTCGGTAAAAGTCTCCTCGCCGAAGGTTACCAACTCAAATTCTGGTACGGCGGAGACGAGGACTTCACCTCGATGCGTTCGTACCTTATAGACGGTGGATTCGTAGAGCGTGTGAGCGATCATTCCTTCCCGGTTTCCCAGCGTCTCTCCAAATGGGGCGTACCCGATCATGTGCTCCTTCCTTTAGCTGCAGACGAGATAGCGCACCGCAGCACCTCTGCGCCAACCCTCGATGTCATCTTGACGCTCAGCAGTCACGAACCTTTCGAGGTACCCACCACCGATCGTTTCCACGATCTCTATCTCAACTCGATCGCTTACACCGACAGTTGTCTCGGTGCGTTCGTTGACACCCTGCGTCGCAGCCCGCAGTGGAGCAACATCCTGCTTGTCTTCGTAGCCGACCACGGCTATCCGTATCCTTATGATGTCCAAAATCACGAACCACGCCGTTATGCTATTCCGGTGGTATGGGCAGGCGGAGCTGTTGCAGAGCATCATGAGATAACCACCCTCTGTTCACAGATAGATATCGTGCCGACGCTCTTATCCCAAATGGATATCGATCGTTCAGAGTATTGGTTCGCAAAAGATATATTGGACTCTACCGCCGTTCCTTTCGCTTTCTATAGCTTCAACGACGGTTTTGGCATGCTCACGTCCCAAGACACCGTGGTCATCGATGCCAAGGCCGATCAATGTATCATCGGGCAAGAAGGGGAAACCGAAACGCGTGCCCGCGCTTTCATGCAGCGTGTGATGGAGACGATAGAAAAGCTATAGGAGTATAGTCCCGCGGCATTCGCATCACCATCAAGAACAGCAGACAATAGATGATACTGAATTGTCCTGTGATGAACACGTCGAATAGCGATTGTCCCATACTGATGAGCGTGATAAAGAAGGCCATCCCCCATACTTTTCGCCAGCATAGCCACAACGGCAACAGGTAGATAGTCAGCAGCAATATCAATCCGATAAAACCGAATTCCAACGTCGTTTGGATATATTGGCTGTGACAATCGACATAACGGTGGTGTAGCACGGTCCAATAATGAATAGCGGTTTCCGGCGCATATTTCATATTCACCTGATCGAATTGTTCCTGCGCATTACTCATTCCGTAACCCAATACCGGCTTCTCACGAATCAACTCTATCGCCGATTTCCAATAACAATACCTCAGGTCATGGGATACCTTCTGCGTGTTGATACGCGGATGCAGCGTACAGACAGTCAAGAGTGCAGCCAAAGCAAACACAGAAAAACCAAGACTTAACCATTTATGACGACGATAGATCTCCGCAAACCCCATCATTCCGAGGATAACAAACCCCATGAAAAAGCCCGAACGACCGTCCGAAAGAAGTAATGCGACAAGGATAACCAACGCACAAATCGGGTAGGTGACCTTCTGCCATAAAGCTGGCTTTCGATCACTATGAAACAGCAACCACCACAAGCCAATAAGCGTGGCGTTCAAGAAGAAATTATACCCCATATGGGCATTGAGATACTTTATGCGCGTGTGGGCCAAATACGTCACGCGTTCGGGGCTGAGTAGCTGTTCCCATCCTGTCGCGCAGAATAAAAAGATCACCGAACACACACTGACCACCGCCATCGTGTGAATAATGGCTGCCCGCGAATAACGCTCGTTAAGCCCGAACAATCCCACGATTCCAAAGCCGAGCAAAGGTAATCGTTGCTCCATATGATGGTGGAAATAAGTATGCGCTCCATCCCATGGCCAATATAGAAATGCCCATAAGAAGAAAGCAATCAGCATACCGAAAAAGAACCACTCTTTCGTCGGCTTGGTCTGCCAACGTTTTTCCATAAAGAATTCAATCAACCAAGTGGTAAAGAAGATATACAATCCTCCGTATAACAACCATCGTGGTAAAAGAGCACTATCAAACAAACAGACACATAATGTCCATTGGAGACCAAAAATATTGGCGTAATGCAGGATGTTCTTAAACATAAGTATTAGTGGTTAAATTGGTTCATGTGGTGGTGCTTGTAATCATAGAGTGCCCATAGACACATCTTGATTTTATGCCATTTGTCGTGCCAATCGTATAGGCATAAGCGCTTGATGCGTTTGCGTAATTGCTTTCGGTAGTATGCCTTTCGCTCCGGATATTCGCGGATAAGCACGAGTGTGTTGCGCACAATATAATAATGACGCAGTGCATTGTGCTCGATAAACTGGTGGTGGAGGAGAGGCGTTGTTACAAAGCCGTTGCCTAAATGATGCTCCATCACAATACGATTGACGATCACGATCTCTTTACCCAAACGTTTCACGCGCAAACAATACTCATCGTCCACCAAGTCAATAAAAAACTCATCCCTAAAATCACCCGTTACTCGGTAGGTATCTGCGTGCATCAACGCACCGGAGGTGATCACACACTCTCGCTTTTGATACGGGATGTTTTGATCCGGAAGACTATTGCCGTATGAAGGATACGGAGCATAAATACCGACGTTTGGTATCGGACATGCTTCGCATAAGTGCATGTATTTCGTCAACAAGGATGCCGTGATATGACTATCTTGATCGAATGAAACAATCCATTCTGCGCTGTCTTCTATAGCGCGTTGGTACCCCACATTCAGTGCGTAAGCAATGCCTTTATTGCTGAGGTTGGCGATATAAATGGCATTCGGGATCCCTTTGGCCAGATCACCGTTATCTATATCCGAATTATCAACGATATAGACACGTTTCAAGGCACTCGCGTACGCTGCGATATAGTCGACCTGTTGTTCGGTAGGATGATACCAAACGACGACAGCTACTGTGTTGTGGGAATCGATCATACTAACGATTGATAAATGTCCATCATACTGCGCGCAATATGCTCTGCGCGGAATCTCTCGGTATTATGTAGCGCCATGCCGATGCGCTTTTGCGTCAATTCGCTATCATCAAGGGTGCTTCGAATAGCAGCGCCAATTGCCTCCGGATCGGTAGGCGAGACATACAGTGCCCCTTCGCCGGCAATCTCTTCGAAACAAGTTCCTGTACTGGCCACCACGGGAACACCGCAACGCACTGCCTCCAGAATAGGAATCCCGAATCCTTCGAACAACGACGGATAAGCGAACACACTGGCCATATGGTATATAGCCGGCAAATCCTCTAACGCGGCATTCTCAATCACTCGTACGTCCACGCCATACCGCTTAGCCTGTGCGTACAGCTCTTGTTTGTATCCTGCGTTGCCCCGACCTACAAGTACCAATGGCATGGCTATCTTAGCACTCGCCATCGCTTCAATCAGACCCTTCTGGTTCTTGCGCTCTTCCAGCGCCCCGACACACAGGATATAGGAGGACGGTAGGGCGAAGGTGCTCCGTACACGTGCGATCTCCGTTGGCTCCACCGGCTTCCAGAACAACTCATGGCAACCTTGATACACCACACTGATACGGCTTTCCTCAACGCCGAAAAACTCCATATAGTCCCGCTTGGTCCGCTCTGAAATGGCGATAATACGGTCTGCGCGGCGACAAGCCGACTCATTGCGGCGGATAAACGAACGGCGATACGTCGCGCTGTACAACTCCGGATAACGCAGGAAAATAGCATCGTGCATCGTCACTACCGTCTTACATCCCAACCGCTCAATGCCTTCCGGTAATTCCTGACTCAAACCGTGATAGATGTCGATCTTCTTGCTCTCCAGTGCATAAGGGATGCCGTATCTGCGCCATACAGAAGGTGCTAACATCCATAGACCGCTTGGTAACACGCGCTCGAACGGTGCCTCGCTCAACCAGGAATAAGCCCCCTTGTCTTTAGGCGTACACAACACATATCGGTTCTCACCATAGTACTGCGCCAACTGACCGAATAGATTTCGGCAGTAATTACCTAAGCCTCGGTAGTTGAGAAAGGCTCGCTTGGCATCGTAGGCAATCGTTAACGGATATGTCGTATTCGTGTCCATAGGATCTTAAATTGTAAACGGAAAATAAAGCACAAACGTTCCCAACGATTCGTGTCCACTTCCCGTATGACAGCTATATTATCTTCCAAACCGTCCGTCAATCGCGTGTTACTTACGCCGTGCGTGTCAAAGCACGCAATCACCTGCGGTACGTACCGCATAGGAACGGATTTCAGATACATCTGTTTGACAAACTTGAAGTCTGCGGATAACTTATGCGTGGTATCAAACGGAGTCTCGCGTAACAAGTCTGTGCGTGTGAAGAGGGCTTGATGGCAAAAGAACATCCGATGACTGTTATGAGGCAACTCAGCATGCTTAATAACCTCTTGTCCTTTCCGTTCTTTCACAATATCACCATAAACCAATCCGTATTCGGTTTCCAAGTATGGCGCGATACGATGCAGTACATCCTTGTCGTAGAACGTATCACCGGCGTTCATAAAGATAATCCATTCGCCTTTGGCCAGCCGCACACCTTTGTTCATCGCGTCGTAGATCCCCTTATCGGGTTCCGAGCACCAAATAATCCCGTTCTGCTCCTTCAACCATTCTACGGTGCCATCCGTGGAAGCACCATCCACGAAGATATACTCGTAGTTGGTGTAAGTCTGTTCCCTTACACTCGCCGCGGTGCGCTGTACATCGGCCAAGACATTGCGGCAAACAGTTATGACGGATATTCTCGGATTACACATATTGGCTGTATATTTGGCGGTAAACACTAGCAATCTTTTCGGCGGCCTTATCCCACGAATAGGTTTGTAAACGAGCCTTCCCTCGTTCGATTAGTTCTTGGCGCGCTTCTTCCGAACGAAGAAGATCCAAGGTCCTCTTTGCCAAATCATCGGCGTTATTCTCCTTGAAATAAGCGGCAGCCTCACCGGCTATCTCCGGGAAACACGAACTGTGGGACAGAATCAACGGACAATCCGCTGACCATGCTTCCAAGATCGGCAGTCCGAAACCCTCGTAGCATGATGGATAGACAAAGCACTGTGCGTGGTGGTAGATATAGTACAACTGGTCATCTTCGGCAAACAGAGAACGTACACATTGTTCCAGCTCATATGTCTGAATAACGGCCTTCTCTTTTTCTGTGAACGGCGTTCCGACACACACGATCTCCACTTTCTCTTCTTTTTCTACCGACTGCATCGCACGGAGGAACAACTCAAAATTCTTATACTTGCGTTGCCTGCCACCCACATACAGCACATATCGCTCCGGTAGAACCGGCAGCCGCTGCGGCTCAACGGCGGTAACACTGTTGCCATGATAGACTACACTGATCTTATCATCCTCCACATGCAAAATCTGCATGACATCTTTCTTCGTGTGCTCCGAAACAGCGATAATATGCGTCGCATGCTTAGCCAACAGCGCTTTGCGCCGCGGCGTCGTATGCCCTTCCTGCATCACCTCATCGATCATGTCGTGTATCGTGATGACCAGCGGACGCTGATGCTTGTTGGCTGACAAAACATACGGATCGAAGTACGTAGCATGAATCAAATCAAATTGTCCCGCGGCAATCGCTTGACGGCAATAACGTCGATTAAGTCGTTTGGCTATTTTGCGATTTTGAACCGGCTCTACATCGATATGCAACGCACGAAGGTGTGTGTTGTTCGAATATCGAAGCCCCACAATCGGCTCAATACCATACTGCGGAAGACGGGCAATGATTTCCGTGAAATAACGCGAAACCCCGCCAAAAGTCTGATGACTAAAAGCTTGGTAATCCAGATAAACCCGAAGCGGTTGAATACCCGCTTGTCGTTCGATAATAGGTCGCCAGAAAGTCTCTGCCTTCGCTTTGCACCATCCGTGACAACCGAAGGGTAGGGCATGGTTTGTCTGTCTTAGACACTCTTCCGGGTACAGATCGAAAGCAAACTGCAATGCCGTGCGTACGTCCGGATAGCGAAAATCGGAACGTGTCGCCCAGAAGGCATCTTCGTTATACTCTGACCACCGCTCGCTTTTCTCCAAATAGTCCTGAATCGTGGCCTGCTCCGTTTCGCAGGTGCGAATGAATTCAGCCGTCTTACGTAACGACAATCCACCGTTACCTGTCTTGTCGCCTAATAACAGCGGCCGGAACGGTATACCACGCAAGTGGTATCTCAATCCGCGCAACTGCAATACCAAGCGTCCCCACCAGGTACGGTATTTGGCTTTCAAGATCCACGGTGCACCCACATAGGAATAGCCCGCTTGTGCCCAAGACAACAGTTCATCGCGGAAGACAAATGCATCCGGTTGGTATATCAGGATATAGGCATACTCCGCAAAGCACTCGTAGAAGTCTTTGGACAACATCAGCCGATTGTAACTGGCTACACTTTGGAAATACGCATCCTCAAAATGAACCACGCTAATATGCTCAAACCCCTCCATCTTACGCACGGCTTTCGGTGCTACAAATCGGATAGTATAGCGTCCCAACACGCGCTCGCATTGCGCGATAGAAAGCCGCTCGTCCGCTGTCAACTGTGCTCGATGAACAGGGATAACGATGATAATATCTTTCGTTTGAATTGTCATAACCTTATTAGTCATATACGAAGAACGGGTGGGGGCGATGTCTCCAGAATCGTTCCCGAGCAAGCAACGCCACCTGTTGGCATTGAGCACGGTCGAATCCCCGGGCATCAGCATACTCCTGAGCTATGATTAGATGCAAGTCTGCCTTTCCCCATAGCCGTGCGAAATTAGAGCAGCCCCTGCGTAGCCCGATCAACGAATGCGTCGTTAACCGGTTAATATCAATCATCTCAAAACACCATTCTCCTTCTACGCGGTCAAATAAGATATTTCCCGGTGAGTAGTCCAAATGATAGATCTTCGCTTCATGAGCAGCGGCAGTATAACGCGCAAAAGCACGGAGGATATCCTCTTTTCCTTCCACTACACCGTCTCCGAACTCATAAAAATTGCGCGTGAGTTTACTCTGTCTGGTAATCAAATACGATTCTTCCAACAAACCCTCTCCGCATAGTATATACGCAATCGGTTCCGGTGTTGCAATGCCGCGCTCTAACAATGTCAAGGCATTCTCATAGGCGCGCTTGGCTTTCGGGGCACGGAAAAAAGTGTACCCGATACGGTTTAGGAAACGCGGAGCATGAAAACGCTTCACGCACACTTCCGTTCCGTCCGGTGCAGTGATAAGGCGGATCTGATTGCGGGCATCGTAAACCACTTTGCCCTGAGAAGCAAAGCAACCCGGAATGGACTCTATCCATTCCCGCAAGGACTCATATTTAGCATTAATCACACGCTTCACTTTTCACTTTTCACTCGTTCAACTATTTCTTCCGGCGCGATATCCATGCATCGGTAGTCGCCGAATTGGCAGGGCTTATTACCGTAGATAGAGCACGGCCGGCAGTCCAGATCGCGCTGAATACAATCGCACTCTTGTTGCCCGTACCCTAAGAATCCTGCGTATGGATGAGTTGCTCCCCAGATGGACACCACCCGTGTGCCGACCAGCGAGGCCAGATGCATGTTGCCCGAGTCCATGGTCACCATCACGCGCAGCCCACGCATGATCTCCAACTCCTCCCGCATCGTCTTCTTCCCGGCAATCGATTCAACTTCCGGGTACTTAGCCGCCCAACTCTCCAAAATCACTTGCTCCTTTTTTCCTCCTCCGAAGAGAATCACTTTCTCTCCCCGTTCACTCAGCATCGCCACCACGCGCTCCATACGCTCTATCGGATAGATCTTCCCTTGGTGCGCAGCAAAAGGCGCGATGCCTACGCCGGAGCGATTCAAATCCGGTGCATTATCGGTCAAAAGTCGGTCCGTTATCGGAAGATCAAGTGCTGCAAACACATCGGCGTAGCGCTCCGTGGTATGTTTCAACGGTGCATGTACCTTTCCTTGTGTCAAACGACGTTTGTCCCAGCGACCTTTGTCTATTGATGCAATATTCGCGCCCTTTAGACGTAACGCCATACGGATATAGAACGAACGAAGGACGCTATGCATGTCCGCCACGCAGTCATACAAACCCAACCGGGCAACAATCTCATGCAGCGACTGCTTCTTGAGATCGACACCATGGAACCTTACGTTCGCCGGCATCTCCGAGAATAAGTCCGCAAAACGTTGCTGAGACAGCATCGTAAATTCCACCTCCGGATACTGCTCCGCTGCGGTACGCAGGATGGGGACGAGCATCGCTACGTCGCCCAAGGCCGAGAATCGTATGACAAGGACTCGTTTCACTTTTTGCCGTATAGAACCGGATTTAGATTCGGGTCGTTGTACATCTTCATTTGGCGATAGACCTTCATAATACGTGTGCCGGTTTCGTAATCTGCCAACAACTGACCGATAGAGGTCGTCATGTCCACCAACTGCTCTTTGAGCACCGCCATCTTCGCCTCGCATTGTGCATGTTGTGCCTCGCTCACGTCCTTGCGATCGACCTGTTCCTGCATGTGCCATAACTTGACATGCAGAATACTCAAGCGATCAATCGCCCACGCGGGACTCTCCGTATTGATACGTGCATCTTTCTGCGGCTGAACGTCATGAAACTTCTCCCAGAAATAACTGTCAATACGCTCCACCAAGTCCGTACGATCCTGATTGCTGTGATCAATACGACGCTTCAATGCCAATGCCTCCAGCGGATCAATATTCGGGTCACGAATAATGTCCTCCAAATGCCATTGAACGGTGTCAATCCAGTTCTTGAGATACAGATCGTACTCAATAGTGCCCGCCTCATACGGGTTGTGAATAGGAGCATCTACATCGTCCGTGCGATGATAGTCCTTCACTGCTTGTGCAAAAATGCGATTACTTAATTCTACAAAATTCATATTTACCAAGTTTTAATTATATCTCTCTTTGTGATTGTTATCATTCCTCCAAAGGTGTTCCCGAACTGCGTTCCGAAATCGCCTCCTAAAGCCAACCCGAACTCCAGCCCCCATGCCTGCGGAATGGTTTTCTTAACCTCCAGCAGCACGGCTGTGTTATGACTTCTCACGGGTGTCTTATAGGTTCCATAATTATCCGCATAGGTCACCATCGCGCGATACCGAAAACCGTATATATCACCCTTCACGCCTACGTGGTGCGCCATCACACGGCTGTTGTGCATACTCAGCAGCGGTGAACCGATAATCCTTCCGTAATACGTCCAACCCTGCGTATAGATACTATTGGAATAGTAACTGTCATTACCTCCATATACCACGCCGTCGCGGTCATGAAAAGGACCGCTCTGGTCGGTCGTATTCACAAACTCATAGGTCACCCCCGCGATAAACGGCCAACGACTCTGCTGCATACTCACGCCCCATAAGCCGTCTTTATTATTCATCCCGAATCCGATAAAGCGAATCGGACCGTCTTCATTCATAGCCTGCCAGTACGCACTCACTTTCCAGCCTTCGCCCTTTACGTCCAGCGCAACTTGCTGAAAACCGATATGATTGCCCTGCGCATTAAGCTGATCGTTTTTCATCGTGCCGCCCGATTGAACCAAGAAAGCACTCTTGAAAGCAGCCCAACTGTTTCCCAAATCACCATACACTTGCGAGTGCCCACCCCATTGTGCTACGTGATGAAACTCATAACTGAGGTTCACCGGCAACTTGCCGCCAATTCGCCCACCGATAAATTTATGGTGCAGCAGTGTACCCTTCACCGGTTGATAGTTGTCAGCCAACCACCCATGTGTCAAACCGCCCTTCACCTCCACATATCCGAACAATCCCGGCACTGCCGTCCAGCGTTCTATCCCCACGCGAATCTGCGGAATAGGGTGGGCGTTGTTCGAGAACAACAGACTGCCGCTACTCAACTCCGCATCGCCGGCTCCCCAATAACGCGGCTGAATACCTGCCGTGATATCAAAAATATACAACCGCACATGTGCGTAGAGCTGATTAAAATAGCCACCTATAAAAATCTGATTGTGTTCCGGTGCCCGCAGAGTCAACTGCACACCGAAATCATAGTCCCACCACCGCTCACTATGTACTGCCTCTTTGTATATGCCTCCGCTTAAGTTACCGCTGATCGGATATAGACTCACATCGCCGTACGTGTTGGCGTGCATCAAACTCGGAGTGTAGTCTCCGGAACTTACTGCAAAACGGATCCCCGCCGTCCACCGAAGCGTATCTTCGCCCGCCGACACGCTGTCTTGGATGCCCGTCGGCCACCAGTTCCAGCTAAGTTCTCGCGCCGATAATTGCGAGCAGAGAAGTATCAATCCTATAACCCGTAACCTATAACCCATAACCTCTACTCCTCAATCCGATACCAATTATTCAATATCGTCCCCTCTGCACTTTCGCCTAAACCGAAGTACACCTTACCGTCAATCGTCAAGGCAATCATATTCTCTGCCCTTCCGCAAGGCATCGCCCCGCACCATTCCCACGCATCCTTTGCCGGCGCATAGCGCAGATAACTCTCAAAAACTTCTCCACCTGTCAGCTCCCCCGCGAAATGACGTCCGCCAAACAGATAAATATATTCCTTTCCTGCTGTGCAGGCACTAAACTGACGTCCTTTCCCGGGCACCGATTGTCGTTCGATCCATTCATTGTGTGTGAGATCAGCGGCCCACCATTCCGTCAAGTTATGCGTATCATAACCCGTTCCGAAATAAACGATTCCGTCTTTCATCGCCCCGCATGCGCCGGCGCAAGCACTTGCACGCACACGTTTATCCTCTTGTTGGCTCCAACCGTCCGTGGCAATATCATAAACATAGATATCTCGCGTGAAACCGTACCCAAATCCGTATAGCACATAAATCTGTCCGTTCATCGCAAACGAGCTCGCTGCCACTGTATTGCCATTCGGAAAATCCGCTAACTTTTTCCATACTCCGCTTGCCGGCGTATAGGCCCACCAATCGCGTTGGTATGCCGTGTCATTATAGGCCCGCAGCGCTGAATAGCCCAAACCCATATAGAGCGTTCCTCCATCGGCTGCCATCGTGGCATTCACACGCCCGTTCATCGGTGCGTTCCCTACCTTCAGCCAACTATCTGTCTTCGGATCATACTCCCATAGGTCATTCAGGTACGTACCCGTCGCGTCTCTTCCGCTGAACACATACCCCTTGCCATCCAGCGCACAAGCACACGCACTGGCTCGACCGCTCGGACACACAGCGCATGGGTGCGCGGTAATACTGACCTCCGGCGTGTTCTGACAACTTGCCATCAGCCCCACCGCCAACAAGAGTACTATGAACCTATGACCCCTAATCACTAATCCCTAATCCCTAATCACTAATTCGTTATTCACCATTCGATGAATATACTGCTGTATATACGCCTTCAGGTAATCCAACATCGGCGCAATCTCTTCCGGATCAATCGTCTGTGCCAAGTTGTCCTTTACGTACCGATCCTTTTGATAGTTATACACGCCGGTCACGTTCTCGCCGTCGTACTGAACGAGCAGACTATCCGAGAAAATCTGATAAACCGGTGCGTTATAGCACACAGCGTACGGATGTTTCTTCTTTGCCGTCAATATATTCTCACCGAAAGCGAAATACGGTTCGTCATAATTCACCCACGCCAAAACCGACGGCATAATATCCGTTTGGCTCACTACCTCCGCACGCTTCTCAGGCGTTAACTGCGGGTGGTAGAACGCGATAGGAATAGCATACAATCCCTTCGAGTTGGTGTATTCTGGCAAGATCAATTCATTCGTGTGATCCGCCAGAATCACAAACAACGTGTGGTCAAACCACGGCTGTTGTTTGGCGTTCTCAAAGAATCTCCTCAATGCATGATCGGCATAACCCAGCGGCTCGTGGATAGGCAGCGGACCTTTCGGGAAGGTGTCCTTATACTGTGCCGGCACTTTAAACGGATGGTGACTCGAGGCCGTGAAAACCGCCGTCATGAACGGCTCCTGCATCGTACTCATCGTGTTCGCATAATACTGCAGGAACGGCTCGTCCCAGATTGCCCAAGTACCATCGAACTCATCGGGATTATTGAACTCCGTCATGCCGTAGTATGCATCAAAACCCGCGCTCCGCGCATAGGCTTGGAAGCCCATACTGCCGTTCGGCGCACCGTGGAAGAAAGCCGTCGTATAGCCTTTCTTTCTCAGCCGCTCGGCGATAGACGACACCTCATTCGTTGAGTACGGACTCAGCGTATACGGCTCGATCAGCATCGGGATAGATGACAAGGCCGACGGCATCGCGTCCACGCTCTTACGTCCCGAGGCGTACGAGTAGTCGAACGTCACGCATTGTGTCAACAGCGAATCCAGGAACGGCGTATAACTGATGTGTCCCTCCAAGTCATGGTTATAGAATCCCACGTACTCCTTGCTGCACGACTCCCAGATGATCACCACCACATTGTCCGTCCGCAGCGGACCCTCATAGGCCTCGTGAATAGGACTCATATGTTGCTCCAATTCCTCTGCTTGGAAATAATTGCGCTCCACATAGGTCGTGTTCTCAATCGTTTTCATCACCGAGAACGGCGTGTTCAACACCAGCGCACTCTCGCGCGGGACGTTCGTGTACTGCAGCGCGTTACTCAAGGTGATCGGACGCGTGTAACTGCCGAAACCACCGCGGATACCAATCACACTCATGTAGATCGACACCACAAAGAGCACCACCTCCACCGGATAGTAAACATACCATTTCGTGCGGGGCAGACTGTACGTGCGGCGAGTTAACCAGAAGAATGCCACCAGCAGCGCAATTAGCATTATTACTGCGTACCAGTATTCCAATACGCCGTTCGCAATCACGATACCCATGTTGTCGTCATTTGACACCTCCGTAAAGAACGCACAGGTCGCGCGGCGGTCCACAAATTGAATATACACGCTGTCCGCCATGTTGACGATGATACCCGCTGCATTCGGGATCCAATAGAACCACAGCAGCACTTTTTGGTATATTGTATTCTCGCGCCAACTGGCCGGTAACGGCAGTAACATTCCGATTACATAAACCGAACTCAGATACAGTATCGCTGTCAGATCGAATCGCATACCACCCAATAGAATCTCAATCAGGTGCGCCGTGTCAATATTTGGGAAAATAGCACGATCCATGTAGTAGCAGAACACGCGCATAATAGTGTAGATCAGCATGATCCACGCGATATTACATGCCGCCACCGTCCACGGATGCTTCCAAAAAATCTTCAATTTATCCATACCTCTTTATTCAACTTTTGTCTTTTTCTTTAGTTCAAAATCACGTCCCAGATAGTTCTGCCGTACCACAGGATTAGCCGCCAACTCTTCCGGCGTACCATGGAACAAGATCTTTCCTTCAAACAGCAAATACGCCCGGTCGGTGATCATCAGCGTCTCGTCCACGTTGTGGTCGGTGATCAGAATGCCGATGTTCTTGTCCTTCAGCCGCCATACGACGTCCTGAATCTCCTGTACCGCAATCGGATCGACACCTGCAAAAGGTTCGTCCAGCATCACGAACTTCGGCTCAATCGCCAGGCACCGCGCAATCTCCGTACGACGTCTTTCTCCACCGCTCAAGCGGTCACCGAGGTTCTTGCGTACATGCGCCAGGTTGAACTCCTTGATCAGACTCTCTAATTTCTCTGCCTGATATTCCTTGCTGAAATCCGTCAACTCGAGCACCGAGCGGATATTGTCCTCCACCGTCATCTTGCGGAATACACTCGCTTCCTGCGGCAAGTACCCGATACCCATCTTCGCACGTTTGTACATCGGGAACGACGTGATATCCTGGTCATTAAGGAAAATCTTTCCGTTATTCGCCGCCACCAGACCGGTTGTCATGTAGAACGTGGTTGTCTTACCGGCTCCGTTCGGACCTAACAATCCCACGATCTCACCTTGCTCCAGCTCAATCGATACATCATTCACTACGGTCCTCTTCCCGTATTTCTTAATCAGATGTTCTGTTCTTAATTTATCCATAATGCTACCGGGCAATGGTCAGAATGCACTGCCTCTGTTAAAATTTTTCCGTCTTTTAGTCTGCCACGCAAACTTTCAGTCACCCAAAGATAGTCAATGCGCCAGCCGACATTGCGTGCACGTGCACCTGCCCGCCAACTCCACCAACTGTACCGCTCCGCACTCTGGTCGAACACGCGGAAAGAGTCCACCAGCCCGCTCGCTTCCCAGCGATCCATCCATTCCCGCTCTTCCGGCAAGAAACCACTCACGCCGATCTGGCGCTCCGGGTGGTTGATGTCAATCGGCTTGTGGCAGATGTTATAATCGCCGCAGATCACCAGATTCGGCCGCTCCTTGCGCAACTCATTCACCCACACAAGGAAATCCTCCAAAAACTCCATCTTGAACTCCTGCCGAATACCACCTGTAGTACCACTCGGTATATACGCATCGACAATCGTCAGGTCGCCAAAATCCACGCGCAGCACACGCCCCTCGCGGTCGTATTTGGGATTGCCCATGCCGACCACTACCTTGTCCGGCTCCTGTTTCGTGAATACGCATACGCCCGAGTATCCTTTCTTCTCGGCCGAGTGAATAAAACTCCGATATCCGAGCTCCTGCATCGCCATCACATCGATCTGTTCCGGCTGAGCCTTGCTCTCCTGAATACAGAATACATCCGGATTCTCCTCCTTCAACCAATCCAGCAATCCTTTGCCGATGGCTGAACGGATTCCATTCAAATTATAACTGATGATTTTCATGTCCCAAAATCGTATATTCTTTGTTGTCACGGATGATGTATATGTTGCCGTTACGCAATATTTTGGTATACGGCTTGTTGTTGTCCTGTACGTCTTCCACGCCGGCAGGATTTCCGCCACGATAGAGGAATGTGATACTTCCGTCCGGTTGTTGTGCAATATTGGTTACGGCATGTTCCGACAATCCCGTCCACTGGTTTCCGCCGGCGGGATAAACATCGGTTGGGGCACCGTAAATCGTGCTATTGGGCGTGGCTTCCATGATTTGAATGCCTTGAGACTCGGCATCGTTATTCACCGAGTTACCGCTCCATTTAGAGGGATCGTATGCCACCTTGGTGATCAGCAAACCCGCCCCGGGGAGGTATTCGTCCCATTCGGTTAGCGTACGTGCTTCCAGCAGATAGAAAGTGGTGGGATACGGGTCGTAACCAACCAGATTGTGCTGGTCGGTCGAACTGATGAGTAACGATTGCCCGTTTCCTTCGTTGATTGGTCGGAGAGTTACGTTTTCCGGTACGGTCAACACACGCGGCGTCAACCATCCGCAGTAGAATCGCTCGTAGGCAGAGTAGGCGGGTGGGGTATTGCCGTCGTTGCTGTAACAGCCGTAGTCCATGATATCCCATTCGTTCAGCGTGTGGGGCGGATTGTCCATTTCAACCGTCACATACAGATCGGGCAGACCAATCACATGACCAAACTCATGCACAAATGTACCTATACCGGTATAAACCTGGCTGAGGTAATTTATCTCGTTGGAGCAGGCATAATTATCGACTCTTTTGCCATCTGCATAATAAGATATGCCCCATTTGGACAAGTACCAATTGTGCGGCCAAATGGTATTTTTGATATAGCTATCGGCTTCTCCGTATCCGGCATAGAGCACATAGACAAAGTCCACTTTGCCGTCATCGTTATTGTCATAGCGCGTGAAATCTACTCCATCTGCATCTGCCAGCTCACATGCCTTCTTAATCATTTGACCAACGTTGTTGTCGTCGTATCCGCCCACATTCTTATCGAGCGTATAAGGGCCTACCACATCAAACTCCGGATTATACTGACCGTAACTCTGGTCGTAGAAATACTGCCGCGCGCTACCGTGAGAAATCGTTGTACCCTCGTAGTGCTTGCCTTTCCAGTCATAGTTATAGTCGTATCGGCGTGAGTAGTTGATGCCGTTCAGCATGCTGTCAACGGTGTCGCGAGGTGTCTGGAAGGCTTGGTCTTTGAAATTAACCATGATGAGCAATCCTCGCGGCGCGATATTGGGTACGCCTCCCACCTTGATTTGCTGTGCCGCACGACGTTCTGTCACGCGTGCTTTGCCTTGTTGACGACGGACGCTCTTCTGCTCCTCGCTCAGCGGCAGCAATGTCTCTTCGTCTAACCAGAGACCCGCTTCGTCTGTCAAATAGTGAAAAGCCTCGTCACCATGCATATACACCATTTTCTCTGTCCCGTCAGCTGCGGTGCATAACTTACCATCGCGCCGTGCCGGAATGGCCATCGCGCTCATTGCAACAGCCAATACGGACAATAAGGCAATACCTCTCGCCTTTAACCGTTTATCGTTCACCTTTAAAAATGCCATATTTGTTAATCCATTTATTTTCTCGTTTTGTACGTTTCGCCGCATCGTGCGCCTTGCGACAACTGATAACCGCCAGGCCTTTGCGATTAAGCTTGGCATATTTCAGCCATCCGCGTTTGTTCTCTATGATTTGCCACCCGTCTTCGGTCATGGCAAAATGGCTATGTTCGTCCCCGCGCAGGTATATGTGCAGTGTGTCCCCGTTAGGTTGCACGCGCGCGATGAGTCCTCTATACGCGGGCACGCGTTGGGGCGCTTGCGCCCATACCCCCGCGCACGCGAAGATCATTCCTATCAAAAATATCTTTTTCATCTATTCGCCTCTTTAACCTTTTTAAATAGCTCGCTCGCAAACACGAAGTCATTCAGCGCCTCATTATCGCTCGTCATGATATCGTGCCGGCTCCCCTGCCATTCCAACTTCCCTCCTTTGAGGAACACGATATTATCCCCGATCTCCATGATCGAGTTCATGTCATGGCTGTTGACGATCGTGCAGATATTATACTCCTTTGTGATGTCCTGAATCAACGCATCGATCACCAGACTCGTCTTCGGATCCAAACCCGAGTTCGGCTCGTCGCAGAACAGGTACTTCGGCTCCAGCACAATCGCCCGCGCGATCGCCACACGTTTCTGCTGACCACCCGATATCTCACTCGGCATCAGGTTCCACACCCGCTCCGGCATCTCCACGCGTCGCAGACAAAACTCCGCCCTTTCTTTCATCTCCTTCTGACTCTTGTTGCTGAACATCTCCATCGGGAACAGCACGTTCTCCATTACCGTCATCGAGTCGAACAGCGCCGAGCCCTGGAACAACATACCTACCTCACGGTGCAACATGCGGATATCCTTACTCCGCATCTCCGCGATATCCCGTCCGTCGTACAGAATCTGTCCGCTGTCCAGCGCGTGAAGGCCGATCATACTCTTCATCAGCACGGTCTTTCCGGAACCCGATTGGCCGATGATCATATTCACCTCACCGTCCCGCATCTCCGTACTCACATGGTTCAACACCACATTCCCATCAAAACTCTTTACTATATCCTTAACTTCGATCATAACAGCAACTTACTTAAAATGAGATCCAGGAACAGAATCATGATATTGGAATTTACGACCGCGTTCGTACTCGCTCGCCCGACATCGAGCGCCCCGCCTTTGGCGTAATACCCGTAATAACTCGCCATACTGGTGATCACAAACGCAAACACCAGCGCCTTAATAATCGCGTACCATACGAAATACGGGTTGAACGCATATTGTACACCTAACAGATAGTCGTGTATCGTAATGATATCTGTGAACGCACCGACACCCCAGCCGCCGATCAGACCCGCCGCCGTTGAGATAATGAACAAAAACGGCATGATGCTCATAAACGCCAGAATCTTCGGCAGAATCAGATAGTTCGCACTATTGACACCCATGATCTCCATGGCATCGATCTGCTCCGTGATACGCATCGTACCAATCTCCGACGCGATATTCGAGCCTACCTTACCCGCTAAGATCAAGCACAAAATCGTACTCGAGAACTCGAGCAGCAACGTATCACGCGTCAGCAGACCCGTGATATACGTCGGCAATAACGGGTTTTCCGTGTTCGTCTTCGCCTGAATCGTCAGGATCGCTCCGATAAACACCGATATCAACAGCACGATCGGCAGACTCTGCAGACCCTGTTTCTCCAACTCCCGGCTATACTGCCGCCAGAACATCCTCTGCCTATCCGGTAACCGCAGTACCTTACCCATCAATAGGACGTATTCTCCTGTATGTTGTAAAATATGCATACTAACGCAAATTAAATCGGGCGCAAAGGTACAAAAAAAAATCGACATACGCAAGTGTATGCCGATTTTTTTGCTATTTTCGTAAAATTTATTTTACGATTGCACCCTGTGCATTGTAGATAACGCCATTCTTCTCGATCATCAACTGACCGTTTTGGAAGAACTTAACAGCCTTAACTGCCTCTTCTGCGTTCTCAATGCCTTCTTCGCCCGGCTCAACGGCTACGCCTTCAATAACTACGTTTTGTACACCGAGATATTTATTGTTAGCTGCAGTTGAGACGTTGTTCAACCACGGTAATACACGAACATGAAGTGTCTCTCCTGCGGGGATAACGAGAAGCGGAGTGAATTGTAAATGGTTAACCTCAAAATTGGTCATATTTTTCAATTCTACCAATTCTGCAAAGTTCTCCACACCTGCGCGAACGCGGCAACACATGGAAGATATACTATGTGCAGCGACATCCAACTTAATGCCGGTGATACGAACGTTTAACGTAGCAGGAGCGGTCAACGAGAAATCAATATACCGAGTCGCGTTCTCATCCAACTCTTCGGCAGGCCATGCTACCTTGCTGGCACAGCCCTCATCCGAGTTGTGGAACCGAACCATGACGATACCGGTGCTCTCGCTATCGTAGAACTCATTCTTAGCGCTGTTATAGTCGATAGCGGCCATGTTACTCAGCGTCATCTGTCCGCAAATCGGACCTTCACATACTGCCGCCAGAGGAGCAGTAGGCAATGCCTTCAGTTCCCAAGTTGCACTTACCGCACTACCGCCATCCAATGAGATAACGGTCGCTGTTACCGGAATGACGATGCGGATATCACCCGATTCAACCACCACCGAATCCGTCTTTTCTCCTGCTTCTGAATAGAGTGCGCGGATATATAATTTCTGGAATAAACTACCTTCCGAATAAGCCAAAGACGCCGTGGAACCATATACCTCTTTGTCCAGACTTACTTGTAAATTCTCGCTCGCTGTGATGGTGAGTGTACCCGAAGCTGGCGCTAAACCGGAACCCGATAATATGGTTTCGCGATCTTGCGTTATGCCGCTATAGGTCTCGCCTATCACTATACTCGTCGGGTTAGCAATCACAGTGGTCGGAATATCAATATACTCCGCTAAGATGCCGGCATTTTTCATCAACTGTGCTGCTTCACGGGCTACTAAATTCGCCGCTAATGCGTTCAAGTGCGTGTTATCGCCCGTCGTGAATAGTTGTGAATTGCAGTTACTCTGACCGTACTGCACATACAGCGCACGCGTAGCCTCTGTCAGATCCAGGAATGGCACGTTCTCTTCCTGACCCACAATACGCATGGCCTCTACATAACTCATGGACTTATCCGTAGCCGGCACACTCTGGTTGGTCAATAGGGTAGTGCCTTCGATTTTGCTAAAACTGTCTCCTAAATCGTGTTGACCCTTGCGAGTTATGTCGCCGTTTTTCCAATAGTTACGGCATATAGGACCTACTAAAATAGGTGTAACACCCTTTGCGCGCGCCTCGCTGATAAACAGACGTAAATAATCACGGAACGTGGTTTGGGGATTCGTTCCGCGGTTTTCAGAGGGAACAGCTATCCCATTTGCTTCACAATAGGCTGCGTAATCCAGATTGTCGGTACCATTGGTGTGGATACCCTCGTCATTGTGAGCAAATTGAATAATAAGATAGTCACCCGTGTTCATGGCGTCCTTTACTGCTTTCCAATCTTCGTTCGCTAAATAGAACTGGCGCGTGTCTCGTCCTGAATGACCGGCATTGTTAACCGTTACAATGCTCGGATCAAAAAATGCTCCTAAGAACATTCCCCAGCCGCGCTTAGGATTCGAATCGGCATACCACGACATCGTGCTGTCACCAATCGTGTGCACCTTGATTGCGCCCATAGGTAGGCTTAATAGCGCTGCCAAGGCAATAGATAATATCTTTTTCATACCTTATAATTACAAAAGAGGGCTCGCTATGTGCGCGCCCTCTTGTTTGTATGAACGTTTTTTACTTTACGATTGCACCCTGTGCATTGTAGATAACGCCGTTCTTCTCGATCATCAACTGACCGTTCTGGAAGAACTTCACAGCCTTTACTGCTGCATCGGTGTTCTCGATAGCGGTCTCGCCACCTTCTGCACAACCGGAAACGATAATGTGCTCAATGATAGCAGAGTTGCTACGTGCAAGAATAAATGCATTGTTGCCTGCCAGACCGTCGCCTTCAACTACATCATAGGTGAAGATTTTCTCCATGACAGCCTCTGATTCTTCGGTCGGTTTCGGTGCCCAAACAGCAGCTAATTTCGTTTTCTTTGATAAGTTCTGCAGGGCGAAGCCGCGTTCCTTCTCGTCTGCCATAGCAGCATAAATCTTGAGTTCGATGGTAGAACCAGCCTCTAACGCTCTGTCCAAGATAACGCGAACGGAGTCTGCGCCACCTTTGCACATTTGCAATCCATAATCGGTGTACAGGAAGGATTCTACATAGTTGTCACTTTTCGCACCAGCAAAAATCATGCTACCACCATAACTTGCTTCTGTCAAAGCAACCTCTGCATGGAACGCAGGTTCCGGACCGGATGTTGCTGGATAGAGTTCTGCGCAAACAGTTGCAGCCGGCTTAACACTTGCTACAAGTGCAATTGCCTCAGAAGCAACCCAATCAGTGTTGTTAGCGTTCTTTGCTTTGCAAACGATATTGAAAGTACCCTCAGCCTCCGGAGTAAACTCGAAGTTCTTGGTCTCTGCACCTTCTTGCTCTACATCGTTAACGAACCACTTGTATTCGTCAGCTTTTACATCGGTAGTAGCGGCGTAAGCAGCAGCCTTACCTACATAAACAGCCTCCGGACCATCAATAACTACAGAAGTAACAGGGTTGGATACAGGAACTGCTCCACCAATTTTGATAGCATATACGTAAACAGAGTTGTTGCAGGAAATGTATCCTAAACCTGCGGTGCCTTCATATCCATTTGCAATGTGATCGATATCCTCTGCTGTAAGTGCAGGGAGAACAGATGCATAAACAGTCTTTGCTACCGGAGTTACTGGGTCGCTGTCATATAATTTGGTTCCTTTTGCGGCTTGATGAGCGTAGGATAAGGTGATTGTTGATGTGGTGGTGTTGGTGGCAAACCAATATACGGTAATTACATCTCCTTCTGCCAAATTTTTAATAGTGGAACGCTTTGTGGTGGCAAGTTTAGCACCAAGGTCACCGGTACCATTCATTTTAAAATAGTTAGCAGCGGTTTGTGTGCCGGTCGGGAAACCGGGCTCCATCTCTTCGTCAGGGAAAATCACGCTGGATTGGCTGCTAGCGGCATTGTCAGGACCAGTAACAATCCAATTACCATCATTGATGACTTGAGCCTGCTCTGTAAAAACATTTACGCCGGCCATCATTGCTACGCTTGCCAGAATGGCAGCTGCGAATGTGAATAATTTTTTCATGTGTTTTTGTTTTTTTAGTTAAACGAAAATTTTGGGTTTTTATATAGCGTTTTGCTAATTGTACTTTGCAAAAATCGCACAAAATTACAACATTTCGCGCATATATGCAAATAATTAAGGTCCAAAAACTGATTTTGTGCAAAAAACGTCAATTTTTACACATCCAGATTTGCATAAATCAAATAATTGTAGTATCTTCGACCACCTCCCCCAAGGATGGGGACCCCTTCGAAGCTACGTTCGCACAGTTGTGCAAACAACAAGTGTTTACCGCTCAAAATTCAAATAAATTCGATTTTAACCGTTAAATACTTGTATATTTCAAATATTTGTTGTACCTTTGCAGAAATTTTGTGAGACCTATGAATCGCATCTTTTCATATATCCTGATTTCTGCCCTGCTGACCACCGCATCAGCCTCTTTCGCTACAGATGTTCCCCATAATTTCGGCATCAAAATAGCGGACAATACGCTGACCCGCTCCAATGCTAACAAAGTAGGCAGAACGGACGACGGACTCGTTTATACCTGTCGCGGAAATGCTATATTTAGATATGTGGATTCTCCGGGATATATGTGCCTTCGCCTGCCTAACGGGACAGGTGATTCCGTTATTATTTCTCCTCCGTTAACGAAACTCTCAGAATTGAAAATTTATCCGTACTCTCATACAGCAAAAGTAGTAGATGTCAAAGTCGCTATCTCAACGGATGGGGCCACATGGAGAGAAGACCTTGTTACAATGGATTATTCGAATAGTACTTTTGTTAGGGCGACCATTCCCGTCCGGGCGTACTATCTCAAAATATATGCAGTCAGGAGCACGGATATCCTAAGTATAACTTATACGTATCTGGACTGTAACTGTTTCTCCGTCACGCCTTAATGAAGATTGCGAACGACATATTGATTCCTGAGTTGGCGCGACTTTTGGCCGAAGGCAAAGAGGTTCGTTTTACCCCTTCCGGCGTGAGTATGCGGCCGTTCATAGAAGGTGACCGGGATAGTGTCATTCTTAAGGCACTCACACGCCCGCCTCGCCTCGGAGACATCCTCTTGGCGCAGACCCAAACGCTATGCGGACAAACGACGTACGTTCTCCATCGTCTCATTCGCATTGAAGGCGATACGTACGTTCTCCAAGGCGACGGAAACCTTGCCGGCGAAGAGCGTTGTGTCCTCGGCGACATCATTGGCCGCGTCACACGCATTGAGACTCCGTCTGGCCGCCGTAAACCCCTCACTCGCGGCTATTTATGGCACTTACTTAAACCCGTCCGCAACTATCTCTTAAAGCTCTATCGTCATTCCATTTTGAAATTATATAAAAATGAGAACAATTGAAGGATTTCGCCTCCGTAAGTTAGGCAACGAATATATTCTCGTCGGAGAATCAATGGCGCTCATCAATTTTAACAAGATGATCACCCTCAATGAAACCGCTGCTTTCCTCTGGGAGAAGGCCGCTGAATTATCCTCTTCTCACGGCTCTTTTGACGCCGCTTCCCTCACCAAAGCCCTCTGCGCCGAGTACGACGTCGCTCCCGAACAGGCCATGACCGACGTCACCGCTACCATCGATTCCTGGCTCGATGCCGGCGTAATTGAATAAATAATTCTTACTTGGCACTTTGAATATGTTTTATAGCATAAAAAGTGTCATTTTTTAAGAAACGGCTACACCTTATTATTAATTGCGCGCGTAAGTGTGCGATTTTTTTGCGTATTTCAAAGAAATATATTAATTTTGCACCCGATTTTGAGTGAATATGTTAAACAAATGTTCAGAAAATATTAATAATAGGACATTTTGCAAAATTCACTTAGCAAATTAGTCAAACAATCGAAAAGAAAGGTACAAAAATATGAAAAAGATTTACATGTTACATAAATCAACCGATAAGGGTACGGTAAACATAGGGATAAAGTCTAGGATTCCTACGATAAACACCCGTATTTGGTCTGTCATTGCCCCGATGCTTTTTGTAGTGTTTGGGCTTTTTGGCGTAAATGAGAGTGCGTGGGGAGCAGGAAATACATGGACAGTTCGAGTTGGTGTCGGAACTGGTTCTGTTGGACGCGGAGAGGCTTATGCTCAGATATATAGCGATGCTGTAGTTGGCGGTGGTGTACAGGTAACAACAACTACTGCCACAACAACGACTCTAGAGACTGAGTCTTGGACATCGTCTTTGACTTCTACTAAGGCGCATTGTATCTATACAGCCACTGCTTATGCAGGCTATCATTTTGCGGCATGGTATACTAATGCGGAGTGTAATAGCGGGGAGAAAACTGGCTCTACATATACTGGTACATCTGAAGGTGGAGGTCCAGGGAAACATTGGGAGGGAATCATAAGGGTTCTTGATGCAACTGATATTACCTATACATATTATGCAAAATTTGATGCGAATACATACTCCGTTAAGTTTCATGCGAATGGAGGAACCGGTTCTGATGTTACTCAGACCGGATTCACCTATGGTACTTTGAAAAGTCTAAGGGCAAACACTTTCACAAAAACAGGATATACATTTGCAGGTTGGGCTGTGACAAGCGACGGTGATGTTACGTACTCTGATAAGCAACAAGTTTCCATTGCAACCACAACAAATGGTGCGACAGTGGATTTGTTCGCTAAATGGACGGCAAATCAATACGATGTTACCCTGAATGCGAACGGCGGAAGTAGTAGTGATCAGACGGTTCTGGCTACCTTTGATGCCGCAATGCCCACTACGCTCAAAGCTGGAGGTGCTATAGCTACTCCTGAAAGAACCGACTATACGTTTGTGGGTTATTTTGATGCTCAGACGGGCGGTACTAAGTATTACAATGCGGACCTGACTTCCGCACGCACGTGGAACTATGCATCCAATAAGACTTTGTACGCACACTGGGAGGCAACCTATTACGGACGTGCCGAATCGTATTCCAACCCGGCCGTGGCTGGTGGCACTTGGGTAAGTTGCAACGGCAATAAGCCAAGCAAACCGGAAGATTACAAGGCTCAGGATTATTCCAACTGGCAATCGGCTACGATACTGGCTGCTGCTCCTACGTGTAGCGCATATTTCGAGGAATCACAAGCCGATGGATATAAGTTCATGGGTTGGTACACCGGTGCTAACGGAACAGGAGAACTAAAGAGCAGTGCCGTTTCTTATACCGAAGAATTTACAGTGACCGCTGTAAACATGAATCCTCGCACAACGATTACTCGTTACGCATATTTCGTGCCGGTAACCGTGAATTCGGTTAGTCCGGCGACTACTACTTTGACCTTTACTCAACCGGAGACGAAGTCCGTTACGTTGACCTTCGGTGTATCGAACGCAGACGAGGCAGCAGACTTTAATGAGCCGGTTATAAGCAATACCGCCGATTGGTCGTTGACCTCTTGGTCGTACGCCAATAATCAAGTGACGGTAGTTGTTGCGATGACCGTAACCGGCAATGTGACTGCCTCGGGCGACCACAACACCACTGTTACCCTGACCTCCAAAGGAACGTCTGACAACCAGTCGAAGTCGGCTACGATTAACGCAACGGTAAACATGGATCCGGTGATTACATGTACTATCGGCGATAATTACATGGTGGACGCTCCGGCTTTGGACTTGAATACCTTGTGGACCAGTACCAGCAACGGAACAAAGACTTATTCGGTAGTTTCTTTCACTCCGGCTAATAGCAACGACGTTGCAACCGCTCCTGCAGTAAATGGTAATTCGTTGAGTTTGAGCCAAGCAGGTATAGTAGTACTGAAATTGGTACAAACTGTTTCGACTAGCTACAATGCCGCTGAGGCTACCAAGACAATTACTATACATAAATATAATAGTACGTACGCGGGCGTAGAGGATTTGGATGTGAAAGTAGATGAGAATGTTGTTTCCGGTTATACGTTGACCTATGTGAAGCCTAATGAGGCTTATATCGGCGAAGATAATATCGCCGCAGGCGTTCCGACACTGGGCGAGAACTCTGGTAACTTCTACTATACCTTGACGAATAATGTTACCACCTCAGTAACAGCGGAGAGTCCCGATCCATCTTTGGCTATTTCCTATGTGCCCGCAACAAAGACAGCAACAGGAAAGAACCAAGGTACGGGTACGATTGTAATCACGCAAAAAGAGACCTACAAGTACAAAGCGTCTGCAACTACATTTGTCGTACGCGTTTCGAAGCACTCCAATGTGTTTACCAATAACTGGGGTGATTGGACGAAAGACATGAATAAGAACGCAAGTAGTGACATCTCATTAACAGCGAATAATACGAATTATACTGCGTACCCGATTCAAATAACGCAGACATACGGTGAGGAAGTAGCAACAATAACCAGTAATAACGCTACTTCAAAGACTGTTACTACTAATTCGACAAACGGTTATTCTACTTGGTATATCTACCAAGCTGCTAACTACAAGTACAATGCTGCCGAGGCAGACTTGATGGTTACTGTAGGCGTGCCAGCTCCTCCTGTTTGCTACGTGGTAGAGGATTACAACACATACTCTTTTTCTACCGCGATTAATGACTGGGAAGGTCACTTTGATACACCCATTGCTATCAATGCGCCGGTAGATAAGATTTGGTTTACGGCTACCCGTCAATGGGGCGGATACGACTATTTCGTGGTAGAATATACCGTAGATAACGGTTCTCACTGGCGTACGATAGTAGATAACCCCGGATTGAGTTATAATGATAAAGATTTCGGTCCGTATTCATTCCAAGGCTTGCAGAGCAATGAGAAAGTGACGCATATCCGTTTCGGTGCTAAGCAAGGTGCTACTCTGACCAAATGGTACAAGAATATCAAAGTTTCTCGTAAGGCATACCTGAATACCCAGGACGCTTCGCACAATAATATATCGACGCTGGCAATGCCGAGCAACACAATCGGTAATAGTGTTCAGGCTAAATTCTATGTGGATTATAGCACGTGTGCCGATGAGATTCTGTTGGAGTCGAATAATGAGCACTTTACGCTGAGTAAGACGAACTTCACGGCAAATGGTGACAACCGCGACTCCCAGAAAGAGGAAATCGTTGTTACGTATACCAACAATACGGTCAGCAAAGATACAGCTATTATCTCCATTTATACCGGCTATCAACGTCGCGTATTACGTGTAACGGCGGAAACAAACAGACGTGTACAGACCCTCACCTGGCAGGAAGGCTTTGACTCCGATCCGATTACTGTTCCCGTTGGTCTGACGGTGGATAATACTCACGAAGCCGTTTTGGCGTCCAGCACGAACATGGTTAAGTATACTTCCGGTGATGAGGAGATTATTCAGATAATTAATGGTGGTTATGGTTTCCAAGTCTTAAAAGCAGGTACTACCACGATTACGGCTTCCGAGGACGGAAACAATACTTGGTCGCCTGTAAGCGAAACGAAGACAATCATCGCAACCGATAAGATTATTCAGGAAATCAGCTGGCAACAGACCCTGCCTCTCCGAATGGAAATAGGTGATGAGATTGCGTTGGAGGCTTCTGTTTATCTACGTAATACCTCCACAGGAGAGAAGACCTACTCGGCTGCGCGTACTGCAGAACTCACCTATTCGTGCCCGATTAACAATGTTCTCTCGTTGGATGGCAATACCATTACCATTATCGGTTACGGTTCTACAACTATTACCGCAAGTGTAAATGGTAATGAGGACTATGAGCCTGCTGCTTCCGTAACGCTGACCGTAATCGTACGCGCACCTTCAACCGGTTGCGAGACTCCGCTGACGTACTATCAGAGCGAGGCTATAGAGCTCTTCTTGTTCGATTTCAGTTTTACAGACTGGGAGACTCCGCAACTTACTTCGGACGTGATATACTTCGACCAGGCTAACGGTAAACCGGACAAATTGTCCTTCCAGCATAGTGGAGCTTCCTATACGGCGCTGAGTAGAGAATTCTACGGCGGTACTATATTGGTTGAGGAGCATGTGAATAACGGATGGGTTGAAGTCGCTAATTCACGTATTCAGCCTACGAAAAACGCTTGGAATAGATTAGAGAACCTCCAGTTGAATGAAAACGCAGATGCGATTCGTTTCATTCGTATAGCAGGTGGTACGGGATATCATTATATCAAAGACATCCAAGTAACGAAGCGTCAGTATCTGCGTACTGCCGAGACGGTCATTAACTTAGGCGATGTGAAAGTAGGTGAGCATCGTAAGGATACTATCGGCTTTGATTATTCCGATTTGAAAGGTGACGTGAACGCTATACAATTGGCCGATAATAATTGGATGATGATAGCGAATAGTGGTGTAGTCGATATTACTTGTGGTAGCCACGGACATTACGACTTGCCTATCGTGTTTGCGCCTCAACAGGCCGGCGAATGGAAAGATACCATCGTTGTTGTCGATGAACTTACCCATTTGGAGATTCGTGTTCCGATGGAGGCGAACGTGCTCCAAGCAGATAGATTTATTTATACTACAGAAGGAGATTGGGGCGAAGATTCGAACTGGAGTACCGGTGCTGTTCCCGGTCCGAATGCGGATGTTACCATCAACGCCAATGTAACTATTGTCGGAAATGTGACAGTCAATAGTTTGGCTATCGCTCAAGGCGCAACTGTAACCGTTACGAACGGTAATACGCTTTCTATCGGTTCCGGTAGCCCGCAAGAATTGCCTGCCTATGGTAATCTCTTCGTTAAGAATGGTGGTGAAGTGAATGTTGACGGTATGCTTAGAGTGAGCGACCTGACGGTGGAAACTTCTATCGGTACTTCTAATGGAACCGGTAAGAGCGGACAGATTGCCCAAGCGGATCATATCGCTTATACGAATGCGTATATTGAGATTAACATGGACCCGACGGGAACGATGAACGATTCCAAGTGGTACGCTTTCACGGTTCCGTTTACGGTTGATGTGAATAATGGTGTTTCCCGCAAGGAAGGCAAAGTATACCGTAACTGCGTATATGGTACGCATTATAAGATTTGTGAGTACGACGCAGATAAACGTCTCACTACCGGTAAGGGCTGGAAATATATTACTACTTCTCACCTCAACCCCGGACAGTTCTATTACTTCACGGTGAACGGTTCTTATAATACGTATCGTTTCAAAGCTGCCGGAAATAGTTATAGCGCTGTTACGGAGAAATCGCTGATTACGAATGGTACGGGTTCGGATGCTAACTGGAATGGTGTAGGTAACTCCACCTTACAGTACGCAAAAGCCTCTTATTCCGGAAGTGGATATGTACAAGTATACCAGAATGGTCTCGATGCATATAAGACTGTTCCTACCAGCTCTACTACCTTTGTTGTCGGATGCCCGTTCTTTATCCAGGCTTCTACTGCATCTACTTTGACCCTCAATCATCCGTCGGAAGGTGTTACCGCTTATTACGCACCGCGTCGTGAGCAGGCTTCGGAGAATGAAGCTGTTTGCATTAACTTTAGCGCGGTTGACGGTGATTATATGGATCCGATTTACGTTTCGGCTTCGGATAAAGAGGAGGATGCCTATATGCTTGGTCATGATTTGTCGAAAGCAGGCGAGAGTAAGATGATTCCGCAATTGTGGGTAAATGCGTATGGTAAAAAGCTGAGTGTACATGAAATGGCTTGGCAAGGCAATAATGCATATTGTACATTGGGTCTGTATGTACCTGCTAATGGCGAGTATGTTCTTTCTGCTGCTCAGCCGGAGGATGATACCAAGATTTATCTTACGATGGATGGTCAGCCTGTTTGGGATCTCACTATGACGGATTATACCTTTACGTTATCGAAGGGAACAACTGGTTCTTACGGTCTGATGATAGTGAAAGCTCCGGCGATAACTACCGGTGTAGAACAAGCACAAGCAGACAATGTACAAGAGTCCAAACTAATCATCAATGGTACCTTGTTCATCCTCCGCAATGGTGAAATGTTTGACGCAGTAGGTAGAAAAGTTAAATAATTATACGAAATTGTTTGGTCGTTTCAAAAAAATGTAGTACCTTTGTGCCGTTTTTGAGTCAAACGACCGAATAGAGTAAAAGAAATGCAACAGGAACGCAAATATATTACCCCCTCATCAAGTATCGAGCCTTGGCTTGGTAAAGAATGTTGGATGATGGCCGGTGATTCGGGATGGGTTGAGCCTACAAGTGCTCCTCCTCGTCGTGATCCGGCTTTCTAATTATCGGAGATTTTTCGCCCAGCGGCGAAGATAAGCGAACCACTCCTCGGCAGTTGTTGCCACGGGGTGGTTTTCTTTTGTCGCTCCGCAACAAGTGAGGTAGAAGTGAAGGCCTACCTCCGCCCCCTCCCTTAAGGGAAGGGAGGTTAAGATACACAGATTGTTCTGTTTGTCATGTACACATTCTCCCGCGAATTGTTTGGGGATGAAGACGGCGAGGCCGACGGTCTCTTTGGCATACTTAACACTATCGTTGACCGGCCAATCCGTTCCCCAACTGGCCAATAATACGCCGTTAGGCAGAATCATTGTTATCGTATCTTTTCCACCCTTCGCGGGAATAAACTGTACACCTGTGCAAAGGCCGGAGAGGGTGTCGGAGAGGCTGACATCGCACCGCATATCCCGATGACCCGCTTGCATCGTATAGCGCGTGGACATATCCACAACCTTACTCTCTACCTCCCATCCCTTAACAGCAACCTCAATTGTAGCTTGGTCCTTTTTTGCCGATACAATCCGTTCGCTCCGTTCCGCAACGGGCTCGATATGAACCATCTTCTTGCCGTTCCAGTACTTGACACTACCGACACCTACCGTTCCCGATACACGCAGTATATCATCGCCGTACCCTTCGGCCAACAGACTGTCGTTAGGGTACCAATAACTCTGCGCCAATTCGAGCTGCGGCTTTTTCTTGCAATAGGGATCGATGGTCTGTTTCTTGTCGAAATAGATCCGGTAAGCCATGAGTTCGGACTCAACGGCTACGCCGTGGTGATGAAGCGAGTGGTACGTGTCTCCTTTGCCTACATAATTAGGCATCGTGTCCGTCCATTCGGTAATAGGATAGCATTGTCGCATTTTGGTGCCCTCGTAGAGTACAGCGTAGCCCGGACGGATACTATCTGCCTCCGTTCCGATACGCCAAAAAGAAGTCGCTACCCGCGGAGAACAACCCGCGAGTAGCATACTCATCGCGAATAGATGCGCGATATGATCAATTGATCTTGACATTTTCTACCGTCGGGGCGAGTTGGAAGGCTTCGCCTTTCTCGGCGTGGATATTGACGTTGTCGATCACGAGACCGTTGGTCTGGCGGAAGAGGGCACCTTCGGTGGCACTGATCTCGATATTACGCAAGGTCACGTTCTGGATCTTCATTTCCGGAAGGCCGTTGAAATAGATCGCACGTTTGATATTGGCACCTTTGACATTCTCGATGACGATATTCTTGAACGCCGGCGTCTCTTCGCTTACTTGCGGAGCTTCTGCGTTCATGCGTGCTGCTAGTTCCTCTTCGGTCTCTTCGCCGGCACCCTTACCACCGTAGAAGAGGTCAAACAGCAGTCCTTCGTTGGGGATATTGACCATGTTGACGCCGTTGATGTAGATGTTCTCTACTACACCACCGCGACCGCGGGTACTCTTGAAACGCAGACCGACATCGGTACCGATATAGAGGTTGTTGCGTACTTCCACATTCTTGATACCACCGGACATCTCACTACCGCAAACGAATCCGCCATGACCGTGATAAACGACACAGTCGTCCACTACGACATTTTCTGTCGGGATGCCGCGGTCGCGACCGGGTTTATCCTTACCGGACTTCATACAGATGGCATCGTCGCCCACGTCAAACGAGCAGTGTGCGATCACGACGTTCTTGCAACTCTCTACATCGACGCCGTCGCCGTTCTGGCTGTACCAGGGGTTACGGACATTGACGTTATTCATAATGAGGTTCTCGCAGCACATGGGGTGGAGGTTCCAAGCCGGGCTGTTCTCAAACGTCACGCCTTCGAGCAATATGTTTTTACAACCTACGAAATGCAGCAGCACCGGACGCAAGAACGATTTAACGACTTGCCAGAGGCTGTCATCTTCGATGACCGGTACGTTCTGGTCGAGGCAGTAACTCTGCGCGAGCAGCGATGCGCTGTCCGGATACCAGATATCATTGGCTACGATACCGCCTTTCTCTTTGAGGTGTTTCTTCCATTGTCCCGGAGCCATCTTGGATTTCTTAAGCGGTCTCCACCAATCGCCGTTGCCGTTGAACGTACCGTGTCCGGTGATGGCGATGTTCTCTGCGTTGAGCGCATTGAGCGGGCTCGTGCAACGCTTGGTCGGGATGCCCTCGAACCACTCGTCGTAGATCTCATACAGATCGAGATCGTGTGAGAAAACAATAAAACTGTTCTTCTCGGTGTACAAACGCACATTGGACTTAAGCGTGATAGGTGCGGTCATATAGAGACCTTCGGGTATAACTACCGTTCCACCGCCGGCTTCTGTGCAGGCATCGATGGCTGATTGGATAGCTTCGGTCGCGAGTGCTACACCGGTGTTGTCTGCTCCGAAGTCAAGCACGTTGAAGGTGCGGTTCGGGAAATCCGGTACGGCTACTTTCGGCATGTCGAAGGAAGCGGATTTCGTCAAACGATTGATGTCGCTTTGCATCGTCGTTTGATACTGCGGCGCTTTCGTACAAGCGCTCATAACAGCTGCGGCAAGCAGCAAGAATGTGATTTGGCGTTTCATGACAAATACGTATTTTTAGGATAAATGATTTCTACTAAACTGAGCCCTTCTGCGGGAGCCGAATGACCGGCCTTACAACGGTCGTGGGCATCAATGACGGCTTTGAACTGCTCTGCTGTCATCTTGCCTTTCCCTACCTCAAACAATGTTCCTACAACGGCTCGAACCATATTACGCAAGAACCGATCGGCACGGATAACGAAATATGCCTCGGTCTCATTCTCTTGCACCCATCGTGCCTCTTTGACATCGCAGATAGTTGTCTTGACATCCGTGTGGGTGCGGCAGAAAGAAGCAAAGTCCTGTTTGCCAAGCAATGCTTGTGCAGCGCTATTCATCGCCTCAAAATCCAATCCCTTCGCTACGCGCGTATGGTTGATATAGAGGAAGGGATCTTTGCGGGTGGTGATTCGGTAGTGGTAGGTTCGCTCAAGCGCATCAAAGCGTGCGTGCGCCTCGTCGGTCACACGATGCAGATCGATGATGGCAATCGAGTCGGGTAGGAGATTGTTAAGGCGCGCACCAAAATTAGCGGGTACGGCTTTCTCTACATCGAAATGCGCTACCATCTTATCGGCATGTACGCCGGCGTCGGTACGGCCGGCGAAAGTGAGGGCTACCGGTTCACGTAAGATGGTAGCAAAAGCGGCTTCCATCTCTGCTTGAACCGTGTTTCCGTTCGGTTGCGTCTGCGAGCCGTGGAAATCCGTGCCTCTATATGCAAATTCGATGAAATATCGCATTCTATCGATTTTTGATTTTTGATTTTTGATTTTTGATTTGCTCATTTACCTCCGGTGAAAGTTTCGCCTTATAGGCAATGAACGCACCGCCACCGATGAGTACGATCGAGCGGAGGATACTGTCAAGCCATATATTCATTGATGGCGCATAGGTGCACCATACATAATTGAGCGCAAAGAGCGCGATGAGCAGCAACGTGATATAGCACCAGCGCTTATCAACCACATGGAAATGACCAAGCGGGACGACAGTGGCGATGATGAGAATGTAATAGAATCCGTACGAAAGGAGATTACTGCATGCCGCACCTTCCATTCCCCACAGCGGCACGAGGTAGTTGTTCAGCACGATGGCACTGATGGTCAACAACAGCGAGAAGATCAGGCTGACAGCGTAATAACGGCTGTAGTTCAATGCCGTTAAACAGATAGTGAATGTTCCCAAAATCAATTGGCTAACACCCAAGATAAGCACTACATTCTTTGCTGCAGCAAAGGTAGCACCATTTGGTAAAATATGGAAAATTAAGTCGATATTCACCCAGATTGCCAGTAATATAAACCCGCCGATAAGCATCATGTTTCGTGTCACCTGACGAATGAGCACCGAGCATTGCTCGCGGTCATTCTCCTTGATAGCGCGCGCCAGTTGCGGCGAAGCGATCGCCGAGACAGAGCGATTCGGAACACTGACCAAAACAGCCATATAGGTTGCGATAGCAAAGATACCCGTGGTGTCCAAACCCATCTTAGCCGTCACGAAGAACGAGGAGAGGGTAGGTGCCAGAACACCGGTTACTGCCGATAGAATCAAGAAGCCGGAATAGAGCAGATAACGCCGAACTAAATCCGGGTTGGTGCGAAGGAAAGCAAAGTCCGGTTTGAGTACAATCTTTTTGAGCGAGAAGAAGTACGCCATGTTGATCATTGCCGCAATAGCGTAGTTAGCGCACAGACCGATAACGAAACCGTCCAAAGAGAGGACACGGAAGGCGTAGAGCAGATAGAGTACCAGCAGACCGATTCGTACGATCAGTTCCCTTACCGCACGAGGCAGCACGATATGCATCAGCACATTGCAAGTACAATCGCCGATAGCCTGATAGAGCATAAAGAACGCCAACGGAAGCACAAAATAGTAGTACTCCACAAACAGCGGTGATTTATCCCCGAACCAAGCACCGAGTGGTACACTGCAAGCCCAATAGATAATGGCGAAAATGATGAATCCGATGAACGGAACGGCTAACGCCCAGAAGAAGAAACCGTGGTCTTCATCACTGCCTTTCTCCTGGAAATAAGGATAGAAACGAATGATGCTGGCGTTGGTGCCCAACTGCGCCAAGCCGATAAAGAGGGTCGCTGCATCGATAAGCACTCGTGCCAACCCGATTTCCTCGGTAGTGAGGAAACGGGTTAACACGAAGAACGTGGTGACAACGCCTACGGCGATGCCCAGATAGGTCACTATCGTACCACGAATCGATTGCTTAGCGATGACGCCCATAAGGGGTTACAGGTTATTTAATTTCGAGCAACTCAACTGTGAAGATGAGGGTTGCGTAGGGCGGAATGGATTGACCTGCGCCGCGCTCGCCGTAACCTAACTCGTACGGGATATACAGTTTGTATTTCGAGCCTACCGGCATCAGTTGCAGACCTTCGGTCCAACCTTTGATGACACCGTTGAGTGGGAACTCGATCGGCTCGCCGCGTTGATAGCTGCTATCGAAAACCGTACCATCGATGAGGGTGCCCTCATAGTGTACTTTAACGGTTTGCTCTGCGGTCGGTTTAGCACCCTTGCCTTCTACCAGTACTTCGTACTGCAAACCACTCTCGGTGGTCTTTACCTCTTCGCGGAGCGCGTTCTCCTGGAGGAACTTCTCACCCTCTGCTTTGGTCGCACCGAACTTCTTGTTGTTGATAACTGTCTCTACATACACGCTGGCCGATTGGAAATCCATTTGCTCGGTGTAGTTGTACAGACCGTTAACGAAACCTTGCTTGAGCAGGTCAAAATTGGTCTCCAGACCTTCAATACCCAGCAGACCTACCGGCTCTTGCTCGCGGATTGCCTTACCAACGCTCTTTGCCATCGAAACGAGTTGCGGGTTACGAACCTCTTGTTTCAGGCCTTTGTTGACGTTGTCGATAAACTCCTCAGCGTCCTCTTCGAAAGTGTCTTCTGCCAAGAGATCACCACGAATCTGCGTACCGTACATATAACCGAAGGCGTAGTTGAGGGTATCCAATGCATTGGTCAACTCAACTGTCTTTGCTTTGCTCGGACATTTGGCTTTTACTACCTCCGCTGCCGGCATCTCTTTCTGGGTCTGGAAGCACGTCATCACGTAGTTGTCAGCTACCTCTTTGGTGAGAACGGTGGTGTCTTCATACAACGCGTTAACCAAACCCTGTAGGAAGAGTTTCTCATTCAGTGCCCAACCTGCTTGTTCTGCCAGACCTTTGGTCTCAAAACCTTTCACTGCTGAACCAATCTGACGACCGGTTTGCTCGATGTTGTTCAACTCCTCTTCCTTGCCTTGATAAGCCTCATCGAGTGCATCAATGAACTCAGCAACCGCCTCGTCGCTGCTGTCATTGGTGAGGTAATACATCTTGATTTGCAAACCGTTGAGCAGACCGAGAGCATAGTTCAAAGAGTCGGTCTCATTCTCCAACTTAACATCTTGCGCTTTGTAACTGTTTCCGCAAGAGATCATGGCCAGTGCGGCCAATAAAACGATACTAAATTTTTTCATAATTTTAATTTGCGTATTACTCAATTCCTAAAAGTTCTACGGTAAAAATGAGGGCTGCGTACGGAGGAATGGACGCACCTGCTCCGCGCTCGCCATAAGCCAGTTGGTAGGGGATAAAGAATTTGTACTTCGAGCCTACGGACATTAGTTGCAGACCTTCGGTCCAACCCTTGATGACACCGTTCAGCGGGAACGCAATCGACTCGCCGCGTTTGTAGCTGCTGTCGAAAACCGTACCATCGATGAGCGTACCTTCATAATGTACGCGTACGGTGTCGGTGGCTTTGGGTTTCTGACCAAGCGTAGCTTCCAGTACTTCGTACTGCAGACCGCTGGCTGTGGTCTTCACGCCTTCGCGTTTGGCATTCTCTGCGAGGAATTTCTCGCCTTCCTCTTTGGCTTTGGTAGACATATTGAGCACGAGGTCAATACCTGCCTTGAACTCTTCATAGTTGAGTTCTTTCTCTCCGTATTGCATCAAGTACTGCGCCACGGAGGTTCCTAATTGAAACGATAAAGAATTTTGATTAATCATATTATTTGTTGTTTAATATTGCTGCATAGCGAGAAAGGTACTTGCCGAGGATATCGAACTCGATATTGACGACCGTACCGGGTTGGATATATTTGAAATTGGTGTTCTCTTCGGTGTAAGGGATGATACAAACGGATACGTACCCTTTGTTGCCCTGAATGTCGGGCTCGCAGACCGTGAGGCTGACGCCGTTGATGGTCACTGAACCCTTGTCCACGCAGAAATAACCGCGTTCGATCATCTCGCGGGATGAGTCGTACTCAAAGCGGTAGTACCAACTGCCGTCGGTCTCGCGGGCTTCGATGCAGGTTGCTTTCTGATCCACATGACCTTGTACGATATGTCCGTCCAGACGACCACCCATCAGCATCGAGCGCTCCACGTTAACGAAATCACCGACCTTGAGTAGGTCGAGGTTCGTCAGACGCAAGGTCTCTTGCATGGCGGTGACGGTATAGAGATCACCTTCTATCTTCACTACCGTGAGGCACACACCGTTATGCGCAATCGATTGATCGATGCTAAGCGGCTCCCCAAACGGATTGCGAAGCGTGAAATGTTTATTGGTTTGCTCGGCCTCTATCTTAACGACCTGAGCCATTGTTTCTACGATTCCTGAGAACATCTTTGAATGAAAAATCTAATTTGTTTAATACCAATAGATAAATACCGATCAACACCGTACCGATAGCCATAAGGAGCCACATGTTGAGGCTCGTGTTGAGACGAATAGCGTAATAAACCGCCAGCAGGGCGAGGGTTATTACCGTGTATAAACCGATACGTTTGAGGTCGTAGGGGATGGGCGCTTTCTTTTGTCCGATGACGTAAGAGAGCACCATGATAACGAAGTAGCAGATGAGGCTGCTGCCGCAACTTGCCCAATAACCGATTAGCGGTACACCCACTATCTGCAGCACGAGTGTGATGACCAAACCGATGAGCGAGAAATACGCGCCCCACTTGGTCTCGTCCGTCAGTTTATACCAGAAACTGAGGTTGAAATACACGCCTTGGAAGACGTACGTCCATAGTACCACCGGCACGATCTTCAGTCCCTCCCAATACGCACTGGAAACGATGTAGCGGAAGATATCCAGATAGAAGATCACGCCCAGCAGAATGAGGTACGAGAAGATGATATAGTACTTCATCGCGTCGGCGTACGCTTCGATGGAATGGCGGTCTTTGTGCTTGGAGAAGACAAATGGTTCGTACGCATAACGGAAGGCCTGGGTGAACATCATCATCACCATCGCTACCTTGAAGCACGCTCCATAGATACCCAACTGCGCTTGTGCGTCGTCGCCGGTATAGAGGTACGGGAAGAGGATGCGATCGAGCGTCTGGTTCATGATACCGGCTACACCGAGTACCAAGAGCGGCAACGAGTAAAGCAGCATCTGCTTAAGTGCCGCGCTGTCAAATCGTCCTCCCTTCGGTAGCGTGAACGGCAGCAGACACAGCGTCTGAATCGTTGTTGCCAGCAGGTTACTAAGGAAGACATAGAACACATCGTTCTTGCCTAATACCACCAAGAAAAGGATATTGAACGCGATGTTGAGGACGACGAACAGCAGTTTGAGTGCCGCAAAGAGAATCGGACGTTTCTGGTTACGCAGGTAAGCAAACGGAATGCTCGCAAAAGCATCGACTGCTACCGTGACAAACATCATCGCTACGAACTCCGCGTGGTCAGCATAACCTAAAGCCGTTGCCAGCGGTTGTTGGAAGATAAGCACCAACAGGGAGAACAGCGCACTCGTACTGAACAACATCCAGTAGGCCGTCTTATACACACTCTTGGCGTCATAATCTTCGCGATTCGCAAAACGGAAGAATCCCGTCTCCATACCATAGGTCAGCAGCACTAAGAGCAATGCTGTCCAGGCATAGAGGTTGGTCACAATACCATAGTCATCCGTACGCGCTAATACGTAGGTGTACAGCGGCACGAGCAGATAGTTGAGGAACTTACCGATGATACTGCTCAACCCGTAGATGGCGGTGTCCTTCGCCAAGGATTTCATCTCACTCATCCTCTTGTCCTTTCACACAAATAACGATTTCACCTTTCGGTGCTTTGGCTTTGAAATGCGCGATTAACTCAGCGAGTGTTCCGCGAACGGTCTCTTCGTGCACCTTACTGATCTCGCGGGTCACACTGGCGCGTCGCTCTTCGCCACAGACGGCAGCTAACTGCTCCAGCGTCTTCACGAGGCGGAACGGCGACTCATAGATAATAAAGGTCTGATCCAGATTAGCCAAGTACTGTAAACGCGTCTGACGTCCTTTCTTCTGCGGCAAGAAACCTTCGAAGTAGAAGTGGTTATTGGGTAAACCCGAATCCACCAATGCCGGCACAAAAGCAGTCGCTCCGGGCAGACATTGAATCTCTATATCCGCTTCGGCTGCTGCCCGCACGAGGAAGAAGCCCGGGTCACTGATAGCCGGCGTACCCGCGTCAGAGATCAAGGCAATATTCGCTCCTGCTTTGAGTCGCTCCACGATATCGGCGGAAGTCTCGTGCTCATTGAACTTATGATGGCTCTTGAGCGGGGTGTGGATATCGAAATGCTGCAGCAAGACCCCGCTCGTGCGGGTGTCTTCTGCGAGAATCAGATCCACGGACTTCAGCGTTTCTATCGCGCGGAACGTCATGTCCTGGAGATTACCTACCGGTGTCGGAACGATGTATAGCATTCAGTATTCAGTTTTCAGTTTTCAGCCAAAACGGCGGTGAAGGGTAACTAAGAATTGCTGATAGCTATTACTCTCTGTATCCCAACCGAAGCGGCTGATGTAGTTCATCGCCTCGTCGAAGGAGTTCAAAGCGTTGAGTTCGGTGAGGGTCTTCTGCATCAACTCGGCGTTCTGACCGAAGAGTTCACGCTGATAGAGGAAACGGTCGCCCAGCGAGATAGCCAGACGAATATCGTCCACGGCCTTACCGTACATCGCAGCCTTCGGAGATGCGACTTCTTCAACAACCGGTGCGGGCTCTTCTTTTACGGGCTCTTCTACGACGGGCTCAGACTCAACGACCGGCTTCTCAACGATCACTTCTTTGATAACCTCCACCGGTACTTCCTTGATGACCTCTTTCTCTACTACCTGCGGTTCCGGAGCGGGACGACTCTTCAAATCGTCCACCTCTGCCTCAAGGCTCGCCAACTCTGCTTCCAGCGTGGCGATGCGCTCTTCGAGGCTCTCGAAATATTTGATTAATTCGTTCATATTACTTAGTTGCTTCTTCCAACTTTTTCATAATGGAGAACATAAAGATGGCGGCAATAAGGCAAACGCCAACGAATACACTCCAAACGATCCACAAAGGTATATCGCCCCAGAGTTTACCTCCGATGCGAACGAGGTAGTTACCGATAGCGGTGGCTACAAACCAACCACCCATCATCATTCCTTTGTATTTCGGAGGAGCTACCTTGCTGACGAACGAGATACCCATCGGGCTGAGCAACAACTCACCAAAGGTGAGGATCAGGTAGGTATAGATGAGTACATTCGCGTTCACGAAGGTAGCATCACCACTGATACGTGCCATCTCTTGCTGTGCAGGGGTCAACAGACCGATCGAGCAAACGGCCATCAGCACGTAGGCTGCGGCTGCAACGACCATTCCGTACGCGATCTTACGCGGAGCAGAAGGCTCTTTGCCGCGTTTGTTGAGTGCACCGAAGATAGCCATGCTCACCGGCGTGAGGGCTACCACGTAGAACGGGTTGAACTGCTGGAAGATCGGAGCAGCGATACCCAACTCAGCGGGATGATGGAAATACTGGAATACGAGGAAGGCGGTTACGACCGAACCCACACAACCCCAGATCATTTTTGCTTTACCGCTACCTTCACCGAAGATACCAAACAACGAATAAACGAGTACGGCTACAGCAACGAGGTTCCAGATGTTGAACGCCATCGTCTGTGCACCGCTTACTACCGGGTTAACGAACTCGTCAGCGAAGAAGGTGAGTGTCAGACCGTTCTGGTGGAACGCCATCCAGAAGAAGAGCACTACCGTGAACACGAGACAGAGCGCTACGATACGTTTCTTGGTCTGTTCCGGCGTCAGTTCTTCCACTTTCTCATTTCCGCTCTGTGCAGCTTGTTTAGCCGTGTGCTCTACATGCTTGAACCAAGGACGACAAGCGTAGTAGATCGCGATACTCAGGATCAAGGACGCGCAGGCAACCATGAACGCAAAGTGATAACTGTCGTTCACGTTGTAACCCAGACTCTCCTGTGCCCATGCCATGATCTTGACTGCGGCGGTCGGAGCGAACATAGCGCCGATATTAATCGCCATGTAGAACAGCGAGAAAGCTGCATCACGGCGATCAGCGTATTTGGGGTCGTCATAGAGGTTACCTACCATAACCTGCAGGTTTCCCTTGAAAAGACCTGTACCGAACGAGATCAGCAACAAGGCCAATAACATGATGCCCATCGCAAAGCCACCGCCTCCCAAGGGGATAGCCAGGCAGATGTAGCCAAGGAACATAACAAAGATACCGATCGTCACACACTTACCGTAACCGATCTTGTCTGCAATCCAACCACCAATTAGCGGGAGGAAATACACACATGCCAGAAAACCGGCGTAGATACGACTTGCGGCGTCTGCCGACAGACCGAAATTAGCGCGCAAGAACAGCGCAAAGACGGCTAACATCGTGTAGTAGCCGAAACGCTCGCCTGTGTTGGCCAATGCCAACGCGAACAATCCTTTTGGTTGATTCTTAAACATAGTTTTATTATTTTCGTTATTACGTTATGTCGTTATTTCGTCATGTCGACAATCTCACACCAGTGATGTCGGTCTTCTGCTCGTCCGTACTGGATGTCTTTGAGTGCGTGATAGAGTTTCGTTAGTACCTGACCGGGTTCATCGCCGAACGAATAGGTCTTGCCTTTCTCGGTGTCGATCACTTTGTCTATCGGGCTGATCACACAAGCCGTTCCGCACGCAGCCGCCTCACTCATCTGCTCCAATTCCTCCAATCGTATTCGGCGTTGTGTCACTTTCATTCCCATCTCGCGCGCCAAGGTCATCAGACTATTATTCGTGATACTCGGCAGGATGGCACTACTCTTCGGCGTCAGGTATTCGTATCCCGTAACCTGTAACCCGTCACCCTTAACCTCTTTTATCCCGATGAAATTCGCTGCCGAACACTC
>CACWNR010000006.1 GCA_902762355.1 uncultured Bacteroidales bacterium
GTCTGCACGGCTCATTTGCGACAACACCTCCTGCCGATAAGCCTCAGCATCGGCTTTATCAGCATCCGGCATAGCGCTAAGGTTGTATGTCAGCTCATGGTCTGCCAACATCCGCAAGGTGTCCATCGACAGTTCGTTCAGGATACCCGTTACGGTGTGAACCCGAATGCCGTTCGCCTCCAACAGGCGAATGTAAGTGCAATGCTCTTCGGCTGCTTTGTCCACATCGAAATAGTGTTCAAACAGACCTGCCGAGGGATGAATGACCCCATCGAACAACTCCTGTCCCGGGGTATGCATCAAGATCACTCCTGCCATATCCCACTCAGCCCGGGGGTAGTCCATGGATACTTGTTCTTGCTGACGCTGCATTGTGCATCCAGCCATGATCATCGTGGCACAAGCAAGTGCCGGTAAAAAATGCTTTGTCATATATACGTTTGTTTATTTGTTATCTATCTGAGCAACAGGTCTTTCAGTTTGATTTGAGGATGACGGTATTGACGATCCTTGCGTGCCTGTTGACCATTCGTGCTGATGGCTTGTTGCGCACAAGCATGAACGCACGCGAGACACACGGTACAATGGTCGCCGGTGAGAGCTTTGTTGTCCGCCAAGCGGATGTTCTTCATCGGACAGACACGCACGCAAGTACCACAGCCGGTACATTTGTCGGCAATCACTTTCGGACCCAAGAAATGGATCATGCCTCTCGTCACAGCCGGACGACCAAGGAACCATGAGAGGAGTCCAAACCAACTATAGTGCAAGGTGTGGCTTTCCGCTTGCAGTTCGCGGCTGATCAGTTCCATACGAGCCGGTACACGATCGAACTTACCCAACTGTTTATTAGGATTGCGCCCAAAAGCCAGCGCGCTGTTATCGGGCATACTGACCTTATGGCTGTATGCCAGTTCGATACCTTTTTCGCGCAGAAGGCGACGCAGTGTCCAGATGCAGTTTCCTGCCGCACTGCCACACGTGACGACCGTGAAGACATAAGACTGCGGACTGATCTTCAATCGCGAAATCATATCGGGCAAAGCCGGTGGCAGGTTAAAATCATAGGTTGGAAAGACCAAACCGATACGTTTCTCGGCGGTCCAATCCTGCTGCACGGCTTCGGTCAGCAGCATCAGTTGCTCGTTCAGCCGCTCTGCCAACAGTCGTGCAACGGCGAGGCTGTTTCCTGTTGCTGAAAAATACAGAATCATATATATGCGATTTTGCTTATTGGGATGATTTTTTTTGTTATTCAGTCATCTTGATTGGTTTGGCAGGATTGCCGGCAACGACCATATCATCAGGGATGTCATGCGTAACGACCGAACCGGCTCCAACGATCACACGGTTGCCGATGGTGACACCCGGACAAACAATCACTCCGCCGCCCAACCAGCAGTCATCGCCGATCCGTATTGGCAGACCTGTTTCTATGGTCTGACGCCGCTCCAGATAATCATGCGGATGATCGGGTGTCAGCAGTTGGCAGTTAGGCCCGATAAGCGTGTGGGCGCCGATAGTAATACCTCCATCGTCCAGGAAGACCCCATTAAAATTGATAAACGAACCTTCGCCTATGCTGATTCGGTTACCGTGGTCGCAGTGGAATGGCGGACAAATAATCACCGAAGGATGCGCATCCGGGATGAGAGCTCTGATACAACGATGTAACTCATCCATGTCCCATGCACCGCATTGATTGAGATCCCGCATGGCGTAATACGCCCGCAGGATATTCGCCTGAACCTCCTTGTCCGTATAATCATACGGCAAGTTATGAAGCATTTTCTCGTATTCTGTCATAATATCTGTCTCGCAAAATTAAAAGCTGATTGGTAATATCCATGTTATTTGTTTCCATTGTATCCAATCGGTCGGAATTGCTCTTGTTCTTCGCTATAGACATAACCGGCTTCGCGAAGAATCGCTTTAATCTTCTCCGGCTCGGTGTTGAAGTTATAGCACAATGATTCAAGCGAGTCAAATTCCTCGTCCCTAAGCAGCATATTGATGCTCGATACTAATATGGCTGGGTTCTGCGGTAGATAATCCATACTTATATCCTCGTCATGTGGTAATCCAAGCGCTTGAGTGTTACCATTAGATACCTTGATACTTGGTAAAGTTATACTTCTCGCGCAGTTGCTTTTGTTCTTCTGCTGAACGGAAGGTGAAATACGCTTTCCATCCCGGACAGAAGTTGATGTGCCATCTCCAGAAACGACCTAACGCAGAGTTAGGTTTTGCGTCGTAGTGCGCACGAAACTTACAATTTTCACATGCGTGTGTCATATTAAAAAATATTTGAAGTTATTATATCGTCTTTTGGTATGCCAGGTTCTTATTCATAATGTCTGATTTGAACGTCTATATCGGGTAGTTGTGCTGCGATGCCGGACACGTCGGTTTGACTGTAGTGATACGGGAATAGCACTTTCGGTTGGATGATACGCGCCGCTTCAATCAGTTGCTCCGGCGTCATGGTGTATGGCTGATTACATGGCAGGAAAGCGATGTCTATATCCTTGATATCTGCCATCTCCAATATCACCTCCGTGTCTCCGGCGATGTAAATACGCAAGCCGTCTAGCGTCAGAATATAACCATTATCGCGTCCTTTCGGATGGAACTGCAGATGCCCTTCGGTCGTGTTGTACGCCGGAACGGCCTCTATGGAAATATTGTCTGTCAATTGGCGCTTGTCGCCATTTGCCATGACGATACCTTTGCCCAATATATCGGCAGATGCTTGGTTTGCAATCACTTGCGTATAGAGTTCGTGCGACAAGTTATGAATCGCTTCTTTGTCCAGATGGTCATGGTGTTCGTGCGTGATGAGGATGAAATCCGCCGTCGGCATGGTGGTGTAATCAATCGAACGGTTGCCGAGGTGCGAAACGGGATCGACGAAGATCTGCTTGTCTCCGGCTTCAATCCATATACTGGCATGTACCAGCGCGTTGAGTTTCACACTCATGCCGTTAGATGTCCGGAACTCATCGCACTCATAGACCTCTGCCTGAACGGTCTTACCTGCCGCTTGCCATGCTTCCAAACCGCCTTGCAGCTCCACGATATGCTTATAGCCCATCTTGTATAACTTGTCTCCCGCCTTATGGCTGCGATGACCAACTCTGCAATAAACGGCAACGGTCTTAGACTTATCCAACATCTGCCCGGCTTCGTCCGCAAACGCCTCGTTTTTCCAGTCGATATTCATCGCTCCCACGATATGCCCTTGCTCGTACTCTTCTGGCGTGCGCACATCTACTAACTGCACATCCGGTTCGGCAATAGTCTGTTCAAACTCATCCGGCGTCACGGTCGGATACTTCGGCGCACATGCCGCAAAAAGCATTGTGCTGATAGCTATAAATAATTTTCTCATACTATATCAAATCACTAATTTCTAACTTGTTTAATAGTTTCTTGTCTTCCTTGCGCAAACTTTGCGCAAAGGTACAAAAAGAATCCCACATATGCAAGTTTTTGTGGGATTTTTTTGTTGTTTATCGCAAGCGAGCCAGCATTTTGATGCCATAAACAGGCCAGTACGGCACTTTCTCGATGCTGGTTCGAACACGCGGGCATTGTCCGTGTACTCGATGTGCCCGAAATGAGTGAATTGCAGCACAACATATGTTATGCCTGCAAGAAGAAGCAACACGATAATCGTGTTGTATAAATACGTGAAAATCCGGGATTTTTGCATAAATAAAGCAACCCTTTTAGTTAATACTCTTTGGAATATTCTCGGGTCGCCCCTTGCCTTTACCAAGGCCAAAATCGAGTGCAAAAGTACAAAAAAAACATGAATTATGCAAATTTTCTGTTTTTTATTTTCAACTTTCAATTATTTTTTGTAACTTTGCGTGCTTTTTTATAAAAAGCACCTATTCAAATGTTCAAAAATTATTCATTCAAAACAAGAATCCGTTTCCGTCGGTTCTGCCACAAGGCGTACGCCGCTTTCCGTTCGCTTCACCGCGAGGTGACTATCGGACATGTGGCGGGTTATATGACCGATCTGGAGATGCTCAAGCATGGCAAGAGTGTGGCTGTGGCTGCCCTCAGCGGCTTGTTCTGCGTACCGGTAATGGCGGAAGGTTCATCGGGAACGGCGGATTCCATCCCCTTAACCGACCAGCAACTTAGTCTTCAGGAGGTGTTGGTCGTTTCTCAAAAAGCTGAAGTTCATTCGGAAGCCTTCCGTCTTATCACACAGGTATCGCACGCCGAGATAGAGTCGTTGCCGATACAGACCGTGGCGGATATCCTGCAATACCTGCCTGGGTTGGATGTGCGGACACGCGGAGCCAACGGTTCCCAAGCCGACATCAGTATGCGTGGTGGGACGTTCGACCAAGTGCTGGTGCTGCTTAACGGCGTGAGTATGAGCGATTTCCACACCGGGCACTATGCGCTAAACGTGCCGATTACGCCTGCGATGATTGAGCGCATCGAAGTGTTGCAAGGCACCTCGGCACATCTGCACGGAGCCTTCTCCGGAGCAATCAATATCGTCACGAAACAAACTGTTTCAAACAGCGGAGCGCAAACAACTTCAAACAGAGGTACAACCTCTCAAACTATTTTACGTCTGGACGGGGGCATGAACGGTTTGGTTCATCCGCAGGTGGCGGCGTCCGTGGCACGCAAAGAGGTGCTGTTCAATATCGCAGCGGATTACTCGCGAGCAGAAGGCTATCTGGCGCCCCAACCCACGGAGAAAGAAGCCCTTGCATGCCGTAACTCGGATTTTCAACTGGTGAACCTCTATTTCCAGACACGATGGAGAGAACTCGATGTGCAGGCCGGTGCGCAATGGAAAGATGCGGGGTTGGGAATGGGTTATGGTTTTGGGTCGCAAGATCAGTTTGACGCTACGCGTACTGCTTTTGCGTCCGCCAAGTACGCACATCGCTGGGGGGCATGGCGCTTAGATGCTCAAGCGGCTTATCGCGCTAACTACGACCGCTACGAATGGCATCGCGGGCAACGGTTATACGGCAATTTCCACTTCGCGCAGACCGCTTCCGCCGCGCTGGCTGCCCATTATGCTTCGCGTGTTGGAACCACATCCTTCGGAATCAGTATCCATAATGAAAACATGCACTCTACGAACCTTGGTGACACCATCAATCCAAACGGACAAGTACCGAATGTAGAAGGTTTTCCGCTATCCCAAGTTCGCGTATTGGATCTGGTCAAAGGAGGTAATCGTTTCCATACGAACTACTATGCCGAACAAAGCTTCTATTATGCAGGTTTAGCCGCTTCCATCGGCATCAACGGCACATACAACTCCCAATTCGGACACCATCTGGGTGGAGGAGCAAACATCGGCTATGACTTCAAAAAAGGCGGAACCGTTTATCTGAATGCCAACCGCTCGCTGCGCATGCCCACGTTCACCGATCTCTATTACAACGCCGGAAACCAACTGGGTAACCGCAACCTCAATCCCGAAAAAGCATGGCTCCTCTCAGTCGGTTACAAAGGAGAATGGAAATTAAGAAATCTCAAATCTCAAATCTCAAATGACAAATCAGACAAAGGCATGCTCACTTTGTCCGCCGATTGGTACTACCGATGGGGAAGAGACATCATCGACTGGGTGTATGTGCCGGAAGATACGAAACGACCGTATCACGCACAGAATCAACAACGTGTGGATGCTACGGGTATAGAACTTTCTATCGCATACCGGCTTAACGAATGGCTGCGTTGTGTGGCGGTCGATTACGCATACACCTATCTGAACTTGGACCTCAAAGAGACGGGTTCACGCTATCTCGATTACCTGAGTCATAAACTGTCTATCCGTCTGGAGCATGGTATCTACAAAGGTTTTGGCGCTTCATGGACGGTGCGCTTTCAGAAACGAGAAGGTCAGTTCAACAATGCCGAAGGGGCTGTGCAGAACTATCAGCCCGTGTGGTTATTGGATGGTTCTATCTATTGGCAGAACCGCTACCTGCGTGTCGCTGCCGAGTGTACAAATATCACCCATACGCGCTATTACGACTACGGCGGAATCCTCCAACCCGGCGCTTGGGCAAAAGTGAGCATTCAGGCGAAACTATAACCTCCCTTTAAGCCTTCTTTTACAAATTGAGACTTTTTACTTTAGATTTTTCTCAAAGAACTCAGCCAACTTATCCCACGGGATGAGGTTCTTGGGTTCGCCTTGGCCTGCCGGCTCGGTATAACCGCCGTCATAGAGATCGCAATGCGAGGCATCGGGAATGATAAGCAGCTCTTTATTCTCGGGACAGGGATTCGGAGCTACCACAGTCTTGTAGCCCTCTGCCTTTCCGTCCACCATGTAATGGTACGCCGCTTCGCCAAAATAACGGCTGTGCGCATTTTCACCGTGCATGATCAGAACCGCCGAACGGATCTCGTTGATATAATACAGGAAACGGCTGTTGGCATAAGCCTGCGTGCCGATGACACGCCATCCGTCATTCGAGTTGCCACTGCGTGCGTGGTAGCCGCGCGGGGTCTTGTAGTAATCGTGGTAGTCCTTGACGAACTGCGGTGCATCGTCCGGCAGTGGGTCTATCACGCCTCCTGCCATAGCTTGCGGGTCATTGAGACGCTGTTGAGACAGGTTCTCACGATTTCTGTGACGCCACTGCTCATCATCGAAAGCATCGTTGTAGTCGTTGCCGGCCACACGCGTCATGTCGTACATCGTGGAAGCCACGGTCGCTTTGATGCGCGTATCCGCTGCAGCCGCATTGAGTGCTATTCCTCCCCATCCGCAGATACCAATAATACCGATGCGGTTTGCATCCACTTCGGGCAGTTTGGAAAGGTAATCCACGGCTGCCATGAAGTCCTCGGTATTGATGTCCGGCGAAGCCGTGCGACGCGGTTCACCCGAACTCTCGCCGGTAAAAGAAGGATCAAAAGCCAGTGCAACAAAACCGCGCTCTGCCATCTTCATCGCATATAAACCCGAACTCTGCTCTTTGGTTGCGCCGAAAGGACCGGACACCGCTAAAGCGGCGTATTTGTGATTTGACATTTGAGATTTGTCATTTGCCTTCGGCGTGTAGAGATCGCCAACCAACGTAAAGCCGTATTGGGTTTGGAAAGATACCTTTCGGTGGTTTACTTTCTCGCTAAGCGGGAACACTTTGTCCCCTGTGTTATTTTCACATTTACTCATTTTGTCATTTGAATTTGTGCAAGCTGCAAATAGGATTGCCGCAAGCAAAAAGATAAATATTTTTCTCATTTTCATATTTGATCATTTCGTAAGCGAGTGCAAAATTACTACTTTTTTTTCAAATACACAAAAATAACGGGAAGAAAAAACTATTTCACTATTTCCCCTTGTACATTGTACGTTGTTCCATTGTGCTTTATGAACATATCCTCATGAGCGGCCGAAGCATCAGCGAAACGGCATACATGCTCGGCTTCGATTACCCGCATCATTTCACGCGCATGTTCAAGAACAAAACCGGTATCACTCCGGGCGAGTACATGCGCGGTCATGCGTCCTGATTATTTTCTCGATGCATGAACCGAGACGTCTATCTGTTCCTTGCGCGGAATCCATTCGGAATAAACTTGTGCGGCGGTCTCGGCATCGTTGCGAACAATCGTGTGGAGATAGTGATAGACAGGTTCTTCGGTCTCGTTGGGCAGCAAGGTTAAGCGGCAGGTGAGCGTGTCACCTAAGAACGTCTCCTTGAGCCAGTGGATAGCCAGGCATCTAATCGCGTGTGCGTCCATGAACGCCTCGTCCGCCGACTGCATGGCGATACTAAGGTACGTGCGGTTGTTGACATGTCCGTTGAAATCGAGGTTAATGGGATTGACACGGTGTTCAATCTGTTGAAGCGGTGTACCATCCGTCGGGAAACGGCGTTTCTTGTGGGTCTCGGAGGTCATCTCGGGCAGTACAGGAATCTGCGGTTGGAATGGTGTCATGGGCGCGAGACGATGCGCCTCGGTATCCAATAACGTCCAACAGCCGTAGCCGTGCGCCACTTCTATTCCATCTAACCGACGTACACGGAACTCGGCATAGAGCCGCAGCGCGCCCACTTCGCTGTTCCAAACGGTCACCTCGATATCGTCTGACCAAAGGGCTGTCTGCTCTTCAAACCACGCGTTGAACTCCGTAATGACCCAGATGCGGTTCTGTTTGATGACGTCAAAAGCAGCAAGATGCAGGCACGACATATAGCGTGCCCAGCAATCCTGATAATAGAGCAGGACAGCGTTCGGCGTCATCCGGTAGCGCGTGTCCATATCCGCTGCTGTAAGCGAATAACGATGGGTGTATTGGTTCATTTTACCTCTTCCCAATCGATGTCCGTTACTTCGCGGAGACGGTCATGCAGTTTGACGAAGCGTTTCTCCACTTTGTTGACAACCGCCACTTTAACCCAGTTGCCGATACCGTCGAGGATGATACCTAGGCCGACGACCCAAGCGATGGTCTCTGCACTCACATTTGGGTTAACGAGGCAGTACACGCCGAAGCATGCCGCCAGTACACCAAAGCAGCAAACAATCCACCAACGGCGGAAACCGACACGCTTGAAATCAAACGAACTGATGGCAAGGTTGATTCCTTCGAAGAGAAGCCAGAAAGCAAAAATGAACGGCAGTGCCACCATTAATGGAGCCGGATGGAAGACCATGACTGCGCCGAGGATAATCTGCAGCAAAGCCGAAAGGAACATCAGTCCGCTCATCGGGATAAATCCGCGAGTAGCCGACCAAGCTGCCATCTCCGTGCAACCGCCGAGGAAGAACATCAAACCAAATACCCAAGCCAGGCTTAACAATGTGGTCCCGGGGCAGAGGATACACATTACGCCGAGTGCTACGAGTGCGACGCCCGCAATACACATCCAAATTTTAGTACTCGTTTTCATACGTATAGAATTTAACAAAATAGTTGCGTTTACGCTCAGAAAGCGGCAATAAACGTGCCAGCCTATTTGTCTCTGCCAATTTGTCCATTTTTATGCCATTTCGTCCATCCTTGTGCCAAAATGTCCATCTATTAGTAGGGACTATTTTAACCGTTTCGTGTATTTGGCTTTGACGATTTCGTATGAATTGCGGATGAGGTCTTTTGTGAGCGCGTCCGGCGAAGAATGCGAGTCAAGACCGATCCAGTGTTTGGGCGACTCATTATAGGGGTTTCCGACGCAGTCATACTCAGCCTTCAGTTCATCTATCCGTTCAGGCTGGCACTTGAGCGAGATAACCTGAAAATCATTCAAATCGAAGAAACAAAACATATGCCCGCAGACATAGAAGACCAGCACTCCTTCGCCGTTCTTAAACATGGTAAAGGGCAGTTTCTCTTCTACATCATTCCCTAACGAAAGGCAGAAATCCCGAATCTCTTCTACGTTCATAAATGTGACTTTGTTACCGCATACCTGGGATGAATTTCAAGCCAATGCCCAAACACAGGAAGAATGCTTACCATTGTTTAGTCAGTTTCGTTATATCCCTCGGGTTAATGACAAATTGTTTGTATCCGTCGCGAGTACAGGCGAGCATGGAGTGCGCCACTTCGGTCATATTGTTGGCAAGACCGCAGAGACGCATCAGCGGATAAAAACAGATATAAGCGTATTGCATCCGCTGCATCTTGGTGCCACGCTGCCCTTTTGCCCAACGCATCAGTGCCGGTCGGTACGCAAAAGCGTGCTTGAAACCGAGCGTGTTGATATACTGCTCCGTGGCACCCTTGATAGGCATCCACCATTGTTTACCGTTGGGATCTGTGCCTGCGCCACTGAGGTAGATATAGGTCATCTGCGCTTTGCTCGGCATGATGTCCGCAAAATGCGTCGGAATGTCGTATGAGATACGGCGATAGACATCTTCCGGCGTACCGATGGAGGTAATACCGGCAATGAAATAGACCGCATCATAGCCCTCAAAATGCTTGTCTCCGGCTTTGAGATTCATAAAATCAGGGATGATGTACTCCTCGAGTTTGGCTTTTTCGGCGTCTGTTAAGGGATATTCGTCAATTCGTACCGATCGCCTTCCGACCGATAGCACTTTCTCCACTTGCGGCGTACGCAATAGTTCGAGCATCACACCTTCGCCCACATAACCTGTGGCTCCAGTTAAAATGATTTTCATCTTTCTCATTTAATTGTCTTTTGGTATGCCAGGCGTTCATCGCCCGTTACAATTTTATTTCCATTCCTATTTTCTGTGGGCGCATACCCATGTTTTGATAGAAGCGAATCGCTGAGTCATTGCCCGTCCGGTCGCAGACGATGCTGCACCATATCCACCTGGTGCAGCAAGTCGATGAGGCGCGGAATGTCCGCTACGGATGCTTGTCTAATCATATCTTTTCTTTCTTCATTTATCATTTATTTCCATTTTTATCCGACAAAGGGGAGTGATTGTTTATATTCGTACAACAACGAGTTAAATTTCCAGACCCAGAGGGTCGTATATGTTTTTCCGTTGGAGGCAATGTGATCGGCGGCTTCGTATTCGGCTTTCAGTTGTGCTTCTGAATCAGGAGAGGCTTTCAATCCCGCGGAGACAGGCAGGGAGTTTGGTGCCGTGCTCTTTGTGATGCAATACACATGCGCAACAAATGCCGTGACGAGGACATCCTTCTTTCGTGCAGGGACAATCGATGTTATTAAGTGGACAATGGGTCATGGGGGATTTTTTACTTTTGGTCGAACATGCCAAGAATGCGGCGAAGGTAGTTCGGGTCGGCGAAGTCGCGGGAGCCGGTGTCCTTCTGATTGAGCGGTTCAATGGCCTTCATGTCCGTCTCTGTGAGCGAGAAATCGAAGATGTCGAAGTTCGCCGCCATACGTTCCTTATGCGTTGATTTAGGGATAGCAACGATGCCGCGTTCGATGAGCCATCTAAGGGCGACCTGTGCGGGTGTCTTACCGTATTGCGCACCGATAGCTGCAAGCACGGGACTCTTGAGCAGGTCATCCGATCCTTGTCCTAACGGTCCCCAAGCCATCATCTTCGTATCAAAACGCGCCATCTCCGGAAGAATGGTACGCTGTTGCGAGAGGACGCAACATTGAAGTTGGTTCACGGCAGGCTTGACATCCACTACGGACGCGAAGTCATAGAATCGGCAGGCCTGAAAATTGCTTACGCCGATAGCGCGGGCCTTGCCTTGTGCGTACGCTTTCTCCATCGCACGCCATGAGCCGAACACGTCGCCGTAGGCTTGGTGAATGAGCAGCAGGTCCACATAGTCCGTTTGCAGTTTACTTAGACTCTGCTCGATGCTCCGCGCCGCTTTCTCTTCGCCTGCATTGGTGATCCATATCTTCGTGACGATAAAGATGTCTTCACGCGGAATACCAGATTGGCGGATGGCATCGCCTACGCCCTGTTCATTACCATAGGCCTGTGCGGTGTCGATGAGGCGATAACCTACCTCGAGCGCGTCACGTGTACACCGTTCTGCCTCTTGCGGCGGAACCTGAAAGAGTCCGTAGCCCAAGAGCGGCATCTCAATACCATTGTTCAGAAGAATCGTTTGCATATTGATGGTTGTATATATCATTTACTTTATTGTTATTTCGAACCAGTCGACATCGAGCCAACCCGCATCGTTGATGGATTTGCTTCGAGTGCAGAAGAGACCTATTTGTGCGCCGGTCCAGTAACCTTTTTCCGCTTGGAAGACGTCACCGGATTTGCTCCAATGTTGGCCGTCCAAAGAGGTATAGAACTGTCCTTGTTGGTGGTCGTTCATGGTGAGGCGCAAGTACGTCCATTCATCTGAAACGGGGGCTTGAAGCGTGAATATCTTGCGTCCGAAAACAATCATTCCGGCTTGTTCCGCGCCTGCCAGTTTCTTGTCAGGACAAGGTTTGAACCGTACACGCGCTGTGGCCGTAAATGCAACGGAAGGGATCTTTTGCAGGATCATGTTCGGCATAAAACCATCTTCTTTCTGCGGAGCGCTATAAAGCCGCAAGAGGCCATTTTTGGCATCGCAGTAGTACCATTTGGGGTCGATGTATCCTCCGGCCCATTGCCAGTCTAAGGCTAAAGCCGTGCTATCGAACTCATCCCGACGTGCGAAATTAATCCACGTGTATTCGCTTTTATTAGGCTTGCCGTATTTAGCTACCGGTTCGCCGTCTTTTCCCATCTCGGGCCAGTCATCGATCCAGCGTACGGGTTGTAGATGAACGATTCGACCGGCTACGCCGACATCTTGAAAATGCACGAACCAGTTCTCTCCTTCCGGCGTTTCTACCCAGCCTCCCTGATGAGGACCGTTAACGGCTGTATGGCCTTGCGACAAAGTTATTTTCCATTCATACGGACCGTATATGTTCTTACTTCGTTGCACCACTTGCCAGCCGGTAGAAACGCCTCCGGCCGGGTGCATGATATAATAGTATCCGTTCCGTTTATACAGTTTCGGACCTTCGCAGGTAGGATGTTCTGCGTGCCCGTCAAAGATGATACGACTTGGTGTTTTGACACTTAGTGCGTCTTCGTTCAGTTCCGCCATCAGCAGCACACTCTTCAGGCCTGCCCGACTTCCTGCCAAAGCATGAACCAACCACACACGGCCGTCCTCGTCCCATAGCGGACACGGGTCGATCAGTCCTTTGCCGGGCATCACCAAGACAGGTTCTTCCCAAGCGTGCAGTTGACCGCGTATACAGAAAATGCCGCGGTCCGGATCCCCGTAGAAAATATACAATTGTCCGTTGTGCTCGCGGATGGAAGGTGCCCAGACGAAATTACCAAGCACCGGATCTCCTTCTTTATATCCCGGCAAGCGGTTCGGAATAGCGGCATCTTCGATAGACCAGTGGACGAGGTCTTTCGAGACTAAGATCTGCAAGCCCGGCACGTTGCTAAACGACGAAGAAGTCATGAGATAGGTATCGCCTACACAAATGATATCCGGGTCGGAATAATCGTACGGAAGGATTGGATTGACATACCCGGGTACAGCTGCTATCAGCGAATATGCCCATAGTAAAAACAATATAGTAGCGGATTTTCTCATATTTCGTTGCTGTTTGCGACAATTTTGCCGCAAAGGTACGAAAAAAAAATGATATACGCAAGGATTCCACCCCAAAAGTAACGGATAAAGTAGCGGAAAGATTTACATTTTCATCATTGCTCTTACAACTATTGCATCCCACCAGCGAGCGGGAAGGATCGTATGCAGGAAGACCATGAACTTGGCTCCGCGACCGGTACGGTAACGTGTCCGCGGACAACGACAAACGGCAGCACGGGCGATCTTACGGCTGATGATTTTGGGGTCGGTAGGTATCTTAGACAGGTATAACTTGCGCAAGCCCTCCGCCATGCGGGTAGCTGTCTGTTCGTATGCGCCGCCTTTCGACGAGTCGCGCAGATGGTCGGCTGCAATAATACCCCAATCGGTACGAATCGCTCCGGGTTCAATGATGACGACATCAATGCCGAAGGGCTTCACCTCCATGCGAAGAGCGTCGGAGAACGCTTCCAGCGCATATTTGGTAGCATTGTACCACGCACCGAAAGCAAGTGTCACATGTCCTGCCACGCTGGCAAGATTCACGATACGCCCGCTGTGCTGTTTACGCATGTGCGGCAACACCTCTTGCGTCATTCGCGCGAGGCCGAAAATATTGACTTCAAACTGATGCTTGGCATCCGCCATCGGTACATCTTCGATGGCTCCGAAATAGCCGTATCCGGCATTATTGATCAGCACATCGATACGTCCTTCGCGAGCAATGATCTCCTTCACGCAGGCGATGATCGAAGCCTCGTCTGTGATATCTAACGGGAGTGCCTGTACACCGTACTCCGCCAGTTCCTCTATCTTTTGCACGCGCCGCGCCGCACCATAGACGCGATGTCCCTGCTCGGCAAGGATCCGTGCGGTCTCATAGCCCATTCCGCTACTGGCACCTGTGATAAGAATGACTTTTTGCATATTCATACTATCTCCTGGTGTTGAATGGTTAGTACTTGCCCGGGCTCGGCGAAGTAGAACATATCGAGGACAACGGGCTTCGAGCCTCGATTCTCGCCACGATGGATCGTGCCTACCACCTCTACCAACGCTTCGCCTTCGTGGAACGTACGTTCGTTGCCGTCTTGGCAGACGATGGTCAGATCGCCTTGCTCCACGATACCATAGTTAACCGCTGTATGATGATGCCAGCCGGTAACGGCTCCTACCGGAAACGTCATGCGTAATACGGTTAACTCGGGTTTACCATTCGGGAAATCAGGTAACTGCACGCCATCCCAACTCTGCGACGTGCGAATAAGTTCGATTGTTTTAATCTCGTTATTCATATTTTTGCTCTTTGTAAAGCTGCGCGACCGAGGTCGGTCATTAGACCGCGGGCTTCCAAGTCGGCACAGCGTTGTTTATTCAATTCTGTCCAATGGCTTCGTTTCTGTCGTGGCGAGAGACGTTGTGCAAGTCTTCCATCCGGCAGACGTTTGAGGGTTGAATCGATCCAACCGAAACAAAGCGATTCTTCCACGACATCTAAGTACGGCAGACATATACCGTCCGGCTTCTTCTTCCCGCGATACATTGCGATCCAACAGCATTTTTCTGTTGCCGCATGTTGCTCAAACCACGCCCGGAGTTGTGCCCGTTCGCTATATTCCAACAGATCCACTATTTCCATTTATTTTTGTCGTCGTTTGCGGTGCAAAGGTAGTACTTTTTTTTGACATGTGCAAATAAAAACAAAAAACTGTCACATCGGTGGCAGTTTTTTGTTGCAATTACTCTCTGTTATTACTTGCCGCGCTCGAGTAACAAAGTGCGAGTCGGTTGATCGCATACTTCGCTCGGTCCGTAGTACTGGATCGGACCCGGGTAGATATAGTTCGTATCCGGACTTGCCCACATCTCACGGTGTGCCTGAAGGTACTTGAACGGAGCACCATCGAGCTCAACCAGGGCTTTCTGGATAACGGGTTTCATCTTACCGTTACGTTTCTCCATGTTCATCATCATCGTGATAGGTACACCACCAGCGAGCCACTCTGCAGCGGGCTTGGTGAGGTTGCGAACCAGCGACATGTAACCGGTCTTGCCGGCTGCGATGAGGTGGGTAGCGTTCACACCAATCGAGTAGCAGTAGTCGGCATCGAAGTTCGACGGCATAGCGCAACGTCCTTCGTAACCGAAGAAGTGGTTGAGGGCTGCGAATTTGCCTTTATACTCGCCGTTGGCTTTGAGTTGAGCAAGACGTTTGCCTACCATCTCGATGAGCAGTTTCTCGGTCTCGATCTGGCTTACCATCACGTTTCCGTGCGGGTCACGGTCAAGCGTGAGCTGTTTCGCGATACCCTTTGGCAGCGAGCGGAAGAGTGCGCACGAATCCGGACTCAGTTTGGATTTCACGTACTCGCGTTTCGCATCATCACCGTCGAGGCTTGTGAACTCTTCGTTAGCAGCCAACATGTCGTTGAGCTCTTGGATCAGAATACGCATTGCAGGGATGAACTCGATAAGACCTTCCGGAATAAGGATGGTACCGAAGTTAAGACCTGCGTTAGCGCGGTTAACGATCACCTTCACGATGTCCTCTACGATGTCGTTGAGGGTCATCTGCTTTGCCTCTACTTCCTCGGAAATGAGGCAGATGTTCGGTTGGCTTTGGAGTGCGCACTCGAGGGCGATGTGGCTTGCACTACGACCCATGAGGCGGATAAAGTGCCAGTATTTCTTGGCAGAGTTCGCATCGCGCTGGATGTTACCGATGAGCTCGGCGTAGGTCTTACAAGCGGTGTCGAAACCGAACGAAGTCTCGATCATCTCGTTCTTGAGGTCACCGTCGATCGTCTTCGGGCAACCGATCACCTGAATACCGCATTGTTTCTGCAGGTAGTACTCAGCGAGCACGCATGCGTTGGTGTTCGAGTCGTCACCACCGATGATGACAACGGCCTTGATACCGAGTTTCTTGCACACCTCGATACCGTTATCAAACTGCCAGGTCTCTTCCAGTTTGGTACGACCGGAACCGATGATATCGAATCCGCCGGTGTTACGATACTCGTCGATGATAGCGCCTGTGAGCTCTTGGTATTTACCGTCGATCAGACCGGAAGGACCGCCGAGGAAACCATAGAGTTTGTTATTCGGATTGAGGGCTTTGAGGCCGTCGTACAGACCGGATATCACGTTGTGACCGCCGGGGGCCTGACCGCCGGAGAGGATAACGCCTACATTGAACGGTTCGTCACAATGGTTCTTGCCGGTTGTCGGCTCCATCGTGATAAGGGGCAGACCGTAGGTGTTCGGGAAGAGACGTTTGATTTCTTCCTGGTCAGCCACCGACTGTGTTTTCTCGCCTTCTACGAGGCGTACTGCGCCTTGCAAAGCTACCGGCATCTTCGGCTGGTAAGCCTGACGCGCAATCTGTAATGGAGATTTTTGCATAGTTGTATTATTTTTGTTGGTTAATAAGTTCCAATAGTTTCTCTACCGCTTCTTCTTGCGGGATGTTCTTGAGCACGCACTCTTTGCCCTTGTAGAGGCTGATGCGGTCGCGACCGGCGCCTACATAACCGTAGTCCGCGTCGGCCATCTCACCGGGTCCGTTGACGATACAACCCATCACGGCGATCTTGAGACCGGTCAGATGCGCAGTGGCTTTCTTGACTTCAGCTACGGTCTTCTGGAGATCGAACATCGTTCGTCCGCAACCCGGGCAGGAGATATACTCCGTCTTGTAGATGCGTACGCGCGCAGCCTGGAGGATATCCTTGCTCAAGAAATTGAGTTTATTCTCCGAGAAGTTAGGGTTAACGAGTGTCAGTTCGGTTGCTTTGTAGTCCCACAGCAGACGGCCGCACTCAGCCGCCGCTTGCAGGCAGAATAGGTTCCAGTCGTCCTCGTAACTCGTATAGCGTATCTCTGCGTTGCCGCCTATGTTATCCAATACTTCGGCTGTGACAGAACCGTCGTAACGGATTGAGTCTTCATCTGCGAAATAATCTACAAGGTCTTGTGCCACAGGAATTTCATTCTCAGGTGCCTCACTGAGGCTGACGCGTATCGTGTCGCCTATGCCGTCGGCGAGCAATGCTCCGATTCCTACGGCGGACTTGATACGTCCGTCTTCACCCTCACCGGCTTCGGTGACACCGAGGTGCAGCGGGAAAGCCATGTGCTCTTTGTCCATCGTCTTAACGAGCAGGCGTACGGTCTCCACCATCACACGCGTGTTAGAAGCCTTGACGGAGATGACGATATTATTGAAATCGTGCTCTACGGCGATGCGCAAAAACTCCATAACACTTTCTACCATGCCACGCGGCGTGTCGCCGTACTGATCCATCATGCGCTCGGAGAGCGAACCATGGTTGACGCCGATACGAATAGCTGTCTCGTGCTTTTGGCATATATCGAGCAAGTGCACAAAACGCTCCTCCAGTTTGGAAGCATCCTTGCTGTAATTACCCGGGTTGATACGTACGGCTTCCACTACTTGTGCGGCGGCATCCGCCACTTCGGAATTGAAGTGTACGTCAGCTACAAGGGGCACTGCCGTTAACACTTGAGCGTGTATCTCACGGAGCGATTCCACTTCCCGGATACCCTGTGTCGTGAAGCGCAGCAGTTCAGCACCGGCCTCAATACAACGGCGCGCCTGATCCACCGAAGCGTCTATATCGTTGGTGTTCGTGTTCGCCATCGTCTGCACACGGATGGGGTAGTCAGAACCGATAAAAATGTTTCCGACTTGTATGTTTGATGTCTTTCTTCGCTTATTTTCTAATTTTATTTGCATAAAAATGCTTTAAAATGCTATTTTTTTTCAAAAATATTTGCGTATATCAAAAATTTGTAGTACTTTTGCACGCTTTTTCGGTGAAAGAGCATGAATCAGTAGCTCAGCAGGTAGAGCACATCCCTTTTAAGGATGGGGTCCTGGGTTCGAGCCCCAGCTGGTTCACAAGGGAGACGAGGCAACTCGCCTCCCTTTATATTACCCCATCACGATGTTTACTATTCTGCCCGGTACGACAATGATTTTCTTTATCTGAGCACCGTTCAGATACTTGGCCGTATCTTCATGGGCGAGCACTAATTTCTCTACCTCTTCTTTCGGGGTGTCTTTCGGGCACTCGAAGGTGAAGCGTACTTTTCCGTTGAACTGTACCGGATACTTCTGCGTGTCCTCCACGAGGTAGGACTCGTCGCAAACCGGCCACTCGGCGTTCACCACGAACGACTCGTTGCCGCAACGATGCCACATCTCTTCCGCGATGTGCGGTGCGTACGGTGCCATCAACACTGCGAACTGCTCGAGTATCGCACGTTTGTTGCATTTGAGTGCACTCAGTTCGTTCTGCGCAATCATGAAGGCCGGGATGGACGTGTTGAACGAGAAATTCTCGATATCCCACGTAATCTTCTTGATGAGCTTATGCAGGCTGCGCAGCTCGTCTTTGGTCGGTTCTGCCTCCTCAATGTTCTCGTACATGTTCCACAGACGTTTGAGGAAACGGTGTACACCGTCGATACCGTTCGTATCCCACGGTTTGGACATCTCCAACGGACCCAAAAACATCTCATACAGACGTAAGGTGTCGGCACCGAACTTAGCAATCACGTCATCCGGGTTCACCACGTTGAACATGGACTTACTCATCTTCTCGACTGCCCAGCCGCAGATGTACTGCTTCGGACCGGCGGTATAGCCTGTGAGTTCGGACGAGGTACCATCGGCAAAGACGAACTCGGCGTTCTTAAACTCCGGCATCCATGCGCGGAAGGCATTGATGTCAAGTACATCGTTGTTGACGATGTTGACGTTCACGTGTATCGGTTGAACCTTGTCCTTGTACTCAGGGTTCTCGATGAGGTTGTAGCTGATATAGAGGTTACCCGTTGCGCCTTCGCCTATATAACGATAGACGAAGTTTGAGCGGCCTTGTATCATACCCTGGTTGATCAGTTTCTTGAACGGTTCATCCTCACATACATAACCGAGGTCGTAGAGGAATTTATTCCAGAAACGGCTGTAGATCAAGTGTCCCGTCGCGTGCTCACTACCACCCAGATACAGATCCACTTGACGCCAGTAGTCGTTGGCTTGTTTGCCTACGAGTGCCTCGTCGTTATGCGGATCCATATAGCGGAGGTAGTAAGCGGAAGACCCCGCAAAGCCCGGCATCGTGCAGAGCTCGAGCGGATTGCCTTCGTACTCCCAATTCTCTGCATTGCCCAACGGCGGACGACCATCTGCCGTCGGCTTGAAATCTTTCACTTCCGGCAACTCTAACGGCAACTTGTCTTCCGGCAAGGTATAAGGCATGCCGTCCTTGTAATAAACAGGGAACGGTTCGCCCCAATACCGCTGACGGCTGAAGATCGCATCACGCAGACGATAGTTCACCTTGACACGTCCGATACCGGTGTTGGTGATGTACTCCTTCATGGCTTGGATGGCCTCTTTGACCTCCATACCGTTGAGGAAACCGGAGTTGATCATCTTGCCTTCTTTGGCGTCAAACGACTCCTCGCTGATATCCGCGCCTTCGATAAGCGGGATGATCGGCAGGTTAAAATGCTTGGCGAAGGCGTAGTCACGGCTGTCGTGTGCCGGTACGGCCATGATAGCACCGGTACCGTAACCCGCAAGTACGTAGTCGGAGATATAAATAGGTATCTCGCCCTGCGTGAGCGGGTTGATGGCGTACGAGCCCGTGAACACACCGGTCACGCGGCGGTCTGCTATACGCTCGCGCTCCGTACGGTTCTTGCAGCGCGTGAGGTAAGTCTCTACCTCTTCGCGTTGCTCGTCCGTGATGACGCGCTGTACATATTCGCTTTCGGGCGCAAGCACCATGAACGTCACGCCGTAGATTGTGTCCGCGCGGGTGGTGAAGATCGTGAACGGTTCATCCTGTCCTTTGATGCTGAACTGCATTTCTGCGCCTTCCGAACGACCGATCCAGTTACGTTGGGTCTCTTTGAGGGACTCTGTCCAATCGATACGATCGAGCCCTTCCAGCAGACGACCCGCATACGCACTCACGCGCAGGCACCACTGGCGCATCACGCGCTGCTCTACCGGATAACCGCCACGTACGCTGAGACCTTCGCTGACCTCATCGTTGGCGAGCACCGTACCGAGTTGCGGACACCAGTTCACCTTCGTGTCGGCGAGGTACGCGATGCGGTAGTTCATCAGACGCTCCTGTTGCTCTTTCTCGCTCATCGTTGCCCACTTCGGGTCATTGGCCTCCCATTCCGCAATCAGTTTGCTGATCGGCTGTGCCTTCTGGGTCTTGGGATCGAAATAGGAGTTGAACATTTGAATGAACGCCCACTGTGTCCACTTATAGAACTTCGGGTCGCAGGTACGCACCTCACGGTTCCAGTCGTAGCAGAAACCGATCTTCTTAAGTTGCGAGATATAGCGGTCGATGTTCTCGAAGGTGGTCTTCTCGGGGTGTTGACCGGTCTGGATGGCATATTGTTCTGCCGGCAAACCGTATGAGTCAAAACCCATCGGGTGGAGCACATTGAATCCTTTGAGACGTTTGTAGCGGGAGTAGATATCACTCGCTATATACCCCAGCGGGTGGCCGACATGCAAGCCGGCTCCCGAGGGGTAGGGGAACATATCGAGCACGTAGTAATGGGGCTTGTCGGACGCATTGGAAACGGTATAGACACCGTCTTTCGCCCACGCCTCTTGCCATTTGCGCTCTATGTCACTAAAATTGTAATCCATTTATATTATAAGAGTTTTTTTACTTGCTCGTATACATTTTGTGCCGTGAAGCCGAGTTTCTCGTCGAGCACTTTGTACGGCGCGGAGAATCCGAAGCTCTCAAGGCCCCAGATAGCACCGTTCTCGCCCACGAGTCCTTCGAGTGTGCAAGGCAGACCTGCCGTCATACCGAAACGCTTGATGCCCTTCGGCAGCACTTCGTCCTGATATTTCTTATCTTGCTCGCGGAAGAGTCCTTCTGACGGTACGCTGACAATCTGCAAGCGGATTCCTTCTGCGCGAAGGAGTTCTGCGCCAGCGAGCAGGGTCGAAACCTCACTACCGGAAGCGAGCAACACAATCTGCGGGTTCTCGTCTTTGGAAACGATGTATGCACCTTTGCGGAAACCTTCGAGATTGACGTTGGGTACCGGCGCGATGTCCTGACGACTCAAGATGAGTGCCGTCGGGGTCTCTACGTTCTCGAGCGCTGCACGCCATGCGAGGGTGGTCTCTTCGGCATCAGCCGGACGGAGTACCAACATCGATGGTTTGCCGTGGTGGTTATGCAGTTTCTCCATCAGACGGATCTGTGCCTCTTGCTCTACCGGCTCATGGGTCGGACCATCCTCACCTACGCGGAACGCGTCATGGCTCCAGATGAACTTAACCGGCAGCTCCATGAGAGCAGCCATACGTACTGCCGGTTTCATATAATCGCTGAATACGAAGAACGTACCGCAAGCGGGGATAATACCGCCGTGGAGCGCCATACCGATCATGACGCAAGCCATCGTGAGCTCGGATACACCGGCTTGGAGGAACTGACCGCTGAAGTCACCTTTGGTGAACGCATGGGTCTTCTTGAGGAAACCGTCGGTCTTATCGGAGTTAGAGAGGTCAGCAGAAGAAACGATCATGTTACCTACGTTCTCAGCGAGGAACGACAGCACTTTACCGCTGGCGTTACGCGTAGCGTCACCGGCTTTCTGTTCGATCAGGCTCCAGTCTACGCACGGTGCTTCGCCGGCCATGAAGGTCTCGTACTCGTTCGCAGCCACCGGGTTCTTCTCTTTCCAGTCGTGGTATTGCGCGTATTTCTTATTGCACAACTCGCGCAGTTCAATAGCGCGCTCTTCATACAGTTTGGCTACTTCCGGGAAGATCTGGAACGGATGCTTCGGATCACCACCGAGGTGCTCGATGGTCTTCTCGAAGGATGCACCGGTTTTGCTCAGCGGGGCACCGTGGGTCGAGCATTTGCCTTCCCAACTAGCTCCTTCGGCTGTGACACAACCCTTACCCATCGTGGTGTGGCCGATGATGATGGACGGTTGACCTTTGTGGGCTTTGGCTTTGATGATGGCCTCGCGGATAGCGTCGGGGTCATTGCCCGGGATCTCCTGAACGAACCATCCCCATGCAGCGTACTTAGCGGCTACATCTTCCGAGGTAACCTCACCACAACCCGTAGAGAGCTGGATCGTGTTCGAGTCGTAGAACATAACGAGGTTATCCAATCCGAGGTGACCTGCCAGACGACCAGCACCTTGCGAGATCTCTTCCTGTACACCACCATCCGAGATGAACGCGTAGATTGTCGGGTTATGGATCGCACCGTAACGCTGGTTGAACCACTTAGCTGCGATTGCTGCACCGACAGCAAACGTATGTCCCTGACCGAGCGGACCGCTCGTGTTCTCGATCATACGCTCGATCTCGCGCTCCGGGTGACCGGGCGTAACTGAACCCCACTGACGGAGGTTAGCCAGATCATCGAGGGTGAATTTGCCTGCCAGGCAGAGTTGGCTGTAGAGCATCGGAGCCATGTGCCCGGGGTCGAGGAAGAAACGGTCACGTGCTTCCCAACCCGGGTTCTCCGGATCGTACTCTAAAAACTCGCTAAAGAGGACGTTGATGAAGTCTGCGCCGCCCATGGCTCCGCCCGGGTGACCACTCTTTGCTTTCTCTACTGCTGCTGCAGCCAGGATACGGATGTTATCCGCTGCACGATTCATAAGTTGTGTCTTGTTCATAGTAATAATATTTTGTTTTAAAATTTCCATCCTAAATAGTAATTCGCTCCCCAGCCGATGTTATCGCGTGAACCGAAACCGGGGATGTATATCGGTGTGTTATCGCCTTTGCGGGTGAAGAGCACCTTGAAGCGTCCCATCCAACCCATGTAAAAAGCGGTGTTGTTCACCTTCGCTATCTCCACTTGACAACCGGCCACGATCTCTCCCCAACAATCGGCGTGGAAGCGGTTGGTGTCAAACTGCTGCATGCCAGTTCCGAGGCGTAAGCCCACCAGCAATGCGTGCGGGCTCTCCGGATGTTTCTTCAGCGGGTTGAGGTCGCAACCTACGCGGAAGAATCCGCCGTGACCGATATAGTTCACGCTGTCGTTATGGGTCTTGCCGCCGGTATAACCCAACTCGAAAGTGGGGTACCAACGCTTTGCCAGCCGTACGTTCACCGCCACCTCGTAGTGCTGCATCTGCCAGTTATGAAGCGCCGGCGTGAGGATCGGCGAGAGGATGTCGAACTTCACCTGCGTGCCGTAGTAGATCTGCTTCTTGGGCTTCTCCGGTGTGGCTACGGCAACCGTGTCCTCTGCGAATGCTGCTACGCTTAGCAGCAAAGCGAATACTATATTACATAAGATCTTTCGCTTCACGTTTCAGTTCTTCGAGGGCTTTATCGGTAGGGGTAACGCCGTTGCTGTTGAAGGCGGTCAGAAGAGTCGTGGCATAGACCTGCGCCGTCGCGTCCTTGGGCAACTGTGCCGACATAGCAATGACGAACGCTGCCATCTGGTCACGCGCATTGATGATCAAGTCCCATACTTCTTCGGACACATAGATCTGCTGACTCTGGTTGTGGTCAAACTCCGCCCGGATGGTCTGCAACAGGTATTGCTGCAGCTGTGGGATGGTCCACGTCGCCAGCGCCTCGGGCTCTTTGGCACGCAGCTCCATGAGCATGTGCTCGGGCTTCGTGCGCTCGAGTAACAAGGCTAAGCGCTCGTAAGCGCGCAGGCGGATGGGGGAGATGGATTTCTGACTCTCGCGTTTCAACTCCCATTGGCGTTTCTTCTCTTCGTTGCGAAAGCCTGAATACTGAATCAACCAGAAGCCGAAAATCAGCACTACAATGGTTAGAAGTATTGCAATAATTGTTGTGGTCATAACGTACTTACCAATTTTGCCCGCAAAATTACAAAAAAAAATTGACATACACAAGAGTGTATGCCAAATTTTTGAAAAATTTCTTACTTCTTGCAGGTGGAATAGATCAGCCGCACCCACGCGACGGTGTACGTAAGCACACCTATCCAAAGGGTTGAATGGATATAATTACAGATCTTGGATGGGCAGAAAAGGTCAATCGGCATCACGCACCAAAGGACGAAGAGCGCCCAGAAAAGCACCTTGTCCACGAGGGGGCGGTTGTCCTCTGAGAAGTACCACAAAGCATACCCCGTCATGGCAATCGTATAGGTCGTGTATTCCGCCGCTTCGCTGAACAGCACGATATAGATCATCAGTCCGGCCAACGCGCCGATGCGGAACGCATACTCGCTCCAGCGGTTGCGACAAAGGAAGAACAGCACGGCCAAAAGACCCAATACCGCTCCCTGGAAAATACGCATATGAGTCAGGGCAAACTCCTTGATACCCGGCACAAAAAGGATGGAGTAGTACGTGCCGGTGGACTGCTGATGATCCGTCAGTTGCGCCAACCAGTTGTGGTAGCCCGTCAGCAGCCCGTCGATACCTCCGTTCAGCGCCGGCAGCAAGAGGAAGAACAATCCCGTCAGGGCAACATAACCGATATTACGCCAGAAGCGCGGATAGCAGAGCAATAGTGCCAGTTCGACGACACCGTAGATCTTGGTGGTTGCCGAGAGCATGATGAGCAGCACAGCCCAGAAAGCCTGATCCCGCTCCAGCAGCACAAACGCCCATACGAAGATCGCCGCCACCAAGAGGTTGTATTGGAAACAGAACAGGCTCTGTGCCACCGTCAACAGCAGGTACAACAGGATGTACGGCACTTTCTCGGATAGTGCACCGGGCAGGTGCCTGACCGCGAAATAAAAGACCGTGTAACCAAACAGATTCCACGCAAAGCCACCCACATAAAACGGCAGAAAAGCAAACGGCGTGAATAGCACACAGAAGATCGGCGAATAGATGAAATAGCGGTGATGAACGTCCACGAATTCCGGCGTGTAGGCATTGATGCCCTGCCAGAACTGATGCGTAGCATCATAGAAGACACGGTAGTTCTCCGCTCCGCCGCGGAACAACTCAATGGCCGAGGCAGCGACTGCTATAACGAATCCCAGCCAGTAAATGTTACGGGGAACCGTAAAGAAATTGAGGAACTTTCTCATACTTTTTCATCGTTGTACCGGCGAACGAAATAACCCGGTCGGTTCTTGGTCTCGTTGAATACCCGGCCGAGGTATTCGCCTAACACGCCTATCGTGAGCAATTGAATACCTCCGAGGAAAAGGATGGTCACCATGATGGTCGGATAACCGGCTACCGGATCGCCGTAGAGCAAGGTCGTGATCAGGATGTACACCAGGTAGAGGAACGCTACGAACGAGACGCCGATACCCATATACATTGCGATGCGCAGCGGCGCTACCGTATAACTGGTCATGCCGTTGATGGCGAGGTTGACAAGTTGCGAGAAACGCCATTTGGACGAACCCTGCTGGCGCTCCAATTGGTCGTAGTAGATGCCTTTTTTCTTAAATCCGATCCACGAGTACAGTCCTTTCGTGTTCCGCTCCGACTCACGCATCTTACGCAGTGCCTCCACGCATGTGCGGTCGAGCAGACGGAAGTCGCCGGTGTTCTTCTGGATCGGTACGCGCGTCAGGCGTTGCAGCATGGTGTAGTACCACTGCGAGGTCTTCTTCTTGAACCACGACTCACGGCTCGAGCGGCGCTGGGCATAGACATCGTCGTATCCTTCTTCCCACCATTGGAGCATCTCCGGGATGGCCGAGATAGGATGCTGCATGTCGGCATCCATGATGATGACCGCATCGCCTTTCGCATAATCGAAACCTGCCATCATCGCTACCTCCTTGCCGTAGTTACGCGAGAGATCGATATACGACCAGTGCGCGGGATCGGCATGGTGAAGCGACTCCATCTTATCCAGCGTACCATCGGTACTGCCGTCGTTGACGAGCAGAAACTCCCACTCATAAGCAGGGTTATCTGCAAGCACCTGATGCATGCATTCCTGCAGGTGGTCAAAACATGCCTCTTCGTTGTAGGCGGGCAGAAGAATGGTGATTTTCTTTTTCATAACCGGCAATTATTTTGTTTGAGCAAACTCATGATACGTGACGAACTCCGCTCCGCGGGATTGGAGATTCACGATCACCGCTTTCAGCCGTTCGTACATAGGCGCACCGGCATGATGGCGGATGATAAACGGCAGTTTCCATTCCGGGTGTTCTCCTAACGGATAAAACTCCCAGGGATGGAAATAGGTATTGAAATAACCATCGTGACGCAATGTGCGGCGCACGAGCGATTGGTACAACCACAGCGGGAAGTTATGCAGCGCCAACCAGAAAAGCGGGATCCGTAACCACGGGCTCACCGAGGCCGGAATCTGCAACACCTCCTGTTTGTAGAACCACGTGCGCGGCATGTCGAGGTGCATGTAGCGTCCGGGAATGAACGCCGGGTTGAGCGAGGCGTTATACGCGTAGCCCTGCTGCTTGAGTTCCTGATTGTCCACGGGGAACATACGCGGCTGACGATAACCGTACACCGGCTGTCCCGTCAGTTGTTCCAGGATGCGTTTGGATTCGATCACATGCTCCGGTTTAGGCTGCCAATGATCGCATCCGTGCGAGGCGACCTCATGCCCCTCGCGCACAATCCGCGCCATGAGTTCCGGTGCATTCTGCGCAAAATTAGCGGTGCAGAAGAAGGTAGCATGGATGCCGCATTCTTTCAGACAATCGAGTATGCGCGTGGTACCGAAGCGAGACACCTCCATGCCCTGCGAGATCGGATCCCATTCCACGCCATGCTCCAGCGGTACGTCGTACTCCTCGGTGTCGAACGAGAGTAGCACCTTACCTTCTATCGCGCGCGCCGGAAAATGGTACACGAGGTACAGCACCGCGTACTGCACCAGCATCGCCACACCCATCACCAAGATAGGCGCAATAAGACGATGAATACCCAGCCAAAGGAACAGATTGAGCAAGATTATATGCAGCACGAAGTTCAGTGCGTGACTGCCGGCAAAGCCGACAAAACGTCCCCAGGTGGGACGAGAAGAGAACGTGAAATAACTGGTTGCGAAGAAATTACCGATAAAACTGATCAGGTAACCGGCTATATACGCTGCATTCACCGGTGCAGACACCAACAGCAGCATATAATAAATACCATAGTGGACTGCCGCGGCGCAGCAGCCCACTATACAAAATCGGAGAAATGATCGGTATTTCTCGCGCATACCTGCGTCCTCCTTATTAGCGTATCATGTCGTCGCCGAAGAACGGCTGCAATGCTTTCGGGATACGAATTCCTTCTTCGCATTGGTTGTTCTCCAACAGCGCTGCTACGATACGCGGGAGAGCGAGTGCTGAACCGTTGAGGGTGTGGCAGAGTGCCACTTTCTTATCCTCTGCACGGCGGTAACGACACTTGAGGCGGTTAGCCTGATAGGTGTCGAAATTCGATGTGCTGGATACCTCCAACCAACGGTGTTGTGCCTCGGAGTACACCTCGAAGTCATAACAGAGCGCAGCGGTAAACGACATATCGCCGCCGGAGAGTCGGAGGATACGGTAGGGCAGTTCCAGTTTCTGGAGCAGACCCTCTACGTGCTCGAGCATCTCCTTGTGCGATGCGTCCGAATGTTCGGGCGTGTCGATACGTACGATCTCGATCTTCGAGAACTCATGCAGACGGTTCAGACCGCGTACATCCTTGCCGTAACTACCTGCCTCGCGACGGAAACACTCCGTGTAAGCGCAGTTCTTGATCGGCAGTTGTGCCTCGTCGAGGATGACATCGCGATAGAGGTTCGTCACAGGCACCTCGGCTGTCGGTATGAGATAGAGGTCGTCCACCTCGCAGTGGTACATCTGACCCTCTTTATCCGGCAACTGACCCGTTCCGTAACCCGATGCAGCGTTCACTACCGTCGGCGGCATGATCTCCGTATAACCGGCTTTGTTAGCTTCCGCAAGGAAGAAATTGATCAGCGCACGTTGCAGACGCGCACCTTGACCGATATACACGGGGAATCCTGCTCCCGAGATCTTCACGCCTAGGTCAAAATCGATGAGGTTGTACTTCTTCGCCAATTCCCAATGAGGTAATTTGGCTTCGTCGTTATTCACCTCTCCAACCCAGGTACCTACGGTGTCACCACCGTGGTGGGGTACGTTCGATTTGACTACGAGGTTATCCTCTGCAGCAGCGCCTTCGGGTACGATGTCGTAGGGTACGTTCGGGATGGTGAGCAGCAGTTTGGTCTGTGCCTCTTCCGCTGCGGCCATCTTCTGATCGAACTCCGCGATCTTTGCCTTGAGCTCTCCGGTCTGCGCTTTCGCTACTTCCGCTTCTGAGCGTTGACCTTTGGCCATCAGCATACCGATGGACTTGCTGATCTGATTCATCTGCGCTGCCGCTGCATCTTTCTCCTGCTGCGCGGCCTTGCGCTCTCCATCAAGACGAAGCACTTCGTCGATTGCCTCTGCGGCGCCTGAGAAGTGCTTCTTGTTGAGACCGGCAATGACTTTCGCCTTGTCGTCGTAAATCTGTTTTAAAGTTAACATGTTTACGCCTCTACCGGTTGAATACTTACGTACGATTTGTTGTCGCGTTTCTTGCGGAAAGTTACGATTCCGTCGCACAGAGCGAACAGCGTGTGGTCAGAACCCATACCCATGTTTTCACCCGGGTTGTGAACCGTTCCACGTTGACGTACGATAATGTTACCTGCCTTTGCGAATTGACCACCAAAGATCTTCACGCCAAGACGTTTGCTTTCTGATTCACGGCCGTTCTTTGAACTACCGACACCTTTCTTGTGAGCCATACTGGTTGTCCTTTCTTTTAAGCAATAACAATTTCTTTAACAATTACGTTGGTCAAGTCCTGACGGTGACCGTTCAGCTTGCGATAACCTTTGCGACGTTTCTTGTGGAATACCAGCACTTTGTCACCGCGGCACTCGTTGTCGAGTACTTCGCAAACCACTTTTGCACCCTTTACATAAGGAGCACCAACTTTTACTTTACCCTCGTTGTCCAGAAGCAGCACGTTCTCAAACTCAACGGTTGCGCCTTTCTCGAGCTCGTTCATACGATTGATGAACAGTTTCTTGCCAGCCTCTACTCTAAACTGCTGGCCTTTCATTTCTACAATTGCGTACATTGACGATTGTTTTAATGGGTTAGGGCGGTGCGGCGAGCGTTATACGAAACACTACTTATACGAGCCTGATCCGCAAAAAAAATACTGCTTTCTTTCAAAAGCGGCTGCAAAATTACTGCTTTTTTTTGAATTGACCAAAAAAATCACGCTTTTTTTTCAAAAAAAGTGCATTTTATGTATTTTAGATAGCATCGAGCAGGATGAATGCTGCCCAAAAACGCGGATGATCATAATCCGGGTCAGCCCGTAGAGCCTGTTGGGCTTTGCGCAAGGCACTGAGTTTGGACTCGCCCGCGATGAGGTGTTGGTAGAACGCACACATGAAGAGCCGTGTCGCGTTATCATCGACTGTCCACAGACTCATCATCATCGTGTGCACACCGGCTTTCTTGAAGCCCCGTTGCAGACCGGCGATGCCATCGACGGTGATGTCTCCTAAGCCGGTCTTACAAGCCGAGAGCACGACGATCTCCGTGTTCTGCAGATCCATCGCCGCGATCTCCCCCGCGGTGAGCACACCGTCATACGTGCGACCCTCTTGTTGAGCACCTGTCCACGAAGAAGCCGAGTGCGCCAGCAGCAGACCGCTACGCGCCATGGCGTAGTCCTCGATATTCACTTTCTGCCGTTCGGTCAACCGCACAAACTGCACGTTCTGTTGCGCCATGTTATCAGCCCGTTTATGCTTGATATAGAAGCCGTGGGTGGCGATGTGTATGACCTGCGGCGCGTGACCGGAGAAGGCCATGAACGACTCTTCGGTGGCTTCATCGCCGGTGAACAGACTGTCGGTCAAGAGGATGGAGTCGAGGGCTTGTACCTCGATCAGCGTGGCGGGCAGGTACTCCACCTCGTGGTCGGTCTGGTTATCCTTCGTGTAGTGGATTCCTCCGTAGAGCACGGCGGTCAGCGTGCTATCTTTGCGCTGCGCACGGCAGAGCTCGCGGGACGAAGAGACGCGCACGAGGTGATAGGTGTCGAAGATCGTTCCCTCGTCTTCCGTCGCCAGGTACTCGATGCCCGTGAGGTAGAAAAGGCCGTCCGGTGCGAAATAGATCGTCTCGTTCGGTTGGACAGCAGCGGCTTGGAGGATCGGTTGCCAGATGAGATCCGTCACCTCCGGCATGCGGTAGAGGCGGGGTAGGTTACACAGATGCGTGAGCGTGTCGATCGTGCCGATGGTCACGAGTTGAGGGGCGGACCAATCATGGCGCATGACGAGAGCCTGCATGTAGCGGTTATCATCGGCATCGGCGGTCACGATGAACTCCACGGCGACCTCTTGCTCGCCCAACTGCTGTTGGACATCGCGGTAGGTGAGATCGATGAGTCGGGTGAAATCGCCGACGGTATGGCTCTGCTTGAGGATCTCCAGTTCGACCATCCGGGCGTTCTGCCGTTGTTTGGCGCGGCGCATCTCGCGGCGCAGGGCGTGGAGACTGTCCAACGCGGCTTGGTTACCATGCTCCCGCAGCAGGCTCTCCAGTTCGGTCTCGGTGGAGAGTAACAATCCTTTCTCGATGAGCACGTTGTCGTAGATGAACGCATTGACGCTGTCCGGATGGGGTGCGAGGGCACAGAGGGACACGTTCTGGTGGAAGTACCAGGCGTAGTTATTGACCCACGTGCGGCGGCGGGTCTGCGCGGTCATCCAGAGGAACTCGTTCTTCAGCGCCGTCCGTTTGGTCTCGAGACTCTGTCTCAGCAGCGGTAGGGCGGTGCGCCAATCGTTACGTTGCACACCTATCCAGGCTCGGTTCTCGGCGATGACGTCCGCGTAGATACCGGCCGAGTCGTGGCGCGTCACGTAGTCCATCCATACGAGCGCGCTGTCGTACTGCGCTTGCTGGGCATGCGAGGCCGCGAGCCGGATAGCCGCTTTGAGGCGGTAGTCAGAGGGTAGGTCAGGGGTGGTAAGGAGGGTGTGTAAAGCCTCGTGAGCTTCGGGGGAATCGGGGGCACTCTGTACGTACAGCAGCACGGTCTCGCACCAGATACTGCGGTAGGCGCGCTCGAGATCCTCGAGCATGGTGTGTTTTGGGGTACCGGGCGTGGTGGCCTTCTTGGTAGCCGTCCATTGATCGGCCATGCGCTTGAAAGAAGCGGCGGTGGCGGGGAGGTCAGCATCCGCCAGAAAAGCATCGACCACCTCGCGTGGCGCGGCAGCAAAGCAGTCCGACAACGCACCCCAGCTGACCTGCACCACGTCTTGTAGTATTTCGCCGGCTTCAGCTACGCCTTCGTAGTCATTCGTCTGGAGCCATACCGGCAGCCGGTGCGTGATGTAATGCTTGGCATCATCGAAGGCGCCAAGGGCATTCTTCGTCGCTTCGCCCACATGACCGATGAGCGAATGCAGATACGCCAGATCCACCTCTGCTCCGATCCGCTCAACGGCATCCTCCTCCGTGCAGGCCTCGATGAGACGGGTGCACTGCACGATCGCCTCGTCGTACTGACCGGCTTGCTCCAGCGAGTCGATACTGAACTGGAGCGATGAGAGCACTATGGTGAGGATGAGTGCGAGCATGGGTCAGACGGTGGGTCCTTCTTCGACCCTTCTGTAGCGCTGACGAACGCGTAGTCGGCGCGGGTCATTGTTATTACGCCGGTTACGGCGTTGTTTGTCTCGGTCACGTCGGTTGCGGCGGTTTCGACGGTTGGCGTTCTCGTCATTCGAGCCTGCCCCTTCTTCGTCTTCCTCGAGCGTGTTCTCGTTCTCCGGCATCTCGCAGGCCAGCATCATACTCAGCATCATCACCTCGAGGTCATCGAAGAGAGCCCTGCCTTTGCGCTCTTTGGTGAGTTTCTTGAGGGTGTATTCCGCCGCTTTACGACCGGAGGTGGCCATCTTCTTGGCACGTTGCGTGTCGGCATGAGCCATCATAGTGATGCACACCATACACACGATCACACCTATCCAAAAGATGACCCGTTGCATGATCAGAAGAAAAGAGCATCCGCTCCGGCCGCCGGTGTCTCTACCGCGGGGGTCTGCAGACAGGGAATGATATCCCGCATGACGGCGCGTATCTTGTTTTCCAACTGAGCACACGTCAGTTGCTCAAAGCGATCCACCAACTGCGAGAGCGCGTAGGTGAGCGATCCGACCCCGTGATACTCGTAGTTGCACTGCGTCGATTTGCAGGCGCTGATGAACACCCAGGCGATAGGATGGCCGCCGACAGGAGCCGTACGAACACCGGCAGGGATGATGAAATCATCGCGTACACCGCGTACCACCAGGGGTTCGTTATCATCGTTCAATTCCCGGGTGCTACCGCCGCTATGACAGGCATCGGCTACGACGATGATCTTTCCTTTGTCACCCACTTTCTTCCGCAGGTTGTAGAGGAACTCATTGAGCTCATCGTCGATCAGGTGGTTCTGTCCGGAGTATCCGCCGCGTTTGAAGATGAAGCCTTCTGCGGCTTTGTAACTGAGCGGGGCGTCGTAAGGCACCCATGCCTCGTCGTACCCACCGGCCTCGTCGCCGTTGGTGTCCGTGATACGCTGACCGTGGCCTGAGAAATGGATATAAACGAAATCGCGTTTCTGGGACTGCTGGAGTAGGGTGGCGAAGGCATTACGGATCGCCTCTGCCGTAGCCTGCTCATTGACGAGCGTGATGATGTCGCCGGGGTGGAAATCCTTCTGCTGCAGCATACTCACGACGGTAGGAACGTCCTTGTCGCCGTTGATCTTTGCCCACCCGGAGGACTCCGGATAAGCACCGATGCCGATCACCAGTGCGCGGCGGGTCGCGGAGGCTTCCATGCCCGTGCATAATAGCAGCACGGCGAGCAACCAACAGTAGCCGATCTTAATCGCGCTTCTCATGTCTTGGGATTTTTAAAAGCCGACCTAAGGGATCGCCCATTAGGTCGGCTCTGATTCCGTATTGCCTGAATTAGTTGGTCAGCAAGCAGTAGTTGTTATATACACTACCACGGTTGATCACCTTAACGCGGAACGGACCCGTCCAGCGCGGATAGAAACTAACGTAGCAGTTGCCGCTGTAGCTGTTGTCATAAACGATGCTGTTGCCGTTCTCGTCATAAATGTAGAGGTCGAGGTCGGTGTCACCGTCACCTACGATACCAACCTCAGCCAACTCACCACCGCGGAAGCGGATGGTATAGGTGTCGCTGGTGTTACCATAGATACGATCGTAGTGTTGATACGGGCCATTGAGCGCACCGCGAGTAGCACCTGCAGCAGCAGCGAGCTTCTCCTCGATCTTAGCTGCACGAGCCAGGATAGCCTCGTCCTCGGCTGCCAGCTCCTTCGCGTCAGCGATCAGCTTCTCCGGAGTAATCTCAGCTTTCTCAGCTTTCTCACCCTCAGCGCCTTCGCCTTTCTCTACTTTGTATTGGTTGTCAGCCATGTCTTTGTCTGCTACCTCAGCAGGAGCAACTTCGCGATCCTCCATCGGAGCAGCGATCAGCATGTCTGCTGCTTGGAGAAGTGCCATAGGATCAGCATTCTCATAACCGTACTGTGCGAGCTCGGTGGAAACTTTCTTACCATCTACGCGGGACTCTTGAACAGGAGCCTCGTCTTTTTGCTCGATGTTACCTTTACAAGAGATCATCATTGCGCTCAGAGCGATAAGAGCGAAATAGAAGGTCTTTTTCATGATGGTTGTGCCCACTTATATCCCATCGGGCATCGGTTCTTTTGAATAATAAATGATCTTGCCTACTCACTATGGCTTTTTGGCGTACTCCATAATTTGGCTGCAAAAATACTGCTTTTTTTTCATATATGCAAGAAACTACGTATTTTTTTATTATTTTTACACATTTTTTTTCTTATCCCTTTCCTCTGTGTGACTTGTTGTTTAGTGGTTACCTCCGGTGCCGCCGCTGGCGATTTTTTTTCGTTTTTATTTGCATATATCAAAAAAAAAACGTACCTTTGCAGCCGCAAAGGTTTTTGCAGGGCAAAAAAAGACAGTTATGGCAAACACAAGACAAGAGATTATTGACGAACTCAAGGGACTTCTTGAGCAGAACGTCGCTGACATCAAAGAGCAAGTAGATCATCTGAAAACGCAGTTCTATACCATCGCCGACGAGGTAGCGGAAGAGGCAAGTGCGCACGAAGAGCAATTCAAAGAATTGCTGAGTGTGTATAAGGCTAAACGTGCGGAGGAGACGGCTGAGCAGGCTAAAGTGGAGGCGGAGAACCTCGCCCGTAAGAAAGCTATCCTCGACGAGATGCAGAAGATGGTAGAGGGCGGTGACGCCGACGGCGTGATGGCCAACCTCCAGCGTATGCGTGAGCTGCAGGCAGAGTGGAAGAAGATCGGTGCCGTACCGGCTACCGAGATGCAGGCTATCCGCAAAGCTTATCAGCAGTACCAGGAGCAGTTCTACGACTTGGTGAAGATCAATATCGAGCTGCGCGATCTGGATTTCAAGAAGAACCTCGAATTGAAGACCTTGCTCTGCGAGGCTGCCGAGAAGCTGCAGAACAATGATAACATCGTGGAGGCATCCCGTGCGCTGCAACAACTGCATGACGAGTGGGCTGAGATAGGTCCTATCGCCCGTGAGTTGCGCGAAGATCTATGGAACCGCTTCAAGACGGCGTCCACCATCATCAATAAGAAACATCAGGCGTATTTCGACGAGCTGCATGCCAAAGAGCAGGCTAACCTCGAGGCCAAGCAGGCCATCATCGAGCAGATGAAAGCCATCAACGAGCCGATCATCAACGGCGAGCCCTGGAACCTCAAACAATGGGAAGAGGCAACGGAGAAAGTGCAGGAGCTGCAGACGGCATGGCGTAAGATCGGTTTTGCTCCGAAGAAGCACAACCAGTCCATCTACGAGACCTACCGCGCCGAGTGCGACCGTTTCTTCGCAACGAAGAAAGAGTTCTTCCTCGAGCTGCGCGAGCGCCGCAAAGAGCGTGAGCAGCGTCATAAAGAGTATCTGGAGCGTCAGAAAGCCCGCGAGGAGCGTGCCAAAGAGCGCGAGGAGCAGCGGAAGGCCTATGTGGCCAAGGGCGGTGACAACCTGCGCCGCATGCACGAGCGACTCAAACAAGAGGTGAAGACCGCGGAGAACAATATCCTCTTCTTCACGGCTAAGTCCAAGACGGCGAACAAGCTCGTGGAGTCGATGCAGAAGAAGATCGACGATCTCAAAGCACAACTGGCTGAGATCGAACGCAAAATGGATGAGGAATAAGGGGTTACAGGTTACGGGTTATGGGATTAATCGAATATAAGAACGTAGCGATTCATCAGGCGGATCAGATCGTGCTGCATGACGTCAACCTGACGGTGGAGAGCGGCGAGATGATCTATCTGTTAGGTAAGGTAGGTAGCGGCAAATCGAGTCTGATGAAGACGATCTACGGTGCGCTGCCTATAGCCGACGGTGAGGCACGGGTGCTGGAGTATGACATGCGGACGATCCGTCGTCGCAAACTGCCGTACCTGCGGCGCCGTCTGGGTATCATCTTCCAGGACTACAAACTGCTGACCGACCGCTCGGTGGAGGAGAACCTGCTGTTCGTGCTCCGCGCAACGGGATGGAAAGACAAGAAACTGATGCACGAGCATGTGCATGAAGTCTTGGAGCAGGTAGGCATGGAGACGAAAGCCTATAAGAAACCCTACGAGTTGTCCGGAGGAGAGCAACAACGTGTGGTCATCGCCCGCGCGCTGCTCAACTCGCCGGAGATGATCCTCGCGGACGAGCCGACGGGTAACCTCGATGCCGAGACCGGCAGGGAGATCATGGATCTGCTCTACGCTATCTCCCAAGCGGGCATCACCGTGCTCATGTCCACCCATAACCTCAACTGGCCGGAACTCTATCCCGGACGCAAACTGATCTTTGAGAATGGCGAAATCCATTAACGAGATACAAGACGAGATCATCGAGGAGTTCGAAGCCTTCGATGATTGGATGGAGCGCTACCAACTCATCGTGGAGTACGCGAACGAGTTGAAGAAAAACCCGCTCCCGGAAGAAGACAAGACGGACTCGAACCTGATCGACGGCTGTCAGTCGAAGGTATGGTTCACGGCGAAGATGCAGGACGGGAAGTTGCACTTCAAGGGCGACTCTGATGCGCTGTTGGTGAAAGGTATCGTGGCGCTGCTGATCTCCGTACTGAGCGACCATACGCCCGAGGAGATACTCAAAACCGAGCTCTATTTCATCGAACGCATAGGACTGCAGGAGCACCTGAGTCCGACACGCAGCAACGGCGTCGTTGCGATGCTCAAACAAATGAAACTGTACGCCTTAGCGTATCAAGCGAAATAACTGCTCGGCAATCCACTCATCGGACTGCTCGTCGCATACTTCTACATCGAGAATATGATGGGCGCGTGCATAGAAAGGTTCACGCGCGGCTAATTGAGGAGCTATGAAATCGAGTAGCTCCTTTTCTGTGCGACCCTGTAAGACCGGTCGCTCGCTCAAGTCGGTCAGACTGAGCCGTTTGGCCAAGTGCTCGGGTTTCCAGCGGATATAGATACTCGTGCCTAACTCGCGCAGACAATCCATGTTATCCTCCCAACACGGATAGCCGCCGCCGGTCGCGTATATCACATGTTCGTACGGCACCTGATCCGCCAAGTCTTCGACCACGTATTTCTCTTTCTTGCGGAACTCCTCCAAGCCGTACCGACGGATATAATCCGCCGTACTGAGGCCGTGGATCTGCTCGAACGCATCGTCCAAATCCACAAAATGCCAGCCGAGTTTATCTGCCAGCAATCGTCCCGCGGTGGTCTTCCCCGCGCCCATGTATCCCACTAAATAAATCGGAAATTCCATCAGTACTCCCAGGTGTCGTTATCTTTCCAGATGATACGTCCGTTCTCGATCGTGGCGAGCGGGAAGACGGAAGAGAAGGGTGGTTGAGGGGTGGCGATCAGTTTCCACTCCTTATTATATATACGCGCGCACGAGGAGCATTGCGGTGCACAGACCGTCATGACAACCAGTATCGAGTCCGTTCCTTTATAGACCTCCATCGTGCTGCTGTCCGTCAGCGCGATACGCTCATAGTTATCCGCACGCTCGAGCACATGCGGATCGCCGCCAATCTTAAATAGATCGGTGAGTAGGGAAAGACTTATGGCCAGAAAAAGACTCATTGTATCAATGCTACTGCGTAAGCGGCGATGCCTTCTTGGCGTCCCACGAAGCCCAGATGCTCGGTGGTGGTCGCTTTGAGGCTCACTTGGTTAGCTGCTACCCCCATCACCTCAGCCAGACAAGCCTGCATGGCGTCGATAAAGGGGTTCAGTTTAGGCGCTTGCGCGCAGATAGTGATGTCGCAGTTATCGAGTTCATAACCCGCCTCACGAATCATCGCCATCACGCGACGCAAGAGAATTTTCGAATCGATGCCCTCGAACTCATTGCCTTTGGTGTCCGGAAAATGATAACCGATATCGCGCATCGCTGCCGCGCCTAAGAGCGCGTCGCACAGCGCATGGATGACCACATCGGCATCCGAATGCCCCAGCAAGCCCTGCTCGTACGGCACCTCAATTCCCCCTAGCCACAGTTGGCGGCCAGGGGAGAATTGATGTACATCATATCCGAAGCCAATTCGCATCGAATCAGATTACTTCGTTTTGTTCTTGCGGTTGTTCACCAGATCCTTGATGCCGTAGAGATCGAAGCCCAGCGTGAAACGCATGGTCTGATCCAACGGGTTGGACGAAGCCAGACCTACACAGTACGATACATCGAGGGTGACGATCGAGAGGTGGAAACCGGCACCGAAGGTAACAACGTTACGGTTACCTTTGTAGTAGTTCTCGTAGCTGTAACCTACGCGAGCGAAGAACTGCTTGTTGTACGAGTACTCGATACCTGCGCCCCAGCGTACCTCTTCGAACTCCTCTTTGGTGCCCAGCGGTGCATCAGCGAAGGACTGGAACCATCCCTTAGCCGGGTTGAGGTCAGCGTAGTCCTTATCCTGCATCTTCCAGGTGGTCTCATCGTTCGGATCGAAGCCCGGTGTCTTGTTCGAGTAACGTGTCGGTACCAGCATCTTGTTAGCCTCCACGGTGAAGGTCAGGAAGTTGTACTTGTCGCACGGCAACTCATAACTCATACCGATGTTCATGCTGGTCGGGATAAAGTTACTGCTACCGTCATCGGCATAGGTCATCTTACCACCGAGGTTCTTGAGGGTGAAACCCAAAGAGAGGTGGCTCGTACCCATCGGCAACTCAAACGGTTGACGATAGTACAGACCGATGTCTGCTGCCATCGTCCATGCCGGGTGCATGTCGGTCTCTTTGTTAACGCCGTTGTTAAGATCCGAATAGAGGAAACGAACGGCTACCGACATAGATACATACTCGTGCAGTTTACGGAAATAACTGAGGTCGAGTGACCACTCGTTCGGACGTACATCCTGCAGTTTGGTTCCGTCACGATCGGTCAATGCTACATCACCCATCGAGAAATACGTGAAGCTCGCACCGATACCTCCGGCGAGGTCACCGAAGTTATAGAAACCTGCGAGGTACGCCAAGTCGATGTCGCCTACCAACTTGCGCAACCACGGCGTGTAGTTAGCGGTGATACCACCGTTGGTGTACATGTACGCATACTTGGCAGGGTTCCAGTACTGCGAGTTAAAATCCGCTTCCGTAGAAACACCGACATCACCCAGACCTGCAGCACGTGCATCAGGTGCAATAGACAAAGACGGCATAGCCGTGATCACGGGATTCGGTGTCCGTTCAGCTTGTGCGCTCACCGATACTGCCAGCGCGAGAGCTGCGAGAGATAAAAGAATTTTTTTCATTGTTTGTAGTTATTGTTGTTTTGTTTGTTTTCTATGTGGTCCCAGGTTCTCCTGGGTATTCCTATATTAATCTTCAAGCGATATGTTTCATAGGCTATCTTGTTACTATTATTTTACCCGAGTTGGAGCTGTATTTGCTGCTCTCGGATTTGATTCGTATTGTGTACATATAAACGCCCGGCTGCAGACCCAACTCAGAGAGGTTAATGGTCACGATATCGGGGTTCTCTTGGGTGTGACTATAGATTTTCTGTCCGCTGAGCGAGTACAGATAGAGTTCCGTACTGAGCAACTCATCGGGTTGGTCATAATTGACAAGCATGTGGATCGTTCCGCCCTGCTGAACGGGGTTGGGGTAGGTGATGACGGACGAGATAGAGGGATCCAGACCGGCTTCCACAACGAAGTTCAGGCTCTGCGTCGTGCTGTTGTTGAGCAAGTCCCACGCACGGAAAGTTAAACTGTGTGGCCCATCCGGAAGCTCGTTCATCAGATAGCTCACCTTACCGCGCTGATAACTGTCGTTCTCCGAGATGAAATAGTCATTGAGCGTGTAGATCATCTTCGCGTCATCATCGATGATGAGCATCAGGTCATGTCCTATACCCGCACCGGCGGTGTTGATGCCGTGCTCGTCCTCCAGTTCGGCAAAGAACCGTGGGGTAGCATAGGTCTTGTCACCATTGCGGAAAGCGGGACTGTTCAGATAAATATGCATCGTAGGACCTACCGTATCGGTTGTCACGATCGAACCTGTACCACCGAGCACAAACTGTTCGAAATGGCCTACGGCGTCCTCGTTATAGGCCGTGTCATGCGCATAATACACGATACGTCCGTTGCCGTAGTTATAACGGATATCCTTGGGCACCATGAACGTGTATTCGAACGCACCGTTCTTGACCTGTGTCGAACCGGAGAAGATCGTTCCCGGGTAGTCGTTGTACGCTACTACCTCCGGATCACCGCCCACCTGATCGTTGTCACGCGTGGGGATGGACTGCATCTTATCGTAGATCGTGATATCCACCGTTCCGTTGAAATCGCTCACGAGCGCACTGTCCTCATCGATGATCTGTCCCGTCACGTGCTGCACACTGAGTGCATTGAGCGTATCTATCTGCGTATTCGTCTGTACCCAATAATCCGTCGGAAAATGGAGTCGCAAAGCCGGATCACCCAGCAGGATGTAGGTCAGTTTATTATCGTCGTTATTGAGCTGGTTCTTTCCCGTTGCGATGGCCTCACCGAGCGTAGCTTCGTAATGGAACGTGTTCGTGTGATCAAACAGCGCCTGGCACACACTGCGGTTGAGGTTCGTGTTCTCCTGCGCATACGCCGTTCGGGTAGCGGAGAGGATACTGATCGCACCGCCGCGGGGGTTGAGCACCGCCGCCTCTGCCGCCGAACGTTTGCCGGCATCGCATTGTGCGAAATTACAGGTGACAAACAACCAGAAAGCCTGGTTCTTATTAGTCATCGACTCGATATCCTTGAGGTTGAGCATCGCCTCGTTGGTGATCGAATTGAATGCACCGTGACCGGAGTAGTCAAAGAACAGCACGCCGCTCTTCAAGAGGTTCTGCAGTCTGTTCTTAGCCAGCGGATAACTCTCACCGCTCGCATTGACCTCCTGCGGATAGGCATCGAGGAAGATCTTATGCACCACGAAATCGGGGTTCTGTACACGCACACGCTCAGCACTCTCTTCGGCCGTACGCGTATGCATGCCGTTCTCGCCGTCATCGGCCAGGTACACCAGTTGGTTCTTCCATTTGCCCGATTGCTCGTTACGTATGTATGCGATGAGTTTATTGACGGTCGTTTGGGCCTCTTCGAGACTCTCAAACGGCAGACGTCCCACGCCGATGTCCATCTTCGCTTTGGATGCATCCTTATCCAGACCTTCGTTATCATCGAGCCAACCGAAATAGTCATCGCTTGCATAAGCCTTCACCTCGTTGAGCGAGTTAGCTGCCTGATAGCTGAGCATAAGACTCGTACCGGACGTATGCAGCAGTTTGCGGTTGTCGAACGTGCCGTGGCCCATGAGCAATAACCAGCGCGGAGCCTGACCGGTACCGTTATTAGCGCGGTCGTAGAGCATCTTCATCAACCAGCGATAAGCCGTTGCATCCGGCGTACCGGACGAGAACTCGTTATATACCTCTTGGTTGGTTACCACCGCCCATGTGATGCCTTCTTTGGCTTGGTGCGCCTGCGCTAACTGACGCGAGACGGCCTCGTAGCCATCCGGACAGATGATGACGTAATCGATATTATTGAGCGCGTGCAGGTTCTGATTAGCCACATTACCGATCACCTCGGCGCTGACCCACGAGGAGCCTTGCGGGTTAACCGCTACATACTCATGCACACCGTCCGCTTGCGTGCCCACCCACGTCAACTCGCCGTTGGCGAAAGTCGTCGGCATACGGGTGATGGAGTCCAAGCGCGTGATGTCCCATACCTGCAGCGCTGCGCTGGCGTTCGTCAGATGGAAACGTACCGGCGTCGCGTTATTACGGTTCACGAGCGTACGGACAGGCATGTACGAACCCGTCATCTTCAGTTCGCTCTGGGTGGTGATCTCAATATAATTGAGCCAACCTAGCGCACCGGAAGCTGTGTTGTTCTGGAGTTGCAGTTGTACCTGCTGTTGCGAAGCGGCAGAAACGCCGTTCATGTTGATCGCGCCGGCTATACCCATCGTGTAGTAGTCTGAGATCTTCGGCGCACCAATTGTGACGCTGCTCGTCTTGCTGCCGTTCAGCGTAGCTGTGAAAGTGGAGGCAGCCGATGCATACGCAGCCAAATCGATATAGACCTTGCTGTTCTCATCCGTGATCGCGTTCGGCGTAGAGAAAGTGAATGTCCGTCTCTGTGCCACCGCAAACTGCTCACCGTAGAATGTCTGGCCGCCACCGGAGATACCGCTGCGGTCAATGAGGTTGATCGAATCGAAGTCATGCACCTGATAGAGCGGATAAGTCGTCACCTCGGTCGGTGTACCGCTGATCTCCGCACTCTCGGTCGGCGCCAGAGGACTGCCGACGTTCTCCGTCAGGAAATAATAGCCGTAGTTGGAATAGGTATTACGCGTATGCGTGAACCGACTTGAGCCCGGGTTATAGGTCCAACTGATCGGACCCTGCACGTAGAAGAGCACGTAGTCTGAACCGACATACACCGGCACTTGCGGCAGGTCATCGATATTCGACTTGCTGAAGTCTTGATTTTTCTGTGCACCGCCATAACCGAACACACGCACATTAGCGGGATTGGAGATACCGGCGCTCTGTAACTCGCCGAATGTCATCTTACATACACCCGACTGACTCACGCGTATCTTGACCCACGAACCGTTCGCCAAGACAGAACTCTCGGCGTACGTGTGAAGACCCGCCATCATCGGCAGGCTCATCACCATCAACAGCACTATGGTCAGTATTTTCTTCATTTGATCTTGCAATATAACTTCTCTTCGCCGTCCACCTCAACGGTAATAATCTCTTCTTTCTGCACGAGCCGAGGCGCTTGTTTGGCCTGGATATAAATGAGGTCTCCCTGCCGGATGGTCATCACTTTGCTGGCCTGCTCGATCGCCTCTTCCGGAGACATAAGAAGCCTATCACCTATCACCTTTAACCTATCGCCTTTATCCATCCATTCTCCGATCGCCAGCGAGTAGTCGAAGGCGATGGCCGGTGTCCAAGGTTTGCCGGCTGCTGCCAACTCACGCGCTTTGTCCATCGCAATGAAATCCTCCCCCGGAGCGACAGCGTCGTAATAACGGCTCGCAAACTTAGGCGCGATCTCTTTGCCTAAACGGCTCACGCGAAGGATCATACAGGGCGTAACACCTATCTCTTGGCTACACTCCGGCACGAAAAACGGCTTGCGTCCGTTGAGCAGACAACTGTCCCCTTTGAGCACCATCTCTGCCCCGCCATTACGATATATGAAGCCGATAATTTTCATTTACACCATAAAAAGCGCGGCAAAGATACGATTTTTTTTGCATATATGCAAATAAAAATGCAAATCGGACACTTTTTCTTAAAAAATGGCGTATGTATGCGGCATTCTACTTGGCTCGTATAAACAGTTGCACCGGTGTACCGGTAAAGTCCCACCACTCGCGCAGTTTGTTCTCCAAGAAGCGACGATACGGTTCTTTGACGTATTGCGGCAGGTTGGCAAAGAACACAAAGGTCGGTATCTGCGTGTTCGGCAACTGCGTACAATACTTGATCTTGATGTACTTGCCTTTCCATGCAGGGGGCGGGTAGTTCTCGATAAGCGGCAGGAACTTTTCGTTCAGTTGCGCTGTCGGCACTTTCTTGTTTTTGTTCTCATACACGTGCAGCGCCGTCTCTACCACTTTGAAGATACGCTGTTTTGTGACGGCACTCGTGAAGATAATCGGGAAGTCCGTAAAGGGCGCAATACGCTCGCGGATAGCGGCTTCGTAGGCCTTGATATCCTGATTCGTCTTGCTCTCCACAAGGTCCCATTTGTTAATGCAGACCACGAGACCCTTTTTGTTCTTTTGGATGAGCGAGTAAATGTTCAGATCTTGCGCCTCGATGCCCCTTGTCGCGTCGATCATCAGGATGCAGACGTCGCTGTTCTCGATCGCACGGATAGAGCGTACTACCGAGTAGTACTCCTGATCTTCCGTCACTTTCGCTTTCTTGCGGATACCGGCAGTATCGACGAGGTAGAAGTCCTTGCCGAATTTGTTATACCGCGTATAGATACTGTCGCGTGTTGTACCCGGGATATCGGTCACGATGGTGCGCTCCTCACCAATGAAGGCATTCAGGATACTCGACTTGCCTGCATTCGGACGACCCACGATCGCAAAACGCGGCAGGTCTTCGAGTTCCTCGTCGGAGTCATCTTCCTTACGGAAACGACTCACCACCTCGTCCAGCAGATCACCCGTGCCGAGTCCGTTCTCCGCGGACACGATGAAGGGTTCACCCAGACCGAGTTTGTAAAACTCCGCCGCACCGTATTGGTTCTCGAAGGTATCCACCTTATTGACTGCCAGGATGGTGGGTTTCTTCGCCTGTCGAAGCAGGTGAGCTACCTCCGTATCGAACTCCGTCACGCCTTGGTTCACATCGACCACCAGCAGCACAACATCCGCTTCGCGGATAGCCAGATCCACTTGACGGTTGATCTCACTCTCGAAGGTGTCATCGCTGTTGACCACCCAACCGCCGGTGTCGATCACGGAGAACTCCCGACCGCACCACTCGGCCTTACCGTACTGACGGTCACGCGTCGTTCCCGCCGTATTCATCACTATCGCCCGACGCGTTCCCGTCAAGCGGTTAAATAACGTGGATTTGCCTACATTAGGCCTCCCCACAATTGCCACAATGTTCGCCATCGCATTCGTTGCATTTTGAATGACACTTTCCGCAATGATGCGGGTTTCTTATCGCTTTGAGTTCACCTTCCGTGACGTCGCGGATACTGAGTATAACGCCCTTGAAGTGCAGGTCTTCACCGGCATACGGATGGTTGAGATCGATGGTCACTTGGTCGTCCGTGATCTCACACACCTGTGCTTTGACAATCTGTCCGTCCACCGTGTTCATCGGCACGATAGCACCCACATACACGCGCTCCTCGTCAAACTCACCGTCGCCGTTAAAGAACATTGTCTTAGGCAGATCCATGAGCCCTTCTTGGATGTACTCGCCGTAGGCGTCCGCCGCTTTGAGCACGAAGTCGAAGTTATCACCAACCTCTTTGCCTGCCATCTGCGCCTCGAACGCAGGGAGCATCATCCCCTCGCCCTGACACCACGTCAACGGAGCCTCTTCCGTCGCTTTCTCCATCAACTCTTCTTTACCACCTTCGCCGTTGATGTACAACTCGTACGTGGCACTTACTACTTTTAAATTCTCAATTTTCATATATCTTACTTCTTTTTTTCCCTATATAGTGAGCCTATGTGCTCTCTCGGGGGCATGTTTTGAGGAAGGGGTGCCTCAAAACACGTAGGCAGGGGGCCGGTACCCCGAAGAGCAGCATAGGCGAACGCCCCCCTCCTACCACCAATCGGTAGTTGAATCCGTACTCGAGTTGCTGCTCTTGTCGTACTTGAGGTCGGACAAGATCGACGCGTTGACACCGATGTGGAACGTGAAACTCTTGAAGATACCGATCGGGTTGATGCTCGCCGACATGTTCCAGCAGTGCAGGTCACGACTCACATTGAACGTACACGCCGTCACTCTCTTGTAATCGAAGTTATAGGTCATGTTTGCGCTCACTTTCCATCCTTGCCCCAGACCTATATTACCGTGCAGCGAGAGCGAGTGCGTAAACTTCATCTTGGGATACATGCGCTCATAGTCGAATGTACTGGTCTCCTGGTACGCCAGCGAGTAGTTGATCGACACGCTCCATGGGATCTCCGTCTTGACGTAGCCGTCGTCTACTTCCTCTTCTTTATTGTTGTTCGGCTTGGCGTTACGTTCCAAGCCCTCGTCGTCTTTCTCGATCGGATCCATGTTCACATCATTCCCATCATTCTTATCATTCCCACCATTACTCTTCCTTCCTTCTATCTTATCCTTCCATTTCTTAAAGGTCTGGTTGGAGATCGTATAACTGAAGTTCCATCGTAAACCGTCCCAGTGAGGGAACCTGCCGTTGTGCCAGTACTGTTTGTTGGTGCGCACCGGCGTGCCAAGCGAGTTCAGTTCGTACATGTACGGATCGAGGTGCGTGTTGAGCGTCAATGTGTAGTTATTCAGGTACGGGAACTTCAAACGTAACTCGACGTTGAACTTGCTCCAGTTCATCGAGTCCGCAGCGAAGTTATACGCACTCGACACGGAGAATTTATCGATGATGCTCACCACCTTATAGGGGTTCTTGCCCGTCGTGTCGTTCTTATTGAGCATCTTCATCTCGAGGTTCTGCTCCAGCGCAAAATTGAGCGAAGCCGCCAGGCCACGCACGGCGTTACCGTACATGCCGTTCGGGAAGCGCGAATAGACCTGATGCTGATAAACGGGATTACCTGCGTCGTCGATCTTCTGCGTCTTACGCCCCGTGATCGAGTCCGTGCCGTCATACACCGGTTGATCATAACTGCCGTAATACCCCCATCCGCTCTTCTCGAAGTTCGGGTGGTAGGAGAAGCCGATAGAAGGTGTGATCACATGACGGAATTTTTCCACTCTGCTCTTAGGGAAGAGCTTCTTGAGCGGTGTGTAGAATCCGTATATCTTCGTGCTCATGCTCACGCCCACATCGAAATCGAACACGTTATAGAAGCCGTTGGTCGTATCCATCGCCAGCGCCTGGTTCTCGTCGTCCCAATGACGGTCTACACGCGTGAAATACATACGGTCGCGCAGGTTGATACTCGGCGTGATGGACAGGTATTTGAAGAGCATGAAACTGGCTTTGATAGGCAGACTGTGACTCAGACCCGTTTGCCAATCGCGCAGGAAATTGGAGTGCAGGAAATAATCCTCCTTCATGTTACTCGTGGAGATCTTACCGTTGAGCGAATAACTCATACTGATCTTCTCGTACCACTGCTCCTTGCCCCCTATCTTTCCTTTGCGCTTGAGTGTCGCCTGACGCCATAACTTGAACGGATAGATCGTGCTCATGTTCGCCGTCAATTGGGGGGCGGTCAGCGAGATGGTGGAGTCACTCGTTCGTTGCGTCAGACTCGCCGTCATACTCAGGCTCCACGGACTATCCGGGAAACGCTGTGTGTAGTTGATCGTACTGCTCTTCGTGTTCTCCGAATAGAGGTTGGCGTTGTAATAACTATTGATATTACTGCGGTTATAACCGCTCGTTGCGAAGTTCACACTTGCCGAGAACGTGCTGTAGGGGTTGGCCTTCGAGTCCTGACTGTGCGTCCATTGGACGCTGAAGTTCTTACGCACGGCGTAATCCGGAAAACCCTTCTCACTCGTGACATCATTACGGTAGTTGATACTCAGGTTGCCCTGAAAATGGTACCGCCATATATAGCGTGTCTTAGCGCGCACGGCCCACGTACCACGGCTGTATATATCACCCGTGACTTCCAAGTCCATGTAGTCGCAGAGCGCGAAGTAGTATCCGAAATTACTCAGATACAAACCGCGTGTGTAGTCGTCACCGAAGGTCGGCATGATGATACCGCTGGAGTACTTGCTGTTGAAGGGGAAGAAACCGAACGGAATGGCCAAAGGTAGCGGTACATCGCCCACTACCATATAAGCAGGTCCTGTAGCGATGTAATCGCCCGGTTTCACTTTCGCTTTGGTCATCTTCAGGTAGAAGTGAGGATGCTCATGATGGTCGCAGGTTGTGTACTGACCACCACCGATCATCATCTCATTGCCCTCCATCTTCTTCGTTTTGTCAGCGATGATGTATCCCTCGCCCTGCTGGGTCACCACATGCCGTATATAACCCTTTTGCGTGCGGATGTTATAGGTGATCTCATTCGTCTCGTAGGTGTCATTGCCGTCCTTGAAGACCGGCCTGCCTTTCCATTCATAATTCAGACTGTCGTACACGCCCCGCGCGTATATCTGGCTCGAGTCGAGGTTCATACGAATGTATTCGGACTTTAGTTCCATCTTCTCGAACTTCAACTCGCCATCACCATGCAGGTACGCCGTTCCGTTTGCCATCATCACCATCGAGTCTTTCGATTGGTAATGCACCGGCGCCGACAGCGCACTTTTCTTTTTCGGTTGTACGGTGTCGGTACTTGCTGAATCGGTCTGTAATCCTATTGTGTCCGGCCTTTCCCGCATGGTGCTGTACACGCCTCTTGGTATACTGTCCTCCGCCCACACTGCCATCGAGCAGAGTAGGAAAATCACCATCATTATATGTCCCCGTACGCGTATACGCACAATACCGCAAAATAAAATCGGGCGCAAAGGTACAAAAAAATTTGCACATGTGCAAGAATTTTAGTAATTTTGCAGCAAATTTGTAAAATATGACAATTCTAAATTACATTAATGCGCATCGAGCGCGGTTTATAGAGGAGTGGACGAGCCTTATTCGAATCCCGAGTGTCAGTTGTCAAGCCGAGCATAAAGCGGACATGCTGAAGTGTGCGGAACGGTGGAAAGAACTGCTGTTAGCGGCCGGTTGCCAACGCGCAGAAGTACTGCCCTCTGCCGGCAATCCGTTTGTGTACGGGGAGTATAGGGTACAGGACGCTTCGCTACAGGACGCTTCGCTCAAAGGGATTCCCACTGTGCTTGTGTATGCTCACTATGACGTGATGCCGGTGGAGCCGGTGGAGCTCTGGCAATCGGATCCGTGGGAACCGTCTATCCGTGACGGACGCCTCTATGCCCGTGGTGCTGATGATGATAAAGGGCAGGCGATGATTCAGGCGAAGGCTTTCGAGTATATGGTCAAAGAAGACTTGATGCGTTGTAACGTCAAGTTCATCTTCGAGGGCGAAGAAGAGATCGGTTCACCGAGTCTCGAGGCCTTCCTCGAAGATCATAAGGAACTTCTCAAATCGGACATTATTCTTGTGTCCGATACGTCCATGATCGGTAAGGAGACACCAAGTATCACCACCGGTCTTCGCGGGCTTGCTTACTGGCAAATCGAAGTGGACGGCCCGAATCGCGATTTGCATTCCGGACACTTCGGTGGTGCCGTTAAGAACCCTGTTAATGCGCTCTGCGAGATGATCTCCAAAATCGTAGATGATCGCGGACGAATCACTATTCCGGGTTTCTATGATGACGTGCTGCCTATCCCGCAAGCCGAACGAGACATGATTGCGCAGATCCCGTTTTCACAGGAAAAATACAACACATCTATCGGGGTCGATGAGGTCTTCGGAGAAGAAGGTTATTCGACCCTCGAGCGTAACTCTTGCCGACCGTCGTTTGACGTGTGCGGTATATGGGGCGGTTATACCGGTGAGGGTTCCAAAACCGTACTACCTTCTAAGGCGTTTGCGAAAGTATCCTGCCGTCTTGTAGCCAACCAAGATCATGAGAAGATCTCGAAGGCGTTTATCGACTACATTGCTTCCATCGCCCCGAAGGGTGTGCGCGTCAAAGTGACCCCGATGCATGGTGGTCAGGGATATGTGTGTCCGATCGATATACCCGCATATAAAGCCGCTGAGAAAGGATTTGAGATTGCCTTCGGCAAACGTCCGTTGGCAGCCCGTCGCGGTGGTTCAATTCCTATCATTGCTGCCTTCGAGCAGATACTCGGTTGCAAGACGATATTAATGGGCTTTGGTCTGGAGCAGAACGCTATCCACTCGCCCAACGAGTCGATGGATCTCGAGGTGTGGGAAAAAGGTATAGTCGCTGTTAGCGAATTTTATAAGGAGTACGCAAAATGAAAATCGTGATCATAGGCGCCGGGAGTGTCGGCACAAACCTCCACCATGGCATGGAGTTGAAGGGTATTCGGGCAGAACTGGTACATGCGCGTCCGCTAACCGCGGATCCCTCTGCTGTAGATGCTCTGCCTAAGGCAGAATGCTATATTTACACGGTGGCGGACAATGCGTTAGCGGAGGTAGTATCGAAGGTGAACGCACCCCAAGCACTCCATCTCCATACCTCGGGTTCGATGCCCATCGAGGTCTTTGGTGCAGACAAACCCCATGCCGGCATTCTGTATTTCTTTCAGTCCTTCAGTCGCACCCAACTCATCGACGAATGGAGTGACATCCCTTGTTTCATCGAGGGACGTAATATCGACGACATCGCAGCAATCTACAGCCTCGCACAATGCCTGACAAGTCGTATCTACGAAGCGAACCAACACGACCGCGAGCGGCTACACATTGCCGGTATCTTCGCTAATAACTACACCAACCTCATGTACCGCATTGCGGCTCAGGTGCTCAAAGATACGCAGATACCTTTCGAAGCCCTACTGCCTCTCATCGACTACACGGCCGCTAAGGTGCACGCAATGAAGCCTACGGATGCACAGAGCGGGCCTTCGCAACGGGGTGACCAGGCGGTCATCAACCATCATCTGGAAATCTTGAGAGAATTCAGGGTTCAGAATTCAGAATTCAGTTCTGAGGAATTAAGCGAAGTGTATCAAGCGCTCGCAGCGTTAATCGGGAAAGTGCATAATCATTGAGATCTTCCCAACGAATGACAATAGTGCCGGCGATGTCCGGCATTTTTTGTATTCTGCGTACAATAAAACGGGCGTGAAGTTTCTGGTGCGAGAGCACATGGGTGAGGGAGACCATTAACTCGTTAACTCCTTCATTCGTTAATTCATTACTTTCCTCGCAGGGAAACTCATACAAATGATACCATATATCTTTCGGATTCTCCCGTCGCTGAATGAGCGTGTGGACGCCGTCGGTGTAGATCGTGTAAGTAAACCATCGGTCGCGCACTTTGGGTCTGGGCTTCCTAACCGGTAGTACCTCCGCCGTACCATGGGCATAGCCCATACACATGTTCTGCAGCGGACAACTCGCACACGCATCGCCCAGGACAGGCGTGCAATAGAGCGCACCAAATTCCATGATGGCGGAGTTGAATAGGCGCGGGTTGTCGCGGTCTAAGAGGGTCTCGATCTTCTTATGAAAAAGTTTCTTACCGGCACTGGTATCAAACGCCTCGTCGATATCCAGCAGTCGTGCTACCACCCGATAGACGTTCCCGTCCATCGCGGGGTAGGGCAGGTTATACGCAAACGATGCAATCGCCCCGGCCGTATACTCGCCCACACCGGGCAGAGCCCTCAGTTCGTCAAAAGTCCGCGGAAATGTAGTAATCTGCTTTGCCGCCTTATGCAGATTGCGTGCCCGGGAGTAGTACCCTAGACCCTGCCATTCGCGCAACACTTCCGCCTCATCGGCTGCGGCTAACGCCTCCACGGTCGGCCAGCGATTCAAAAAGCGCATGTAGTAGTCCATCCCCTGCGCCACACGGGTCTGCTGCAGGATGATCTCACTCAACCAGATAGCATACGGATCATCGGTCTCTCGCCAGGGCAAAACACGATGGTTTTGAGCGTACCAATTATATAATTGACGGTATAAATTATCCATTTTCGGTGCAAAATTACAAAAAAAATCACAAATTTGCAATTTTTTTGACGAAAAATTTTCGTATTTCATTATTTTATAGTAACTTTGCACGATTTTTCCGATTTGTGAAAACGAATAAACGTAAAAAGTATTATGACAAAAGCTGAATTGATAAGCGAAGTAGCTATAGCAACGGGATATGACAAAGCAACGGTCAGCGTTATTACCGAAGCCATCATGAAAGGTATCAAGGAGAACATGGGCAAAGGCAAAGAAGTGTATCTGCGCCAGTTTGGTTCGTTCACCCTTCATACTCGCAAAGAGAGAATAGCTCGTAACATCACGAAGCGTACGTCTGTTTATGTGCCCGCTCATTGCGTGCCGGTATTCAAACCGGGAGCTGAGTTCAGAGAGGCAGTTCATGATGTGAAGCTCAAAAAGAAATAAGCGAATTATAGAAAACAAGAATATAAACTAATTAATTATCAAATCATTATGCCAAACGGAAAGAAGCATAAGAGACACAAGATGTCCACGCACAAGCGTAAAAAACGCCTGCGTAAGAATCGTCATAAGCATAAGTAATTGACGGTTGGATTTTAGCTTTGTGGCGCTAACTTGTCTAAGTGTAGGCAAGTTGCCACAAGGCTTATTTTTTATTACAAAACTCAACACAGTATGAAAAGCGAATTAATTGTGGACGTGCAGCCGCAAGAGATCGCTATAGCGTTGACAGAGGATGACCGCCTGCAGGAGGTGGCACGTGAGAAGCGTGACCAGGATAATTTCTCGGTAGGCAATATCTACTACGGTAGGGTCAAGAAAGTGATGCCGGCGCTCAATGCGGTTTTTGTGGACGTAGGTCACGAGAAAGAAGCTTTTCTGCATTACTTGGATTTAGGTTCTCAATTTCGTACACTGCAGACGTATGTTACCAAGGCCGTTTCGGACAGAAGACGTACTCCGGTCATCACGAAGACCCCGCGTCAACCCGAAGTGGGTAAAGAAGGACAGATAGCGGAGGTACTCAAAGTAGGCGATCCTATTCTGGTGCAGGTCTCCAAGGAGCCGATCAACACCAAAGGACCGCGTCTCACCGCCGAGATCTCTATTGCAGGACGTAATATCGTCCTCATGCCCTTCTCCGACGGCGTCATGGTAAGCCAGAAGATTAAACGCGAATCCGAACGTCAACGCCTCAAACAACTGATGCTCTCCATCAAGCCTGCGGGCTTCGGAATCATCGTTCGCACCGTGGCGGAAGACAAGCGTGTAGCGGAATTAGACAATGAGTTACGACTCCTCGTCGACCGTTGGGAGCAGACCGTCAAGTCGCTCCAGCAGAAAGAGCCGGTCAGCCTCGTGAGCGAAGAGATGGGACGTACCCTCGGTATCATCCGGGATGTACTCAGCCCGGATTTCACCACTATTCAGATCAACGACCAGGCTATCTACGACGACGTGCGCCATTACCTCGAGCTCATCGCTCCCGAGAGCGCCAAGATAGTCAAACTCTACAAAGGCGATCAGCCTATCTTTGACCATTTCGACATCACCCGTCAGATGAAGACGGGACTCGGCAGAACGGTCGGTTTCAAGCATGGGGGATACCTCATCATCGACAAGACCGAAGCACTGTTCTCCATTGATGTCAACTCCGGTAGTAAGAAAATCTTTGAGGACCAAGAGCAAAACGCGTTCCAGTTCAACATGCTGGCGGCCGATGAACTCGTTCACCAACTGCGCCTACGCGATATAGGTGGAATCATCATCGTCGATTTCATCGACATGGATGACAAAGGGCATCAGCAGGAGTTGTACGACTACGTACGCAAACTCATGGAGCGTGACCGCGCCAAGCATAACGTGCTGCCGCTCAGTAAGTTCGGTCTGATGCAGATCACGCGGCAACGGGTGCGTCCCGCCGTAGAGGTGAAGGTCGAGGAAGTATGCCCCACATGCGGAGGAAAAGGTAAGATTCAACCTTCTATCCTCTTCACCGACACTATCACCGAACAGATAGAGCACGAGTACGACCAACACGGACGAGGATTGCAGCTTCACCTACATCCTTATATTTACGCGTACGTTACGCGCGGATGGTGGAAGTCCCTCGCCAGCCAATGGAGGCGTAAGTATGGTATCAAAGTGATCGAAAATCAATCTCTGGGAATGTTAGAGACACGATTTGTTGCAGAAAAGTAAGAAGCAATAAAGCCGGCACGCGCCGGCTTTATTCGTCTTCAGGGAGTATCTCCGCGCCCGGTATATACCTTTTTAATACGCGCGCGACACCGGTTGTCCAGCTGTTGATCGAGTCGTTGTCCATCTCCAGACCGCTGATCATATGCACCACCTGGTCGATCGGCATGCCGTAACGCAACACACCCGAGATCAAACGGGCGTAGTTCCAGAACTCGCGGTCGAACTTATAACTCAAGCCCTCGACCGTCGTCTTGAACCCGCGCGTGTTGACGAACTGGAAATCATAGCGTTTGTTGCCATCCGGTTGAACGACCTTGAGAATCTTACCCTTCGTCACACTCTTGGGCAATGCGATACCCATCTCGTCGTCAGCCAGACCGGTGAAGATCTCATAGGGACGACCGTCCTTCAGTCCCACAAAAGCAATCCATTTGTCTTTCTGATTCTGAAAACGAACCACATCCGCTTCCAACTCTGCCGGACGTTTCAATAAGGTGTTTTCTTCTTGTATTTCCATCATAGTATCGTTATCTTGGCGGAACAGCTCGTTTCGCCGTTTTCATTCTTTTGTTGATATTGTACGCCGTCTTCGGTGACGAGATAATTCGTCATCAGCGTCTCGCCGAGCATGGCCTCTTTGCTGTAGTTGATATCGAGTCGCACGGTCTTACCGTAGTAGTTCGGCAGGTACGCGTCCGTCATCGCCTGCAGGTAGCGGCAACTGTTACAATGCCCGTTGTAGTCGATGTCCGAATAAACGATCTTATGCGGCGCACTGCCCGTGGGTTCCGGGATAGTGGTCATCCTTACACGCGGCATCTCAATCACTTCACCGTCCACGCAGCCTTCGAAGATCGGGTCGTCGAAACAGTTGACGATTTCCCGTTTCTCCAAGTCCAGCACTGCCCAAACAGACTTACATTGTCCGATCAGTTTATCGCCGCTATAAATGCGGAAATTACGGGTACTGAGCATATGGACGTTGTTCTCTATCCATGTCTCAAAACGCACCTTCTCACAATGCGTCGGCATCTCGTACATCTCCACGCTCAGCCGCGTCAAGATCCACGTCAGCCCTCTCGGATGCAGCACTTGGATACCGAATCCCAACTCATCGGCCACCGTTCCGGCTACCTCTAAGAGGTAGTTCTCCAGGTTAAAGAGACGCAATCTCTTCTTCCCGTCCACCTCCTGATACTTTATTTCGTATTCGTAGTTATATTTCATGAGTATTCAGTAATCAGTTTTCAGTTTTCAGCCATCTGTCGAGCCATCCCCTGAATTCACGCTGCCACAAGATACCGTTCTGCGGCTTGAGCACCCAGTGGTTCTCATCGGGGAAGATAAGCAACTCCGCCGGCACACCCCGCATCTTCGCTGCATCAAACGCTGCCATGGCCTGATTAGCCAGGATGCGGTAGTCTTTCTCGCCGTGGATACACAGAATCGGCGTGTCCCACTTATCAACGAACTTATGCGGACTGTTCGCAAACGTGCGCTGGGCAATCTTATTGTCTTTGTCCCAATATGCACCGCCCATGTCCCAGTTTGCGAACCATTTCTCTTCGGTCTCCAGGTACTGCATCTCGAGGTTAAAGATACCGTCGTGGGCGATGAAAGCCTTGAAACGTCCTTCGTGATGACCGGCAATCCAATACACACTGAACCCACCGAACGAAGCACCGACACAACCCAGATGATCTTTGTCTACATACGGTTCCTTGCACATCTCGTCGATGGCGGTGAAATAGTCTTTCATACATTGTCCGCCGTAATCACCGCTGATCTCTTCGTTCCACTCCTTGCCGAAGCCCGGCAGGCCGCGACGGTTAGGTGCTACGATGATATAATCGCCGGCACTCATCATCATGAAGTTCCAGCGGAATGACCAGAACTGGCTCACCGGACTCTGCGGACCACCCTCGCAATACAGAATGGTCGGGTACTTCTTATTCGGGTCAAAATGCGGCGGGTAGATAATCCACGTCAGCATGTCCTTGCCGTCGGTTGTCTTCATCCAACGTTCTACCACCGTCGAGCGCTCGATCTGGTCGTAGATGTTATCGTTCTCGTGCGTCAGACGGGTCAATTCCACATACCCGTCGATCTTCGCCAAACCCGCCTCTATATCCAGCACATAGATCTCATTCGCCTCGCGCATTGAGTGCTTTAAGAGATACGCATAATGATCGCATACGTCACCTAAGCTCACGTCGAACTGACCTTCGGTCATCTTCGCGCACCAACCTTCGAGGCCCATCGCCCAGAGATGGATTGTACCCTGAATAACCGCAGTACCGAGCAGCACGGAGTCGTTGTACCAGGCAAACTCATCCACGTTCGTGTCCAGATAATGGCTGACGAAATGCTTCTCACCGGTCTCGAGGTTCATCACCATCAGACGATTCTCATCGCTCTCGTAACCGTCTCGCTCCATGGACAACCATGCGATGTGTTTGCCGTCCGGCGAGTACGCAGGATTCGTGTCATACCCCTTGTTGTCACCGGTGATATTGCGCTCCTCCGTAACCTGTAACCCGTCACCCGTAACCTTTACCAGGTATATATCGCTGTTCGTGCTTACGGCATAGTCCAGGCCGGTCTTCTTGCGGCAGGTATAGGCTATCTCCTCATTGTTCGGGTTCCATGCCAACTGCTCTACACCACCAAAAGGCTTCATCGGGCACTCATATGCCGTACCCTCGAGGATATTCACACCCTCGCTGACCTTGGCGGTCTTGATGCGCTCGCCTTCGCCATAATAGGTAATCTCCAGTTTGCATACGAAAGGCTGCGGCGCGGTCTCTGTCCACTCGTCCCAATGTTTGTACATCAGGTCTTCGTGCATATGTCCCGTTGCCAACGGCAGGTCGGGGTATTTGTCCACGGTCTGCGGCACGGTCTTTACTTGCTTGATCAAAATAATTTTATCGCGCATCGGGGAGAGTAGGAAACCGTCGATATCATCCGCTCCTTCTACCTTGATCTCCTCACCGTCACGCCGCAGATAGAGTTGTCCTGCCCGCATGTAGGCGAGCCAACCGCTGCAACCGAACCATGCCGGGTCATAACCCACGAACTCATCATCCACGTGCATGTCTTCAAACGGATTGCAAACGCGTATCCACGTAGTGGAGCGGTTCTCTTCCACGCTGTAGTAACTAACGGTATAAGCGAGCCAACCCGTCTCGATATCCGAGGCCACACTACCGATACGTCCCATCGCCCAGAGACCTTCCGGCGTCAGACGTCCGCCCTCGATCGTGATCTCCGGCTTCGTGATAGGCGCTTTACCTTCATCGGCTTTCTGCTCCTTCGAGCAACTCATTCCCAGCAAAGTCATTGCTGCCATAATCCAAATCTGTATTTTTTTCATTGTTCAAAACTTTTGCGACTGCAAAAGTACTGCTTTTTTTTGATATATGCAAATATTGGGACAAAAAAAGCATCATCTCTTGCATATGTCAATTTTTTGTTGTACCTTTGCAGTTGCAAAAAATGTAAACAGAAAAATGACCGCTGTGAGCAATACCGAGCAATGGGAACTCGCCAAGCAGAGTTTGGTAACCATCCTTTCTGAAAAGCACTACACGCCCAAGGCATTTGCAAAGGCCCTTGGATCGCCGTCGTTCATGTCGCTGCTGAAGCAGATTCAGCCTATCGCTGTGCCGTTCTTTAAAGCCCTTTTGGGCATCAAAGTGCGTCGTCATATGCTCTTCCGGCGCGACAAAGAGATACAGTCATATACTTTCTCTTACCGCAGTCAGACGGTGGACGGTCGCGCGGTCGTGCTGTCCGGGCGTGTCACGTTCCTTCATAATAAGAACGGTGCACCGCATCAAGTCAAGACCCTCTCGCTCCATACGCATCAGGCTTTCTTCGACCCCGAGTGGACGCCCTCGCAGAACTTGATGTTCATGCCGCTCAAAGTGCTGTGGAACTCCGCTGTGATCGAACCCGATTTGCAGAAATGGGGTATCACCCACGGCATCGAACCCGATGGTGGCGGTTCGGCGCTGCATATGGCCCGCCAACTGGCGGACTGCACCGTGGCGGCGCTGCAGATCATGCAGCAGCACGGCGTCACGCTGATGCCCGACGGATATACCACCAACTGGGGCAGTTCGCAGGGTGCGCTACCCACGCTCTATTTCGCTAAGTGGTACGATACCGAAGCACCGCAGTGGTTCCGGGAGGCACTCCGGCTGCGCGCAACCTTCTCCGCCGAAGGCGATGTGCCGCTGTATGAACTGACTACATACACCTACGGCAATCCGAATCTCGTCTACGAAGGACATATCCTGCTTACGGCGTATTTCAAAGCCTTCTCCAAGGAGCAAAAGGGTGGGTATGATGCCGCAGAGTTAGTGCCTCAATGGTTCACCGAACCCCGCTACGAAGTGGACGGACGCAAGATCACTTTCCTGGACGCCCTCAGCCATTATTATCCGCAGTTCACGGAATCCGTCATCAAAGGGATGAAGTCGTATGCCGAAATGGTGGCGCCGGATATGCTCACGGCGGATGGAGAAGTCGATATCCGCTGCCCCAAAGTACAAGCATGGCTCGCCTGTCTTAAGAAGTACAATAATCTGGACGACTGGACACCGGCGCACGAGGTCTATATAGCCCATAGTCCGGCAGACGACATGATGCCGTATGAAATGGTCTATAAACTCTATCGTACCCTCAGCGGCGAGGGGCAAAACCCCTTGGTGCATATGTATTCTGTGCCGGCTATGCGCATCCTGCCGCACGGGGGCTTGAATCCGCATTTTATCATTGCCTTTGTGGGGCAACTCCTGATGGCTTGTGTGGAGAACCCGGAAGACATGCGTAAATTTTATAAAATTGTCAAGTAATGCAAGAAAATAAAGATATGAATTGTACGCTCTGGCAGTTCTTGGAGCAGGGCATCCTTGCCGATAACAACCGCCACGATGCCATGGTGTATTTCGGTCGCCGTATCAGTCGTCAGACCCTGCTGGAGCAGGTGGAGCGCTGGGCGCGCGTCATCCGGGGTATGGGATTGAAAGAAGGAGATGAACTGCTGATCTTCGGTCCTTCGTTACCGGAGTTTGTCTATATTATGCTCGCGGCGGACAGAACGGGTGTGACCGCCAACCTGCCTAACCTCATGGCCAAACCGGAGGCACTCGATGCGATGGTGGGCAAGAGCCGCGTCGCTTTTGTTTTCGACGGTTTGGAGGCCACGCTACGTCATGCGCTGCAGCGCGAGCAGTTCGAGCACGTAGTGCTCATCTCCGCGACGCGCTCCATGGGTTATCCGCTCAAACTCATAGCCGCACCCCTGAACGGCCTCAAGCACTTGGGCTTGCGTTGTCGGTCCAAATACATGACAGCCGACGCTGCGCTCCGGCGTTTCGGGCGCTATGAAGGTCAGCTGGACGCGCCGGCCGTGAAGGGCAGAACGGCGTTTGTCTTCTGTTCCTCCGGCACGTCCGGTCACGGCCAAGCGAACCAGATAGGCATGAGTGATGAGGCGATGGTGGCGATGTGCCGCAATGCCTTGGTCTTTAATGAGAAAGGAGAACCTTTCCGCGAAGGAACGACCTCCTATTGGCATCTGCCGCCCTTTGTCTGCACGGGTATGTTCGTCGAGGTGGTTGCACCACTGTACAAAGGTATGACCGTCTATATCGATCCGCGCGTGGAGGTGCAGCAGTTCATCAAAAACGTGCTTGCCTTCCGTCCTCAGATCGTGTTGACGCCTGGCGGCAACTGGATCCATTTCATTCAGCATATTGACCGGCTTATCGAACGCGGACAGCGTCCGGATCTGAGTTTCTTCCGCTTTCCCGTCATGGGCGGCGAAGGATGCACACCTCAAGCGCTGCGGCATATGAACGAGGTGCTGCAAGCATGTGGCAGTCCCGTGGCACTCACCTCCGGTTACGGACTGAGCGAGACCTTCTCCGTCTGCACGGTGGATTATGAACCGACCGGGTTCGACAAAGACTACTCCCGTCCTGTAGTGAGCGTAGGATCTCCTTTCCCTGGCGTGACTATTGGCATTTTTGATGAGAACGGCAAACAACTGGGGCCCAACCAACGGGGCGAGATACGCGTCAAGACTGAATCCCTCACTATGGGCTATATCAATAATCCCGAACTGACCAAAGAGCGCCTGCAGGACGGTTGGTTGCATACCCATGACCTCGGCGAACTGGACAAGAAGGGCAAACTCTTTGTCTATGGTCGCATGGCACAGTATGTAGAAACCGAGCACGGAGAGAAAGTATACCTGTTCGACATCGCCAACAAGCTGCGCGAAGATCCGGCTGTCAAAGAAGCACTCGTCTGCCAATTGGCCACGGAGAGCAAACCGCTCGTGGCGAACATCGTCCTGGAAGATCATCTCTCTCAGACGGAGCAGGAAATACGTCGCCGGCTGGAAAGCATGATAGAATCCTACCTTCCCGCTGGACTCCACATCGCCGACTACCGCTTCGAGCACGGGCATCTGCGCATCAACATCGTCGGCAAGATCGACAATCATTCTTATCGCAAACTTTAATAACAAAATATTCACCATGAAAATACAATTCTTAGGCGCAACATGCGAGGTGACGGGTAGTAAGCACCTGATCACCACCGATTCCGGCCATACGATCCTTTTGGATTGTGGCATGTACCAAGGTAAAGGTATGGAGACCGACGCGGACAACCGTGATCTGGGATTCGACCCGGCTACCTTGGACTGCGTTGTCCTTTCCCATGCCCATATCGATCACTCGGGACTCATCCCGTATATCGTCAAATTAGGCTTCAAGGGAGATATCTATTGTACCCCTGCGACGCGTGATCTGTGTGCACTCATGCTCGCCGATACGGCCTTCATTCAGGAGCAGGATGTACGCACCTACAACAAAAAGATCGACAAGCAGAATCCGCATAAGGAGAAGGGCAAGAAATACTTTGTGGAACCCCTCTATAACCAGCACGATGTCGATCGCGCGATGAAGCATTTCGTAACATATAGTTACGACCGTCGTTTCCGTCTCTTCGATGATGTGCTACTGACCTTCACCAACTCCGGTCACATGCTCGGCGGTGCCATCTGCTCGCTGGAGATTTATGAAGAGGAAGCCGGCAAGAAAGTATGGAAGCGTCTCACCTACACCGGTGATATAGGGCGTCTGCACTCGCATATTCTGCCGAGTCCGCAGCTGTTCCCGCAATGCGACTACCTCATCTGCGAATCCACCTACGGCGACCGCCTGCACGACGACCCCATGGTGACCGAAGAGCAGTTGCTCGGCATCGTCGAGGATACTTGCGTGTACCGCAAAGGACAGTTGCTCATCCCCTCTTTCTCGGTGGGCAGAACCCAGGAGATCGTCTATGTGCTCAACCAACTCTATAACGACGGCCGCTTGCCGCATATACCCGTTTATGTGGACTCGCCCATGAGTACGAACGCTACGCAGATCTTCCGCATGTACCCGGACGAACTGAGTGACGAGGTGCAGGACACCATGCGTTTTGACCCTGATCCGTTTGGTTTTAATACCTTGCATTACATCACGGACATCCGCGAGTCGAAGGCGCTCAACCACAAGGATGAACCCTGTATCATCATCTCCGCGAGCGGTATGTTGGAGGCCGGACGTATCAAGCACCACGTGGCGAATCATATCTCCGACCCGCGGTGTACGGTGCTCATCGTGGGCTACTGCGCACCAACCACCCTCGGAGCACGTATTCAGGAACCCGGATTGCAGTGGATTTCCATCTTCGGGCTCGACCGTAAGATCAAAGCGCAGATCACCAAACTCGAGGGCTTCTCGGGGCACGGAGACTACAAGGAGATGCTGGATTACATCACCCGCAGCTTGCTGCCCGAGCAGGTGAAAAAAGTGTTTGTGGTGCACGGCGAAGAAGAGGCGGCAACCACCTATAAGGGACACCTTGAGGACGCCGGATTTAAGCAGGTAGAGGTTCCGAAAAAAGGGCAAACGGTCGAATTATAGCACTTTTTTGCAAATTTATTTGCATATATCGGAAAATTGTTGTAATTTTGCACGCTTTTTCGCTCCGAGTAGTTCTCCGCCACTTCGTTCTGTCGATCTACTACCCGCTTGCGAGAGGCAAGCGGGTAGTAGTTCAGCCCGGTTAGAATGCCTGCTTTGGGAGCAGGAGGTCGTGAGTTCGAATCTCGCCTACCCGACATGTACAGGGCTATTTTTATCGACATTGATGACACGCTTCTCGACTACGTTCCATGTTGTCGAGAAGCTTTCAATATGGCGCTACCGGAGCACCCGGAGCACTTCGATCTCTTTTTCTCAATAAGCGGTCGTCTCTTCTCCGAAGCCAAGCACGGCATGCATACGATAGCCGAAGTGATGGAACTCTATCCCAAGGAGTTCATCGCTACCATCGGTTATCCGGACTCGGCCGTCGATCCCTTCAAACACGCTTTCCGGGCGGCATGGGGCAAGACGCATACGCTCGTGCCGGGTGCGCGCGAGATGCTGGAGCGCCTGAAAACGAAAGGTTATCGTCTCTTCGCGGCAAGCAACAGCTTCGGTCACCTGCAGCGCAGTCGCCTCGAGCAGGCAGGCATCCTGTCCTTCTTCGAAGACACGTTTATCTCCATGGATATCGGTTACGACAAACCCGACATACGTTTCTATCAAGAGGCGCTGCGTCGCGCGGGCTTGCAGGCGCACGAGGTACTGATGATAGGCGACTCGATGACCACCGACGTGATCGGCGCACAGAACGCCGGCATGGACGCCCTCTTCTTTGACCGACAGAAAGATGACCTGTTGGCGCTTACAGCGCATTTATAAATAGATGATAGATGGATAGATACACGTTAGGCAAACTGGTTAAATTCTTTTTTCACTGGCACTATGATATTCAGGTGACCGGCGAAGAAGTACTGCGGGACGGCGCGACCCATCTGGTGCTGCCGAACCACTCCGCGTATATTGATCCGCTGATCCTGTTCAGCGAAGAGTGGTGGCTGCCGATACGGCCGCTGGTGGACGAGCTCTTCATGCGCAATAAGTTCTACGGACATATCCTCCGCAAAGCCGACGCCATCGAGGTGCCGGATCTCAACAAGAGCGCGATGAGTCGCGAAGAAGGATCGGCGGCAGCAGGGCAACTCACCCGTATCGTGCTCGACAGTCTCGCTGCCGGCAAACAGATCTGTTTCTATCCCTCGGGGCACGTCAAGACCATCGATAAGGAGATGATCGGTAACCGCCGTCTCGCGTACGAGGTGTGCCGCGAACTGCCCGAAGGGGTACGCGTCATCCTATGCCGCATGCGCGGGCTCGAAACCAGCCGATGGTCCAAACTCAAGCACAAAGAGCATAAATGGCGCCGAACGGTGCAGCTGCATTTTGAGGACCATACGGACGATGTACGTACGTGGGCACAGACCCTTACCCGCCGCGAGTTCAATGAACAATTAGAAAATTGGTATAATAAAAATATATGAAACGTTTATTCATGATTTTGCTGGTGAGCAGCATGGTGATGACGGCGTTTGCCGGGGACACCATCTACTACACCTTACAGCAGTGCCGCGACCTGGCACTCACTTCCGGAGCATCCTCCAAGGCTCAGGAGGAGACGATGCTGGCGGCCAAATACAACCGTCAGGCAGCACTGGCGTCGATGTTTCCTCGTATCACCGCCAACGGTAGCTATATGTGGAACTCGCGCGACGCACACATGTTGGCGAACTCCACCTCGCTCCCTTTCGGTACCGCTACCGTCAACCCCGACGGAACGGCTTCGTTCGAGTGGAGCGATGCGAGTACGCTCGGTAAGATAGAGACCGCTGCAAAAGGAACGGTGTTCGAGGATGCGGTGAAAGACATCTCCAATAAAGCCGGACAGAAGATAGCCGACGCGTATCAGGTGCTGTATGACAAACTGACCTTCGATCTGACGCATGTGGTCGTAGCCCACGTAGGCATCACCCAGCCGATCTACGTCGGCGGACGACTCATCCAACTCTACAAGATCGCCAAGGCCACCGAGACCATGGCTAACATCGAGGCAGATGCCAAGCATGACGCTACGATATACGCCGTTGATGAGGCCTACTGGCGCGTCGTGTCCGTGTCGAAGAAGAAAGCGCTCGCCAACCAATACTACCAGCTGCTCGTGCAACTGGAGCAAGACGTGCAAGAGGCGCTGAACGAAGGACTCCTTACCCAGGCTGACCTGCTCAAGGTAACCACCAAACGCGGTGAAGCAGAGGTGAAAAAACTGCAGGCAGAGAACGGTCTGACGCTGTCGAATATGGCGCTCGCGCAGGTATGCGGTCTGCCGCTCAGTACTGCGTTCCACCTCGACGAGAGCGGCCTGAGTGAGACCACGCTCACCACCGAGGATATCAACGTCGAAGCGGCGGTAGCCGGTCGTACGGAACTCCAACTGCTCGAGCAGGCAGAGAAGATCGCGCGCTCCAATGCCAAACTGGCATCAGCCGGTTTGCAACCGAATATCGTAGCATCCGCCGGTTATATGTACACCAACCCGAACGTGGATAACGGTTTCAGCAGCAAGTGGGACGGTAAGGGTTTCTTCTCCGCAGGTGTAGTGGTGAACGTGCCGATCGTGCATGCCGATGATATACTCCGTTACAAAGCGGCCAAGCATGCGGCCAATGCGGTGGCACTCAAGACCGATGAGACACGCGAGTTACTCACGCTTCAGACCACCCAGGCCAACCAAAAACTGATGGAGGCACAGCAGAAGATTGCGCTTGCCCGCCTCACGGAGAATAACGCCGCAGAGGTGCTCCGCATGGCGCAGGAGTCCTATGACGCCGGTATGATCACCGCCTCCGAACTGATGCAGGCGCAGACCGCTTGGCTCGCTGCAGCAACCGATCTCGTGGACGCCGAGGCCGAAGCCAAAACCACCGAGACCCTTCTGCGCAAATACTTGCAACAATTGTAGATTTTAGATTGAGAGAGATATGAAAAAAGTAAAAGAAGGCAGTCTGCTATTCGGTTTGATAGCGCTGTTAGCAGTTGTAGTAATCGTAGCGATCGTAGGTATCATCGCGCTGCGTCCGGAGAAGACCCTCATCCAGGGCGAAGCCGAGGCAGCCGAATACCGCGTGTCCGGTAAGGTGCCGGGACGTATCGAGATGTACCTCTACGAAGAAGGCGAGCAGGTCAAGAAAGGTGACACGCTTGTCATCATCTATTCGCCCGAGGTGGAGGCCAAGAAAGCACAGGCCTTGGCTGCACGTGACATGGCTGAGGCTGTCAACCGGAAAGCCAAGAACGGTGCCCGCAGCGAGCAAGTGCAAGGTGCGTATGAGTTGTACCAGAAAGCCAAAGCCGGCGAGGAAATCTACCGCAAGAGCTACGAGCGTGTGCAACGTCTGTACGACAAAGGGGTTGTCTCCGCGCAGAAACGCGATGAGGTAGAGGCGCAGTACAAAGCCGCGGAAGCAACCGTCAAGGCCGCCCGCAGTCAGTACCAGATGGCGCTTGCAGGTGCACGTGAAGAGGATAAGGCCGCTGCGGAAGCACAGGTAGCCCGCGTGGACGGTATCCTCCAGGAAGTAGCGGCGGCGGAAGCAGAGAAATACCTGCTGTCCCCCTGTGACGGTGAGGTAAGCGAGCTGTTCCCGAAGGTGGGCGAACTGGTAGGACAGGGTAGTCCCGTTATGTCTATCGTCGATCTGACGGACGTGTGGTTCACCTTCTCCGTGCGCGAAGACATGCTGAACAAGTTCCCCATGGGAGGCATGATCGAGGTCAACATCCCCGCGCTCGGTAAGGACAATAAGTACCCGCTCACCGTGACCCATATCAAGGCTATGGGTACCTACGCTACTTGGCGTTCCACCAAGCAGAACGGCGGTTATGACGTCCGTACCTTCGATGTAAAATGTCGTCCGACCACCACGATCCCGGATCTCCGTCCCGGCATGACCGCTTTAGTAATCGAAAACTGAATCCTGAATCCTGGATCCTGAATCCTGATGAAAACCCTTTTCATCAACATATGGCGTGTATGCGTGCGCGAAATACATATAATGTTCGCGCGACCGCTCTATATGTTCGCTTCGGTAGGCGTCATGGTGCTCTCTACCTTCTTCTTCCTCACGCTCATGCGGGGAGGAGCGGCAGAGCAGATGCCGATGGCGGTGGTCGATCTTGATCAGAGTTCGATATCCCGTCGTCTGACGCATGAGATGCAGGCCACCCCCTCGGTGGATATACAGCTCGTCACGAACTCGTATCCCGAGGCGCGCGAGGCGATGCAGCAGGGTAAGATCTACGGCATCTTCATCATCCGCGAAGGCTTCTACCGTGACCTCGTGTCGCTCAAACGCCCGCGGATCGATTTCTATGTCACCAACTCCTACACCCTCGGCGGAAACACGGCCTACAAGCAGATGCTCACCATGGCGAACCTCGTCTCCGGTGCTTTCCAGCGCGAGGTGCTCCGCAAGAAAGGTCTGCCGGACGATGTGATCATGCATCGTATCCAACCCCTCGCCATCGAGGGACATATGGTCGCCAACCCCTGGGGTAACTACTCCATCTATTTGGTGAGCACCATCCTGCCGGGTATCCTCGGCCTCATATGCCTCATGCTGACGATCTTCGCCATCGGTTTTGAACTCAAGATGCGTACGTCCCATGCCTGGCTGCGTGTGGCGGGCGGCAACTACACCGTCGCCATGATCGGCAAACTCCTGCCGTACACGCTCATCTATATCGTGCTCGGCATCGGGTGCCACGTCATCCTGTACCGTTTTGCGGGCTTCCCCGTCTATGGTAGTACGGGTCGTCTGCTCTTCGGTTTAGTCCTCTTCATCCTTGCGATGGAAGCGCTGGGTATCACCCTCATCGGTCTGCTGCCGACCCTGCGAGATGCCCTCTCCATAGGAGCCTTGTACTCCATGCTCGGTTTCTCGCTCTCCGGCTTCACCTATCCGCAGACCTCCATGCTCGCGCCGGTCAAAGCCATCTCGTACATGGAGCCGCTGCGCCATTATTACCTCATCTACGTCAACGAAGCCCTGATGGCAGCGCCGGTGGAGAACAGTCTGCCGAACATGCTCGCCCTCACCGTCTTCCTGCTCACCGCACTCTGTGTCGCCCCGCGACTCCACCGTGCCCTCGTTTATTGGAATTATCCTTTGAAATAAATCAAAAATCACAAATCACAAATTTGAAATGGCCAAATTCCAATACCCTATAGTCAAAGCGTTCGTTAATGAACTTCTCCGCATCTTCCGTGACCCGGTCGTGACGGTCATCTTCATCGTGGCGACGCTGGCGTACCCGCTCATCTACAAAGCCCTTTATTGGAACGAGCAGATAACGGACGTGCCGGTGGCGGTGGTGGACTTGTCCAACAGCCCGCAGAGTAGGGAGTTCTTGCATAAATGGAACGCCTCGCCGGACATCCGGCTCACGCATACCTGTATGTCCATGGCGGAGGCGGAACAACTGCTCCGCAATCAGAAGATCCATGGTATCATCTATTTCCCGCGCGACTTCGCCAAACAACTTGCCGACCCGCTCGGTAAGGCGCATATATCGCTCTACTGCGACATGTCGTCTTTCCTCTATATGAAGGCGATATACCTCTCTTGTAACAACGTCATGCTGGAGTCCATGCGCAATATCCAGATCGACCGCTACGAGCAGATGGGTATAGGCGCTGAGATGGCGTGGGCACTCGTGCAGGATGCCCCTTATACGGAGACCGCCCTCTTCACGCCCACCGGCGGATACGGTTCTTTCCTCATCCCGGCCGTGCTCATGCTTATCCTCCATCAGACGCTCTTCTTCGGCATCTGTATGCTCGGCGGAACGATCCGCGAGGAGAACGAAGAGAAATATACCTTCAGTTCGCTCATCGGCCGGGGCAGTGCATGTTTCTTGATCTACTACGCGCTCGCTACCATCCTTCTCTGCGGCCTGCCGCGCTTGTTCGACATCCCGCATATCGGTTCGTTCTGGGATATCCAACTGCTGATCGTGCCCTACCTGCTGGCGATCATCTTCTTCTCGATGTGTGTGTCCGTCTTCATCCGCAACCGCGAATCGGGTCTGGTGATCTTGATCTCGTCGTCCCTGATCTTCCTCTTCATCGCCGGTATATCCTGGCCGAAGGAGATGATCCCCGACGCATGGTGGTATATCGCGTGCCTCATCCCGTACACGCACGGCGCGCACGCGTTCATTCATATTAATTCGATGGGAGCTTCTATCGCCACAACGGGCACAGAGTACATCGCCCTGTGGATCCTCACCGGCGTGTACTTCATCCTTGCCTGCGGACTCTTCTATATCCGCCGCAAGCGATTATTGGAAACATCCTTACTTGAGGAAAGCGTCGCGGAAGCCTAAGAAATACAGAATACCGTCCAGCCCGACCGTTGAGATCGCCTGCTGGGCGTTTTCTTTTACTTTCGGTTTGGCGTGGAAAGCGATACCCAGACCGGCCTTACCTAACATATTCAGATCGTTCGCACCGTCGCCTACCGCAATCACCTGCGCCAGGTCGATATGCTCTACCTGTGCAATCAGCTCCAGCAACTCGGCCTTACGTTTCGCATCGACCACATCGCCGATATACCGGCCGGTGAACTTACCGTCCTCCACCTCCAGGGTGTTTGCATACACGTAGTCCACGCCGAAGCGCTCCTGCAGGTATTTGCCTACGAACGTGAATCCGCCGCTCAGGATCGCGATCTTAAAGCCGCATTTCTTGAGCACACTGAACAAACGGTCTGCACCTTCGGTGATCGGCAGGTGGTCGATGATATCCTGCTTCACGCTCTCGTCCAGACCCTTCAGCAGCGCCACGCGACGCGTGAAACTCTCCTTGAAATCGATCTCCCCGCGCATAGCGGACAGTGTGATGGCTTTCACTTGATCGCCTACACCCGCACGCATCGCCAACTCATCGATCACCTCCGTCTGGATGAAGGTCGAGTCCATATCTACGCATATCAGACGCCGGTTACGGCGGAACATATCATCTTTTTGGAACGAGATATCGATACCTTCTTCGCGCGACACCTCTAACAATTCGCGCTGCAGTGCCTCGCGGTCGGGTAGGTTACCGCGCAACGAGAACTCGATACAACTATGCCGTTTTTCTACGGGTATCTCGATGTTCGGGCGGTCGCTCAAACGCAAGATATTGTCGATGTTCAACTGCCGCTTGGCCACCAATTCTGCTACTCGGGCGATGTGGCGGGCAGTGATCTCGCGGGCTAATAACGTTACTACGTAACGCTCCTGCTCCTGACGACCCACCCAGGCCGCATACTCCTCTTCGCTCAGCGGCGTAAATCGAACGATCATCTCCAAGCGCGAACAGCAGAACAGCACCTCCTTGATCATCTCGCCGCTCTGCGAAGGGTCATCCACCCGAATGAGGATACTCAGGTTCAACTGGTGATGCAGGTTCGACTGCCCGATATCCTGCACGTACGCACCGTACTTACCCAACACTTCCGTCACTGCCGACGTCACACCCGGCTTGTCAAAACCGATAATATTAATCAAGATAAACTCCCGTTCCATAAACTTGTTTTCAATTTTGCGCTGCAAAATTACTCAAAAAAAATGACATACGCAAGCGTATGCCATTCTTTTCGCGATTTTTTTCGCTTTTGGAGCCGGATCTTAGCCGTTGTGCTCGGCGTCGTACTCCTGGCCGCAGATGTACCAGAGGTACGATTTCATGGTCTTTTTGCCACCGGCGGTGTCCTTCTGCTCGAGGAAGGCTGCGCGGTCGGCTGCGATCTTCGAGAGGTCTTTGACGCGCTCGTTGACAGCT
>CACWNR010000007.1 GCA_902762355.1 uncultured Bacteroidales bacterium
CAACGAGCGCGTCAAAGACCTCTCGAAGATCGCAGCCGACCGCGCAGCCTTCCTCGAGCAGAAGGACACCGCCGGTGGCAAAAAGACCATGAAGGCCTACCTCTGGTACATCTGCGGCCAGGAGTACGACGCCGAGCACAACGGCTAATAGGCTACGCCTGACCGCTACGCTGTAAGATCACTGCGTTGAAAGACCGCTACGCTGTAAGACCGGCCTGCGGCCTGTAAGAAAGGAGCGCTTCGGCGCTCTTTTTTTCGTTTTTATTTGCATATGTCATTTTTTTTGTGTACCTTTGCAGCCGCAAAGGTGTGAGCATATGAAAAATAAGAAACAACATACCGGTCTATGGATCATCATCGTGGCGGCCGTGGCGCTGGAAGCGATATCGTGCGTCATGTATTTCACGAGCCGCGCTGCCATCAAGCATGAGGCGGAACAACGCGCCAAAACCGAACTACGCAAAGCCGAGTTGGAGATCGAGACGCATACAATCGAGATGGAGACCGCAGCCAAGGCGCTGGCACTGCTGGCCGAGAAATACGTTGATTGTCCGGACTCTATCTATAAAGTTACCGATCTTGCCGTGCGTACGTTGCAAAACCACACCAGCATGGCCGTGGCCTATGTGCCGGATTATTTCCCGAAGGAAGGTCGCTATTTCGAGATATGCAGCAGCCGCATCACAAAAGACAGCGTCTATACGCGTCAGATAGGCAGTGCTAATCATGACTACACGCAGCTGGAGTGGTGGCAGAACGGTTTTGTGCATGACAGCTGCTGGTGGTGCGAACCCTACATGGACGACTCCGGTTCGGAGGCGCCGGTAGTCAGTTGCTCCTATCCGGTGCGGGACAAAGACGGCAAGATTGTCGCTGTCGTGTGCGTGGATATGACGCTCGACTACCTGAAGAAGAAACTGCCGGAGTACCTGCAGGTCTATAAGAACAGTTATTACTCAATCAAATCGAGCAAAGGCGGTGATATCGTGCGGGTGATCGATACGATCCCGGGACGCAAGTACAACGTGTTCAACGAAGAGATCGACGCCACCGGATGGCATATCGAGATCATCATTCCGGAGACGGAGATGTTCGCTGACCTCAACCGTATCGGTAAGATCATCGGATTGCTGATGCTGCTCGGTCTGGGGGTACTGATCTTTATCATCTGGCACGCGGGACGTAATAGCAAACGTCTGCTGGAGTCCACAGCGCAGAACGAGCGCATGGAGAGTGAACTTCAGATCGCGAACACGATCCAGATGGCCATGCTGCCGAAAGTGTTCCCGCCCTTCATGGATCGACTGGATCTGAACCTGTACGGCATCGTCGATCCGGCCAAAGAGATAGGCGGCGACCTGTATGATTTCTACGTGCGCCACAACAAACTGTTCTTCTGTATCGGCGACGTGAGCGGTAAGGGCGTACCGGCGGCACTCGTGATGGCCATGACCCGCTCGCTGTTCCGCAGCATCACCTCCCATGAGGAAGACCCCGCGGAGATAGTACGCAAGATGAACCGCGCCATCGTTGATCAGAACACGCAGAACATGTTCCTCACCCTCTTCCTGGGTGTGCTCGATTGCGAGACCGGCGAACTCGGTTACTGCAATGCCGGACATAATGCGCCTGTGGTAATGGTGAATGGTGAATGGTTAATGGTGAATGTAGTGCCGAACTTGCCGCTGGGTATCGAGCCGGAGTTTGTGTTCAAGGCACAGCAGATGCCGCTACATCACGGCGATACGCTCTTCCTCTACACCGACGGACTGACCGAGGCGGAGAACAAACACCATGCGTTATACGGAGAGGAGCGGATGATGAAGGAACTGGAGCGTGAAGGAATGAAGGGTCTGAGTCCGCGGCATATGGTAGAACGGATGCAGGCGAGTGTGGAAGCCTTCCGCGAAGGTGCCGAGCAGAGCGATGACCTGACGATGCTCGTGGTGCGTTACCAGACACCGGCGCTCATCATGCGCAATGATATAGAGCAGATACCTACGCTGGCAGAATGGATCGAAGGACTGGGTATTCCCGAAGAACTCAATATGCCGATCAACCTCGCCCTCGAGGAGATCGTGAGCAACGTGATGCTCTACGCTTACCCGCACTCGAGCGGACGCGTGATCGTCGAGTTTAGCAAAGGGGATAAGTTGATTTTCACCATCACGGACAGCGGTATCCCGTTTGACCCGACCAAACAGAAAGAAGCCAATATCACGCTCAGCGCCGAAGAGCGACAGATAGGCGGACTCGGTATCCATCTGGTGCGCCAGATCATGGACGAAGTGATCTACGAACGCATCGAAGACAAAAACGTATTGACACTAATTAAAGAAATATGAAAACGGAAATTGTAAAAAACGGAGATCAACTGATTGCTAAGTTTGCCGGTCGGTTAGACACTCCTGCAGCCGTGCAAACCACGGAAAATGTCAAACCCTTGATGGAGGCGCAGAACAAAGAGATCATTCTCGACTGCACCGAACTGGAGTACATCTCCTCGAGTGGTCTGCGTATCTTCCTCAGCATCCGCAAAGAAGCCGCAGCGCATGGCAGTAAGGTGATCGTTCGTAACATCAACGACGACATCCGTCAGGTATTCATGATGACAGGCTTCATCAGTCTGTTTGAAATTCAATAAGTATGGATCTGCATACAGAGATGTTGCTGGATGAGTACCGCGAAGCGATACCGGTCTTCGAGCGAATGCAAAAAGAGGTACTCGCTACGCTGCGCGATGCGTTGCAGCGCAACGGCTTGATCGTGACGGCTATCGAGTCGCGTATCAAGACCGAAGAGAGCCTGAGTGGAAAACTGGCACTCAAAGGAACGAAGTACGCCTCGCTCAGCGATATCACCGATATCCTTGGAGCCCGTATCGTGACGTTCTATACAGACGATGTGGATCGTATCGCTGCGATAGCAGAGCAGCTGTTCGAGATAGACTGGGAGAACTCCGTCGATAAGCGTATGCTGCATCAGTTGGATAGCTTCGGTTATAACTCGTTGCATTACATTTGCAAACTGCCGGGCTACGACTATCGCTTTGAGTTACAACTGCGTACCACCCTCCAGCACGCCTGGGCATCGATCAACCACGATATCGGTTATAAGTCCGGCGTAGAAATCCCGCGTGAGTACATGCGGCGTATCAACCGTCTGTCAGGTCTGCTGGAGATGGCGGATGATGAGTTCAGTCGTATCCGTACGGAGATCACGGACTACCGGCGTCGCGTACAACAACTCGTACAGAACGGCAAACTGGACGACGTGCAGTTAGACGGCGATACGTTCAACAGCTACCTGCAGGTGCGTCCGTTCGATTCGCTCAACAAACGTATCGCAGCAATCAATCAGGCGGAGATACAGGAAGTACCGCTTATCCGCTATCTGCGTGTTTTTAAAGAGCTCGGATGCAAGACCTTGGGCGATATCGAACGCCTCAAACAGAAACATGCGGAGAACGCCTACCGTCTGGCACGCCACCAGTTGGGGAACACCGATCTGGATATCATCTCTTCGGCCGTCGGAGTACAGAACATATGCATCGTGTGCATCCTGGCGATCGGTGCCGGCAAGTTGGGTTTGGTGCGGTTCTTTGATGCCATCAACGGACACAACCCCCAGAACGAGGCTATCGCCGAAATGACTTATGAACAAGCAAAAAACTTACAATTATGACACCTATTAAGATTGACCTGAACGACTACATTCGTACGGGCGAAGGCGCTAACGGCGCGAGTTACAACCATAAGACCGATCCGAACATCATGATGAAACTGTACCTGCGTAATTTTGAGTCCGCGCGTACAGAGTTGGAGATGGCAAAAAAAGTATATGAGCTCGGTATCCCGAGTCCCGAACCGGGTGATCTGGTAACCGATGGCGAGCGGATGGGTATTCGTTTCCGCCGTATTGACGGCAAGAAATCCTATTCGCGTGCATGCGGGGATGATCCCGAGCATACAGAAGAATACGCCCGTGAGTTCGCACAGATGTGTCTTCAGTTGCACAACACACATGTCGACACCACGCAGTTTGAGAACGTCAAAGACCGTCAGTATAACTGGCTCAAAGAGAACCCGTTCTTCACGGAGGAGGAGAAAGACAAACTGCGTGCGTTCATTGCCGCAGCACCGGACACCGACACCGCTATTCACGGCGATCTGCAGTTTAGCAACGGTATCTTCGTCGATAAAGACGGCAAGCGGGAGAAATACTTCATTGACCTGGGTGATTTCTGCTACGGTTATCCGATGTTCGATGTAGGTATGGTCTATCTGTGCTGCAAGCTGAATGACGAGAGTTGGACGCTGGAGCAATACCACATGAGCAATGCGACTGCAGCACGTTTCTGGGACGCGTTTGCCGATGAGTATTTCCACTCGCCGGACTGCCCGATAGAGGGTTGCGGACCGAAGGCTGATTTAGCAGAGATCGAGAAAACCGTACGCGTCTATGCCGGTCTGAAGACCTTGCTTATTGAGAGTTGTACCCACCGCCCGATGCCCGAGTTCAGAGCAGTATTGGCAGAAAACATCCTGAAATAATGGCAAACAAATACCTGGACACCGACTTGTTGGACCGCGCGATTATCTTCGCCGTCAATGCCCACCATAACACGGAGCGTCGCGGAAAAGGTTTTCCGTATATCGTGCATCCGATGGAGGCCGTGGAGATCGTGGCTACCATCACTCCCGATCAGGAACTGTTGGCTGCGGCAGCTTTGCACGACACGATTGAAGATACGGACGTGACGGTAGAGCAGATCCGCGAGGCGTTCGGCGATCGCATTGCCGAACTGGTGCACGCCGAGAGTGATCAGTTCACCGAGGGCGTCAGCGAGGAGGACAGTTGGCACGATCGCAAGCAAGCGGCAATAGACCGTCTGGCTGCCGCACCGCACGATGCAAAGATCGTAGCCATGGGCGACAAACTGAGTAACATGCGGGCGATCTGGCGCGATTATCAGCTCAAGGGCGATGCGTTGTGGAATATCTTCCACGTCAAGGACAAAGCTTCGCACGAGTGGCACTACCGCGGGTTGGCGGCTTCGCTCAAAGAGTTGGAAGACACCTTTGCCTATCAGGAGTTTGTACACCTCATTGATGAGGTATTTAAAAAGTGAAGACTGGAGATTGAAAATTATCTTTGAACATATAGACAACGCCCGCGATTTAGGGGGAATGATCGGCGCAGGTGGACGAGCGATTCGTTCGCACCGTCTGATCCGTACTGCGCACTTACACGATGCCTCGGATGCCGACGTGAAACGACTCAAAGAGGAGTATAACCTCTGCCGTATCTTTGATTTCCGTTCGCTGGGTGAGTTCGAGGCAGTGCCGGATCGTGAGATAGAAGGGGTACAGCATCATCTGCTGCCAACCATCGACATGCGTGCCGAGCAGCAGACCGGCAAGCCGATACCCGATGAGGCGTTCCTTGAACTCGACCGTCATATCGTTAATTACTCCTTCTACCCGGAGGTGCAGATGATGGCGGCGAACATGTACCCGTCGCTGATCCGCTCAGAGTTTAGCCAATTGCAGTACGCAGCTTTCCTGCGTCTGATCATCGAAGCCCCCGAAGACGGCGGTATCCTATGGCATTGCGCACAAGGAAAGGACCGTACGGGTTGGGGCGCAGCGTTCCTGATGTTCGCGCTGGGGGTGTCCAAAGAAGACATCATCGCGGATTTTGAGCAAAGCAACGAGCATTACCGACCCATTGTCGATAAACTGAACGCAGACGTCATCGCCCGCGGAGGCGGGGAGGCAGAGATGAAGGTCATACAAGCGTTCATGGGTGTGAGTACCCCCAATTTCATCTCTACCCTCGAGCTCATCGACCGCGAGTTCGGCGGCATGACCAATTACCTGCATGAGATCCTGTGTCTCACGCACGACGATATACAAATCCTTAGAAAACGATACTTGTTATGATTCACACCAACGAAGAAGTGGCACGCTGCCTCTTATGCGCAGATGCTCCCTGCGGTGCCAAAGTAGCCCGCGCTCTCCGCGCTTTGCGTTTCGATAACCTGTGGACTGCTGCAGAAGTATTCGACCAAATCAATGACGCTGAGATAGAAGCCGCCGAGAAGGCTTGTATTCACTATGATAAACCGATACGCGTTGCTGAACTTAAGAAGGCCGTCTTAGAAAACAGACCGGCGGAGCATGATAATCTGCCGTCGCTGGAGCTGAATTTCTGCGACATGGTTTGCGAGAACCCGTTCTTCCTGGCTTCTTCGGCGGTGTGTACGAATTACGACATGGTAGCCCGTGCTTTCGATGCCGGATGGGCAGGTGTGTTCTATAAGACGATCTGCAAACAGGACATCCGCGAGGTCAGTCCGCGTTTCGATGCCGTACGCAAAGAAGGTACGCCGTTCGTTGGATTCCGAAATATGGAACAGCTCTCCGAGAACCCGTACGAGATGGACTTTGATATCCTGCATCGTCTGAAGGTCAACTACCCCACCAAACGCGTCATTGCCTCTATCATGGGTCAGACCGAAGAGGAATGGATCGAGTTGGCGAAGATGGCCGAAGACGCCGGCTGTGATGCGGTGGAGCTCAACTTCTCCTGCCCCCAGATGAAGCTATCCGGTCTCGGTTCCGATATCGGACAAAACAACGAACTGGTGCTGGCATATACCTCGTTCGTCTCTGAAGCAGTGAAGATACCTGTTATCCCGAAGATGACACCCAACGTTAAATCGATGGAGAAACCGGCCATCGCTTCTTTCTTCGGCGGTGCCAAAGGTATCAGTGCTATCAACACCATCAAATCCATCACCATGAGTCATGATGCGGAGGTGAGCGAGAAGAAGACCGTCAGCGGGTATTCCGGTAAGGCCGTCAAACCGATTGCGCTGCGTATGATCTATGAGATGACCGGTCACCCGCTCATTCATAAAGCCGGCATCGAGAAACATATGGACGTCAGCGGTATCGGTGGTATCGAGACTTGGCGCGATGCGCTCGAGTTCATCCAACTCGGTTGCCGCAACGTACAAGTCTGCACGGCCGTCATGCAGTACGGTTACCGCATCATCGATGACCTCAAACTGGGTCTGCAGCATTACATGAAAGAGCGCGGTATCGTCGAACTGAAGAAACTCGTGGGCGAAGAACTCAAGAACATCGTGATGCCGTCTGATCTGGATCGCGAGACGATGGTATTCCCCAAAGTGGATCGCGATAAATGTATCGGTTGCGGCCGTTGTTATATCTCCTGTATGGACGGTGGACATCAGGCGATTGAGTTCGGTGAAGACCGTAAGCCGCGTATCGTGGGCACCAAATGTGTCGGTTGTCATCTCTGCCGTCTTGTCTGCCCGACGAACGCGATGGGAAAGGCCAAACGTATGGCTAAACCGCAGAAATGAGCATCGAGCAACTGACCCGGCGATTCCATAAGGCCTGTGCAGATTACGGCCTTATTGAGGACGGCGATCATATACTGATTGGTCTCAGCGGCGGTAAGGACAGCCTGCTGCTGACCGAACTGCTGGGTCGGCGCGCGAAGATATACAAACCCCGCTTTTCCGTGACTGCGCTGCATGTGCGGGTCAAGGAACGGGACTACCAAACAGATCTCAGTTATCTGGAACATTTTTGCCAAGAGGCAGGTGTGCCCTTATTGGTTCGCTACACCGAGATTGGAGAGGCTCCTAAATCACCTATCACCAATCAAAAATCAAAAATAGAAAACGAATGTTTTCTGTGCTCTTGGTATAGACGGAAGACCTTGTTCAATGTGGCGCAGGAATTGGGATGTAACAAGATCGCTTTCGGACACCATCGGGACGACGTGTTGGAGACCTTGCTGATGAATCTCATCTACCAGGGCACTTTCGCCACCATGCCACCTATGCTGCAGATGGAGAAAATGCCGATTCGTATCATACGACCGCTATGCCTGATTGATGAAGCGGATATAAAAGCCTACGCGGAGCAACAAGGCTATCAGAAACAAGCCAAACTGTGCCCGTTTGAGCATGTGAGTTCGCGCGAGAAAGTCAAAGGACTATTGGCGCAGATCAAAGCGCTTAACCCCGAAGCCGTGGACTCGATGTACGGAGCGATGACGAATATTAAGACGGAATATTTACCTAACAAATGAACGCGTTATACACTATCTTATTGCTTTTAGCGTCGAATATATTCATGACGCTGGCGTGGTACGGACACCTCAAACTGCAACAGACAGGTTTCTTTACCAATTCTACGCCACTGATCTTTGTGATACTCTTTTCCTGGGGCATCGCTTTCTTCGAGTACTGCCTGCAAGTGCCGGCTAACCGCATGGGATTTATCGGGAATGGCGGAACGTTCAATCTGATGCAGCTGAAGGTCATCCAAGAGGTGATCACGCTGGTGGTGTTTGTGGTCTTCTCCGCCATTGCCTTCCATATGGAACTGAGATGGAACCATTTCGTTGCATGCCTGCTGCTGATCGCTGCGGTCTATTTTGTATTCGGCTTTAAATAACCAATTAGCAATGAATATCGTTGTTTTCACAGGCGCCGGAGTGAGCGCAGAGAGTGGTCTGGGTACCTTCCGTGACTCAGACGGGTTATGGGAACACTACCGCATCGAGGATGTGTGTACCCACGAGGCGTGGCTGCGCAATCCGCAGTTATGCGTCGATTTCTACAACGCGCGCCGTAAGGACACCTTAGCGGCTCAACCCAACGCAGCCCACATCGCGATTGCGAAACTGCAGCAGGCGGTTCCGGGTACGCGGGTCATCACCCAGAACATCGATGACCTGCACGAACGTGCGGGTGCCAAAGAGGTGGTGCATCTGCACGGCGAGATAACCAAACTGCGCTCGGAGAACAACGAGACCGCCACGGTGCCTTTGAAAGGCTGGGAGCAACATTACGGTGATCGCCACCCCGATGGGTCGTTATTACGTCCGTATATCGTGTTCTTCGGCGAAGGCGTACCGTACTTTGACGAGGCATGCCGTATCGCGAGTGAGGCAGATATTATGGTAGTAGTAGGAACGAGTCTGAACGTCTATCCGGCGGCTTCGCTCATTCATTATGCGCCGGCTAACTGCCCGATTTATTTCGTTGATCCGGGACAACCGGAGTTTGGCATGTGGGCGGATCGCATCACGCATATCCAAAAGAAAGCAACCGAAGGAGTACCACCTTTGGTTGAACAACTGATTGCTAAATATCAAAAATAAATACCTATGAGAAAGATCTTTTTATCCCTTTGTTTGGTAGCCGCAGCATGCCTGCAAGCTAAGCCGGCTTTTGACTTTTGCTTAGGTGGTATCTACTACCGCATCGACCAAAACGCAGCCCTTGTCACCAAAGGTGACGCTCCTTATGTTGGCGATGTTACGATTCCGGAACAGATCGGTACGATGGCCGGTGAGTTCGCTGTGACAGGTATCGACGCCAAGGCCTTCTACGGCAGCAAAACGATGACTTCTGTCACCTACCCCGCTACCGTCACCACCATCGGTGAGAACGCCTTCACCGGCTGCGAGAGCCTCAAGCATTTCACCATCAGTCCGCAGATCACTTTCATTGCTGAGTCCGCTTTCGAAAACTCCGGTCTGGAGGAACTCACCATCCCGGCCACCGTGGCGAACATAGGCGACGACCTGTGCAAGAACTGCAAAGTGCTCAAGCGCGTCATCATCGAGAACAAGCAGATCACCGAGGAGCAGTTCGCTAACTGCCCCGCCTTGGAGTCCGTCACGATCTCCGACAACGTGCTGACCATTAAGAAGAAAGCCTTCTTCAAGTGCACCAAACTGGGCGCTATCGTTATCCCGCAGAGCGTGACGATGATCGAGGAGAAAGCCTTCAGCGGTTGTACCGGTCTGACGGAGTTTCACACCTCGGCCAACCTGCAAGTCATCCGCGATGAGGCGTTCCTGAACTGCAGCAATATCAAAACGATTGACTTAGGTACCAGCCTGACCCATATCGGCAAGAAAGCCTTCTCCGGCACAGCGGTTGAGCAGCTGTCTATCCCTGCGTCCATCAAGACGTTCGGCGATGGTGTATTCCTCAACTGCAAGAAACTGCAATCGGTCGAACTGGATAATGCCACCCTCAGCGACGGCGAGTTCCAGGGCTGCGAGAACCTGAGCCAAGTGGTCTTCAAGGTTGTACCGAACGGCATCCCCAAGAACGTCTTCAACGGCTGCGTAGCACTGACCGCCATCCCGCTGCCCGAAGGCATCCGCACCATCGATTACAATGCGTTCCATGGTTGCAAGGGTATTAAAGAGATCACGTTGCCTTCCACTATCGAACAGATAGCTAACGGCGCTTTCTCCGGATGCGCTGCACTCAATCATATTCGCTGTCTGGCTGCCCAAGTGCCCACCACCAGCGGTAGTGCTTTCACCGGCATCGCTAAAGACGGCCTGAAGATCGAAGTGCCCGCTGTAGCAATCGAAGCCTATAAAGCCGCACCGGGATGGAAACAGTTCCAACCCAAAGAAGGACAGGTCTTCTTCCCGATTGAGTGATGAACCCTTATATCACATCATTGCGTTTACGCACATTGCCTTTGTCGGTGTCAGGAATCATTCTTGGCACCGGCTTGGCTTACCCACAATTCAATTGGGTTGTCTTTGCGCTCGCTATCTGTACTACTTTGAGTCTGCAGATACTGAGTAACCTGAGTAACGAACTCGGCGACGCACTCAAAGGCACGGACGCTGACCAGCACGGACGCGAAGCCTACGGTCTGCAAGCCGGCACGATCACCATGCAGCAGATGCGAAGCATGATTCTGCTCTTTATCGGCCTGTGTGTGGTCTTTGGAACAGCGCTCGTCTGGACAGCCTTCGGCACACTCAATAGCGAAGCGAGTTGGGTCTTCTTAGGCCTCGGTGCACTGGCTATCGTAGGAGCCATCAAATACACCCTCGGCAAGCATAGTTACGGTTATATGGGTTTGGGCGATGTGGGGGTCTTTTTATTCTTTGGTTTGCTGAGTACGATCGGCGGGTATTACCTCCAGACACAGGCGCTCACATGGGAAATCGTTGCCTGTGGCGCAGCCATCGGGTTGCCCTGCGTCGGGGTACTCAACCTCAATAACATACGCGATATGAATAACGATCGCGTACACGGGAAACGTACTTTTGCAAGTTGGCTGGGTCCCATCGGTGCACGGGTTTATCATACGCTGCTTTTAGTGGCTTGTATGGCGATTTTTGCAGGGTATGATCATTGGTGGACGCTATGTATTCTCCCCATCTGGGCATGGCATCTATGGTACATATGGACGCATAGCGACAAACTGGACAAACAAATGCCGGTATTGATGTTCACCACCCTCATTGTGTCAATTTTAGCACTAATTTGACAAAAAATACACATTTTCTTGCATATGTGGATTTTTTGTTGTACCTTTGCAATCGCAAAGGTTTTTTATTATGAAAGGAATTATTCTTGCCGGAGGTAGTGCAACAAGGTTGTACCCTCTCAGTAAAGCAATCAGCAAACAAATCATGCCGGTTTATGACAAGCCGATGATCTATTATCCGCTCAGTACATTGATGTTAGCGGGCATCCGCGAAGTGCTGATCATCAGTACCCCGCGCGACCTGCCGATGTTCGAAGAACTGCTCGGCGACGGTAGTCGTATCGGTATGCAGTTGAGTTATAAAGTGCAGTTGGTGCCGAACGGTCTGGCGCAAGCATTTGTGCTGGGACGCGAGTTCCTGAACGGTGAAGCAGGCTGTCTGATCCTGGGCGATAACATGTTCTACGGCCAGCATTTCGGTCATATGCTCAAGGACGCCGTAGAGAGCGTGAAAGACGGCGGTGCTTGTATCTTCGGTTACGAAGTAGCTGACCCGCGCGCGTACGGCGTAGTGGAGTTCGATCAGGACGGTAAAGTTCTGTCGCTCGAAGAGAAACCGGCGAACCCGAAGAGCAATTATGCCGTTCCGGGATTGTATTTCTACGACAAGACGGTTTGCGAGAAAGCAGCCAACCTGCAACCCAGTGCCCGTGGAGAGTATGAGATCACCGACCTCAATAAGATCTACCTCAGCGAAGGTACACTGAAAGTGAAACTCTTCAGCCGCGGTTTCGCATGGCTCGATACGGGTAACTGCGACAGCCTGCTCGAAGCCGGTAATTTCATTGCCACCATCCAGAACCGTCAGGGCTTCTATGTGAGCTGCATCGAAGAGATCGCATGGCGGAACGGCTGGATCAGCACGGAGCAGTTAGCTGCCTTGGGCAAAGAGATGAAGACGGCTTACGGTCGCTACCTGGAGCGCGTAGCCAGCAAAGGATTCTAAACTATACCATTATGAAACGCACCTTCGTATTCTTCTTCAGCTGTTGGTTGGCGCTATGCATGCAAGCCAATGAGCACTATGTGGTTCAACACTACTCCATCTTGGACGGTATGAGCCAAAACACCGTCATGGCCATTCTGCAGGACAAGCAGGGCTTTATGTGGTTTGGTACATGGGATGGATTAAATCGCTTTGACGGCTATACGTTTGAGGTCTTCAAGGCAATGAACAATGGTGAGGCTGCGCATGTGAACAACCGTGTGGACTGGATATACGAAGATGAGAAGGAGCAGATCTGGTGGAGCACCTACGACGGTCATTACTACCGTCTGGATGCGGCGCGTCAGGTGACCACCGAATATCCGTACGACAGTCTGCCGGAAGGGATGCTGGCAAAAATGGCGGAGGGAGAGAAGAAGACGAAAGTTGATTCCCATGGTGTCATCTGGTTAGCGGATAATACCTCTGGTATCCAGCGCTATCGGTATGGTCAATGGAAACGCTTTACGCCCCCATTGGACAGTCGTTATGCCGGTCGATTGCGTGAGCATTTCTTCTTGTTGGAAGATAACCTTGGACGAACCTGGGTGAACCCGACCGGTGGCGGTTGGAGCTATTATGACTACGAGAAAGACGAGTTGGTTTATCCGATAGAAGGTCTGACAAACATGATTCACGCCGCCTACGTCGATCGGGACGGACAGATGTGGATTGCGACTTATGATGGCGGTGTGGACTGCGTAAACATGGATCCGACACCTTATCAGTTGCATGATATGCGTCGCTCTGAGCGCGATAACGGCGAGGTAAGAGCCTTTGCACTCACCAACAAAGGAGACATACTGACACTCGTTAAGTCGGAGACCAATGTCTATTGTGCCTTAGAGACTCGGCACGGATTGCTGTATGGCACCAAAGGCAACGGCCTCAAAAACAAAACAACCGGTCAAACAATTCCTACCTCTCACTCGGATATCTATGATATCGAAGAAGATAGCGACGGTACGCTTTATGTGGCCACCTATGGTGACGGCGTGAATATCATCCGTTGGAACGGCAGCGGTTGGAGCAAACCCGAAGTGATCGGGCAGGGCATGAAAGTGCGCGATATAGAGATTGTGGACAACGATTTGTGGTGCGGTACGACTACCGGTATCCTGCTCATCCATCTCAACACGAAGGAGAGCATCGTCATCCCCAGTTACGACATCCGCGCTATCTGTTATAACCAAGACCGGTTGTGGTTCGGTTCATTCGGTGGTGGTCTGATGACACTCCTGCCCAATGATCCCAAGATGGAGATCACCCGCGTAGAGACTTTCCATGATATCATTTTAAGTCTGATCAGCGACGGCAACAATCTGTGGTTCTGCTCAGAGAGCGACATCGCGCAATTGGATCTGGAGACAGGTAATCTGTACTACTACGATGCCCTGGACGGCGAGGCAAACACCTATTTCACGGAAGCCGAGGCGCTGCGCACACCGGACGGTAAGATCCTCTTCGGTTACTCGAACGGTTATTGTTCGTTCGATCCATCTCGAATCAGCCGCTCCAACTCCGTTCCTCCCTTGCGTATCACACGCGTCGTGTCGCAAGATACAGAACTGACCGGTGACACGATCACTATTGCCGATGGTAGTAATGTCACCATCGAATACGCGGCGATGGAGTACGTGGGCGCCAACAAAATCTACTATTCCTATAAGATGGACGGTATCGATAAGAACTGGAACCATCCTACGGATCTGCGCCGCGTGACGTATAGTAATCTCCGACACGGCAATTACGTCTTCCATGTACGCTCCACCAACCGCGAAGGAGGCGAAGTAGATAATGAGAAGAAACTCTATATCTGCGTCAATGCCCCGTTGTGGTTATCCTGGTGGGCGATTCTGTTGTACATCCTCGGTACCATCCTTTTGATTGCCATCATCGTCTATTTCTTGGGCATGTACAACTCGCTGCGCCAGAAAGTGAAAGTAGAGCAACAGGTAACGGATATCAAGTTGCGCTTCTTCACCAACATCAGTCATGAGCTCCGCACCCCGCTCACGCTCATCGCTGCGCCGGTGGAGAACATCCTGCAGAACGAACGTATCAGCCAGAACGTGCGCAGCCAATTGGAGATTGTGCAGAGTAACAGTCAACGCATGCTGCGTATGGTCAACCAATTGCTGGAATTCCGCAAGGTTCAGAACCAGAAGATGAAACTCAAAGTGCAGCAGACCCTGCTGAGCGAACTGGTGGAAGAGACATGCGCCAATTTCCGCAAAGAAGCGGATGACAAACATATTCGTTTTGAGGTAGAGAACCGCACCGAAGACTCCACGGTATGGATCGATCGCGCCCGTATGGACACCATCCTATGGAATCTGCTGAGCAATGCGTTTAAGTTCACCCCGGCCGGTAAGACCATCCGCGTCATCGTAGATAACCGTCCTGGATTCGTGACGCTGACCGTTCAGGACGAAGGAATCGGTATCCCGCCGGAGAAACGCAATGTGCTCTTCGAGCGCTTCTCCAGCAATAATGAACTGAATAATAACAACACCGGCGGTACAGGTATCGGTATGAACCTGACCAAAGAACTGGTAGATCTGCATCATGGATATATCGAGGTAGAGAGTGAGGTAGGAGTCGGAACGACGATCACCGTCCTGTTGCATACAGGCAAAGAGCATTTCGATGCCGACGTGGACTTCATTGACGACATGCCTGCCGCCACGATGCCGGTCGTAGCACCTACGTTTGAAGACAAGATCGAGCAGTTGCAGCAAGAGCAACAGGAATCGCAGCATACGATCTTGGTCGTAGATGACAGCAAGGACATGCGCACTTTCCTTGCTAATATCCTCAGCCGTGAATACCACGTCGAGACCGCGGCGGACGGTGAAGAAGCGGAGAATATCATTCGCACCAAGCCGATCGATCTCGTGATCACCGACTTGATGATGCCGAAAGTAGATGGACTCGAACTCACGCAATTCATCAAGAAAAATACCGATCTGGATTATATTCCGGTTATCCTGTTGACGGCCAAGACCGCCATCGAGAGCAAACTGGAGGCATTAGGATACGGTGCCGATGACTACGTGACCAAGCCGTTTGAACCCGAGTACTTGCGTGCTCGTGTACATAACATCATTGCGCAGCGTGAACAACTCGAGCAGAGTTATCGTCAACGTCTGATGCGTCTAGAGCCGCAGAAGAGCGATGAGCCCATACCGGGCGATGCTTTCCTGGCCAAACTGCTCGACGCGATGAACAAGCAGTTGGACAACAACACGCTGACGGTAGATGACTTGGTGGAAGAGATGGGTATGGGACGTACAGTGTTCTTCAACAAACTGAAGAGCATGACCGGTCTCAGTCCGGTAGAGTTCATCCGCGAGATGCGTATCAAACGCGCCGCGCAACTGCTTGAGGAGCGGAAATATAACATCACCGAGGTAACCTACATGGTCGGTATGAATGACAGCCGTTATTTCGCGAAGTGCTTCAAGAATACCTACGGTATCACGCCGAGCGAGTACCGCCGCGCAGCATTGGAGAAGAGTGAGAAGTAAGATGATGGGTTACAGGTTTTGGGTTATAGGGTTGACGGCATTGCTGCTGGCAGGTTGCGGAGGACAAGCACCGCAACGTCCGAGTCAGCGCATGGGACAAGCTCCTCAAGTGGATAGTGCCCAACTGGCGCTGATGGAGATGAACATGCGCCTTGCCGAAGCAGCTGACCAACAAGTACTGCAAGCCGTTCAAGCCCAAGAGGAGTCATACGCTTTGTACGAAGGACAGGTATGGATGCATATCAGCGAACATGGAGATACCCAACGCGATAACCTCAAGAACGGCGATCTTTGCTCCGTTCATATGCAGGTCTATACCTTAGACGAAAAACTGTTGGTGGATAGCGAAGGCTCATACCACATCGGCAAAGGCGAACTACCGCGCGGCGTGGATGCTAACATCCCGGAGCTATATCCGGGCGCCAAAGTTCGCATGTATGTCCCATGGTACATGGCGTACGGACTGCAAGGTACGGAACATATTCCGCCTTATGAAAACGTAATTATTGATTTAGAATTAAGATAAATGAAAAAGATTTGCTTGTTTTTGCTATTCGGTTTGGCATTGATGATCACCGGATGCGCTTCCAACACGTACTCCAAACTGAGGGATAAGGAAGACAAACTGATAGCGAACTATATCAGTCGTAACGGCTTGGTCATTCTGGAGGACGAACCCGCTGCAGATCATGTATGGGGCGAGAAAGAGTACTATAAGGTGCGGGAGTACGATAACTTGTATTTCCACCTGATAACACGCGGCGATTCGATACGCGTTGACTCGATCAGTCCGACCGAAAACGACACCGTCAATTTGGAGATCATTGCCAATGACCTCATTGTCATGCGTTACAAAAAATTCGAACTGACGGAGAATGCCGATACGCTCAGTTACTGGACAACATTAGACCAAGCTTTCCCGACGGAGTTTCACTATGGCAACCTCAGCGACTGCGAGTGCGTAGCATGGCACGTAGCTGTCAAACTGATGAAGTATCCGGAGTCCCTATGCGAGGTGATAGTCCCCAGCAAATTAGGTTTCTCGGACGAACAGACCAGTGTCACACCGTATGTCTATATTCTGAAAATCAAAGTTAAACAACAATAATATGAGTTTAGTTAAATCTATTTCCGGTATCCGTGGCACGATAGGCGGTCGTGTAGGCGAAGGTTTGAACCCCGTAGATATCGTTCGTTTTACGGCAGCGTATGCTACGCAGCGTCGTGCAGCGATGCCCGATAATAACACTATTGTCGTTGGTCGTGATGCCCGTTTGAGCGGTCACATGGTTGAGAGTATCGTTTGCGGTACTCTCATGGGTATGGGATACGATGTAGTCAATATCGGTCTCGCCACCACCCCGACTACCGAACTGGCCGTCACCGGCGAGAAAGCAGCCGGAGGTATCATCCTCACCGCCAGCCATAATCCCAAGCAATGGAACGCACTCAAGTTACTGAACGAGAAGGGCGAGTTCCTCAATGATGCCGAGGGCAAAGGCGTACTGGCGATTGCCGAAGCAGAAGATTTCACATTCGCCGAGGTCGATGTATTGGGTCATATGACGCATAAGGACTACCTGCCTTACCATGTAGAGCAAGTACTGAACTTAAAATTAGTGGATGTGGAGGCAATCAAGAAGCGCAATTTCACCGTGGCTATCGACTGCGTCAACTCCGTTGGCGGACTCGCTATTCCGGCTATCTTGAAAGCCGTAGGTGTAGAGAATATCATCGAACTGAACTGCACACCGAATGGTCATTTCCCGCATAACCCCGAACCCCTTCCGCAGCACTTGACTGAGATCAGTGATCTGCTGAAGTCCGGCAAAGCGGATGTAGGTTTTGTAGTCGATCCGGATGTAGATCGTTTGGCCATCATCTGCGAGAACGGTGATATGTTCGGCGAGGAATATACGCTGGTTAGCGTAGCGGACTATATCCTGCGTCACACACCGGGTAACACCGTTAGCAACATGTCCTCCACCCGCGCACTGAGCGATGTCACCGCCAAGCATGGCGGCACGTACAGCGCCAGCGCCGTAGGTGAAGTGAACGTGGTAGCAGAGATGAAACGGGTTAATGCCGTTATCGGTGGCGAAGGCAACGGAGGTGTTATCTATCCCGCATGCCACTATGGACGTGATGCGCTGGTAGGTATCGCACTCTTCCTCAGCCATCTGGCGCATCTGAATATGAAAGTGAGCGAACTGCGCCGTACCCTGCCCGATTACTGCATCAGTAAGAACCGTATCGATCTGACGCCGGACACCGATGTGGATGCTATCTTGGCACGCGTCAAAGAACTCTATAAAAACGAACGCGTGAACGATAAAGACGGTGTGAAGATTGATTTTGCAGACGGATGGGTACACCTGCGCAAGTCCAATACCGAACCCATCATCCGCGTCTATTCGGAAGCAGCCACGATGGATGAGGCGAATGCACTCGCGCAGAAAGTGATTGATGTCGTTAAACAATAAACGCTAACCGATTATCGCTAACCGTTATTTCATCATAGCAGGCGAAGCCTCGGGTGATCTGCATGCGGCTCAACTCATCGAGCAGATCAAGCGGCAAGATCCCGAAGCACAGATAAGCGGCCTCGGCGGCGACCGAATGAGTGCCGCCGGGTGCCGTCTATACCGGCATATACGGCATATGGCCTTCATGGGTTTTGTAGCCGTCATACGCCATTGGCGAGACGTACGAGATAACTTCCGTATCACGCGTCAGGCTTTGTTGAACGAGCGCCCCGATGCCCTCATCCTCATCGATTACCCCTCTTTCAACCTGCAGATAGCTTCGTTCTGCAAACGTCATCTGCCCGACACCAAGATCTACTATTATATCCCGCCGAAAGTGTGGGCATGGAAGCGCAGAAGAATACATAAGATCGCCCGTTTATGCGACGAAGTACTCGGCATCTTTCCCTTTGAACCCGCTTTCTATGCGAAATACGGCTATACATGCCGCTACGTCGGCAATCCCACGGCGGAAGAATTATCCAGGGTACCTAGGGTGCCTGGGAGTCCTGGGATCCTAGCCATCCTCCCCGGTTCACGTCCTTCGGAGATCAGTCATTGCTTGCCGAAAATGTTAGAAGCAGCGCGGCGTTTTCCGGACTACAGCATTACCGTCTGTGCGGCACCGGGTATCAGCAATGATTTCTACACTCCTTATTTAAGCGCGCGCGACACGCTCACGCGCGATACTTACACCACCGTTCAATCGGCCGCAGCAGCAATCGTCAACTCCGGTACGGCTACCTTGGAGACCGCACTCTTAGGTTGCCCGCAGGTGGCGGTGTATCACTTGGCATGCGCATGGCTCTTAGGACTGCTTAGATGGGCGCAACCGCTCGTCTTCTCAATCCAATACTTCACCCTCGTCAATATCATCGAAGGCAAAGAGGTTATCAAAGAATGCGTGGCCAATGAGTTTACGGTGGACAAAATAGCAGCCGAACTGCATCGGTTGTTGACGGACGAAGCATACAAAAAAGAGATGCTCGCATCGTACGAACATCTCCATTCTCTTTTGGGTTCTTCTGCGGCTTCTGAGACCGCGGCCTCTATCATCACATCGAGACAATAAGGGCAGCCAGCACATATGGCATTGCCCCCGCTAATACACCTTTCGACAGGCGCCATGTGTCAGTCGTGTAAAAGACAAAGATAAGCGCCAAGTCCGGGAATACACTCACCAGCAATAGTTTACTCAGCACCCCTCCGGCTTGAAACTGAAGCGTTTGCAGCGGATACCATAGGTTCATCACCTCGATATACGTCAAACCGAAGGCGGCCGGTAAGATCAGCCCGATCAGTATGCCTATCCAATAGCGGTCAAAGCGATCCATAGTCTGTCCAGTCGATAGTAAGCGGCGTGATGGCTAACAACTGATGCTCCACCGCCCATATATCCGTATCGGTTTCCGAGGGCTCGTCATTCACAAACTCTCCGCCTAGTTTCCATGCCTTGAGTATGCCTTCGGGCTTGTCCTCTGTCTCCACCAACTCATTCGCCCAATGTCCCACGCACTCTCTTGTCCAGCGGATGCCTTCTATCTCACCCACCGGCGCATTGATATTGAAGCACGTACGCGGTGCAATACCTTCTTCATACAGGTGTTGTGTCACTTCTACCAGGAACGGCTGCAACCAGTGCAGATCGACGTCCATCTCATGGCTGTTGATGGACCATCCGACGGCCGGAATGCCTTTCTCTGCCGCCACGAGGCAGGCACCGATCGTACCGGAATACATAGTGTTGACCGAGGCATTGGAGCCGTGGTTGATACCGGAGACTACCAAATCAATCTGTTTGTCACGGAATAAGTACTCACGGGCGATCTTGATACAATCCGCCGGCGTACCGTTGGTGACATACACCTCTGCGCCGTTGAGGTCATGTTCCTCGACCCGACGCAGGTACATCGGCGTGGCGGCACTGATAGCCGCACCAAAACCGCTGCGCGGACTATCCGGACATACCACCGTCACATGCCCCATCTTGGTCATCTCCTTGGCTAACAAACGGATACCCGCTGTGCCCCAGCCGTCATCGTTGACTACTACAATCTCCATCATTCCGGGAACATTACCACTTCAAACATATTACCCGCCGATACTAATTTCTTCAGGGTCTCCTGTACCGTTTCCGCCGTGATGGCTTCTACGGCTGCTTTGTAGTCGCGGATATTGTTCATACCGTACATGTAATACATACAGATCGAGTTCCGCCAATAGGGGTTCTTATCCAGATCTTCCTGGAAATCCTTAAGCATCGACTCTTTCTCTTTCTGCAGATCGGTTGCCAACGGGCCATTGGCAATGATCGTATCCACCTCTTCATGGATGATCTCCATCAGCCGTTCCTGTTTCTTGGGATCGGTATCGAACTGCATGATCAGTCCGGCACGAGGTACCGGAAGAGCAACCATGTAGCCGTACGTACCTACGCCATACGAACCGCCTTCGCGCTCACGGATAGACTCCAGATAACGCGTACTCAAGATACGACCGATTATCTCCATATTGAGGTCATTCGCCATCGTGTAAGGCATGTCGTACGAAGTGTATTGGATGCGGTTGGAAGCCGTAGTGGTCTCCATCTGACGGCTGAAATAGTTCTTCTGCTGACCGAGCGTGACCGTCACATGATGGTCAATGACCTCCTCGTGTTGACACTTATTGGTCTTCAGACCTCCCAGCCATTGGCAGATCAGGTCTTTTACTTTGGCATCCTCCGGGTTGATGTTACCCACAAACACAAACGTAAAGTCTGCCGGGTTGGCAAAACGGGCTTTGTATATCTCGAGCGCCTTGTCCAGTTTCACTTTCTCCAGCAGCTCCATATTATATAGCGGAGCGCGCTCTGAATGGTTATTACTCATTAACTGTATCGAATCCGAGAAGGCCGTTCTGGGGCTCTTGTTACGGTTTGCCAGTTGGTTCTTGAGCAATCCCATCAAGGTCTCATACGCCTGCTCATCGCGACGCGGAGCGGTGAAATAGAGATAGGTCAACTGCAGCATCGTCTCCAGATCCTTCACGGACGACGAGCCATGCATGCGCTCATAACAATCGGAAATCTCCGGTTCTACAGAGACAGTCTTACCGGTGAGCGCTTTCTCCAACTGCGTACGGTTGAAACGACCTATACCCGAGTAGTCCACCACGTAGGTAGCCACTTCCGCCGAAGGCAGATCGGCGGTCTTCACCTGACTGAGACCTCCCTTAGAGAAAGCCTGCATCAGGATCTCGTCCGCTTTGTACTCTGTCGGATGGAAAACGACCTTGATGCCATTGGACAGCATCCATTCAGTGGACTCTATCTCCTCGTTATAACGCATCGATTTAATCTTGCCTTTGCGCGGCGCTTTCTTCACCAACTCGGTATCGATCTGCTCCTCTTTCGGTGCCTCGATAGCCAAGTCGCTTTGTCCGGCAAGAGAGGCCAAGATCAGCTCCTCCGACGGAATATGAACGCCTTCTTTCTCCGGAGCAGAGATAGCCACGGTCGGATTGGCATGCACCAACGCCTTCGCCAGGTTATTCACGGTCTCCAGACTAACCATCGGCAGTACGGCTTGTACAAAATCGTACTCCCATTGCATGCCGGGCATGGACTCGCCGTTCTCGAAATGACGGATACACTCGCGGGCAAGGGCGATGTTACGACGCGTATTACGCTCGTTGTACATCTTCTCCCATGAGTTGAGTTTTTCGGTCTTCACGCGGTCTAACTCGCTCTGCGTGAAACCATACCGATGCAGTTTCTCCAATTGGAAGAGCAGGTCGTTGAATGCCTCCGTCTCACGTCCCTCTTTGGGAATGGAGATGGCATAGAAAGCATCCATCTTCTTCGCTGCCTGACCGTAATAACAACCGGCTCCGGTGAACGATGCCTTCGGGTCGAGTGCCAGTTCCGCAAAGCGGTTATCCAGCATGTCGCATGCCAGTCCGCGTACAATGGAGAGCATGTATTCCTGCGCCGTACCTTGCATCATCTCCGGCAGTTGGTCGAACTTATACTCGATGGTGATACGACTGCCCTCTGCTTCGGGATCGGTCACGATAGCCACGAGCGGCTTGTCGTTATGATTGACCGTATAGATAGGACGCTCGCCATAGTTGGCACGACGCGGCACCTCTGCCCACAGCGCTTTGATCTTCGCTTCGATCGTATCCACGTCGATATCGCCCACTACGATAATTGCCTGGTTGTCTGGGCCATACCATTTATGGTAATAGTCGCGCAGAGCCTCGTATGCGAAGTTATTGATGACGGCTGTGTCACCGATCACGTCGCGTTTGGCATACTGCGTACCCGGATACATTTTCGCGTTCATCTCTTTCCATATACGACGGCGTGCTGTGCGACCGGTACGCCATTCCTCTAGAATGACACCGCGCTCCGCATCGATCTCTTCATCCAAGAGCAACAGACCACAACTCCAGTCGTGCATCACCAGCAGTGCACTGTCGATGATACCCTCGCGGTAGGTCGGTACGTCACTCAGACGATAGACTGTCTCGTCAATCGAGGTGTAGGCGTTGATATTTCCGCCGAAATTAACACCCACGGACTCGAAGTAATTGATGATACCCTTGCCTGGGAAATGTTGGGTGCCGTTAAACGCCATGTGTTCCAGGAAGTGTGCCAGACCGTTCTGATGATCCTCTTCGAGGATGGCACCTACCGCCTGCGCGATGTGGAACTCACAACGCTGCTTCGGTTGCTCGTTATGACGAATGTAATAGGTCAATCCGTTGTCTAACTTTCCGTAACGGACATCCGGATCTATCGGCAGTTTTTCCGGCGCTTCTTGCGCCCACACCATCATCGCTGCGCACAGCAGCACGATGTTAAGCATCAGTTTTCTCATTATTTTCTGTTTTTTGAGTTTCGTCTTTCTTTTTACGCGGTGCACGTTTCTTCAGCTTGGCCGCTTTCTCTGCCTCTACGATGGCCGCATTGACCTCCAGCAGTTCATCGCCTCGACTCTTCCACGGACGCGGGCCTAAGATACGCTCTACATCTTCCGATGTGATTACCTCACGGTCGATAAGCAGTTGAGCAATCTGATGATGTCCTTCTGCGTTATCCGTCAATATCTGTTTGGCGCGTGCCATCTGATCGGCAATGATACGCTGGGTCTCTTGATCGATGGTCGCCGCCGTCTTATCCGAATAAGGTTTCACAAAACCGTAGTCGTACCGGCCGGTAGAGTCATAGAAACTGATATCTTTGAGTTTGTCACTCATGCCGTAGTACGCTACCATCGCATAGGCCTGTTTGGTGGCGCGCTCCAGGTCGTTGAGTGCACCGGTTGAGGTCTGCTCCAAAAAGAGCTGCTCTGCAGCACGACCGCCGAGTAACGAGCATAACTCATCGAGTATATGCTCCTCGTTGGTCAGCTGACGCTCTTCGGGCAGGTACCACGCTGCACCCAAGGCCATACCACGCGGTACAATCGTCACTTTGACGAGCGGATTCGCCCAACGGAGCATCCAAGAGATGGTCGCGTGACCTGCCTCATGGAAAGCAATCGAGCGTTTCTCCTCTTCGGTCATGATCTTATTCTTGCGCTCAAGACCGCCTACTATACGATCGACAGCATCCATGAAGTCCTGTTTGCCGATTTTCTTACGACCGCCACGAGCAGCTATCAGCGCCGCTTCATTACATACATTAGCGATGTCGGCGCCCGAGAAACCCGGAGTCTGTTTGCTTAGGAAATCAATATCTACCGTCTCATCCAGTTTCAACGGACGGAGATGTACTTGGAAGATTTCCTTACGCTCCTGCAAGTCAGGTAACTCGACATGGATCTGTCGATCAAAACGTCCGGCACGCAGCAGGGCAGCATCGAGCACATCGGCGCGGTTAGTAGCTGCCAGAATGATGACACCGGAGTTCGTTCCGAAACCGTCCATCTCGGTCAGCAACTGGTTAAGCGTACTCTCGCGCTCATCATTACCACCGGTCATCACGCCTTTACCACGCGCGCGACCGATAGCGTCTATCTCGTCGATGAAGATGATAGCCGGTGCTTTCTCTTTGGCCTGACGGAACAGGTCACGAACACGGCTCGCACCCACGCCCACGAACATCTCCACGAAGTCCGAACCGCTCATCGAGAAGAACGGAACTCCGGCTTCACCGGCCACCGCCTTGGCTAACAAGGTCTTACCCGTACCCGGAGGGCCAACGAGCAATGCACCTTTGGGAATCTTAGCACCTATCTCGGTGTATTTCTTGGGGTTCTTGAGGAACTCCACGATCTCTTGTACTTCTTGCTTGGCACCGTACAGACCCGCCACGTCTTCAAACGTCACTTTGTCCTTTTTCTCGCTGTCAAACAACTGTGCATTGGCTTTGCCCACACCGAAGATACCGCCGATACCACCTGCACCGCCGACGCCGCGACTCATGTATACAAAGAAGAGAATCAGCAGTGCGAAAGGCAGCACATTAACCAATATCAGATACCAATAGTCGTGCGACTTCGCATACTTCACATCGATAGCCGCCTGACCATCCGCTTTGCGGGCTGCGTTCACACCGCTCATGTACTTATCAAACTCCTCCACGGAGGGCACTTGGGTACGCAGCGTACCCTTGGCTTTCTCGCCGTCACCCTGCGTTCCGAACACGAGCGTATAACTCTGCGGCTTCACCGTAGCTTTGGCTTGCAGGTCATCCGTCACTTCGATCTTCTCTATCGCACCGGCCTCGATATACGCCGTTAACTTCGTATAACTGAGCTCTTTGCTCACACCGTTGCCTTCTTTGTTACCGAAGAAATAGAAGCCGATCAGCGCAAAAGCGAGCGTATAGAAGAGAAGGCTGATCCATCTCCTCGGCCCGCTCGGTTGCTGACCTTGCGGTTGTTGCGGCATACGCCGTTTATTCTTGTTATCTGCCATAAATCACAAAATTTCCGGCAGCTCTGTAACTTTGCCGTCTGCCCATAAATGCTCAATATCGTAGAACGCCCGTGGCTCGCGCTGCATAACATGCACGAAAATCGTACCGTAGTCCATTGCAATCCATTCGGCATTCTCTTCGCCTGCTACACTCAGCGGGTGCACGTGGGTGGTCGTACGCACAAAATCATTGATCTCGTCTGCGATAGCCGATACCTGCGTGTTACTCTGTCCCTCGCAGATGACCATCATTTCCACCGGTGCCTCTTTGATCTTCTTCAGGTCGATCGTTACAATACGTTGTCCTTTACGATTGCGGATACCTTCAATGATGGTATCCATCAGTTTTTTGGTTGTTATTTCTTTCATTTCAAAATGGTTTATTTCGTTGCTCCGCCAAGGGCAATATACAGACCTATCAGTGCTTGCGCTCCATTGTAGAGGTTCTCTGCCTCGCTCAGTTGAGCGGAGAGCAATGACTCTTGTGCCTTGAGCACCTCGATATAACTTGCCTTACCGGCATTCATCAACTCATGCGTACCGGTATACGCATCATGAAGTACCTCCACTTGACGTTTGTACAGTCCGTCTTTGTCTTTGGCCAACTGACAGTCTGCCAGCGCTTCATTCACTTGATTTCCGGCCTCAATAACGGTCTGGATATAATCCATCAGTTTGTCCTCTTGATTGAGTTTGGCAATCTTCAATTGCGCGATCAATTTACCTTGCGCGAAGACAGGTTGCATCACCGAGGCGGCTATTTTCATCAGCAGTGCACCCGGATCGGCACCGTTCTCACCTACCCATCCGAGCAGACCGGTCAGGTTGAACGAGGGATAGAACTGTGCCCGAGCCGCAGCGGTGTTATAGAACGCCTCCGCCAGCGCCTGGTCTGCCACTTTGATGTCCGGACGGTTCTCCAGTAGCGTAGCCGGCACACCGGTACCGAAACGTTCCGGCAGTTTGTAATCGCCCCATTCGGAACGGGCGATCTGTCGCGGGGTCATACGAAGCAGCTTACAGAGCTCGTTCTCCGCGGACAGAATACTACGACGCGTGTCGAAGATCTGGCTCTTCACGTCCATACACGAACTCTCCATCTGGTTGACAGCGGTTGAGTACGCCTGTCCGTTCTCCCAAAGGGCGCGCTCGGTCTCCAAGGACTCATTCCACAGACTATCGGTCTCGATGAGGATATTGAGTTCTTTATCCAGCACGAGCAATTGGAAATAGTACTGTGCGACAGTTGCGATGAGGTTCGCTTGCGTGGCCTCACGTGCCGCTTGGGCTTGCTCGAGCACCGCTTTCGCTTTGCGTTTGTTCACCGTCACCGATCCCGATATGCCTATGTTCCAATCCAACTGCAGGGGAATATTATACGAATAACTCATACCCGAGCCGCTTCCTGCCGAACCGAACTTCGTCCAGCTCACACCGGCTTGCGGGTTCAGACTGAGCGAAGGCAGATACGCCAACTTGGCTGCTTTGAGACTCGCCTGTGCTTGCATCACCGCCGACTTAGCCGCCAACATGTCCGTGTTACGGGCGAGAGCGGAGTCGATCAGGTTTTGCAACAGCGGATCGGTGAAGAACTCACGCCAAGAGATCTCGGCTATAGACGCGTCTTTCAATGCCGCTTGAGCAATCGAATCACCACTACCGAACAAATCGCTCGGCGCATCGTTCTGCGACTGATATTTCTTATAAACGCCACAGGAACACAAAACCAAACCTGCGAGTACTATAGTTATGATCTTTTTCATTTTGCTTCCTCCTTTCCTTCTTCCACCGGACTGCCATTCACTTTTTCTTCAAGGGTCTGGAAGACGATGAAGAATGCCGGTACGACGAACACGAGTGCGAGCGTACCGATACTCATACCGCCTACCACACCGAGTGCCAAGGCACGGTTACCGTTGGCTCCCGCGCCGCCTGAGATGACGAGCGGAATCATACCTACGATCATCGTGATGACGGTCATCAAGATAGGACGCAGACGTTCTTTACATGCCTCAAAGGCGGCCTCCGTGATACTCAGTCCCTGCTTACGACGCTCACTCGCGAACTCCGTAATAAGAATAGCCGTCTTCGCCAGCAAACCGATCAACATAATCACACCGGTCTGCAAGTAGATATTATTCTCCATACCCGGCAGACCCATTTTGTTACCTACCCACGAGAACAGGAACGAACCCATGAGTCCGAACGGAACGGACAGCAGCACCGCGAACGGAGTGAGCCAACTATTATAGAGCGAACCTAAAATGAGGTAAATCAAGATCACACAGATCAGATAGATGAGTACCGTCATGTTACTCTTCGAACTGGACTCTACCTCACGCGACATCGAGCCGTATTCGTACGTGCAGTAGGTCGGCATCGTCTCTTTGAACACCTCTGCGATAGCCTGATGAGCCTCAGCCTCCGAATAGCCGGTGGCAGAGGTTACCGAGCAGGAGATAGACTGGAAGAGGTTGAAGTGCTTGTTCGATGCAGAACCGACAATCTCTTCCAAACGCACGAACTGCGAGATAGGAGCCATCTTGTTGTTGCTTACCTTGATGTACATATTGTCCAGCGAGGACGGATCCAGACGATATTCCGGCGCAGCGCCCAACCAGATCTGATAGACCTTACTGAACTGGTTGAAGTTACCTACATACGAACCGCCGCAGTATGCACCGAGGGTGTTGAGCACCGTCTTAGCCGTTGTACCGGCGCGCTCGCACTGGATCGGATCCACGTGCACTTTGTACTTCGGGAATCGCTCCGAATAGGTGGACATAGCGCTCGATATCTCCGGACGTTCCTGCAGTTTGGCAAGGAATGCATTCGTCTTGTTTCCGAAATCACTCATGTCGCCGTCGCTCTTATCCTGCACCTGCAGATCGATACTGTTCGATGTACCGTATCCCGGGATCTGCGGCATCTGGAACGGCAGCACCTGCGCATTCTTGATACTCTGGCAGTCCAGATAGAAACGATAGATAATGAGGTCAATATAATGGTTGAAACCCTTACGTTCATCCCAGTTTTTCAAACGGATGATGAGCGAAGCGTAACTCGATCCGTTGGACGATATCAAACCGTATCCGCTACACAGACCGTAACTCTCCAACTCCGGAATGGCTTTCACCTTCTCTTCCACCTGCTTCATAATCTCCGTGTTCTCATGGAGCGTGGCTCCTTCCGGCATACGCACCTCACACATGATAACACCTTGGTCTTCTTGCGGTACCAATCCCGAAGGCATGATCTTCATGAACAGCACGAACAGCACTGCCGCACCTGCCAACAGAACGAACGATACCCACGGACGTTTGAGGAATTTCTGTACAGCGCCCTGGTACTTGCCCAGAATAGCATTGTAACTTGCCTCGTAAGCAATCTTCGTATAGTAGTCTATACCTTTGTGCGCACCTTCGCCTTCCTCATTCGGACGCATCAGAATCGCGCAGAGTGCCGGACAGAGCACGAGGGCGCAGACGCAGGAGAGACCTACTGAACCTGCGATCGTGATACCGAACTGCGTGAAGAACGTACCACTCGTTCCGCTCATGAACGTCACAGGGATGAACACCGCCATGAACACGAGCGTACACGAGATAACGGCTACCGACACCTCGCTCATTGCCTCGCGCGTGGCTTGAATAGCTTTGTCTTTCGGACTACCCTTCATTTTACCTGTCTCCAGTTTAGCCATCACGGCCTCGACCACGACGATCGCATCATCGACGACGGTACCGATGGCAAGCACAAGGGCGAAGAGGGTCAAAATATTCAGCGAGAAACCTGCTATCATCACGATAGCAAACGTACCGAGCAGGGACACGATGATCGAGATAGACGGGATCAAGGTTGCTTTCCAGTTCTGCAGGAAGAAATAAACGACCAAGATCACGAGCAGAATAGCGATGACAAGCGTCTCCACCACGTTATGGATGGCGGCGAAGAGGAAGTCATTACTCGTCTCCAGCGTCACGAACTCGAGTCCTGCGGGCAGAGTCGGCTTGAGTTGCTCGTACAACTCATCGATCTGCTGATTGACCAGCGTAGCATTGGCTCCCGGAGATTGGTTCACCAGATAGAATACACCGGGTTGACCGTCCATGACCGAGGTCATCGTATAGGTCTTCGCTCCGATTTCTACCGTTGCCACATCGCGCAGATACAGCACATTACCGTTCTCCGATGTACGGACAACGATATTCTCAAACTCCTCGATACTCTTCAGCGTTCCTTTGTACTCCATCGGGTACTGATAGGCGTTCTCGGACTGCTGACCGAGTGTACCGGTAGAGGTGACGAAACTCTGCGATTGGATAGCATAAGACACATCATCGGGTTCGAGCCCGTACTGCGCCATCACGTCCGGCTTCAACCATACGCGCAGCGCGTAGGTGTTACCTAAGTTACTCACGTTACCCACACCCGTGATACGCAGCAGACGGGGCTTGACGTTGATATCAATGTAGTTTGAGATGAAGTCCGCGTCGTACTTGCCGTCTGTCGATTTGAGTCCGGCAATCTGCAAGATACTGTTCTGTCGCTTGGAGACCGTCACACCGGTCTGCAGCACATCACTCGGCAAGAGCGCTTGCGCCTGCGTCACACGGTTCTGCACATTGACCGTCGCCATATCGGGGTCGGTGCCCTGCTTGAAATACACCGTGATATTCACGTCACCCGTCGAAGAGGCGGTGGCGGTCATATACGTCATGTCTTGCACACCGTTGATCTGTTCCTCGAGCGGCTGAATAACCGATTTCATACAGGTGTTCGCATCCGCACCCGAATAAGAGGTGGAGATGTCCACCGTAGGCGGCGCGATATTCGGATACTGCTCAACCGGTAAGGTCTTGAGACAGATGAATCCGATGAGCGCAATGACAATCGCTATCGAGATTGCCATCACGTTTCGTTTAATGAAAATATTCTCCTTCATAGCTTAGAAGATTACCCGCTGATTTTCAACGAGGTTATTCGCTCCTTCGGTCACGATAACGTCGCCTACTTCCAGTCCTTCGGTTACTACCAAGTCGCGATCCGAACTGATACTTGCGGTCTTGACAATCACGCTCGTCACGCAGCTGTCTGCGCCTACTTTATATGCCAGCGACTTGTCTTGCAGCCGAACAATCGCGTTCTGCGGAACAACCATCACATCTTTCACGTCAATCGGCACAACCACCGTTCCTTGCACACCCGAATAGAGTCCTCCGTCGGGGTTGGGGAACGTAGCCTTACAGGTCAACGTACCTGTGGTACGATCTACCGTACCGGTGATACTCGTGATACGACCTTTGAGCGGATATTCCGCACCAGCCTTGAAGAGGAACTTCACATCAGGTAAGGCCGCTAACAGACTTTCGTTATCTTTGACATCGGAATGTGCGCGCTCCTCCAGGATCGACTCGCTCACCGAGAACTCGGCGTACATCTTCGCATTACCGCTGACCATCGTCAGGTAGGTGCCAGGGCTTACTTGGTCGCCGGCATAGACATGAATCGAACCGATCACACCGTCCACCGGAGCTTCGATGGTACAATAACTCAAGTTCACACGCGCACGGTTTGCCGTTGCCTGATATTGGGCAACCGACGCCTGCGCCTGCTTGTATTGGTTCTCTGCGTTATCAAGTACGTACTTGCTCACAATACGTTTTTCGTACAGGTTCTTATTGCTCTCGTACTCCAACTTGGCACTACTCTCTTGCGCTTTAGCGGCCAATAGGTTTGCCTCAGCCGATTCCAGTTCCAGTTGTTTGTCACGGCTGTCGATGCGGAACAGCACTTGACCTTTCTTCACCTGCTGACCTTCCGTGATGCACACTTCCATCAACTGACCGCTGATCTGCGGACTAATCGTCACATCGGCGGTTCCCTTCAGGGTTGCACTGTACTTCAGCGGCACGGAGATGTCGCTCTTACTGATCGTCATCGTCTGATACGAGGTCTGAACGGCCTTGGGTACATCGATACCACAAGCGGTCATCACCACGGCAATTACAAAAAGAAGATTTTTTTTCATATACTTAAATACTTAATACATTCATTGCTTCCCAGGAGTCTTCCTTGATATCTTTCTTCTGGTGAATAGCCTTGCTCAGCGGAACGAGTACGATATCATCGTTCTGGATACCTACCATCACATTGCGCTGGCCGTCCACCAGTGCCTGCACAGCCGCTACACCCATACGGGATGCCAAGATACGGTCATAAGCCGAAGGACTGCCGCCGCGTTGTAAGTGACCTAATACCGTCACGCGGGTCGAGTACTCGGGATGTACTTTCTCTATCATCTGTGCCACGGTAGCTGCACCGCCTTCTACGGCATGCTCCTGAACCAGCACAATAGACGAGTTCTTCGATTTGCGACGACCGCTACCGATCGCTTCCTCTATCTGCTCGAGGATAGGTGCGCGCTCCGGGATGATTGCTGCCTCACAACCGCCCGCGATAGCCGCGTTCAGTGTCAGGAAGCCGGCATCACGACCCATTACTTCAACAAGGAACACGCGCTCGTGCGAGGTCGCCGTATCACGCAGTTTGTCGATACTCTCCGTGATCGTGTTCAACGCCGTGTCATAACCGATCGTGGCATCTGTGCCCCAGAGATCATTGTCGATCGTTCCCGGGATACCGATCACTGGCAGATCATACTCCTGCGCAAACAGGCTACCGCCCGTGAACGTACCGTCACCGCCGATCACGATCAGCGCGTCAATATGCTCGCGTTGCAAGGTCTCATAGGCTTGTTTGCGACCCTCCGGCGTGTGGAACTCCGTACAACGGGCGGACTTGATCAGCGTACCGCCGCGCGGGATGATACCCGACACGTCTTGGGTGGTAAACGTCTTCACTTCACCGTCTATCAGGCCTTTATAACCACGATAGATCACTTTCACTTCCATTCCTTGCGCAATACCTGCACGTGTCACCGCACGCACTGCTGCGTTCATTCCCGGGGCATCACCACCGGATGTCAGTACTCCAATAGTCTTTATCATAGGTATTAATATTTATTTTTCAAAATCGGGCGCAAATTTACGAAAAAAAAATGACATACGCAAGCGTATGCCATTCTTTTCGCGATTTTTGTGCCCGTTTTCTCTAAAAAATTGATTTTTGCCATGCATTTTTTCTCCGTCTGTTTCGTCTGGATTGAATCCAGACACCTATAGTATTATATACTATGTATATAATATAGATCTCGTTCAAAACGTTAGATATTAGTTAGATATTCCTTAGATATTCCTTAGATATAAGTTAGTCATTACCCTATGTATTACCTATCATCAAGCGAGGCATCTGCATATAAAAAATATACTCATCTCTTGCATATGTCATTTTTTTGTTGTAATTTTGCACCCGATTTGAGTTAGGGGTGCTTCGGCTGAGATCATACCCTTAGAACTTGAACAGGTAATGCTGTTAAAGAAAATGAAAAGGAACATTCTTTTTTTATGCGCTTTCGCGCTGTGTATGTCTGCCTATGCGCAGACGAGTGAGGACACGATCCTTATTCAAGGACGTGACATTCCTGAAGTATCGATTATTGCGAAGGTGGAGCAACCTGCGGACACCCGCAAGAAGTTAAACAACGAGCAGTTGAACCGCGAGAACACGGGTCAGAACTTGCCGTTCCTGCTGCAGAACACGCCTTCGTTATTAGCGACGAGTGACGACGGTTTGGGTATCGGTTACACCTATTTCCGTGTGCGCGGAACGGATCACACACGTATCAACATGACGGTGAACGACGTGCCGCTGAACGATGCGGAGAGCCAGACCGTTTTCTGGGTGAACATGACCGACATGGCTTCGAGTCTGACCAACCTGACGTTACAGCGCGGTGTAGGTACGAGTACGAACGGTTCGTCCTCTTTCGGCGCATCGCTGAACATGAGTACGTTACCTACGCAGAAGATGCTGAACGACAGCGCACGTGCACACGTGAGGTTGCAGTTCAACGGCGGTATGTACAACACTTTCCGCGAGATGGTGAGTGCACAGGTGCAGTTCCCACGCAACTGGCGTATCGAGGCTCGATTGAGTAAGGTCAATTCCGACGGTTATCTCTATCGCGCGAAGTCCGATCTGTTCTCGTACTACGGTTCGGTAGGATACTACGGCAAAGCAACGAATATCACGTTCTCCGCCTTCGGAGGTATGGAGACGACGTATATGGCGTGGGACGGCGTGACGGCTGAAAATCTGCTGACCGACCGGCGTTATAACCCTGCCGGCGAATATACGGATGCGAACGGAGATATCGCGTACTATCCGCGACAGAACGACAACTACAAGCAACAGCATTTTCAGATCAATCTGGTGCAAAAATTAGCGCCACAATGGGTGCTGAATGCGACGCTGCATTATACGCACGGCGGCGGTTACTACGAGCAGATGAAGGCGGACAAGAAGTATTCTGCTTTCGGTTTGCCAAACTACGAGCCAAACGACTCGACCGTCATCAAGAGGTCCAATTTTATTCGTTACAAACACCTGGACAACCATTACTACGGCGGCATTTTCAGCATCAACTACCGCTCTGAACCGGCCGACCTGACGATCGGTGGTGCCGGTAGCCATTATATGGGCGAGCACTGGGGATTGGTGACGGATGACCTGTATCAGACCGTGACTGCTGAGGAGTTCTACCGCAGCAACGGCGTGAAGGCAGAAGGCAATATCTACGCCAAAGCGAACTGGCGAATCATCAACAAACAGAAACGGAAACTGACGCTGTACGGCGATCTGCAATACCGCTATGTATATTATCACATCGGCGGCATCAATGACGAGGATCTGCAACCGCTCACCGCTACACGCCATTACCATTTCTTCAACCCGAAGGCGGGTATCACGTATGAGGATCATGGCCATCAGGTGTATTTCAATTTCGCGATTGCTAACCGCGAACCGAGCAGAAAGAATTTCACGGAAGCCGGCGAGCATGATATCCCGCTGCCGGAGAAGTTATATGACTACGAATTGGGTTACACGTACTCGGGCGAGCGCTGGCACGTGGGCGCGAACCTCTATTATATGGATTACAAGAACCAGTTGGTATTGACGGGTAAGTATTCCGATACGGGTGCGTATCTGACACGCAACGTAGCGAAGAGTCACCGAATGGGTATTGAGTTGACGGGTCTTTGGATGCCGACGAGTTGGTTCCAATGGGCAGCCAATCTGACGCTCTCGCGCAATAAGATTCCTAACTACACGGACTGGGTATCTATCTATGACGCAGACTGGAATGAGATTCGTCAGGACGAGATCAATTTCGGCACAGTGACGATCGCTTTCTCGCCGTCTGTGATCTTCAGCAACACGTTCACCTTCGACTACGCGGGTTTCCGCGCAGACATACAGACGATTGCCGTCAGCAAGCAGTATCTGGATAACACGATGTCAGAAGAAGCGATCCTGAAACCCTACACGGTGACGAACGTGACGATGCACTACACGTTACCGCTGCCGGCTAAATGGCCGACGATACAGTTGATGGCGCAGGCGAATAACCTGTTCAACAGTGCCTATGAGTCGAACGGAGGAAACTGGATGTGCCAATTCGAAGACGGAAGCCGTTACTACAGCCCGTGGTACTACGCCCAAGCAGGTATCAACGTACACGCAGGTTTTGTCGTGCAATGGTAGAAGCGAGCCAAGCGAGTAAGACAGCGCCTGTGGGAATCCATCCCCAGGCGTTTTCTGTTGCCCAGAAATCTGTCCACGGATTGGCTATCCATCCGAAGAAAAGGAAGATAGCCGCCCAGATAGCAACCAGCGCAAAGCCGATCAGAAGGGCAAAGAAAGAATGCAGATCAAAGAGGTGCTTATAATACAAATATACGATCATCGGGATGGCCACAAAGACCACCGTGGGCAACCAATACGATGCTACACCCAGCAGAACAGCCACCTCAAAACACTGCTCCACCGAACTCTCGTGACGTTTGATGCGACCGAGAATAAGAATACAGAAAAGCACCAAAGCCGTCACTGCAAAACCCCACCAATAATTATCCGGCAGGGATACAAACGCCATAGGCAAGATGGCACCACCTATTGCCAGCAACCAGAAGATTGCCGGCAACAGATGGTACAATATCTCTTGGGTATGACGTTTCATTCGATGAATCCTTTGCGACGAAGCAAGTTCTTCGGATCTGCCTCTTTGCCGCGGAACTCAATATACAATTCCTGTGCGTCACGCGTACCGCCTTGCTCCAACAAATGACGGAAACGTTTAGCTGTCTCAGCATCGAACAGATCACCCGTCTCTTTGAAAGCGGCAAAAGCATCTGCATCGAGCACCGCTGCCCATGTATAACTGTAGTAACCTGCCTCGTATCCGGTGGTGAAAATATGATTGTAGAACGTCGGACGATAACGCACGATGATCTCATCAATCATGCCCATTTCATCGAGACTTTTGCGCTCAAAGGCATTCACATCCAGGCCCTCTGCAGTGGTCAACTCATGGAAGTCCATATCGAGGATAGATGCGCTCAACAACTCGGTCGTTACAAAGCCCTGATTGAACTTACCTGCCGCGTTGATTTTCTCGATCAATTCGTCAGGAATGACCTCTCCGGTCTGATAATGGAAGGCATAGGTCTTGAGTACTTCCGGTTCATATGCGTAGTTCTCCATGAACTGACTCGGCAACTCTACGAAATCACGCGGCGTATTCGTTCCGCTCAACGATTTATAGTGTGCTTTCGAAAGCAAACCGTGCAAGGCGTGACCGAACTCATGGAAGAGTGTCTCTACATCATCCATCGAGAGTAACGACGGATTGCCTGCGGTCGGTTTATTGAAGTTACCTACATTGATAATCACCGGACGATGATCCACACCCTCCGCATCGATATACTGCGGCAGGATCTGGTTCATCCATGCGCCCGGACGTTTGCCTGCGCGCGGGAAATAATCGGTATAGAGAATACCCACCAGACTACCGTCCGCCTCGGTCACTTTGAATACCTCTACCTCCGGGTTATACACCGGCATGTTCTCCAGTTTCTCAAACTGCACGCCGTACAACTTCGTTGCTACTCCGAACGCACCCTTACGTACGTTATCCAACTCGAAGTATGGCTTGATCTCTTCCTCGTCCAGCGCATACTTGGCCTTACGCAGTTTCTCTGCGTAGTACCACCAATCCCAAGGTTGGAGTTTCTCACCCGGGTAGTCTTGCTCCAGTAGTTCCTGCAGCGCGGCTGCCTCGCGTTTAGCGGCCTCCAAGGACGGAGCCCAAACGGATTGCAGGAAAGCATCCACCGTCTGATGGTTCTTTGCCATACAATCGGCAAGGATATAATCGGCTGGGTTATCATAACCGAAGAGTTGGGCTTTCTCAATACGCAGTTCCATCTCACGGATGATAACGGCTTTGTTATCGTTCTCATTCTCATGGTTAGCACGGGTCGTGTAGTCCATGAGCAACTGCTTACGTAACTCTCTGTTCTCGCAGTACTGCAGTACTGGTGTGAAAGACGTACGCTTCGGGGTGAACAACCACTCACCCGGATGACCTGCCGCCGCAGCCTCTTCAGCCGCAGCTGCTTTAGCGGACTCCGGAAGACCTTTCAACATCGCCTCGTCGGCTACAAAACGCTGGCAGGCATTGGTCTCTGCTACTACGTTATTACCGAACTTAAGCGACAACAGACCGAGCTCCTGATTGATCTCTTTGAGACGCTCTTTCTTGTCCTCTGGCAGGTTGGCTCCGTTATCCGCAAAATGCTTATAGGTTTCGGTCACGAGGCGCATCTGCTCGGGGTTCAAGCCCAACTGCTCACGCTGGTCATAGACGAACTTAACACGCTGAAAGAGCTTTTCATTGAGGATGATGCCGTCGCTCAACTCACTCAACATCGGACTCACTTGCTCTGCAATCGCGTTCATATCGTCATTACCGTCTGCCTCCAGCACATTGAAGAACACACCTACCACGCGATCCAGCAACAGACCCGTTCTGTCCAAGGCCACGATCGTGTTCTCAAACGTCGGCTCGGCCTCGTTATTGGTGATGGCCTCTACCTCTGCTTTCTGTTCAGCGATAGCTGCTTCAAAAGCCGGCATGTAATGCGCTAACTGGATTTGGTCAAAAGCCGGTACACCGTAAGGGGTGTTGGGTTGACTGATGAGCGGATTGTTGGTATTATCCGCCTTGTTACATGCTAATAAACTCATAGCAATAACTCCTAAAATAAAAACTTTTTTCATATCTATTGTATTCTTACGTTTTTCTCCATCGATTGCTTGATGCGTTCACGCAGTTCACGCGACTGGTTATCGGCTTTCTGATACCAATGCGGTTTGAAATCCTGCGCAAACTTACACTTCGCCAATTTGATTTTCAGGTCGTCGATATTACCGCTCACGTTCACGCCCAGATAAATAGGACTGAGCACATTAATATCGTAATCGAAGGTCATATTTGTGTTATGCCGTCCTCCGAGTGCCACCATGTAATTATCCATCTGCACGCAGAGCGGATAGACATCGATCTCATTCTTATAGACGGTGATCTCTGCATTGATCGAGTCAATCTTGTTCTCCGTCTTCTTCTTGAACATCAGTAACTTGGCTATCTGATCGAAGGTCTTTCCGTCCAGTACCACCAGATCCTTGCCGGTCAGCGAAGCTGCGCCTCGCAACGTACTCATCTTCGGTTGGTACTGGCTGTTCAAGTACGTCTCAGCCGCCAGGTGGAACTGCGCCGCGCCCTTGAAACTGCTCAACATCGGAACCATCTCTTCCAGATTCGGAATCATCGACAATAACTCATCTATATCGATATCGATCATATGGTAGTCAAAACCCAGATAGAGGTGGTTACGACGCGGGGTCTTGTAGATAGCCGTGAGTTGCAACTTAGCCGCGCGGCAGACAAAACCCACCTCATCCAAGATCACCGTTCCGTCCTTGACGTAGATACCGCCCTTCAGGTCTTTGGCGTTCTGGTTGAAGATATCCACCTCGCGCATGTGGGTATGCAGTTGCAGGTCGACATCCTTCGGAACGAGGAACGGATCGCTCTCGCTTTTCGGCTCTTGACTCTCCGCTTTCGACTCTTCACTTGGCTCCTCTTCACTACCCTCATCGGCACTGAACCAAGCCAACAATTGGTTGGCGTCGCAGTGGTTGGACACAACCTCCAGTTCGCCTTGCAGCACGTCTTCGTGGCGGAACCACTTACCGATATGACGCACATTACCCTTCAGTTCCAGATCGGACTTACCCAACTCAATACGGCTGTTGTCAATGGTCATCTCGCGGTTGGAGTACTTGAACTCAATGGACGGAATAACAACCGGTTCCGGAAGCCGTGCCGGCATATTCAGTTCACCGTTCTTGAGGTTGATCTTCAATCGCGGATTCCATTTCAGCAACGCATTCTCGCCATCCTTATTATACCGCGCCGCCGCCTCGAGTGCCAGCGCACCCGTCTTCGCCTTCAGTTCTTCACCCATCTTGGCGTTCAATGCAGCCGTCTTGAGTTTGGCACTCACTTTCTGTCCGCCGTCCACAAAAGCCTCTAATTCGGACGCTTTCAAATCGGCAAAGATCGTGTCGTACTTCGCATCCAACGCATCAAAAGACAGTGCAGCGAAATACTCCTGCTTTTTATCCAATACGTTTGCTACCTCGGCACGGATAACCGGCGCATCGATCATGGCGTGGGTGTCGTCGCCCATGACGAAGTCGATCTTATCCGTCTCTAAGCCCACGCGTGCCCAACTAACAGACTTGCGGGAAGGTTGGTCATTGGGAATCTGCACCTTGACATGCGTCTTCGGCAACACGGCTAACATCGAGTCTTGCTCATAACGCAGATCCTTCAAATCCAGATCCGCGGCAATACGTCCCTTATGCAGGCGCATATTGGTCAAATCACTCAAGCGTATCTTGGCACTCGCCGTACCTTTGGTCGAACCGGTAACACGCATCGAGTCCGGCATAAAATACGCGAAGTCCGGCAGGTTGGCATCCAACTTAAGTTGGATATCCAATAACATATCGCCCATCAGGTCGTTCACCTTACCCGTCGCACTGACCTTGCTGTCTTTCGTCTTCGCTACCAGCTTATTGATGGTCACATGGGACTTACCGCCTTTATTGAGATTTAGCGCAGCGTTTGCATCCAGTGCCAAGTCACGTAGCGTATAAGGCAACGGTTTATATGCCCCCTTGCCGTCTTCCAATACCAAATGGGCATCGATAAGCGGCATAGAGGTATCGCTATAAACGCCCTTAACCGTTGCCTCCAGTTGAACCGCACCGTCCACATCGATATCATTCAAACCCTCCGTGAACTTAGCCGGCACTAGTGCCAAAAGCGGTTGGATTTGCCATTTACCTGTCTCTATCTTGGCATCGATAGCAATACTGTCGCCAAGTGTGACGTCTCCTTCCATGCGTACTTGGAAGTCATTGATAGCCAAACGCAGACCATCGAAGGCGAAATGCATCGAATCCAGATTCATCGCCATAGGAGCAATCAGTTCGAGATGCAGACTGTCTGCATAAGTTTCACCCCTGAGTTGTGCACATACGTCTTGCGCATCCAAGGCGATGAGCATGTCATCCCAACTCTGTGCTTTCGCGCTCAGTTCGGTCTCTCCAAGCGAAGCCTCGATAGTATCTTTTTTATCGATGAAATCGATGGCTTTTGCTTTGATACGCAATCCGTCTACGGTCAGTTGATCGAAAGGCAACGAGAAAGCCGTGGTGTCTTCTTCTGTAGTATCCGGGGACGTGACAAACGCACCCGTAAGGTTCGTCGTACCATCCTCTGCAATGAAGAAATGCACGCTGGCATCATCCAAGATTGCTTCATGCACATGGAGGTTATTATGGTTGAGAAACTCCATGACGTCCACCGTGGCAATCAAATGTTTGGCCTCAACCACGGTGTCATTCTGCGCACCGGCTTTAGGATTGATGAGTAGTAAACCGTCGGCACGCAAACCAAAGCGAGGGAAAGTCGAGAAGAAAGTCAAATCGACCTCACCTATCTCGTACTCGCAAGCCACAAACTTATCCGCCGCTTGGCGAGCAATCGGTGTCAAACGCTCCGGCGTAAAAATGACATACATCGCGATACAAACGACTGCAACGACCGTCATCACAAGACCAAACAGCGTCCAACTGATGATTTTAAGCGCTTTTTTCATTTTTTGGTAAAGCTAAACTTGATACTGGTATGATCTTTCTCGTAGTACGAGAGTTTGGTATCATTCAAAGCGGAAATGATATACACTTTAGGTATATCCGCCCAGCCGTAGTCCATCTTGTGGATCTCCAGCAACTCATTCTTGTTGATGCTGTACTTGAACCATCCGTTTCCGTAGGGCACCAAGTCCTCTTCATGTACATCTTCTGCCAGATCCCACTCACGACCGTAGAAATAACCGGCCTCGTCACTCTGCTCGTCCGTGAAACGCACATGGTGCTGCGTGCCATCCTCCAGCCACAAACCTTGAATATCAGAAGTCCGGAACTCCGGGGTCTCTTTTTGACAACTGCTGAATACCAGACCTACCAGCGCAATAAGCGCCAAATAATAGATTTTTTTCATTATGCTTTTTCGATTTTGATGTTCACATTATATCCGTCCATCTCTACATTATCGCCTTGTACATCGGCAGCGAGTTGTAGCGAGGTAGCCAGTACCTGACCGGCGATGTACTCGTTACAATGGAGTACCGCGTTATGGATCTCGGGTTTATCTTCGATAGCCACCTTGATGCGGTCGGTGATCTCCAGACCGGACGACTTACGGAGGTTCTGGATACGATTGACGAGCTCACGTGCGATACCTTCTTCAATCAGTTCGTCCGTCAGTTCGATATCAAGGGCGATTGTGAGAATACCGTTATTCGCCACGAGCCAACCCGGCATATCTTCGGTAATGATCTCCACGTCTTCGGGCACGAGCGTGTAGTCCAGCAAGGTGAACTGACCGTCCGCTTCCATCTTGGCGATGTCATCCTGGCTCATCTTGCTAATGGCCTCCGCGAGGGCTTTCATCTGACCACCCACTTTCTTACCCAGCACTTTGAACTGCGGTTTGATCTTTTTCACAAGTTTGATCTCACTCTGCTCTGCCGGCACGATAACGAGTTCCTTCACGTTCACTTCGCTCTTGATCAGATCGGCTACATGGAGCAAGGCATCGGTCGTCTCTTTGTCCGGCGTCGGAATAACGGCTTTCTGCAGCGGCTGACGTACGTTTTTCTCTGCGCGCTTACGGAGCGAGAGGATCGTAGAGGTGGCTTGTTGCGCGAGGTACATCTGACGCTCCAGATTGAGGTCAATAAGCGCCTCATTTACCTTCGGCCAATCACTTAAATGCACGGTTTCATCGGTCAAATCACGATAGAGACGGTCTGCATAGAACGGTGCATTCGGTGCCATGAGTTGAGCAATGGTCTTCAGACAGGTATAGAGCGTCTCATAGGCCGCTTGTTTGTCGGCGTCCATCTCACCGCCCCAGAAACGTTTGCGATTCAGACGAACGTACCAGTTACTCAAATCGTCTTGTACGAAATCGCTGATAGCACGGCCTGCCTTGGTAGGTTCATAAGCCTCGTAGGCTTCGGTCACTTCCTTCACGAGCGAGTTCAGTTTGCTCAGAATCCAACGGTCGATCTCCGAATACTGACCTTTGAAAGCGGACGGCTGCCAGTTGTCTACATTGGCGTACAACGCAAAGAAGCCGTAGGTGTTATACAGCGTACCGAAGAACTTACGGCGTACCTCATCCACTCCTTCCGGATCGAACTTAAGGTTCTCCCACGGGCTCGAATTGGTTAACATATACCAACGAACGGGGTCTGCTCCATAGGTATCAAGTGCACCAAACGGATCGACGGCATTGCCCAGACGTTTACTCATCTTATTGCCGTTCTTATCGAGCACCAGACCATTCGAAATAACATTCTTGTATGCCACCGTTCCCTCAATCATCGTGTGGATAGCGTGCAGTGTGAAGAACCATCCGCGGGTTTGGTCCACACCCTCGGAGATGAAGTCTGCCGTACGCGGGGCGTCTGCGTTCTCGAACGGATAGTGGTTCTGTGCATAAGGCATAGCGCCGCTATCAAACCACACATCGATCAGATCCAACTCACGCTTCATCGGTTTGCCACTCGGAGAAACGAGCACGATAGCATCTACGTACGGACGATGCAGATCGATGACAGACGGATCGTAGTTGGCCTTGGAATAATCACCTACTTTATGCTTCGGCCAAGGGTTGGCTTTCATGAAGCCCGCCTTCACAGATTTCTCGATTTCATCGAACAATTCTGCGATTGAACCAATACAAATCTCCTCTTTACCATCCTCGGTGCGCCAGATAGGCAGCGGTGTTCCCCAATAACGTGAACGGCTGAGGTTCCAATCATTGAGGTTATTGAGCCATTGACCGAAACGCCCCGTACCGGTGCTCTCCGGTTGCCAGTTGATGGTCTGGTTGAGCGCAATCATCTCATCACGCGCTTTGGTCGATTGGATGAACCAAGAGTCAAGCGGGTAGTAGATAACCGGCTTGTCGGTACGCCAGCAGTGGGGATACGAGTGCACATGTTTCTCGGTCTTGAGCAAACGACCGTCCGCTTTCATCTCCATACAGAGGTGCAAATCGAGTGACTCATCTTTATCGGTGAGATTCGGGTCATAGGCATTCTTCACAAAACGTCCGGCGTATTTACCGTAGAGTTCGGTATTGACGTTGTCTTTTACCCACGCTTCATCAAGATCCTCAATCTTCCAATATTTTCCGGTGAAATCGACCATAGGACGCGGTCCGAAGTCTTTGGTCTGCATGTAGAGACCGGGCACACCGGCGGCATCACCAACCTTCTTATCATCCGCACCGAACGTAGGCGCGATATGCACGATACCCGTACCGTCTTCCGTGGTCACGTAGTCACCCGGGATAACACGGAAAGCACCCTTACCCGGATTCACCCACGGGAATAACGGATCATATTCAAGACCCACGAGATCCGCACCTTTGTAGCGGGCTACGATCTCGGCATTATCGAAATAAGCCGACAGACGGGTTTCCGCCAAAATAATATGTTCACCGCTCTCGAGCGCAATCTCCACGTAGTCGATCTTCGGGCCTACGCAGAGTGCTGTATTACTCGGCAAGGTCCACGGAGTGGTCGTCCAAGCGATGATATACCGGCCGTCTTTAAGATGGAACTTCGCCGTACAAGTGAGGTCTTTGACGTCCCGATAACAACCCGGTTGGTTCAACTCATGCGAGCTCAAACCCGTTCCGGCTGCCGGCGAATACGGCTGAATAGTGTAGCCCTTGTAGAGGTAACCCTTCTTGTAGAGTTCCTTGAGCAAGTACCACAAGGTCTCGATATACTTGTTGTCGTAGGTGATGTACGGATCATCGAGATCCACCCAATAACCCATCTGCTTGGTGAGGTTCGTCCACTCCTTCGTGTACTTCATTACCTCACGGCGGCAGGCCGCATTATACTCATCTACGGAGATCTTCTTGCCGATATCCTCTTTGGTGATACCGAGCATTTTCTCTACGCCCAACTCAACCGGCAGACCGTGCGTGTCCCAACCGGCCTTACGGCGCACCTGATAGCCCTGCATGGTCTTGAAACGGCAGAACGTATCCTTGATAGTACGCGCCATAACGTGGTGAATACCCGGCATTCCGTTTGCTGAAGGAGGTCCTTCAAAGAACAAAAACTGCGGATGTCCCTCGCGTGTAGATACACTCTTTTCAAATAGATTCTCTTGTTCCCACTGCGCCAAAACCTCGCGGCTGAGCGCAGCCAAATCCAATCGTTTGTACTCGTTAAATTTTTTCATTATAGTGTGTTTAATCGTTTGCAAGCCGTAAAACGGCTGCAAAGGTAGTGCTTTTTTCTGACATATGCAAAAAAATCTGCACTTTTGATGCAGATTTCCTTGTTTATGGGTAGTTTGAAACAAACTACAAGGCTTGCAGTGTTTGGCAAAGCCAGCGGTAACAACGCTCCGTTGAAGGGATAGAAAGTCGCTCTTGAGGCGAGTGAACGCCGTACATCTGCGGACCGAAGGAAACCATGTCGAGGTAGGGATATTTCTCCAAGAACAGACCGCACTCCAGACCGGCATGAATTGCGAGCACCTGCGGTTCGGACTTGAAGAGATCGACATATGCCTTCTTTACTGCCTCCAAAAGCGGAGAGTTGGGGTTCGGTGCCCAACCCGGATATCCGTCTCCGTGCGTCACTTCATCACACGCCAACGAGAGGGCTTGTTCCACCGCCCATTTGAGGTGGTGTTTGGCCGGTTCTTTGGAGGAGCGTTGAGACGTATTTATCTCGATGAAATCGGAAGAATCAGCACCTTTTTCTCTTTTCATCTTAATGGACGCGAGGTTAGTGGAGGTCTCCACAAGACCGGGCATTTCCTGACTCATAGCAATCATTCCGTGCGGACATTCACAGAGCGCCATGATGAGACGATAGGCTTTGTCGGCAGGTACAAATATCTCGGGCATATCGCAGGTCTCGAGTTCCAGACGCATGTCCTTCTCCACTTCGCCGAAGACACCTTCCATCTGTGCTACGAAATGATTCCACTCGATGCGGATCTGCTCTTTGTACGCCATAGGAATAGCAATGACTGCTTCCGCTTCGCGGGCGATCGCATTGCGGAGATTACCACCGTTGATAGAGGCCAACTGTATCTCCGTCTGCGGCCAGATACGTGCAAGAAACCACACAAGGAACTGATTCGCGTTCGCGCGACCTTTATTGATATCATCCCCGGAGTGACCTCCCATGAGTCCGCTGACACTCAGACGGATAGCCAACTTATCACCTGTCACTTCTAACCTCTCACCTTTATAGTGCATCTTCGCTAATGTGTCGATTCCACCGGCACAACCGATGAAGATCTGACCGTCGTCTTCGGAATCAAGATTGATGAGTCGTTTGGATTGCAGCATCCCATCTTGCAGTTTCATCGCGCCGGTAAGACCGGTCTCCTCGTCCACCGTGAAGAGGCATTCGATAGCCGGATGTTGCAGGTTGGGATCGGTGATCACAGCAAGCGCCATAGAGATACCGATGCCGTTATCTGCGCCGAGGGTGGTACCCCTCGCTTTGAGCCATTCACCGTCCACATAGGTCTGAATAGGATCGGTCATGAAGTCATGTTGTACGTCGCCGTTTTTCTCACAAACCATGTCCATGTGGGCTTGAAGGATGACCCCTTCGTGGTTCTCGTATCCGGGTGTTGCGGGCACACGCATGATAACATTCATTGCCTCGTCAGCCACGCATTCGATGTGATGAGCTGCAGCAAAATCCTGCAACCATTTACTGATTCGCTCCTCGTGTTTGGACGGACGAGGTACTTGATTGATTTGCGCAAAAATGTCAAAAACTGCTTTCGGTTCCATATACTATTCGATTTAAATTATCAATTTCGGCACAAAGTTACAACTTTTTTTGCATATATCAAAATTTTATAGTACCTTTGCAGCCGATTTATGAGACAATTCGGAGTAATAGTGCTTTTTTTGAGCCTCAGCGTGTGCGCGTTGTGGGCAGATGACACCAAGCAACCGGCCTATCAAATAGCCGATAACTCGTTCTTTGACCCCACGCGCAAAGTGGAGAAAGAAAAGAGTTATGAGTTCGGTGTGGAGTACCGTATTGAGGTGGGATACGCGCAACACGATCAGCATGTGCGCAATCTGTCTTATCCGGGATTGTACTTACACGGCATTCGTTTAGGTGCCAGTTTCACCTTCAATCTGCCGATTCATTTCGGTTTGCAGACCGGTGTTTATTATACACTCCTTTACGGTCGCAACGAGCAACACTGGCGTTCAATGGACGCGCCAAGCGTACAGGCGGAGTACATCAACCACCGTGTGCTGGAGCATAATCTGACGATTCCCGTGCGCGCGTATTACACGATTCCTCTTTGGAAGAAACTGAACCTGTTCTTCTATACAGGTCCCCAACTGCATATCGGTTTGGCGCAAAAAGATTACATGGACAAGCATCTGAGCACGAAAACCGAAGCGTGGTTACGGACGATAGGCGTTGAGACCGAGCCTTATGACCGTTACGCAGACGAACTGATTCGCGCCAATATCCAATGGGGTTTAGGCGGTGGTCTGGAATGGGATCGGTATCGTTTGCAGTCGGGCTACGATTTCGGTCTGAACAATCTGGTTAAGAACAAACAACTCCCCAAACAGCACATGTCTGAATGGGGATGGTTCGTAAGCTTCTGCTACAGATTCTAAATCTATTCGATAATCTCTCCTTCTTTGGTTCGGAGATGAACGTATAATCCCGGGAGGAAGGTTTTCTTTATACCATCGATGATCGGTCCGAACAAGTAGAGTTCGACATCTTTATTCTCATTACGTATCCACGAAACCTGATAGCCGCGCGGCTTACTATGCTTGGTAGGCGGATTGCTATGAGGCACGAGTGCATTCCCCACACGAGTGATCACACCGGCATGTTTGGTGATGATCTCGAAGGGGATATCGTCGCCTTTGTTCACTTTCATACTGAAATCGTGATACACCATGCGGAACGTACCGTCCGCACGGGTACCGTTTCCTGTGTAGTTGGTGTTGATTGAGTCTATCTTACAATCCGAAGTGATGCCCGCAAACGGACGGATAAAGCCGTTGAGGAAGGAGGTATTGATCCCTTTGGCCTTCATCTGTATACGAAAACCGCATTCGCGGTTCATCGTCATGTCAAACCGTGCATCAGCTACCCCTTCTCCCATAGGACAAGAACCGTCTAGATGCATGGTATAACCCGAGCGATTGGTGATATGCGCCACGTGAGCGTTGATATCGTTGAAATCGAGCTGTCCTACATGAGTGTCCGTGATGGCAAACCCGATATGGATACGTTGCATCTGCACGTCTGCATCCTTCACGTAGAAAGTCATCGGCAGATTCATCAAAACCAGTTGCGGCATCAATGGAGTGTGCTTGAGTTGATAGCGCTCATCACGGAAGACATCCATGAAACTGACCTCGGCATCGATATGCTGGATAGTGTAATCTTTACGGAGGGCTTTGTGGATCGGGTTGAGCGGTGAGATAACGCAACGCTTCAACTGCATGTCTATCCATGTCACCGGCTCTTGTACGATATCCCCCAAGGCCAGTTTATCCATGTTATGCACAATACGTGACGCACCGATATGCACTTCTCCCTGGTCGCGGTGCGTGATATCACGCGTCTCCATCTTCATCGAACCATCGGGCAAGGTTACCGCAGCGTGTGCCAGCGAGAAACTATACGCGGTGTCGTTGAAATGGAAGGTTTTGTCGTAACTAAGGTCGTGTACGGCGAGCGAACAACTGTCTGCTACCACGTCCAGTTGCGTGCGCGTGCTATGCAGCGCCAGCGAAGCATTCTCTATCTGCGCGTGACGGAGCGCCGTCAAGAGGATAAGCGATTCGCCTTCCGGCAAACGCTCTTGGATCTTCTGTTTGAGTTGAACCGTACGCTCACTCGGTTCTTTCTTCTCGTACGATGGGAAACAGAGTTCGGGGTGTTCCTCGTCCATCCATAACTCTACACGCGGACGGATGACACGGGCTGACTCAAAGAGCACCTGTCTGTCCCATAGTTTGGTGAACGCCAACGGACCTATCTCAATACGCTCAACGCTCATATCCACACCCGGCATTTGGCCGGCACGTGCCTCCTCGGCATGGTACGCCATGCGTGTCTCGCCTATGAAGAAGGTGCCTTGCTTGTCACGATGAATCTGCCGCGTAGCCAGTTTCATCTGTCCGTCCGGCAGCACTACCGAACCCGAAGCCACCGAGAAATCATAGGCCGTGTCGCAATGCATCGCATCAGCAGTAAACTGCATCTTGTGGAAGGCGAGCGAACAACTGTCTGCCTGGACATCCAGCAGCGTGCGGGTACTATGCAGTGCAAAAGAAGCGTTGCGCACGATCATATGGCGTAATTCCGCGTAGTGGAAAGGCAGAATAATCGCCGTCTGCGCCTTACCTTCTTTCGTGCGTGGGAAGCACAGTTCCGGGTGGTCTTCGTCCATCCATAACTCCATCTGCAGATCCAGCACTTTCAATGCCTGCACAATCAGTTCGCCTTTGAACAATCGGGAGTGCGAGAGTGGGCCGGCTTCCAGACGCTTTATGCGTATGTCCGCACTCGGGATACGATCAGCGAGTGTTTGGTCTGTTGTATTCACATAACGAGTAGCGCCGATGGAGAGGATTCCCATGGCTTGCAGGCGTATATCTTGCGTCATGAAGCGCGAGCGACCGTCCGGCAGAGTGACCGAAGCGCTCTCCAGCGAGAAACTATACACCGAGTCATTGAAATGGAAGATAGAGTCGTAACATAAACCCTGCATGGAGAGCGAACAATGGTTGACGGCTACATCCAAAGGGCTACGCACACTATGCAGTTGCATCGAGGCATCCTCAATAAGCAGCACCTCCAGTTCCGCCTCGATATCCGGCATATGGAACTGTTTGCCGGTACGAGCGGTCATAAAAGCCGGCAGACAACCCTCCGGTTGTTTCTCATCCATCCATAGCTCTACACGCGGACGGATGAGCGACACATCATGCACCGTTATCTTGTTATCATTCAGGATCGAATAGAGCACGCGACTCACCTCCACACGACCGATCTGTATATCGATGCCGGGACGTTGTTGTTCATCGGCGGCCTCAGCTCGGTACGTATAGCGTACATCGTTAACGTGCGCGGTACCGGTAAGCAGATTGAAAGAGATTTCCCCACAAGACGCTTCGCCTTCCGGCAGTTGGGCAAGGAACTTACTCGCTTCGCGCGTAGCGACACGCGATAAAGTAGCACTCAGCCCACCATAAGCAATCACAATGGCGGCGCCCACTATCACCACGATGAGCAAGACTATTCGATTGAAGCGTCTCATTTCTTCCGCTTTGTCGGCTGTTCGGAAGCAAAGGGTTCGTGTAGCACGTAATGCTTGTAGCAGGAGATACCGAGCGAGGTAAGCGGCAAAGCGATAATCATTCCTACCACACCCATCAATGCACCCCAGAAACTGAGGCTGAGCAGGATAGCTGCCGGCCCGAGTCCCGTCACCTTACCCATGATCTTCGGCGTAAGAACCATATCCTGGAAGGTCTGTACCACGATGAACACGATCGCCATCAGCAGCAAGGTTAGCCACACCGGTTGACCGGTCTGCGCCGATTGAACCAGACACAGGATGATACACGGCGGGATACCCAACGCCTGCATGTACGGCACAAGGTTGAGCACACCGATGATCAAGCCCATCACAAAACCCATTGGCATGCCGGTGAGTGTGAAACCGATGGCAAAAAGGATGCCGACACACAGCGCGATCAATCCTTGTCCGCGGAAATAAGCGTTCATATTCACGCTCAACTCATGGACAATCGTCGATACGGCTGGCAGATGTTTCTTGGGAATATAATCCCGCCAATGGGCACGTATGGAAGGAAAGGAGATCAACAGGAAAATGAGATAGAGCAAGCCGATAAAGATAACGAGCAACTCACTCAACCAACTCAAACCACCGGTGATCCAACCGCCTATTTTAGGGATAAAACTCTTGATGCCGTCGCGCACTTCCGGATAGGAGAGCACCGACCGCAGATTGAGCCCGTCCAAGGTCTCCTGCACCTTCGCTTGCTGCTCGTCCGTGAGATACCTGCTCGCATCGAAAGTCTCGAAGTATTGCTCTACGGCCGGAATCAGCAGATAGACGGCCAAGGTCATCAAACCCACAAACAGAATGAGCGTGATAGCCACCGACAAAATGCGGAACTTAACGCGGCATTTATGCTGTATAAAACTCACTAACGGGTCTAACAACCATGCCAGCAAAAAGCTCACAAAGAACGGCAGCAATATGCCATACAAGCGACTAAACATAGTTTCAATTATTCGTGTGTAATCTCCGGGGCAACCATCTTCAGGAACGGTTCCGGCAAGGGCAAGCGGTTCGGACCGCAGCTCTGACCGTACGGATTACGCTTGAACTGTCCGTTCTCTTCCTTGCGCTCTTGGCCGTCGATGAACTTGGTTACCAGGTAGATATAGAGTCGTTGCCAATCGGCCACGAGGTTCTCTGCCTGCGAGCACGAATACGAAGTAAGGAACGCACGCGCGTCCTCTTCGTTCAGTTCTGCCGCTTGTGCGTCCACGCCGGCAATCTGCGTATTGAACTTATCGTCCCAGATCTGTTGATTCTCACGTACGTGCGGGTACATGCGGCTGTACTTAGTGTACGCCCAGTTAGCCACAAGATTGAACGTCCACCATGCACTGGTCGGCGAGAAAGTGTAGCTGTCGCCGTTACCCTCCGCAAAACACTCGGGCACGCGGTTGATGCAGCAGTACATCGGGGTGTAGCACGAACATGCCGCGTCATCTACGCCAAACCAGAAGATACCTTTTTTGCCGTTTCGCATCTGTGCCACAAACGACCAAGCTGTCTGTTGAGTAGCCGTTGGACGCTCGTACCAATACTGCAACGTATCCGTTCCGTTCACCGCGCACTTGAAGCCCAGACCACCGAAACGTAACTTACTCTCCCACGGTCCTGCATCGGTGCCTTTGGTAATATCAAGCGGCGTACCTCTGTACTCGTCACGCATACACTCTTTCATATCCTGAGCACTCACTTTGCGATTCGGGATGATCCACAGCGGCATGTGCTCGCCTTCATTTTTTCCGTTGGAATCGCGGAAAGTCTTACCGCTCGCATAGTCAAAATAGCGCTCCATGTCATCGCTGAAATGGTTGAAGAACGACCATACACGTGCCTCACACACATAGAGTCCGCTGAAGTCAAAGGGGTTATATGCAGCCTGGAAAGAGAAGTCCTTGTCCGCGCCGGTGAAGTAACCTTTCTCGCGCGCGAATTTAATAAGGTCTTTATCCCACATCCAATCGCCGTTAACTACACAGTTCAGTTTTTTATTGACTTTCGCCTTCTTACTGATCGGCAGTTGGGTGATACGCGCCTGATTAGCGTGACCGGCGATCGCATTGTCCGGAATACGAACAGCGACCCAGTTAGCACCTTTCTTACCCGAGCCCTTACCGATCAGATCCATGATCCATACCTCATTGGGGTCACCAAAAGAGAACGACTCTCCTTCCGAAGCGTAGCCATATTCATTAACCAGTTTGACAAACCATTCGATGGCCTCGCGAGCCGTCTTGGAGCGCTCCAATGCGATGTAAATTAACGATCCATAGTCAATACCGACCGTGTCCCATAACTCCTCGCGACCGCCCCAAGTGGTCTCACCAATCGTCACTTGGTATTCGTTCATATTACCCACTACCGAATAGGTGTGTGCTACTTGCGGAATCTGCCCAAGAGGACGTCCGGTGTCCCAATCTTTGACCTCACGCATAGCGCCTTCCTCATAGTCAGCGGCCGGCGAGAAATGCAAATAACCGAACATACCATAGGAGTCTGCCGCGTACGAGATCATCGTACTACCATCCGCAGATGCAGCTTTACCTACCAAAAAATTCGTACATGCGAATGCTGCTATCGGCAGCACAAGCGCCATTAACAATAAACTTTTTCTCATAATAAGCGAGGATTTTGTAGTTCGTCCATTCGTTGATCCCGTTTCTTCAACGCGATCTCATAAGCTTTGCGATAGTACTTGAAGAAATGCTTCCAATCGGCTTTCTTCGCCACCGCCTCCGCCTCACTGCGGGCACGTGCCTTATCTTCTCCGCACAGACGGTCATAACGCAACAACGCGTCGGCGATATTCTCCGCTACTTCGTTGAAGTTCGAGTCGTTACGGTCAATAACCACCACACCGAACTGATCTTTCTGCTTGGCTGCCCAGGCTCCAAAACCAGCCAACGAAGTAGTGATCGTCGGCACGTGGAACGCACAGGACTCCAGCGGGGTATAACCCCACGGCTCGTAATAACTCGGGAAGACCGTTACGTCCAGACCCATCAGCAGATCATAGTATTTCATACCAAACAACGGATCTTGACCGTCCAGATAATACGGTACAAACACTGCACTCACTTTGCCCTTGCGAGCCGGGGCACGATCCAGATAAGGGATCATCACAAATGCCACCACCTCTTTTTCCGGTTGGTCACTATGATATATCTTCTGCGCCAACTTATCCAAAGCCTCAGCAAACACATCGATACCTTTGTTCTTCATCTCCAAACGGCCGGAGATACCTACCAGCAATGCGTTCTGGGGAACTACACCGCCCAGTACCTCGCCGGCAACCTTATGCAAGGCCTCGCGCGCTTTGGCACGACGGGCATCGAACTCCGCGCCCTTGGGTACGTAGGTCGGTTCAAAACCGTTCGGCGTCACGATATCCACCGGTTTGTCCAGCAACTGCTTGCACTCGCGCGCGGTGATGTCACTCACCGTTGTGAAACAGTCTGCCCAATGTGCCGCTTGTTTCTCTACCGAGTGTTTGGAAACCATGTTCAACTCATATGCCATTTGGTCGCCGTTATACGCCTCGAAATAGTCGTACAGCGGTTTGCCGTTGCCGGCGATCGAACGACCGATACACGTTGCATGGGTCGTGAACAGCGTGGCAATCTGAGGACAATGATCCTCCAGATAGAAGATCGAGAAAGCCGTCTGCCACTCATTCGCGTGCATGCAGAAATTCGGCTTCTTACCGCGGGTTTTCAGACTCTTGAGGATGAACTTGTACAAACTCTCCATCACCATGCCGGCGGCATAACCGAACAAACAAGACTCGTCATAATCGCCGTACGCCGCATGGCTCTGCACTTGGAACTTATTCCATGCCCAGGCATAGATCTCATCTTTCTTCGGCCAGAGAGAATCGAACTTCAGCAAGATAGCCATCGGCTCACCCGGCACTTGCCAACGACCGATACGAATGGGCAGCGGAGCTTTCCATTCCTTGAGCAGCGATTTGTCTTGCTTAAAGTAGATATCACTGTGCTCCCCGAAATCGGGTCCGAAGAAAAAGACCTTATCCGGGTGCTCGGCTTGCATCGAAGCCGCACGCGTACTCAACACGGCATAGATACCGCCAACGCGGTTACATACCTCCCAAGAGGTTTCAAAAATATAATCAGGTTGTATCATTTCAATTCGCCGTCAGCGGCTAATTTAGTTACATCGGTATAACCGTTCAACTGAACGGGAGTGGTCACAAACTTATTATTATCCGACCCCACAAACGGCATGTACCATACGCCTTCCTCATTCGCCCAATAGATGCGGTTGTTATACTGCGTCTCCAAGGTCATGGCAGCACAAGGCAGCGGATCAATCTGCACAGGGTACGAGCCGTCGATATTCGATACCCAAAGACCATCGGCACGGTAGTACACCTTACGGTTGGCGATCTTAAAGCCCTCCAGTTCCGGGAAGACGGCCTTCAATTCGGAAAGCGTGAATTTATAGCCATTGTATATCTGCACCGTGTCCTGTTCTTTATCCAAAACCGAAGATGGGTCTTCACACGGTTTTACATCTTCCGCTCTGTCGTCGAAGATACGTTGACGATAATCCCCATCGGATGTTCGCATCAGCACGGAGTTGGTCTTCTGGTCGTGAATATAGAACGACTTGACGATCTCCGTCGTATCTCCGTTCAGGATCACCGCCAAGCTCACTTCCGCCTCTTTTTCCGGCTCGGTGAAATAGCAGGTGATAGACTTGCCACTCGTGAGTGCTGTGGAATCCGGTACGTCCCAGATGAGTTCCAGATCGTAGTTGTACGGGTTATAGACATTGGCGGTGAAGGTATAGTCCTTGTAGATCACAAGCGTAGAATCCGATGCCGTAAAAGTAGGTATCGTATCGGTGACCGTCACCTGTTTGGTAGCCATCCAGGATTTTTTCTTATCCACCTTCAGCGTCACGGAATAGGTACCCGGCTGCTTGTAGGTATGCGACGGCGACCGAAGAGTCGATGTGGCTCCGTCACCAAACGTCCACTCCCATTCCTCGCCTGAGGTGGAGAGATTGCTAAAAGTCACACTCTGTCCGGCTCGCGGTTCTTGCGGAGAGTAAGAGAAGTCCACACTATTCTTCTTGCACGCTATCAGCGCCAAGCAGAGTGTCAATAAGATGTATGTTTTTTTCATAATCATCGTTGGCGTTCAGCCAATGTATGTCTTTATCGCGCCTGAACCAAGTCATCTGTCGCTTGGCATAATGGCGCGTGTTCTGTTGTATCAATTCAATGGCACGGTTCAGATCGTATTCCCCGTCAAAATGGGCGAATAACTCCCGATACCCCACGGTCTGCAAACTGTTCAACTGCCGTTTCGGATAGACCGATCGAGCTTCCTCCACCAATCCCTCTTTCACCATCTGCTCCACACGCTTGTCTATGCGCGCGTACAATCCTGCGCGATCACGCTCTAAGCCTATCTTGATGATTCGAAACGGACGCTCCTTGCGGGTGTTGGTTCTGAGTGACGAATAAGCCTTTCCGGTTGTCATACATAGCTCCACGCAATGCGCCAGCCGTGCGGGATTTTGTTGATCCACGATCTGCCAGTAGTCCGGATCGAGGCGCTGTACTTCGGCCTGCAACCATTTTAACCCTTCGCCGTTCGCCATTCGTCCCTTCGCCATTACTTCCGCACGAATCTCCGTCGGCACATTTGGCAGATCATCCAAACCGTCACAAACGGCATCGGCATAAAGCATCGATCCTCCGGTCATCACCACCACCTCATGAGTTGCGAATAACTTCTCCAACAAAGCCAACGCATCGCGTTCGTACTGACCGGCATTGTAGTCCTCCTCCAAATCACGCGTCGCCACAAAATAATGCTTCACGCGTGCTTGCTCTTCTTCCGTCGGCGCGGCTGTCCCGATAGGAATACCCCGGTATATCTGACGGCTGTCGCAGTTCAGTATCGGGCACCCGAAATGCTCCGCTACCCGTAGCGACAACTCCGTCTTACCGACACCCGTCGGACCCACTATGAGAAGAAGCGTGGGCATCAAAACATAGTACCATCATCAAAGGACAGGTCTTGGAATCCCTCCATGTCGATGTCGCCGAGATCGTACTCGTCCTTGAACTCGTCGTCGAACATAAAGTCATCGTCCGCACTCTTGCCACCGACACCTGCCAACGGATCCTCGCTCTTCAATTGTTTCGGCGCTTTGCCCTTCGACTCCACGCACTCAACGCCGTTCATCGAACCCGGTTTGATCTCTTTCAGGCTACCGAAGAAATAGCGCTCGAACATCGGATCGAAGATATAGATCAAACGCTGACCCTGCTCCTCGATCAGATCACTCAGACGCGTCTCGTTCATCACCATGTTGTCGTACTCGAAGTTCGAATCCATCTCCACGAGTGTCACTTCCTGACCCTTCTCCCATTCATCGTTGCAAAGGAAGAAAGAAGTCATCTGATCGTCCGGATAGCCTACACTCTTCAAGATAGCTTCATGTAACTCCAGAAACGTTGCATCAGCATCTGCTTCAAACACGCGGCGGAAGTTCGGATCGCCTTCCTCACACGAAAAAGTAAATCTGTATATCATAGTTTAATTGTTTGTTATCTCACAACTGACCTGCCTCCACGAGGTTGATCACGCGCTCCGTAATACGGTCTTTATCCGTAGCATCGTACTCGTCCTTCAGGTCGTTCTTAAACAGCTTCGCCACAAACTGCCAGAAATCAGCCGTTGTTTTGTTCTTGTACTGCTTGATCAGTTCATAACTCGTCTTGTTCGTTTCCCGATCCAGCAGTTTCATCAGCATCTTACCCTGGCTGGCGTACATGCCCCGAAAATCCTTCTCGTACTTCTTGAACAAAGACTTCTCGTACGCACGCCACCATTTCTTGCGGGCTTTCTTGTCCGGTATCTTCGCCAACTCCTGATCGGCATAAGCCATGTCCTTCGAGATCTTCTTCGCGTACGGAAGACATTTCTTCACGTCGCGCACCGTGCGCCAGTAGAATTTCTCCTGTTTCTTGTTCTTGAACTTCAGCGGCGGGTACACCCACACCTCGTGCAGATACGCCAAATAAATCGTATCGCCGTCCTGAACACGGATCATACAGGAGTCCAGATACTGCTCCGCAGCGAACACCCGACACCCGAAGGCAGCCAATAGTACTATGTACAGTAGTCGTTTCATTTCACAGGGCTACTGACAAATACCGTGCCAATCAATAACTCAACGCAAAGATCACGCGGCCGGCGGACGGTTTGCCCGTCACCATACACTTGCCCGGCTCGTTCTTATGTCCCGGCAACTCGATCGACGGGATACAACGGATCGTTGCTTTCGTCTCGTCCTTGATCTTCTGCTCGGTCTCTGCCGTGCCGTCCCAATGTGCCAGGATGAATCCGCCTTTCTTCACTTCCTCTTTGAACTCCTCGTAGCTGTTCACCTCGCGCGTGTTGGCGATGCGGAAATCCAAAGCCTTCGTCAACAAGTTCTTCTGGATCTCTTCCAACAGTGCCTGCACTTTTTCCACGATTCCATCGAGCGAAATGGTCTCTTTGGTCTGCGTATCACGGCGCGCGATCTCAATCGTGTTGTTCTCCAAATCACGACCTCCCATAGCCAAACGAACAGGTACACCCTTCAACTCATAGTCCGCGAACTTGTAACCCGGCGTATATTTCTCGTCGGTATCGACTTTCACGCGGATACCCAGCGCTTTCATCTGGTCAGCAATCGGATTCAGTTTCTCCATCAACTTCGCCAAGTCTTCCTCTTTCTTGAAGATCGGCACGATAACCACCTGGATCGGTGCCAAGTGCGGCGGAAGAACCAGACCGCTATCGTCCGAGTGCGTCATGATCAGCGCACCCATCAGACGCGTCGAAACACCCCAACTGGTCGCCCAGACATACTCGTATTTGTTCTCCTTGCTCAAGAACTGTACATCAAAACTCTTTGCGAAGTTCTGACCCAGGAAGTGACTTGTACCGGCTTGCAATGCCTTACCGTCCTGCATCATCGCCTCGATACAATACGTATTCAGCGCACCCGCAAAACGCTCGTTCGGACTCTTCACGCCCTTTACCACCGGAATAGCCATCACGTTCTCTGCAAAATCTGCATACACGTCCAACATCTGACGGGCATAATCCTCTGCCTCCTCCTTTGTCGCGTGTGCCGTGTGACCTTCTTGCCACAAGAACTCCGCCGTGCGCAGGAACAAGCGCGTACGCATCTCCCAGCGCATCACGTTACACCACTGGTTGCACAAGATCGGCAGATCGCGATAAGACGAGATCCAGTTCTTGTATGTACTCCAGATGATCGTCTCCGATGTCGGACGGATGATCAACTCTTCCTCTAACTTGGCGTTCGGATCAACGACAACGCCTTTTCCGTTCGGGTCGTTCATCAGACGGTGATGGGTCACCACCGCACACTCTTTCGCAAAACCCTCCACGTGCTCAGCCTCGCGGCTCAAGAACGATTTCGGAATCAACAACGGGAAATAAGCGTTTTTCACGCCCTGCGCCTTAAAACGACGGTCTAACTCTGCCTGAATGGTCTCCCAGATGGCATAGCCATAAGGCTTGATCACCATACAACCGCGAACGGCACTCTGCTCTGCCAAGTCGGCCTTTACCACCAACTCATTGTACCATTTTGAATAATCCTCTCCACGAGGAGTCAACTTCTGAAAACTTGCCATATATTTAATTTATCGATTTAACAGTTTAACGGCTTATAGGTCTTCCCTCCGCCAAAATGCGGGTGCAAAGGTAATACTTTTTTTTCATATACGCAAGCCCGCGCGAGATTTTCTTCGTTTTTCTTTCCATTTGTTGGCTCGCGGTGTAGGCGGATTACCGCTTCGCCGGCGCTCCTTCTCCTTATCATCCACCGCGCCATGTTCGCCCTCGCGTTCGGCGTTTTCTCTTGTATCCGTCCAAGCTTGGCGGATAGAAAACACCGCCCCGCCCGCTTCGGTCTCAATGCGGGTGTGCGTTTGTTGTTTACGCGGGATAACATCCCGCATGTGGATTCCTCTTTTAGCTATTAGAGGGTACCTTCGGTGACTTTTTTTATAAATTATTTGCATATATCAAAAATATTTCGTAATTTTGCGCCGCAAAATCAGAATCGCTGTACCGCCAGCGTTAAAAAGCGGACATTGCGCAAAGTGTTGCGCTGACATATTAATAAGCATTACTATTATTTCGCGTTTACCAAAGCTTAGGAACCTTTATAAATCCGAGATAATATCAGGGCTCTTTAGGAATCCACTCATGATGCAAGTAGTGTTCACACTTATAGTGTGGGCTTCTTATTATGAGTGGGAGGTATTCCTAAGCACCTCGGTAAACGCATAAGAAGTTCACACTTTTTATGTTATTTAACTCTATCGAATTCGCACTCTTTTTGCCCATCGTATTCATTATCTACTGGGCAATCGGGTACGCACATATCAATGACCGACTCAAACTGCGACTACAAAACGCGTTTGTTGTCCTTGCCAGTTATGTCTTTTACGGCTGGTGGGATTGGCGATTCCTGTTATTGATTGCGTTTACATCCTTCTGCTCGTGGGGTAGCGGATTGTTCATTGCTAAATCGTCTACTCCCAAAGCCGCAAAAGCATGGACAGCTGCTAATATCGTCCTTAATCTCACCATCCTCGCTGTCTTCAAATACTATGATTTCTTTGTACGCGAGTTCGGTCAGTTGTTCGGCATTTCCACGGATAGCCTCTTGCTAAAAATCATCCTTCCGGTAGGTATCTCGTTCTATACGTTCCAAGCACTCAGTTATTCCATCGATGTGTATCGCAAAAAGATAGAACCCACGCGCGACATCGTTGCCTTCTTCGCATATGTAGCCTTTTTCCCGCAACTCGTCGCTGGACCTATCGAACGTGCAACCAACCTCTTGCCGCAATTCCAAACCAACCGCAAATTCAATTACGACCAAGCCGTAGACGGAATGCGCCAAATCTTGTGGGGCTTGTTCAAGAAGATAGTAGTTGCCGACAATTGTGCTACTTATGTCGACCAAGTTTGGGCGACTTACGACACGCAAACCGGTAGCACCTTGCTCCTCGCCGCAATCCTCTTTACGTTCCAGATATACAGTGACTTCTCCGGTTATTCAGACATAGCAATAGGTACAGCCAAACTTTTCGGCATCAAGCTTATGCGTAACTTCAATAATCCGTATTTCTCGCGGGACATAGCAGAGTTTTGGCGTAGATGGCATATTTCCCTTACCACTTGGTTCAGGGACTACGTCTATATCCCTCTCGGCGGTAGTCGTGTGGGGAAATGGAAAATCGTCCGCAATACGTTCGTCATCTTCTTACTTTCCGGATTCTGGCATGGCGCAAATTGGACCTTTATCGCTTGGGGCGCATACCATGCCATCCTCTTCCTCCCTCTCATCCTCCTTGGTCAGAACCGCAAATACACCAACCAAGTCGCCGAAGGTCGCATCCTTCCTACTGGGAAAGAAACTTTGCAAATTCTCTTCACATTCTTCCTCGCCGTCCTCGGATGGATCATCTTCCGTGCCGAAACAATCACGCAAGCATGGGACTACATCTGCGGAATGATGCAATTCGGTACGTTGCGTGCAGGCTATCGTTTCTTTACAGAATTAGGAGTACGCAACAACCTTGCAATATTACTAATGCTAATTGTTGAATGGCTTCAACGATCAAGGACACATGGATTAGAGTTTTCTAGCAATATAAAAGTTTATTGGCGTTTAGTCATCTGTTATTGTATAATCTTCACTATTCTTATATTTGGTCGTTTTGGCGCAAATGAATTTATATATTTCCAGTTTTGATGAAAAAGTTTGTACTCAGAATAATACTAATATTATTACCTGTTGCTGTAATTGTTCCGGTTGTAAATATTTACGTGGATCCTGCTCATGTATATTCATATGAAAAATATGAAAGGAGTATTGTATCTATTTTGCAATCAAATAAGTATGTAACGAATGTAGACTTGAATCATAATGAGAGATATTTCAAAAAATCATTGATTGATTCATGCAAAGAAGATATAGATATTCTCATTTTAGGTTCGAGCCGCGTCATGTTAATATCTAACGAAATGTTCCACGACACAAGGATTCTTAATCTTGGTGTTTCTGGAGCCACATATGAAGATATAACAGCTTTATGTTATTACTATATAAGAAACAAGGGCGTTCCACATAAAGTTATAATAGGAATTGACCCGCAGCATTTTAACGAGAATATAGGAGATACACGTTGGACAGAGTTGACAAAAGAATATAACGAATATAAAAAAGATATTTTAAAAGATTCTAATTTATTTCCTATTGAGCATAAGAAGATAAAAAATCTTTATTCCCCTTCATATTTTCAATCGTCTTTCAAATATCTATGTAAGAATAAATTTCGCATAAGTACAGATAGAAACTTACAAGCATTGGAAAATGCTGATGGTTATAAAGTTATTTGCAATGATGGTTCAATTAAGTATGGTATAGAATACGATAATCGGTCAATAGAGGAAATTGAAAAATTATCACATACATTAGAATATGGACAATGGGAGAACTTTACTGATATATCTCAACATGAGATAAATCGGTGGCGTTGTTTATTAGACTATTTACAATCCTTGGGAATAGAGATATTTATTCAAGAAGCAGCATATCACCCAATAACTTACCTGCGCTTTCTAACGGAAACTAAGTATATGGAAATGATTAATGCAATGGATAGCATGGATAAGTTGGCGCGTGAATATAACATTCCTATATTGGGCGCGTATAATCCCCAAAAATACAATCTTAAAAGTATCGACTTTTACGATGGTATGCACATGAAACCTACGACAGAACAGTTATACTTGCAACCATTAATAAAACAATAGTTTTTTGTTAATAGAGTTCGTCCATTGCGTCCGAATATCATTCGGACATCCCACCTTCGTCTGTTTCCAGAAATTTTATTCTGGTTCAAAAACGTTCGTTCCTTACAGGGCAATAGTATTGCCCGCTCATGGCTGTCTACTTTTGGGCGCAATCCCGCCAAACTTTTCTGCAACAAAATTTGCATATTCTAAATATTTTTTGTACCTTTGCACCCGAAAATGGTTTCCAACCACGAATCACGCCCGAACGCCCTAATAATACGGGCTGCACAGAATGTATATTGGGTGATTAATGCGTGATTATTGTGTGATTAGTGCGTGATTCGCAACATCCTACGCAAAAGCAAAAACTTATAAACAACTCAAAATCAATCAGTTATGGCAAGAGAGAAACTAACTCCCGGAATAGAAGAAGTCAACGGCGCCACATCACCTGGACATATCCATCGTGTCAAACGTTTTCGTGATGCCCGCGGACGTATCATCGGCCTCGGTGTCCAGGAAACCTACGATGTCCTTCATCCCCGTAACTGGAAGCAAAAACCGGCGAAAGGCGAAGAAAAAGTTAACCAACAACTCTTCAAAGAAGCCTCACAAATAGCCGACAAAGCCCTTAACGATCCCAAACTATACGACTACTGGCAGCAACGCTTTACGGCGCAACTCAACGCTACCCGAGGTTCGAAACCGGATCCCTTTGCCGTCACGCTCCCTAATGGCACCAAGAAACGCTACAAACGTTTCGATGCGTTCGTTCGTACGATGATTATGCAAGAACTCAAATTCAAACGACAAAATCAATAATATGAAAGTTCAACATCTTATTCTTGGCTGTATGATTTTAGCCTCGTGTACTCAAAAAAGTCCGATTTCAACGGATAAATCTGCCCCGCTTGGTGTGCAACAAGCTGCAGCACTTTGGACAGAAGAAGACGGTTCGCAAGCCGATTTTGACCAACTCGTAGCAGACTATTACTGTACCTCCGACAGCGAGCGGTTGGCGCTCTTCGAATCGATGAGTCGCATCCTCGAGAACGTCTATCAATCGGCAGACATGCTGACGGTGGATCTGCTCAAACCGACCCAACTGACCAATGCCGCCGAACCGCAAACTCCCGATTGGATCATGTCCGGTTACAGTCCTTTGGCGCATTTCCTGGACGATATGTTCGCCAACAAATTAGCGTTTATAACGATCATTAACTTCCCGCATTATACGCTCGAAGAGAAGAACACGCTCGGCAAGAACTGGACGCGTCAGGAATGGGCTTACGCCCGCATGGGAGACATCTTTACTACCCGCGTACCCGCCGAAGTGAACGCCCGCTTGGCGCAAGCTAACGCCAACGCTGAGAACTATATTGCCGACTACAACATCTACATGGGCAACCTCCGCACGGAAGACGGTCGCCAACTCTGGGATAAGGACAAAATACTGCTGAGTCACTGGAACCTGCGCGACGAACTCAAAGCACTCTATGGCGCCGAGAATGGTCAGGAGAAACAGGAGATGATCTATCAGGTCATGCAACGGATCGTGGCACAAACTATCCCACAGAAAGCCATCAATAATCCGGACTTCATCTGGCAACCTTTCTCCGATGGAATCGAGGAAAATGAGCCCTATATCCGCTATCAGAAGATACTCGATATCGCCCAGGCATATTTTGCCGAAGATGCCTATTGCCCATCGATGCCGACGGGTATTATTCGTAATTTCGAAGGCGGCGTAGAGATTCCTGCCGCTGAACTGGACAGCCTCTTCCGCGCTTTGGTCGGTTCAGAGCAAGTGGCCCAAGTAGCAGCCATCATCCGTGAGCGTTTAGGTCGCGACCTGCGTCCGTACGATATCTGGTACGACGGTTTCAAAGCACGTGCGGCACTCAACGAAGATGAATTGAGTGCCCAAACACGCCAACTCTATCCCGATGCCAATGCTTTTGCTGCCGACATGCCGCGCCTGCTGCAACAGATGGGTTTCTACTCCGAAGATGCCCGTGCGATCGCCCGTCATATCGTAGTGGAACCTGCCCGCGGATCCGGTCACGCATGGCCGTGCCTCGGACGCAAAGAAGAGGCGCGTCTCCGCACCCGTATTCCAGCCAACGGCATGGATTACAAGGGCTATAACATCGCCGTCCATGAGTTCGGTCATTGCGTAGAACAAGTGCTCGACATGTATTTCATTGACCACTATATGCTCTCCGGCGTACCTAACACTGCTTACACCGAAGCGTCCGCATTCCTCTGGCAACATCGTGATCTGCAGTTATTGCCCGGCGCCAAAATGGGCAACGGCATCAATGACCCGAACGAAGTGCTGGATCAGTTCTGGTCGATGTACGAAATCATGGGTGTGAGTCTGGTGGATATGGCGATGTGGAAATGGATATACGCGCACCCGAAGGCAAGCGCCAAAGAACTCTGCGAGGCGACCCAACAGATTGCTAAAGAGATCTGGAATCAATACTACGAACCGGTACTCGGTGAACACGATTGTATCCTCTTGGCCGTTTACAGCCACATGGTCAATGCACCGATGTACTTGCCGAACTACCCGCTCGGACATATCGTGCAGTACCAGTTGGAAGAGCACTTGGCACAAAGCAAGAACCAATTGGAATTTGCGCAAGAATATATGCGCATCTATCGTTTAGGTCGTCTGACTCCCAAACAATGGATGATCGAAGCAGTCGGAGAGGCTCCCTCCATCGAACCTATACTCCGCGCAGTGGATAGGATTTGCGCAACGCCTCAAAAGCAGTAGGATTAGCTTTGAGTGAAGCAGATATTCGGGAGATCCAGCCAGGAGCTGAATCTCCCTTTTCATTGGATATTGGAGAATGGAGATTGGAGATTTTAGGGAGATTAAACTGCTCTGCGATTGTATCGAGACACATTTGGCTTGCATTCCGTTTGCCTTCCACACTATACCCGGCAATATGCATAGATGCCAATTCTGCCTTTTGCAATACGTCCGCATTGATATCCGGTTCATTCTCCCACGTATCCAAGATATACGGATGTCCGCTTTGCAGCAACGCCTGTTCGTCCACGACTCCTCCACGCGCAGCATTGATGATGAGTGCACCTGGTTTGCATTTCGCGAGAAACGCCTCATTGCATAGATGATAGGTAGAATTATCGAGCGGCACATGGAAGGTGATGATATCGCAATTTTGTGCGATGAAATCGAGCGAAACGCCTATCCCTTTCGGCGGATCATTCAATAAGATCTTCATCCCTTTCCGTTCTGCCATCTGCGCCACCAACGAACCTACATGACCGACTCCGACTACGCCGATGGTAAGATCGCTGCGCTGTAGGACCGCCTTCGGCTGTAAGACCGTTGCACTGTAGGACCGCTTCGCTGTAAGACATTCTTCGATTGCTTCTTCGATATAGTCGCAAACCGCTTGGGCATTACAACCCGGACAGGATATCCAACGTATTCCGTGCGATTCACAATAAGCCGTGTCGATATGATCAAAACCGATGGTAGCCGTGCAGACCAATTGCACCTTGGAACCCGCCAATAACGCCTCATTCACTTTCGTGCGAGTACGTACAATCAACACATCCGCTTCCCGTATAACATCAGCATCGATTTCTTCCGGTTTTAACGGACAAATATCGACATGAGGCCATTCGTTTCGAACAGCCTCAGCCACAAAAGGAATATATCTATCGCAGACGATGCGCATTAGTATTTGATATTGTCAATCAGACGTACCGAGCCACAGTAAACGGTCACACAACCGATGGCATGGTCGAACGTATCCGTAGGAAGCAATGTCGTTTGATCCACGATCTCGTAGTACTCCACTTCCAGACCCTCTACCGCATTGATAGTATCGATCACTCTTTGCTGAACACCGGCGACCGTTGCACCCGCTTCTTTTGCCCATTTCAACGAAGCAAAGAGCGTTTTGGAGATGGCCAATGCCGTCTGCTTCTCTTCCGCCGAAAGACGCTCATTACGACTCGACAAAGCCAAACCGGACTCCTCACGAACAATCGGGCAATCGATGATCTGCAAGTTTCCGAATGTACCGGCCATCGAACTGCGCTCCACCATATGGTGAATAATCGCCAATTGTTGGAAATCTTTTTCTCCGAAATAACCTTTGTCCGGTTGAACGAGATAGAAAAGACGACTAACCACCTGTACCACGCCATTGAAATGTCCCGGACGCATCTTACCTTCCATCACTTTGTCCAAGCCTGCGAAATCAAACTCAAACGTCGAATTCATCTCCTCGGCCGAATACATCTCCTCTGGAGTCGGCGCAAACACATAATGGGCACCTATCGAACTGAGCAACTCTGCATCGCGCTCGATATTACGCGGGTACTTCGCCAGATCCTCTTTGTTGTTAAACTGCGTCGGGTTCACGAATACGGAAACCACACACACGTCGTTCTCCTTAACAGCCCGTTTCACCAACGAAGCATGACCCTCATGCAACGCACCCATCGTAGGAACAAGACCAATGGTCTTACCTGCTGCTTTACAAGCCTTCACCGCCTCTTGCAAAGCACTTTTTGTTGTAATTATTTGCATAATTTCCTTATTTTTTTCAAAAAATCGTGCAAAAATAATAAAATTTTTCTTATTTTGCAAGCAAAAACGATTAAAATTAGTTATTTTTTTGCATATATCAAAATTTTTTTGTAATTTTGCAGTGCTAAAATGTGTACACGCCTATGAAAGAGCTCAAACGTATCCTATTTATCTCGCAGGAGATAAGCCCTTATCTGGCAGAAGAAAGTCCTATTCGTCTTCTGAATCGTCAGCTCCCGGAGTACTTCCAGGGACATGGCTATGAGACGCGTACCTTTATGCCTAAGTTTGGCGAAATCAATGAGCGCCGCAATCAATTGCACGAGGTGATTCGCCTCTCCGGTATGAATCTGATTATCGAGGAATCCGATCACCCTTTGCTCATCAAAGTAGCCTCCATCCAATCGGCGCGTATACAGATCTATTTTATCGATAACGACGACCTCTTCCATCGTCGCAAAGGTGTTGCGGACGAGAACGGCGTTGAGTACGCCGATAACGATGACCGCGTCATTTTCTACGCACGCGGCGCGATTGAGACGGTGAAGAAACTGCGTTGGACTCCGGATATCATCCTATGCTCCGGCTGGATGAGTGCGTTAGCACCTTTGTACCTCAAGAAAGCCTTCAACGACGAACCCTTCTTTGCGAACTCCAAGATTGTCGTTATGCTTGATGATAACGAGTACAAGAAACCGTTCTCCACGAAGTTTGCTGACAAACTGCGTATCAATGGAATCAGCAACACCGACGTCCGTTCGATAGCTGATTTTCCCGTTGGATACGAAGAATTAATGCGTTTGGCGGTTGATTTCTCGGATGCAATTGTGTATGCCACCCCGACTGTCAACCAACGCGTAGCGAACTACGCGGAGACCAAGGGCAAACCTATCTTACCCTACGCAGAGACAGAAGACCTGACTGCGGCATGCAAACGCCAATGGGATTTTTACCAAACATTGTTAGAAAAAGAGGATGAGTAAACGCTTTGCGTTCATAGGGGTTTTGATAATGATTGCATGCTGCTGGACGGCATGTAAGGATGATGTAGCCAATACCGGTCAATCGGTTTTGACGCCTGAGGATGAGATTATCGTATTGGTAGATACCTTCTCTTTCCGCTCGATGGTAGATAGTTGCGATGCGATTATCTCGCAGGCGGATTCGTTCTTGTTGGGCGAGATAGAAACCGATTACGGTGTGCTGCGCGCGTCTATCTTAACGCAGATGGCTTGTCCGGAAGGATACGCCTACCCGGCGGATTTCCATGTGGATTCCATCGATTCGATATGCCTCTTCATGTACTACTCGAGTTGGGAAGGCGATGCCAATTCTCCATTGGCTATCAACGCCTACATGATAGATAAGAAAACCTTCAGTTACTCGGGAACCTACCCCACGGATCTGAATATAGACGACTATTGTACGCGCAGTAAGAGTGTGCTCACCAACCATCGTATCGTGGTGGCATCTGAGAAACTGGACTCTATACAAGGTTCGGACGGCACGTACCTTCCGATGGTACGCATGCGCGTGAATGACGATTTCATGACGTATTTCGGTTCCATCACTTCGTTTGACGATCAGGATTCGTTTAATGACAAGTTCAAAGGGCTGCTGATTGAGACTTCTTTTGGATCCTCTACCGTCTTGAATATCTCCGATATCGCGTTAGGTGTCTTCTATCGTTTCCGCTACAACAAAGGCGGACGGGATACGATTGTGCATGACATGAAGGCTTTCTACGCCAACTCTGAGATACGTACCGTCAATCATCTGCATTACGAGGACAAGGCAGCACTCATCGCAGCGCTTCAAAACGATTCTGACACCTATAATTATATTATCGCGCCCGCAGGCGCGTACACGCGATTGTCTTTCCCGATGGAGAAGATGGAGGACGCTATATGGAGTAAACTCGTAAGTTCCGAAACAGGCGATTCGCTCAAGCGCCCGTACGTCAACAAAGCGGAGGTACGCGTGCATGTGGAGAATAAATTCACAGGCTCCGGCAGCGAGAAAACGCGCAACGATTGGTTGCAACCTGCCAATTACATGCTTCTTATCCGCGAGCAGAGTATGCAGCGGTTCTTTAAGAATAAGGAATTACCGTCCGACACCTGCGCGTTATTAGGCCAACTGACCCAAGGCGTGGATTCCGTCGGAGATGCTATCTATTATTATAGCTATGACCTGTCGGACTTCCTGACGAACCAACTGCGCCAAGAGGCCAACGACTCTATCTTGGATATGTTGTTAGTGCCCGTCACGATTGGTACTTCCACCACTTCATCTACCACGGTGGTTTCTTCCGTAAAGCAGCAACAGACAATGTCTGCCACGAAGATCAAGTCCGCCAAGAACGGCATGGAACTCGAGATTGTCTATAGTGGATTCTAATAAAAAACGCGGCTTTTTCTGTAATGAACCCCAAAAGTTGAACACAAAACTTTTGGGGTTTGTTATATGTATAAGAAACATCCTTATGAAGAGCGGCTATTAGCTGTACAAAAATGTT
>CACWNR010000008.1 GCA_902762355.1 uncultured Bacteroidales bacterium
CTGTTTGTTCCACCAGAGACTATCGACTGTGTTCTTCAACTCGCCGTAGCCCTCAATGGTCATGTGCGCCGTCTCCGTGTCATAGCTCCACGTCAGATGTTCTCCGCACACGCCGTTATAGACCGTTGCGTACAGGCTATTTGCCATCCAAATCAGGCAAACAAGAATAATAGATACTTTCGTTTTCATGATCGTATATTATTTTAATTGGTTTCCTTGAATACTATATTCTGCGTCACCACGACGGATGATAATTTGTCCGTTGCGCAACACCTTTGTACATGGTACATCGTCCCTTTGTACATCTTCTATGTCGGTTGGTGTGTTGGCCCCAAGTGTAGCAAACGAGCCGGAGGCATTGAAGAGTTCGGCGTCGTTTTCATCGGAAGCGGTCATCGTGAACCAATAGTCGGTGTTCTCATCCAAACCGTTGTAACGGAACGAGAAGGTACCGGTGGTATTCTTCGCACGACGTGCAGGGGCATGTCTGGAGAAGTCGATCTCAACGAGCTGTCCCATGGAGTTGAACGTCAGCGTACAAATCTTCTCCGTACGCTCTTCATTCGCCCAGATGATGAGCGTGTAGTAACTGGCTCCTTCCACGGCCGGCCATGTGAACTGCACGCTGTGGTCGTCGGGTTGTGTCTCTACCTCCGGCTCTTTTTCCGGCAGCTCCAGAAGTGTGCTGTCCACTTGGATGTTAAAGCCGTTCCAGATGCTATTGGCACGATAGACCTCCGCAAGCGAGTCACAAGGTACTAAAAGCAACGTTTGTGCTTGGTTAAGAAGATTGAAAGGATTGCCCTGCGTCGCCGGCACCGACATCATCGGCGCTACAATCGTGTCTATCACCGCCGAAACATCGTTACCCAAGTAATAGCCGCCGAACAACTCGTTCTCTATTTGACTTAGACCTTTCGGCAATACCAACTTACGAAGATTCACTGCTCTGAGCGAAGAGGAGCGCAAGGTGTTTACTTCTTCCGGTAGCACGAACTCCTCTCCGTCATGCTTGCACGGATAGAGTGCCAAAGCTGCCGTGTCTGCCGAATAGAGCACACCGTCTATCGCGCGGAAGTGCGCGTTGGCTTTCGGCATCCGGATGTACCATAGTGCGGGACATTTATGGAAAGCATAAGCGCCTATCTCTCTGAGACTGTCGCCTATCTCAATGATTTCCAGATTATTGCAGATTCTGAATTGTCCTTTACCGATCATGGGACTGTTGATGACCGCCTTCTTGAGTTTCGGACTATCAGCAAATACCTGTTCACCCATCTGTTTAAGCGAGGAAGGTATCGTTACCTGCTCCATGGAATAAGAGCGGTAGAATGCCTCGTCGCCTATTTCTTCCACCGTTTCAGGTATTGCATAATGTCTGTTGCTGTCATACTTCCCAAGGCTGTTGGCTTCGAAAGCGTATTCGCCGATAGAGCGCACGTTGGTCATGGTCAGATCAACTGCGGAAACAGAGAAAGCACTAGCAGCAACATGCACGACACTTTCCGGCAAAGTGTAAGCGGCATTTATTGCCGCCGGACAACATACTACGGTATCCATGTTGATAGTCATAAGCATGTCTTTCCAAGTGGTGTAGTGCGTGTTGCCTTCCGCAACAGAGATTTTCCGCAATGAGCCGCCAAAAATCGCCCCGGGAGTAACATATTCCAACGAAGCCGGTAGATGGAGCGTTTTAATAACAGCATTGAGACTGAACATCAGTCCGTAGTGCTCAATACGCTTCACGCCTTCCGGTATGGTAAGGCTCGTAATTTTTGTACAGCCGTAGAATGCACTACTGCAAATAGTCTGAATGCCCGTCGGTATCGTATAGGTACCTTGATAATTCATTGGCATCAACACAAACATGCTATCGTTGTATATCGGATCTTGGAGCGCATCTAATATATAGAACGCCCACGGACTGACCTTTTGGACCGAATTAGCCAACTGAACGCGCTGCAAGTTGGGCATTTGTTCAAACGAACGCTGCTCGATATACGTCACGCCTTCCGGCACGCGGAACTCTATCAGACCTGCTTTCCAGAACGCCTCAAACGGAATCTCCGTAATCGTACTGTCCGGAATGATACACGATGTCAGATTAGTGCATCTAAGAAATGCATTTTTGCCTAAATTACGCAGGGTTTGTGGCAAAACAATAGATGTCAGTTGATTGCAATCGGCAAACGCATCGTCTGCCATACTCGTAACCGCGTAATGTGCGCCTTCGTACGTCACTGTGTCATTAATAACGATGTCACCAACAGCGGTGTTGTTACTCTGTACCGCTATTTGTGCTGTCATGGCTGTGTTGTCCAGCGTATAATAAACGCTGTCAATAAAAACCCTTTGCGCGTAGGCACATGTTCCTTTTAATAACATAATTGCTACAAAAAGCAGACAAATTTGATTTTTCTTTTCCATAATTTGCATATGTTAAAAAGTTTTACTAATTTTGCGACGTGATTTATGTTTTGAAATCCGGTGCAAAGGTACTGCTTTTTCCTGACATGTGCAAATTTTGCAGTTGTACGAGGTGTGATTTTGGTGTTTTGTAAATCATTGTAAATAAGCAAATTATATTTTTATATGAAAAATAAAGTTGTACGCGTATATTTTTTATTCCTTTTGGGCTTGACTTTTTGTTGGCAGAGTTGCCATTCGGGGTCTCAAAACGCCCAAAATCAGTTGCAAGAGGCAGAAGAATTATACCAACAAGGCATCTCCTCTAACAACAGTAGTCAGTACGAAAGTTCTACCGCCTATTTAAAGCAAGCGGAGGAGATTCTGGTGGATCTTCCGCAGTCAGCGCAAAGAGATCAGTTGTTAGGCCTGACTTGGTTCCGTTTAGGCAATACCTCGGAAAGCGAGATGCTGTACGACATCGCGCAAAATTATTACCGCAAAGCGATCCCGATGTTAGATCCCGACAGTAATGCAGTTTATTTAGCCTGTGCCTACCGCGACATTGCGCGCACAATGGCGATTGGTGGAGGCGAACAAGATAGTGTACTTTGGTATTTTGCGCAAGCAGAGCGGTATGCGCGCGCAGCCAATAGTCCTTTGCTCTTACTCGATATAGATGCCTATCGCTACCAACTCTGCTATCCGGACAGCGTAGACCACCGCCTTGCCGTCTGCAAGCAGTTGGCAGAAGAGTACCACATTCCTACGCGTTATTCGGAGATCGTCGAACTGCTCTTGGCGCAACAAGCTACTGACTCTGCCGCCTATTATCTGGAGCACTTACAACCTACCGACTCTGCCTACGCCTATTGGTTCGAACAAAGTTATGCATATCTGAACAGCAAAATACTCCGTCAACGCGGACAATCCGACACAGCCTATAGTGTGTTGTTGGATTTGTATGATCGCAAGATAGATGAGCTGCAACGCGACGCGGGCGCACGCACGTACGCGCTTTCCTTACATTATGATGTAGCACGCGAGCAACAACGCGCCGAAGAGGCGCAACGTGAACGACAATGGCAACGCAAGATCTCGTTTGTGCTGGTACTATTGTTAGCGGTCGTTCTGGTGCTGTTTATCGTCCTTTGGCGCTACTGGCAGCAACGCCGTCGTGAACAAGCGAGACAGTTAGAGGCCTTGCGAGATAAGTACGTACAGCAGCTACAATTGGCGTTGGAACGGCTTCAGCAGAAAGTAAACCTCACCCGCGAGATAGAGATGCAGCGAATGCGTGGCAACGAGGTAGAGTTCCCGAAATGGCTGCAGACCTACCGCGATGAGCAATTGACGATGAGCAAAGAGAGTTTGGATGCTTTGATTGCTTCTATTGATAAAGCGCTGGATGGCGCAATCAGTCGCCTGCGTGCGGAGTATCCCGAACTGACCGAATCGGACATGCAGTTTGCTATTCTGTCTATCATCGGCGCCTCTGATAACGATATGTCTATCGTACTGAACGTACAAAAACAAACGATTTACCATAGAAGGCAAATCGTTCGTAAACATGTCAGCCCTGAGATCGACGATATCGATGCTTGGCTGCGACAATACGTCTTAAGCGTGTGAAGCGTTCACTTGTTAAACGCTGACGTTATTTAACCTGCGTACCTTGTGCATTATAGGCCTTACCGTCGCGGAGGATGAGGAGTTGGCCGTTGAGCATGATCTTTTGCGTACCCTCTACGGTCTTCGCTACATTCTCGATGGCTGAAGGAGCGTTATTCGGTACGATCTCAACCGCCTGGATGTAAGCGCCGGCAGAAACGGCATCTTCCGTACGGGCGATAACGCGAGCCGGAGCAGACGATGAAGTTGCATGCAGATAGATCACTACGTGAGTCGGAGCCGGTACATCGTACGTTACCTCAGCCCAACCCAACTCGGTCTGCGTGATGCTCACTACGGCCTCGCCTTCCATCTTCACTTGCAGCGTATAACCCGCCAACGTCAGACATTGTACGCGAACCTTACCTGCACCTGCAGGAATATCGAATACCAGCGAACCGGGCAGCAAATCAACCCATGCACTCGAACCCGGAACGAGTTCTTCCAGAGCCTGTGCTACGACCTCATCACTCAGCGAAGTGGCAATCTCCAATTGTTGGGTCTCTGCATTATACGAGTCGTTCACCGAGGCACTGAAAACTACTGACTCATTACCCTCCGGATCGGTCGCCGTGAAATCAATCGTTGTCACCTGATCATCAGGAACAACAACCGGTACTTTACCGATTTCTACTTCATGTGCCGGTTGCTTGGTAGCCGTTGACATGAAGCCCGAGTAAGGTTGGAAATAAACACCCGGAGTCAGAATATCGACACCTTCTTCTCCATCTGCAAGGACTAAACTCTCGCATTGAATAGCCACGCCGGTGGACGTTGCCAAAAGATGCGAGTTCTTAGACACACCTAATTCCTTCGGCAATACAATCGCTGCCAACGGAGCCTCTGCGCTCACACCGCATTGATGGATCTTGAAATAGTACGTATTCACCGCTATTTGGCTTGCACTCATCGTCAGCGCATCACGCATCGATTGACCCATTACTACCACGGCATTATGCTCTGCCTTAATACAGGTAGATACATTGGTGATTGAGTTAACGCCATGCAACATAATCGTCAGCGGAAGCGTTGTTTCGTCATCTTCGATCATCGCCTCTAAACCCGTCAAACCGGTGCCGTCGATATTCCAACTATATAGATTCAACGTACGGCTCGTTACTTCGAAGGTCACGTTATGCGACCCGTCACCCAATACGTCTTCCGCATTGAGGCTCGTCACGTTGATACCCTTCACGCGCAGACCGATCGTGCTCACGTGAACCATATAACTAACACTCTGTGCGTAGTAGTCATCCGTATCAAAACTCTCGGCGAAAATAAGGGCGTCACCCACGCCTTTGATTGTCAGCACTGTACCGTCCTCGGAGATCTCGGCAACAGCCGGATTCTGCGACTCAATCTTATTCATCGGCACATTGTGCGGGTTGTTCAGTATAGGCGCCGTTACGGGAACACCTAATTCCGCATACACTACAGTGTCACTCCAGCTCAACTCCGGACTCTGTTTGGTCGGCGCAGCTGCTTCTACAACGATAGAGAACGAGTATGTGCATTCAAGGGTTTGACCGGAACCATCGGCAGAACCATGCCTATACAAACCGATGAAAGTAGCCGTTCCGACACCCGTTGCATGAATCATGTCATCTTCTGTTAACTCAGCCACAAGAATACCTTCTACGGTCTTGGAAGAAAGAGGCAGAATACTTCCGGTAGCACCCAGTAATGCCGGAATGCTAACTACATCACCTACGTGCAACGTCATTACTTCCGCGCCATTCAGATTGTAATGCGCTTCCGGACAGGTCGGTGTCGGAGCAGGAGGAGTAGAACCGGACTGCACAGTAAGTTGGTACGACGCGCTATTAAAGGAATATTCTTCTGTACCACCAAACGTAGCGGTAATAGTCGTTGTACCTGCAGCTACCAACGTTACCTCTCCGGAGATCATATTTACATCCGCTGCATCCGGATTAGTGGACTCCCACACTACACGTCCTCCTACATCAGAGGGTTCCATCACCAGTGTCGGCGCTACAAACTCTTCACCGATCGTAGCCGTCACTTGACGAACGCGGTTTCCATTTGCGTCCGTGAAATACATCGTAACACGCGATTGTTGGCTGTACATGCGCATCGACGGCATCAGCATCAATGCCATCAGCGCCACACTCATAAAAGTTGAAATTCTTTTCATAAGCATAAATTTTTAGTTAAACATTATGTGAGATTGTATAGAGTCGATGTTCGTCAATTGTCTCGAATCCATCGGACAAATCCACCTTCGGTGCGGCTACTCCTTCGCCGATGGTTAGTTCGGGTGCTACCTCTACATGGATCTCATCCCATATGCCCGTATTTAATATATGATTGAGCAGCGTTGTGCCGCCTTCTACCAAAATGGAGTGGATATTCCGCTTTGCCAAGTCCTCCAAAATGTACGGCCAATCGGTGCGCTCATGATACACAATTGTCTCGATTCCTTCGGAGAAAATCCGTGCGTCAGCAGGTATCCTATTATGCCGATCTACGGTCACCCGGATGGGGTTTCGTCCTTGCCAATGTGTGTTCAACAATCGCGGGTTATCCAAGAGCACTGTGTTCGTGCCCACCATGATGGCCATATTCTCCGCCCGCATGCGATGAACAATCTCTTTGGTTTTGGGTGTGGAAATAGCTAACGCGCCATTGAGATGTTGTCCCGTAACCTGTAACCCGTCACCTATAACCCGTTTCCGGTCAATGAATCCGTCTGCTGTCTGTGCCCATTTCAGGATCACGTACGGACGGTGTTTCTCGTGCAAGCACAGGAATCGTTTGTTCAGTTCGCGGCACTCTTTCTCCATCACGCCGACCACCACTTCGATGCCGGCATCGCGTAATAGCTGCACACCTTTGCCTGCCACCAAGGGATTAGGGTCTAACATACCAACCACCACGCGTCCGACACCTTTCTCGATGATCAGTTTCGCGCAGGGAGGTGTCTTGCCGTAATGAGAGCAGGGTTCGAGGGAAACAAATAAAGTTGAATGTTTAAAGTTGAAAGTTGAAAGATTTTTTTCTTCGAAATGCTTAAAACAATTGACTTCCGCATGTGCCTCGCCGTATTTCTCATGCCAACCCTCTGCGAGAATGGTACCGTTTGCATCCACAAGCACCGCACCCACCATCGGATTCGGCGCCACGTAATACTCTCCGCGGCGGGCAATTTCGATACAACGTGCAATATAATTTGCGTATTCCATTTATTTTTTGTAATTTTGCAGCGTGAAAGAACTGATTAACGATATTACCGCCCAACTAAAGGTTGCTTATCCGGAGGACGAAGCCCGTGCTTTAGCATGGTGGATCGTGGAGGAATCAACAGGTCTCTGTCGCTCACAATTGCTTTGCGACTGCAAAGGTACAAAAAATATTTCAAACTTGCAAGAGATAATTGCACGTTTGTTGCATTTTGAGCCGATTCAGTATATTTTCGGACATACTTTATGGTGCGGTCTCGACCTGAAGGTGAACCCTGCTACTCTCATTCCCCGACCGGAAACGGCAGAGTTGGTGGAGAAGATTTCAAATATCAAATATCAAATATCAAATTGCCGGATACTGGATATAGGAACGGGTAGCGGATGCATAGCAATCGCGCTCAAGAAAGCGCATCCGGAATGGCAGGTGACCGGCATGGATATTTCGGAAGAGGCGATAAAAGTAGCGCGCGAGAATGCCCGCCGCAACAAGGTAGAAGTTGATTTCCGAGTAGCCGATATTTTCTCCGATGGAATTGGTGATTTTGATATTGTGGTGAGTAACCCGCCGTATATCTGTGAGCGCGAGAAATCATCGATGAGACCGAATGTGTTGGCGTATGAACCGGCAACGGCCTTGTTTGTGCCGGACAATGACCCGCTCCGTTTCTATCGCCGCATTGCTGAATTGAAATTAGGCAAGTTCCTTTTCTTTGAGATCAACGAGGCCTATCCGCAAGAGTTGTCCGACATGCTTGCTGAATTGGGTTATACAGATATTCAACTAACGAATGACATCTATGGTAAACCGCGAATTATCGAAGGCCGAGTGGCTTGACAAATGTGAGGCCTATTGTGCGAAATCCGAACACTGTGCAGCAGATGTTCGGCGTAAGTTATACGAGTGGCAAGCACCAGCAGATTTGTCCGATGAAATCGTGGAAAGTCTGTACCAAAATGATTTCTTGAACGATGCCCGTTTCTGTCATGCGTATGTACATGATAAAGTGGAGTACCAAAGCTGGGGACGCATGAAGATCCAAGCCGGACTTCGTGCACTCGATCTGCCCGATTCTAATATCCGCGAAGCCCTCGCTGCTATCGATGAAAGCGTGTACATTAAGAATCTCCGCGCTCTCATCGCTTCCCGCAAGTCCGATCCCGAAGACAAACGTCTCCGTTTCCTCGCTCAACGGGGCTTTACGTACGAAGAAATCTCGAAATGTAGTAAATAAATGCTATTTTTTGCAAAAAAATAACGAAATATTTGCGTATCTCAAAAAAAAGCAGTACTTTTGCACCCGCTTTTGGAGAAAAGCGTTAAATCCGGCGAAGGAGTGCCTGCACCGAGAATCGATTTGCCCGATGGATTCGAGACAATTGACGGACATCGGTTATTCACGATAAAGCTGCATTATTCCAACCAATAGATATCCTTATCTGTTATCAGTACCCATACTTGCCCGGGGAGTTTGGTGAAGACCAGCGGTTTTTCTCCGGGTTGGCGGAGCGGTCTGCGTTGGGTGATCATCGCGCGATTGAGACAGAGTACGCAGGTGGCACCGAATTCATCGGTGATGACGCACCGATAGCCGTTCTCATCGGGCAATAGTGCATGTACATGTTCACCTTCCAGGGTTTCAAAACGAATGATCTCTCCCGTGACGGGGTGGGTGTAGGTCGGTTGCTGCTGTGCACTGAGCGGTTGCGCCAATTGAATGAGCATGTTGTTCATACTAAGGATAGCACTATCCGGCGTGGCAGTGCGACGGGAGGCTGCTATCTGCAGCAACGGCATGAGTTCACGGATGGTCTTCGGTGCAGCACTTTGTGCGATTGTCTGTTGTGCTGCAGCATTGAGGACAGCCTCTTGCATAGCGCGTACGGAATCCACTTGCGGTGTCTGCAGTTCGAGTCGCGCGCAACGGCCGACAAGAGAAGGATCAATATGCCCGGATATCTGCTTGCCTTGTCTATACTGAGAGAGTTGATCGGTCAGTTGTTGCTGTTCCTTCGTCAGATCGGCATAGAGTTTCTCATAGACCTTCGACTGCTCATCCAGAAAGTTCGTCACCCATGTGCTATAATCCCATGTAGCAATATCGTTTTGCAGAAAATCCGTATGCGTCAGTCCGTCAAGGCGGTAGAGCACAACGGGTTCTTTGCGGAAGACGGGGTGGTAACCCTCGATGGCTTGGAGGGATAAAGCGGTTTGGTAGATCGCTATATCCGTATCGAGACTATCGGCAGCGGAGCGCAGGTTAAGTAGTAACTTCCGCTCTGCAGACGTGAGGTTTAAATGGGCAGTTTTCTCACGACTGTAGCGACGGAGGAAATCGGTGAACAGCGCCTGGCAACGGTTATACCGCTCAGTCATGCGCACGAACGAACGGTGAATGGAATCGCAAGCTACCTGCTGGCGTTTGACTTCTTCGAGCCGTGGGCGGATATACTGCTCCAAGACGGGATACTCGATGCGTTTCTGTCCTTGCGCCAATTCTGCATACTGCCATCCGGGCAGTTTTTGGTCTTTGGCAAAATGAAGACAGTTGCCGTAGAAAAGCCGCGACTGATAAAGGAGCGTGGACAATTCGGAGTAATGATGTAGCGGATCACGCGTAGGAAGCAGATCATAACAGAGGTTACCGAGTTGGTAGTAGATGTTGGAGTACTCCGGGTGCCAATATTGATAATCCATCAGCAGATAAATCGCCTCGTATGGACTGAGGTTTCTGGCCTGTTCGAGGACAACACTGTATTTCTCCTGTGCTTTGCCGGGGAAGAGAATGAGGGCACAAATAACAATCAATATACTTCTTTTCATAGCATCGTCTCCTTAAAAATCCAACACTTTGATTTCCACGCGTCTATTGAGTGCGCGATGCTCGTCAGAGTCGTTGCTGACGAGCGGTTTGCGCTTGCCGTATCCGACGGCTACGATACGTTTGGAATCGACGCCTCTTTCCAGAAGCCATTTCTCGACGGCTTTGCCGCGCATGGTGGACAATTTGTCGTTATAGCGATCGGAGCCTTGGTCGTCCGTATGGGCGGAAAGCTCGATGCGTAGTGTTGGGTTCATGAATAAGAGTTGCGCGATAGACTCCAATTCGGCACTCGAACTCTCGGTCAGTTCATAGGAGTCGTACTCGAACTGGATATTACGCAGTTGGAGCACCAGATCTTTGGTGAGCGGCATCATCCGGATGAGCATTGTTCGTTCTTGTGTGCTCGAGCCGGTATTAAAGAGCGTGTCGAAGAAGAGATAACCGGTGGCAGTCACTTGCAATGTCTGCTCTTGGAGGATACGCAAGGCGGTATCGGCGATTGCGGGTTGACCGTTAAGACGCAGGTTGTAATCACTGAGCGATTCGCCCGTCTGCGCATTGGCGACACGGAAATGATGCAGGCTCTTTAGCGGTTCGAGGGCAATATCCAGTTCTGTCTCGGTGAAGACCATCGGTCGCGTGGTATTGACATCCAGCGTCGCCTCTTTGTAGCCGGTATGACGCGAGGTTAGCGTGTGGTGCTTGCCAAGCGGTAAGATCTCCCGTTTGGAACCCAGAAGCACTTGTGTCTCGGCATCGTAGGAGTTCAGCGTTAGCGTCAGTTCGTCATCCAGCATCGTCTCACCAAACGCACGTCTCTCGCGCTTCTCCAAGCCATCCGTAATGACGTTGATATAGTGATATGAGTATCCTTTGGCAGTGAGGGCGAGTCGGTAGTGTCTGTTTTTCTGCAGCGCCACATGCCATCGTCCCGTCATGGGGTGAACGGATGCTGTCTGCAGCAATTGTTCGTTCATTGCATCGTATACCAGCACTTGTCCTGTGCTAAGTGGCCGTCCGCCTTTTTTCATGAGGATCGTTCCTTCGGCAGATACGATGGCTTGCGGTGAAGGCCTGGTCTCTATCTGCATGGGCAGTGTCCAGTTATGGTCGTCCATCATGGTGGCGGTAAACGTATGCCACGGCCCGTCGTGTTTCTTGGTCTGCTCTCGGCGGGCAAAGATAAGTGTCTGATTATCCTCCATGATCTGCGGCTGTGCATCTTCGGTAGCGGTGATGATCAACGGTGCCGCCTCCGTCCATTGGTTGTCTCTGAACCACGCGCGCCAGATTTGGCTGCCGGGGTTGTCTGGACGACTGACAACGTAAAAGATCATGCCTTGATCACTGCTGACAGAAGGCCACGTTTCATCCTCATCGGTGCTTAAAGCATCGATGCGTTGGGGGGCCGACCACCGCCATCCGTCGGCGCGCATGATGTATAAGTCATAACTGCTCAACCCGGGCGCTTTGGCTGAGAAATAGATGCTTAGCGAATCCCAACTCATGACGGAATGCTGTACGCTCCATCCGTGACTCTCCAGCATACGCGCCTGAGGCAGTTTGATTTGACTCCAAGCCGTCATGCCGATGAACATACAGAGAATAATCAGTAATTTTTGTTTCATAATGGGCGCAAAGGTAGTAAAAAATATGCAAATATGCAAAAAAAACATAAAAATTTTTGGTCAATTCAAATTTTTGTAGTAATTTTGCGGCCGCTTTTGGAGAAAAGCGTTAAATCCGGCGAAGTTGTGATCCTCGCGATGCTGCTTTAGCCGACATTGTTAAACTAATAAAAGAAGACAGAAATGTATTTAACTTCTGAGAAGAAAGCTGAGTTGTTCGCTAAATACGGCAACGACGCAAAGAACACCGGTTCTGCAGAGAGCCAAATCGCATTGTTTACTTTCCGTATCAACCACCTGACGGAGCACTTGAAAGAGAACCGCAAGGACTTCGGTACGGAGCGCGCATTGACCGCATTGGTAGGTAAGCGTCGTCGTATGCTGGATTACCTGAAGGCAAAAGACATCGAGCGCTATCGTGCAATCATCAAAGAACTGGGTATCCGTAAGTAATTTTCGGAAAAAATCAGAAAAAGAATGGCATACGCTTGCGTATGTCATTTTTTTGTTGTATCTTTGCAGTCGCAAAGATATATGATTGAGATTAAGCCGTACATAGAGCATGCGGTTTTGGTGGGATTGATAACCCCTAATCAACCGGAAGAACGCACGAAAGAGTATCTCGATGAGTTGGCCTTTCTGGCTGACACGCACGGCATTGTGCCCGTCAAACGGTTCACGCAACGATTGGATCAACCGAACTCTACGACGTATGTGGGAGAAGGAAAATTAGAGGAAGTTCGGCAGTATATCGTTGAAAGGGAGCATACGGAAGAACCGATCGATGTCGTTATTTTCGATGATGAATTGAGTCCGCGCCAGATACGAAACCTTGAAAAGGCTATCAATCATCGCGAGAAGCACCCGGCTAATGTACGCGTTATTGATCGAACGATATTGATTCTGGAGATTTTCTTACAGCGCGCGCAGACGAGTTATGCGAAGACGCAGGTGGAGATGGCGCATCTGCAGTATATGTTACCCCGCTTGACGCGTATGTGGAGTCACTTGGATAGGCAGCGCGGTGGTGGCGGCACGAACCGTGGTATGGGTGAGACCCAGATAGAGGCGGATAAGCGCGTTATCGGTCAGCGTATCGCGTTGCTGCGTGAGCAGTTGAAGACGATTGACAAACAGATGGCAACGCAGCGGCAGCACAGAGGCAAGATGGTGCGTGTGGCGCTGGTGGGCTATACGAACGTGGGCAAATCGACCCTCATGAACCTGCTCTCCAAATCAGAAGTCTTCGCGGAGAATAAGCTCTTTGCAACGCTGGATACAACGGTAAGAAAAGTGACGATAGAGAACCTGCCGTTCCTGCTATCCGACACCGTAGGATTCATCCGCAAACTGCCGCATCATCTGGTAGAATCCTTCAAATCGACGCTGGATGAGGTACGCGAGGCAGATCTGCTGATTCATGTGGTGGATATCAGTCATCCGAACTTCGAGGAGCAGTATGAAGTGGTGCAACAGACGATTGCGGATATATGCAAAGAGGACAAACCGACGGTGGTGGTGTTCAATAAAGTGGATGCCTTCACGTATGTGCCGAAAGAGGAAGACGACTTGACGCCGATCCAGCGAGAGAACCTGTCACTGAACGATTTAGAGAAGAGTTGGATGGCGCGGCTCGGTGAGGATTGTATATTCATATCCGCTAAAAACAAGGAAAATATTGACGCGCTGCGCGCGCTGATGTACGAACGCATCAAGGCGATACACGTGCAGCGCTATCCGTATAATGATTTTCTTTTCCAAAATTACGACGTATGAGAAGTATTGACGAACAAGGTTATCATTTTGAAGAATGGTTGACTCCGGAGCAGATTGCGAAGGATGTACAGCAAGTTGCCAAACAGATCAGTGCGGACTACAAGGATAAAGAACCGCTCTTTGTGATTGTGTTGAACGGTGCGTTTGTCTTCGCCGCCGATTTGATTCGTGCGTTGGATCAAGACATCCGCTGCGAGGAGACGTTTATCCGCGTGAGCTCGTATTACGGTATGCAGACGACCGGTCAGTTGCAGTTCATCGTGCCGCTCCAGCAGGTGGTGGAGAACCGCGATGTGATCATCGTGGAGGATATTGTTGATACGGGTCTGACGATCCATCAGTTGAAGGCGCATCTGCGTGGACTCAATGCGGCATCGGTGAAGACCGCCACAATGCTGTTCAAACCGGAGAAGCTGGAGTACGATGATGCCAAACCGGACTACGTAGGCCATGAGATCAGCGAGGAGTTCGTGATCGGATACGGTCTGGATTTCGACGGGTTTGTGCGCAATCTGGATGCTATTTACAAAGTAAAAGAATAAAGGAATTAATGAATTAACGGAAATATTAACAATTTAACTTTTAACACCATGAACGAAGAATTGAAAAAAGTAATGGAGGTTGCTGAGGTGTGGACCAAGGAACCTTTTGACGCGGAGACGCGCGCACAAGTGAAAGCGCTGATGGAAGCAGAGGACAAAACCGAACTGATCGATGCTTTCTACCGCACGTTGGAGTTTGGTACCGGCGGTCTGCGTGGTATCATGGGCGTAGGAACGAACCGTATGAACAAGTACATCGTTGCGCAGGCTACCCAGGGCTATGCCAACTATCTGCTCAAGGTGCAGAAAGAGGGTGGTTTCCAGAATGTACAGAACGGTCGCGTGGCTGTAGTAGTTGGTCACGACTGCCGTAACAACGGTCGTTTGTTCGCTGAGACCGTAGCGAATATTTTCTCGGCTAACGGTATTCAGGTTTACTTATTCGAGAGCCTGCGTCCGACACCGGAGGTATCCTTCGCTATCCGTCACCTCAAATGTCAGGGCGGTGTGAACGTGACTGCATCGCACAACCCCAAAGAGTATAACGGTTACAAGGCATACTGGGAGGATGGTTCGCAGGTGCTCCAACCGCATGATCAGGGTATCATCGAAGAGGTGAACAAAGTACGCATGGAGGATGTCAAATGGGAGGCTAATAAAGACCTCATCGAGATCATCGGCGGTGAGATGGACTACGACTACATGATGGCAGTTAAGGACGTGATGATCGACCAAGACTCGATCCTGCGCCAGAAAGACCTCAATATCGTTTATACCCCGATGCACGGTGCCGGTCGTCAGATCGTGCCGATGTGCTTGCGCAGCTGGGGCTTCCAGAACATCCACGTAGTGCCCGAACAGATGGTGATCGACGGTAACTTCCCGACGGTTGTTAGCCCGAACCCAGAGAACGCTGAGGCTATGACTCTCGGTATGAAACTCGGTACGAAGCTGGGCGCCGACCTCGTTATTGCTTCCGACCCGGATGCGGATCGTATCGCTATCGTTTGCCGCAATGACAAGGGCGAGTGGGTGATCATCAACGGAAACCAGACCAATATCATGTATCACTACTACATCATCAACAACATGAAGCGTCTGGGTAAGATGCGTCCGGATATGTATATCGTAAAGACCATCGTTACCTCGGAGTTGATTCGTAAGATTGCTGATGCACAAGGTGTTACGCTGACCGACGAGTACACAGGCTTCAAGTGGATTGCTAACCGTATCCGTATGTGGGAAGGCAAGCGCAAATATATTGGTGGTGGTGAGGAGAGCTTCGGCTTCCTGCCGTACGACGCTGTTCGCGATAAATGCTCGCCGTCGGCTATTTGCCTCATCTGCGAGATCGCTGCGTACGCAAAGGACAACGGCATGACGCTGTATGACTACCTGCTCAAGATCTACGAGGACTACGGCTTCCAGAAAGAGACGACTATCAACGTGGTTCGTCCGGGTAAGAGTGGTGCCGAGGAGATCGCGCAGATGATGGTGGACTACCGCGCTAACGCTCCGAAGGAGATCGCCGGCGAGAAGGTGGTTAAGATCAAAGACTTCAAGCTGCTCAAGCAACAAGAGTTGAAGGACGACAAGTGGGTAGAGAGCCCGATCGAGATGCCGCTGAACGCTACGAGCAATGTGCTCCAGTACTTCACCGAAGGTGGTCTGAAGGTCAGTGTTCGTCCGTCAGGAACGGAGCCGAAGATCAAGTTCTACTTTGAGATTCCGGTTAAGAGCGGCAAGCCGTTCACCGGCGCAGACTACGAGCGCTGCACCGCTGAGGCAGATGCACGTGTTCCGGCTATCAAGGCTTCGCTGGGACTGTAACCTGTTTATGAACGAATAGGCCGGGGAGCATCGTTTCTACGGCTCCGTCTATACAAGGCCCGAATAGGTAGAGTGGGAACGGCTTCCAAGGATCCCGTTTCCATTCTACTTTATATGCCCGCGGGTGAATATCCACAGCCGTCGGATTGCTCTTAGGAAGGAGTGTATTGGCCAATGCCGTGATAGTCTTGGCATGCTTGGTGATAACCGCATAGGGGATCTGATCCTCTTTATGTACCATGACCTCCAGACCGTGGTAGAGCATACGGTAGGTACCTTTCGCGATCTCGCTGTTACCGGTGTAGTGGGTGTCGAGGGTATCGAGCGCCATCTCAAATGTCATACCTACGAGCGGGCGAATGAACGGATTGAGGAAGTCCGCGTTGATCTTCTCGGCATGCAGTTTCAACTCGAAATCGCCGGCTTTGTTCATCGTCATACCGAAGCCGACTTGTGCCTTACCTTCCTGGATAGGACAACCGCCGTGTGCTTTGAGCGTAGCTCCGCGTTTGTTGGTGATATTATCCACTGCCGCATTGATGTCACCTATATGCAACTCACCGCAGTTGATATCCGTGCTGGCGAACTCGATATCGATCTTATCGATCGATGCGTCCACGTGCTTGAGCAAGAACGTGACAGGTATCGCCATCAGTATCTCTTGCGGCATGGCAAACGGTTCTTTCGGGGCATAACGCTCATCGCGGAAGATATCCATGCGCGACACCGCCACCTCGGCGCTATTGAGCGAGAAGTCCTGCGCGAGTGCTTTGCGGATCGGGTTAAACGGCGACAAGACCACATGATCGATCTGCATGTCCATCCAGGTGCACGGCTCTTTCATGATCTTACCGAGCCCTTTGCGCGGCATGGTATGGGCGATGCGGGTGGCTCCGAGTGCAAAGACGCCTTGATCTTCATGATGGAGGTTATGGGTCTCAATACCAATTAGACCGTCCGGCGTGATGATACGTGCGTGGGCTAAGCTGAGGCTATACACCGAGTCGCAATAAGTGAATACGGAATCGTATGCCAGGTCATGAGCTGTCAGGGACAGACTGTCCACATCTACGTCCAGTTTGGTGGTCAAACTGTGCAGTTTGAAGTCCACATCCTTGATACGCAGGTTAAGTAGGTCAAAGCGCGCGATCACATTGTTCATGTGCTCCAGATGCGGATCTTGCATCTCTGGGAAGCACAGTTCCGGATGTTCCTCATTCATCCATAACTCCACTTGCGGATGTTTGATGCGTACATCGGTGATGAAAATACGCTTCTTGAATAACATCGAGTAGAACAGACGTCCTACATCCACGCGATCCACGGTGATTGATACACCGGGGGCAACCGTGTCTTTCTCGTTCGGTTCGCCACGATAAGCAAAATGCAGATCCTCTACGCTGGCCGTGCCGCTGAAAAAGCGCAGATGGATATCACCGCACGAGGCCTCGCAGCCCGGCAGTTCACCCAAGGTGTTTTGTACTTCTGTCTCTACCAATTCAGAGATGATCAAGTCTGCGCAAAGGAAGAGCGCTGTGCCGATTCCGAAGATAACGGCTAAAGTGATAAGCATGATTTTTGTTCCGCGTTTCATAATGTTATGTATTTAAGATATCTTTTATAACAAGGGATGCGAGGGTACAACCGAAGACAGTGGTCACCTGCATGAGCGAGCCTCTTGTCTCGCAGCGCTGCGCTTGTTCGGTAGAATAAACACAACGAATTTTCTTGTTGGGATGCGTGTTAAGTCGTTTCATCCGTGCCCGAACGGCCTTGGCGAGTGCATCGCCTTGGATGGACATCAGTTCGCCGGTGGTGACCTGAGTCGGGTCAAGACGCAGCGCGGCACCCATGGACGAGAAAGTCTTCAACGCGCGTACGCGTGACGCGTATAATATAAGGTCTGTCTTGTCGTTGACGCTGTCGATGGCATCGATGACGTAGTCATAATCCGCCAGACCATGCTCCTCCAACCACTCGCCGTTGATCATCTCGGGTATGGCATCGATCTCCGCCTCAGGGTTGATCGATAGCAGTCGCTCGCGGAGCGCGAAGACTTTCGGTTGACCGAGTGTAGCGCGTGTAGCAGGCAGTTGACGATTGATGTTGGACGGTTGGACGGTATCGCCATCAACGAGGGTCAGATGGGTTAGTCCGGTACGGATCAGACACTCCGCAGCCCATGAACCCACACCTCCGACACCGAAGATGATGACGCGTTTGGTGCGCAGGTATTGCATGGCCTCTGCACCCAATAACGCTTCGCTACGAGAGAAAAAATCGTCCATAATTCATCCAAATCGACCGCAAAAATACAAAAAAATACGCAAATATGCAAAAAAAGTGCGATTTTTTTTGGTCAATTCAAAAAAAAGCAGTACTTTTGCACCCGCTTTTCGCTCAAAAAACGCAAAAAGCAAGCCCAGGTGGCGGAATTGGTAGACGCGTTGGTCTCAAACACCAATGGGAAACCGTGCCGGTTCGATCCCGGCCCTGGGTACAAGAAAGGAGGTGAATAGCAATGATTATCGTTCCTGTTAAAGAAGGTGAGAATATCGAGCGCGCGATCAAGAAGTTCAAACGCAAATTCGATAAGACGGGTGTCGTTAAAGAGCTCCGTCGCCGTCAGCAGTTCGACAAACCGAGCGAGCTGAAACGTGTGAAGATGGCGCATGCTAAGTATGTGCAGTCGTTGCATGCTCACGACGATATGTAATTAGCTTATATCGCTCCAATTATGCGCTTCGATACGTAATGTATCGAGGCGTCTTTTGTATATACGGTTCATCTCATCCTCCAGTAGCGGATCGGGTTCGAGGATGTCTTTCGCCGCTTGGCGCGCGAGCGTGAGAATCTGTCCGTCGGTAGCGAGGTTGGCGATATGCAGGTCAAAAGGCGTACCGGATTGTTGGGTGCCTTCGATATCTCCCGCGCCACGCAGTTGCAGGTCGGCCTCGGCGATACGGAAACCGTCGTTGGTCTCTACCATGATATTCATCCGTTTGCGGGTGTCGGTGCTTATCTCATCGTTCGTCAGTAGGATACAGTAACTCTGGTCACCGCCACGACCCACGCGTCCGCGCAGCTGGTGCAGTTGGCTGAGTCCGAATCGTTCGGCATTCTGAATAACCATGACGGTCGCGTTGGGTACGTTGACGCCCACCTCAATGACGGTGGTGGCAACGAGTATCTGGGTCTCTCCGCTCGCAAAACGCTGCATCTGCAGGTCTTTGTCAGCGGCTTTCATCTGCCCGTGCACCATGGAGATACGGCATTCGGGAAAAGCTTCACACAGTTTATTATAGCCGTTCTGCAGATCCTCCAAGTCCATACTTTCATTCTCCTTGATGAGCGGATAGACGACATAGATCTGCCGTCCTTCCTGGATTTGCTTAAGCAGGAAGGAGTATATCTGCGCTTGGCGTATGATGGAATAGTGGATGGTTTGTACGGGTTTGCGTCCCGGGGGTAACTCATCGATGATAGAGACATGCAAGTCACCGTATACGGTCATAGCGAGCGTACGCGGGATAGGTGTCGCGGTCATGACGAGTATATGCGGCGGAGTCTGGTTCTTGGTCCATAACTTAGCACGTTGGGCGACGCCGAAGCGATGCTGTTCGTCAATGACAACGAAGCCGAGGTTGTTCCATTGTACAGCATCCTCCAACAACGCGTGCGTACCTATCAATATATGGATTGTGCCGTTCATCAGGCCATTGTGGATAGGTACGCGGTTCTTGGCAGAGACGGAGCCTGTCAGCAGCGCCACATGCACCGCATCGCCGAGCGGAGCCAGAAATGCTTTGAGCGTCTCGTAGTGTTGGTTGGCAAGGATCTCCGTGGGTGCCATGATACAGGCCTGGTAACCATTATCGACAGCGAGCAGACAGCATAGGAGCGCCACAAGGGTCTTACCGGAACCTACGTCGCCTTGGAGCAGGCGGTTCATCTGATGACCGGACTTAAGGTCATCGTGTATCTCGTGGATGACACGTTTCTGGGCACCGGTCAGGTCGAAAGGCAGGGATTTATATAGCGCATGGAAACGACTGCCTACTGTCGGCATAGCGAAGCCCGGATTCAGTTCGCGGCGCTTCATCTGACGCAGCAGTTGCAACTGAATATAGAATAATTCTTCGAACTTCAACCGTGCGCGTGCGTTCTGCATGGAGGGCGTGTCTTTCGGAAAATGCACATTGATCAGCGCATCGGTCAGACTCATCAGCCGGTAGCGTTGGAGTATGTCGGCACCTATGGTGTCGGGTACGCCTTGTCGCAAGTCGGGTAGCAGACCGGCTATCATCGTGCGCATGGCTTTAGAGTTGAGTCCGTGCCGCTTCATGGTCTCCGTCGTGTTGTAATACGGTTCGAGACCTTGCGTCATCTCCGGTGTCACTTTGGACATCGGCGTCAACTCCGGATGCACGAAATTATATACATGTTGGAAACGGGACGGTTTGCCGAAGAGCAGGTACTTCACTCCTCGTTGGAGCTTGACGTATTGTACGCCCTTAAACCAGACTAACTCGCATTGATGGGTGCCGTCGTTGAACATCGCGCTCAGCCGTTGCGCCTTGCCGATACCGACGGTGTGCCATTCAGTGACCTCACCGATGATCTGGACGTAGGTGTCTTCGTCCTCCAGTTCGGCTATCTTATAGAACCGACTGCGGTCGATATACTTGTACGGGTACTGGCGCAGCAGATCCAGCGCTGTGTGAACGCCCAGCTCTTTACGAAGAATGTCGGCACGCTTAGCACCGACATTCTTACAATAGCTTATATCTCTATAAGCCAAATCCACGCTTATTGGAGTTTGAAGTTAACCGGAACGGTGTATTTCACACGTACGGCTTTACCACGTTGCTTACCCGGTTTCCATTTAGGCATCGACTTGATGACGCGAACGGCCTCTTTGTCGAGCGACGGGTCTCCACCGGAACGTACCACTTCTACATCGACGATAGAACCGTCTTTGTTAACCACGAACTGGCAGATAACACGACCTTGGATACCGTTCTCCTGTGCGATAACCGGATACTTCACGTTCTCACTCAGGTACTTGAAGAGCGCTTGCTGACCACCCGGGAATTCCGGCATGGACTCAACGACTACGAAGACTACTTCTTCTTCCTCTTCCTCTACCGGTGCCTCAACCGGCGCAGCGATAACCACTTCGGCTTCCTTGTCATCCTCGGTGTTCACCTCGATCGACTCGGTCTCGACGTTATCCTCTACGACATTGAGCACTTCCACCTCTTGTACTGCAGGGGGTGGGGGAGGGGGAGGAGTCTCTTGACTCGTCTGCTGAATCTCCACTTCTTCCTCAAAGAGGAATTCTGTGTCGGTCACCTCATACTTCGTGACCTCACGCTCTGTCCACTCCAGCGCCGCGTAAACGAGGCTTAATGTGAAAACCAAACCCATCAATACATAGACGAGTTTGTCCTTCTCCAAGCTGGCTTGTTCTGATTTCTTTACTTGCATATGCTGTGTTTTTTAGGTCGTGATTAATAAAATCGGCTACAAAGGTACAACTTTTTTACGATTTATGCAAATTTTCTTGCATTTTTTCACGAAAAAAGCAATTAATTGAGCGCTAAACCATTTTATAACGCCTGCTTTGGAATATTGGAATCGATGAGAATAACGTTCGTCGAGCCATTTCCACATACGCATTCGATCTTTTTTTAAGCGGACAAATTGATTCCATCGGATAGGCTGGGAAGCAGATACATGATTGCGCCAAGCAGCAGTATAGTAATCGATATAGCCGAATTGAGTGTGTTGGGAAAAGATGCCGTACAACGGATAGTCCAATACGGAAAAATGCAGTGCCTCTAATTCGCCCAAATCACAAAAACGAAGCAGGTCTGCGCGGAAAACCACTGTACTATTGGTGTGGAGTGCCCCACGTAAACCATAACACAAACTAATATCGCCTGTCGGTTTATGATGGGTATCCGCCGCTATCAGTTGGCCATTGATATCATCGTACGCCGCCGTGTGCACAAATTCCACCTCTTGATGAGTGCGCAGATAATCCAATTGGATTTGCAATTTGTGGGTGTCCGTCCAATAGTCGTCGCCATCCAACATAGCGATATAACGGCATTGATCTGACAATGCACGACGGTATAAATCCAATGTGTTAGCAGATAATCCGATATTTTTCTCCCGTCGCACATATACGATGCGGGAGTCCTCTGCTGCATATTTCTCTCCGATAGTTGATGTGCCATCCGTAGAGGCGTCATCGCCTATATAGACACGAATCGCCTCATCACACTCCTGCGACAGAACGCTCTCTATTGCCTGCGCGAGGAATAAGTCCTGATTATATGTTGCAATACAGACGGCTATCATTTTGAGGCTAAAACAGCGTTATACACATCTATCAATTGTTTACTCACAACATCCTTGTGCGCTATGCGTGCAGCGTGCGCGTGAGCGAGTTCGGGTGAGAAAGAGGCATAGCGGTTCATTACCTGAATCATGGCATCAGCCAGCAGGTTCGGTTGTTCTACTGCCACGCGAATACCCGATTCCTTATGCAATGTATATGAAGGAACGACTTCTGTGGCTGCAATCGGCAGCCCGCATGAAAGTGCCTCCAATACTACCACCGACTGCGACTCTACTCGGCTGCTGATCACGAGCGCATCCGCGTTGTGCAGTTCACGTCGTACACCCTCACGATTCAGTTCGCCTGTAAAACGGATCTTGTCTTTATGGCGGCATTGCGCCAGAATGGCTTGAAAACCTGCTTGCTCGAAGTTTTCGCCTACCAGTGTGAGTGTGACATCCGCTCCGCTGTCACATACGCTGTCAAAAGCGGGTAGTAAGATGTCATAGCCTTTGACGGGATAGTAACCGTTCACGCTGATCCAACGGAAAGGTGCATGGGGCTTGGGGTCTGTGCCGGGTACGAAGAAATCCGTATCAACGATATTGGAAACCACTTTGATAGGTACGTCTCGCGTCAGGTATTTACGAATCTTAGGAATCAGTAGGTCTCCTACGGGAATGATATAGTCCGCATTGGAAAAACCCTCCCGAAAGAACGGGTCGTAGGCCGGCACAAAGAACTCTCGCGCCATTTGGCAACGGCATCCGAACATACCTCGATGCTCGGTGACCACGTATGGAGTACCCCATTTTTTCTTAATGAGAGAAGCGGCATAGGCTCCCCACGTACTGCTATGCACGTGTATGATATCGGGATGTCCGTAGCGCGACACGTATAAATCGTACAAACGTGCTGTTTGCTTTGCCCATAGACGTATGTTCGGCATTTCGCACTTAGGTACCGCCCGGAAATAATGGCGTAAAAGGGGAATCCCTTCCTCTTCGGTAAAGAAAGGCCGTATAGGATACCGGCCGTCAAAAGCATGACGTATATATTCCCCCCACGGCATCGTGACGTTGGCAAGGATAGCCACCTCGACGCCTTGTTCGCGAAGAGCTAATGCCTGATGCCGCACGAAATGGCCTCCTTGCGGCAAATACCACGATGGAAGTTCCAACACTCTCATACGCGCACTCGTTTCCAGATATGTTTTTTTGCAAAATAGAGCAGGATAGACATCCAACTCTTACGGCAGTATTCCCATTCGCCAAGGTATGTGACATACTCTCCGCCCATCCCGTCTTTGAAAAGGAAGATATTGTTCTTTTGGTGTGTGCTGGGAGAGATCCGCCCGACATCAAATGTGCTGATGTCGTTTTGAGCGAGATAACTCAGCATACTTTCGTATAGAAAATTGGCAGCGCCTGCATTACGTCCTTCCGGAGAGGTGAAAGCATACAAAGACGACGCTGCGAGCGGGTGTACATAGAAAATATGTCCGGCAAGAAACAGACCGTTTGAATCGGTCACAAGACCCATTTTGAAATGCGGATCTTTACTTAAAGCCGACAAGTTGGACTCTGTTAATCCTTCATTAAAACCCTTGCGTTGCAGCATCTCCCGGTGAAAACGCACGTAGTCTTGTATATGTGATTCGTCCATCGGATCAGCCACCTTAAAACATAATCCGTTTTCGTGTGCTTTTTTCAGATTATGCTTCCAACTCCTGTCCAAACGCAACGGCTCTTTCGTCGGAATCACTTTGGATAATGCGGTAGAAAACAAACCGACAGGTCGCAACCAACCTCCCGTACGCAACGCTATCTCCGCGTCGGCAGAATAAGCCGTATTGAAATTGAGTTCGAAGATGTCAAAATCAAGTTCGCGGATAGCGCGGTAGAACTCCGCATATTTCTTCCGGTCTGTTATTTTTTCCTCGCGCAAACATTCGCCGCTCACACACAACATCCGCAATCCCGCCTTACGCCGCTCGAAACCAACGCATCCCACTTGAGGTTGCGCCGGATCATCTACAAAGAAATGCAGCGTGTTCTCCGACACAATAGACAAGTTGTATGCCAAGGTCTGCGTGAACGGAATCCAAGCAAAATCTGCAATCAGACCATAGAATATGTCGCGAATTACTTCTTGCATAACTCGATCAGTTGAATGAGTTTGTTTTTCTTGTAGATCTCGTAGTATGGAACGGGTATGCCGCCGAACAGCCTAAACGAGTTCTCAACGGGCTCTATCATGCTACCCTCGAAGTCCCAGGCTTTGGTCTTATTGGCAACCTGTTGCATTGCCTCCCAGACTACCAACGTCGAAGCTCCGCTTGCCCGGTAGTCAGGATGAATAGCGGATATCAATTCCCACGCACTATGCTTGTCCCATACCACAAAAACAGCTGCGTGCGTGTTCCCTTCCGGATCTTTGGCTCGGGCGATCAACCCTTGCCCTCGGCTGCGGCTGACATCTACTACCGAACGTACCAATTCGCGACTCAATACATCCTTGCTTCCCCGCTCGTCTAGTTGTGCGCATTGCAAGTCATAGAGTTCGTCATCACTCATCTCGAAATCGATCACTATTCCGGCTTCTTGTGCTTTGCGAATTTGTTTTTGCTTGGAATAATCAAACCCGGCAAACACTTGCTTTATGTCGCTCAAATCGTCTATCCGATATGTGTAGTGTGTTTCTTGCCGGTAACCAGCCCAGAAGAACGGTGACCAATAGGTGTAAGTCAGCGGGAACTTGAGATCGAAAAAGGCGATCTTTTTTGCTTCCAGTTGGGCGATGAGGTCGTTCTGCAAACGTTTCTCGCGACTCAAGCGCTCTGTGGCCGTCTCGCCTTCGATATCCTTGATCCACACGCCCGTGTACTGCGTTAGCTGCGGCGTGACGACATAGCGTAATCCCCATTTTCTACCGGTTACAAACGGCATTACTGCCTCTATCTCGCCTTTTTTATTGCGCGCCAAAAGCACCTCCCATTCTTTATGGTCGGGGTGTGTCACGGCGTCTAACCACCAGGGCTGCAAGAAGAGCGGAAGTTCCGGTGTATGCGCGCAGAAATCTATATAAGCTTCTTTCTCGCTCATGAGAACCAAGATATCAGGAAAGACCACCAACGGTATGATTTCTCCACTGAATAGAACTTCGTCGGGGCGGCGTTGAATTGCTTATAATGCTTGACTGAGGCTTTACTGAACGAACCGGCGAACTCAAACCGTATATGTTTTTCCCGAGCACGTTTCATAGCCTCAAGCACCAGTAACGCACCGGCGCCGGAGTCGGCATAAGTGGGGCTGTATGTGGGAATGAGATAGTACATGTAGTTCGCGTCCCAAACTAGGAATGCGGCTGCATGTACATGGCCGTCGGCGTCATGGATACTAATAATCTCGCATTGGTTGAGCCGTTTAGCCTTGCGCTCTAATACCAATAGGAATTCGCGCGAGAAGTGAACCTTATGCTTGCGCTCGCTCATGCATTGCGTGTAGAAACGGTAGAAATCCTCTATGTCCATGCTCCGCTCGGCATGGAGGCTGAGCGATTTCTGGAGCTCACGGCGCTTGTTCTTGCTGAATGACTCGATTAGTTTATTGAGGTCACTCAGGTCGTCAAGGCGGTAGGTCATGTGCTCTTTGGTCTTGCACCCCAGCGCTTTGAGGGCATCGACGCACAGGCTTCCCGGCAGGAACTGCTGGTAGTAATAAACGAGGCCCATGCGATCCAGCTGCTCTTTGATCTGACGGCATACCTCGGCCGTCTTCCACTTATCCGCGGTAACCTCGGGCGTCACCCATATGCCGCCAATAGGCGTTTGCCGGGGCATGATGATGTACTTAAACCACGCCCGTTTGCGGAGCAGATACGGCATGGCGCCGAGGATGTTTCCCTCGCTGTCTTCGGCGAGCAGGGCGTCCCACTCTGCGCCTGCGCACACAGCGTCCAGCCACCAAGGCATCATGAACAAAGGCACATACTCCTGCGCCGCTGCCCATTGGCTATATCGCTCTTTATTGGTCATCTGAATATGCCGTTAAAGAATCCGTCATTCTCCGGGTTTTGTGCTTCTTGTGCGCCATCATTAGGCGCTTCTTGCGCATCATTGAGCGGCTCTGCCGCGCTCATTTCATCATTGTTCTTCCGGTAGATCTCCGGACGGTAAAGAATCTGAATGTTCTCAGCGATCACTTCGGTCTTACGGCGGATCTGGCCGTCTTTCTCCCACGAGCGTGTTTTGAGTTTACCTTCCACATAGACCTTCATGCTCTTTCTGAGGTTCTGTTGTGCCCATTCGGCGAGGTTGCGCCAGAGCACGATCGAGTGCCATTCCGTCACGTCCGGCACTTGGGTGCCGTTCTGCATAACATACCCGCGTTCCGTGGTCGCAAGATTAAATGTTGCAATTGCTACTCCTCTGTCCAAGTAACGTACTTCGGGATCTGCGCCTACGTTACCAATTAAAATCACTTTGTTTACGCTTGACATACTGATTAGATTTATTTGTATAATGTGTTTGTTTGTGTGTTCCGAAACCTTTGCGCCTGCAAAGGTACTACAAAAATTGCATATATGCAAATTTTGGGACATTTTTTTTCTCGAAAATACGCCGGAGAGGGGTTTTGTGGCGAGTCTTGATGGGATTCAGACGGAAGTCAATGGGCTCGAAGGAGACGGGTTCTGTCGGTTCTTCGGCTGGTTTGGCGGCAGCTTGGAGCTCACGATAGATGGCGACGTAGGTGTATTGGTAGAAGCGTGAATAGGGCTTCATACCGGGTTCCGGCTTTTCGCCGCCTTTGAAGACGCGGAAGTAGTGGTTGAGGAAGCGTAGATGCCACTCGAGGCCGGCACGAGAGGTATCGTGCTCAAGGGCGTGGGCTCGGTGCTGGGCTTCTTTGATGAGTTCGCGGTTGGCTACACATCCAGCAGACCATGTCTTGGGAAAGTGGTAGGTGTAGAGTTGGAGGACTTTGTTTTTGCGCGGGTAGCGGCGTACGATGATGTGTTTGCGACGTTTATAGCCGTCTTTGATGTCGTTCATAGCACCGCAGAAGTCTTTGATGCCCACTGCGGGTTCAAAGTAACGTACTCCACGGGTGTGGAGGGCTGAAGAAGGAACAAAGTGATCGATGGCTTTGTCCAAACCGAGAATTGTGCTTGTTTTTAGATGCCGTGCCATGTGTTATAAACGATTGATATTAAGCTAATTGCAACGTGTTTAATTTTAGTATGGTCTAGGAAAAGAAGGACGCGGGTACTTTGCGGGGTTATTCCGGGGTGATTCAAAATCCTAAACTCGGTGCAAAGGTACGAAGAAATTTTGATATATGCAAGAGGAAATGAAAAATTGCCGCAAATATGCGCCAAAAATGATCATATATAGAGCGCTAACGTATCACCGATAACAGCCCAAGAAGAATCTACATGCGGGAAAACATCCCGCGTAGTTGACAAAGCCACACTCCGTATGGCGCTACACCCGCATTTATCCTGTATCGGGCGGGGCTCGGCGTTTACAAAGTAAAGACGAGGACGATACGGGATAACTCGGCCGCTCGCAGAGAGCGACCGGCGAAGGACTAATCCGCCTATGTCCGAGCCATAAACAAGAAAAGAACAAGAAAAAAGTAATGAAAAACGCGCGCGGGCTTGCGTATATGAAAAAAAAGTAGTAAATTTGCAGCCGGAATTGAAATGAACGGGTAACGAAGTTGAAAATTTAAACAACAATTTATATATTATGAAACACACATTTCTTTGGGTAGCGGCATTGCTGCTGACGTTCAGCGCTTCGATGAGCGCGGGGAACAAGAAACAAGCTGCGGGCGAGAACCTGAGCAAGGGTCAGTATGTTCGCTGTATCGCTTTCTACAATCTGGAGAACCTCTTCGACACGATTCATGACGAGGGTAAGAACGACTACGAGTACTTGCCGGACGGTGGTATGAAATGGACGTCGATGAAGTACGAGAACAAGATCAAACGGATGGGTTATGCGGTGGCACAGCTCGGTACGGATTATGATCCGCGCGGCGCTGCATGTATCGGTGTAGCCGAGGTGGAGAATATCGGTTGTCTGTACGATTTGTGCGCCGAGACGAACAGCAAGTATGGTCGCCGTCTGAAACCGATTTTGTTGGAAGGCCCGGATCGCCGTGGTGTGGATGTAGGCTTTTTGTATGACACGGTGCTCTTCAAGCCGTCCACGGTCAAGGGTTATGAGTTGAAAGCTCACTATGCTGACGGTGGTGTGATCAAGACCCGTTTGCAGTTGCTTGTTTCGGGTTACCTGATGGGAGACGGCAAGCCGGAGAAGATCCATATGATCACGAATCACTGGCCGAGTCGTTACGGCGGTGAGTTGTCGAGCCGTCCCGGTCGTGACACAGCTGCCATGCTGACGATGCAGATCTGCGACTCGATCTACATGAAGGAGCCGAATGCGAAGATCATCATCATGGGTGACTTGAACGATGACCCGGATAACCACAGCTGCAAGGACGTGCTCAAAGCACGCAAGAAACCGCAACAAGTAGAGCCGAAGGGTTGGTATAACACGATGTGGATCCACTTGGCTAACGGAACCGGCACGCTGTACTATAACGGCAGCTGGAACCTGTTCGACCAGATCATCATCTCTGAACCCTTGCTCAACGAAGACAAGGATAGCGGCAGATGGGCATATTGGAAATCGCAGGTGTTCAACAAACCGTTCTTGACTGTTCAGGAGGGTAAGGACAAAGGTGCTCCGCTGCGTACCCACAAAGCCGGCGTTTGGCAGAACGGTTACGGAGACCACTTCCCGACGATGATTTATCTGATTCGCAAGAAAGAGTAATACTATGCAATTACGAAGAGATTCGGCACCTATCCGTATGCGTAACTACGGGCGGATAGTGCAAGATATGATCGCTTATGCATCGAGCCTTCCGGCCGGTAAGGATCGGGATTCGCTTGAGGTGTACATCGCACAATGTATGCGTCAGCGCAACCTCGTCTGGAACCGCGATCAGGAGTCCGGCATGGGGCGTATCAAAGAGGATATCATCCGTCTGTCGGACGGTAAGCTGCGCTGCGAATCCAAGGCGTTTGGAGAATTGTTAGTGCAACCTAATGCGCAAAACAAGAGTGCAAAGAAAAACAAAAAATAATGGAAAACAATAATCGGTTTAAGATTTTTGCCGGCTCGAAGGGTCAGGCTTTGGCACAGCAAGTTTGTGCCGAGTTGGGCTGCCAGTTCGGCAATGTACGTGTCGATCGTTTCTCCGACGGCGAGTTCTGTGCTTACTTCGAAGAGTCCGTTCGTGGTCAAAACGTGTATTTGGTGCAGTCCACTTGTCCGTCGAGCGACAACCTCATGGAGCTGCTGCTGATGATCGACGCCGCCAAGCGTGCGAGTGCATCGAAAGTGATTGCGGTCATTCCGTATTTCGGTTGGGCGCGTCAGGATCGCAAGGACAAACCGCGTGTGTCGATCGGCGCCAAACTGGTAGCGAACATGCTGCAGACTGCCGGCGCAGACCGTGTCATTACCGTTGACCTGCATGCCGACCAGATTCAGGGATTCTTCGATATTCCGGTCGATCATATCTACGGATCGAATGTGTTGGCGCCGTACGTGGCGAGTCTTAATCTGAAAAAACTGATTGTTGCGTCCCCGGACGTAGGTGGTTCGAAACGAGCCTCTAATTTCTCGAAGAAACTGCACGTGCTGACCGATCATGAGGTGCCGATGGTCATCTGTTATAAGAACCGTCCGGACTTCAATAAAGTGTCGGAGATCAAAGTGCTGGGTGACGTGTATGGCAAAGATGTCGTTATCTTCGATGACATTGCCGACACGGCCGGCACGCTCTGCAAGGCAGCGGAAGTGATGAAAGACGGTGGCGCCAAATCCGTACGGGCGGTGGTGACCCACGCGGTGTTGAGCGGAAACGCATGTCAGCGTATTGAGGAGTCGGCATTGGAGGAGTTGGTTTGCACCGATTCGCTTCCCTTGGATCCGAATTGTTGTTCCAAACTGCATATTGAGAGTCTCGCTATACCTATCGCGCACACGATCCGTGCGATCCAGAACCACACTTCGATCAGCGAGACGAATATACGATAATGAGATTTGAGATTTTAGATTTTAGATTTAAGATTTTAGGCCTCCTAGTTCTTCTAGCCGGCCTAGTTTCTTGTAGTAAGAAAGCGGCCGTGATCGAGCGGCCGGCTTTTAACTCGGATAGCGCGTACGTGTATATCGAGCGCCAGATGGCCTTTGGTCCGCGTGTGCCGAATAGTGCAGCGCATACGCAATGCGCAGTGTGGCTGATCGAGCAACTGCGGGCGTTGGGAGCTGAGGTGGAACTGCAGAAAGGATTCATGCCGGATTATCGGGGTGAGAATCAGCAGATTTACAATATCATTGGTCATTTCTATACCGAAGAGACGAAAGACCGTCCGCGTATTCTCTTGGGTGCCCATTATGACACCCGTCCTTGGTGCGACGAGGAGCCCGATTACCAGGATCGATTCTATAACGTGCCGGGTGCCAATGACGGCGCAAGTGGTGTAGGCGTGTTGCTCGAAATAGCGCGTCAGTTAGGTCTTCGTATTGCGGATTCGACCTTCACGACTCCGGTGGATATCATCTTCTTCGATTGTGAAGACATGGGTACGCCGCGTGTTTATACGGGTCTGGAGCGCGAAGACACTTGGTGTCTGGGTTCGCAACTATGGGCAACCAATTATGTACGCAATGCGGCAGAAGGACAAGTCTCTCCGCGTTATAAATTCGGTATTGTGCTCGATATGGTAGGTGCTCCGGACGCTTCGTTTCCGAGAGAGTTGTACTCGACCCAGTATGCCGCTAACTATCAGCAGCAGATCTGGCACTCGGCCGAGCAGTTGGGTTACGGCGCGCTATTCAACAACCAGCAGTCCTACCCGATCACGGACGATCATTATTACATCAATTATATCACCGGTATCCCCTGCGTGGACGTGATTCACTATGACATCCGCAATGCGACGGGCTTCCCGTTCTGGTGGCATACGCGTCAGGATAATATGGATCATATAAGCAAATCGACACTGCAGGCGGTGGGCGAAGTGGTGATGAGTCAACTATGAAAGAGTTATTGCGAATAGAGAATCTGCACGCTTCGATAGGCGGCAAGGAGATATTGAAGGGCGTTAACCTTGTGATCAACGAGGGCGAGGTACATGCCATCATGGGGCCGAACGGTGCGGGCAAGAGTACGTTGTCGGCCGTCTTGACCGGCAACCCTGCGTACGAGGTGACGGCAGGCGAAGTGTGGCTGAAAGGCGAGAACCTGTTGGAGATGGAGCCCGAAGTACGCGCACGCGCAGGCGTGTTCCTTAGTTTTCAATATCCCGTCGAGATTCCGGGTGTGAGCATGACCAATTTTATGCGCACGGCGCTCAATGAGAAACGTGCCTATGAAGGCAAAGAGCCGCTGAGTGCGAAGGAGTTCCTGGGCTTGATGCGTGAGAAGAAAAAACTGCTGGAACTGCCGGATAAACTCAATAACCGCTCGGTGAACGAAGGCTTCTCCGGAGGAGAGAAGAAGAAAAACGAGATCTTCCAGATGGCGATGTTAGAGCCCTGTCTGGCGATCTTGGACGAGACGGACTCCGGTCTGGATATCGATGCACTGCGTATCGTGGCAGAGGGTGTTAACCGCCTCAAGACCCCGCAAAACGCCTCGATCGTCATCACCCACTATCAGCGTTTGTTGGATTATATTGTGCCGGATTTTGTGCATGTGCTGGCAGACGGCAAGATCGTAAAGACCGGCGACAAGACGCTGGCACTCGAACTCGAAGAGAAAGGCTATGAAGGTCTCCAAGGGTGACATATTTGAGCGGGTCTTTGTGAACGAGCCGGAGGTCGATTTGCAGATAGAGCAACAGGCCGGTTCGCGCGTGAAGATCGTCGTGGTCAATTTTGCTTCGGGTACTAACCGTATCACCATTGAGCAACTTGGCGAAGGCTGCGAGACGGAGATATACGCGCTCGCGTACCTGCATAACGATGAAGCCGTCACGACCGAGACGCATGTAAAGCATGCTGTGGGCGGCGGAACATCGAATCAATTGGTTAAATTCGTGCTGGACGACCATTCTCGCGGACGGTTTATCGGGGATTTGAAGATCGTGAAGGATGCTCAGCAGACCGAGGCGCATCAGACGAATCGCAATCTGCTGTTGAGTGAGGAGGCCGAGATGCGTACCCAACCGCAGTTGGAGATCTATGCGGACGATGTGAAAGCGACGCATGGTGCCTCCACCGGACAACTCGATGAGTCAGCGCTTTTCTACATGCAGCAACGAGGCATCGACAAACAAAAAGCGCGCCAACTGCTCGTCGGTGCGTTTATGAAAGATGTCCTCAATACGATTTCCGATGAAACCCTTCGCGAGCAATTACTGAACACGATTGATGGCGTAGTCGAGTAAGGCTAAAAGGCTACTTTTTTCTGGACTGTCACGGAAGATACTCAACGCTTCCGTGGCTTGTTTTTTATAGCCGAGCATCTTCTGTACGGCATACTCATCGCCGTGGAAACGCAGCACGAAGGACTTGATCTCTTCGAGAAGACGCATCTCTTCGTCCGGCGCGATGTCCGCTTCGCATATACGTTCCCCTTTCTTGCGAATCTCTTCGGCCTCTTCTTGGGGGGCGCGGCGCAGGGCTTCGATGAGCGGCAACGTCACTTTGCCATCCCGCAAATCACTCATGGTCGGTTTGCCTAATTCCTCCAGATCGCTGTAATCGAAGATATCATCCTTGATCTGGAAACAGAGTCCGAGCAGACGACCGTACTCACGTAGCGCATTGCGTTGTCGCGGGGTACAACCGGCACTCTCCGCGCCGGCTTCTGCGCAGGCTTGGAACAGTTGGGCGGTCTTCTGGTCAATGACCCGCAGATAGCGTTCTTCGTCGATCCACATCGACTGACCGAAATGCAGTTGCAGCATCTCGCCGCTGCTGAGGTTGCGTCCTAAGTTAGAGACGATCTCCAGAATACGGATGTTACGCACCTCAGCCACGAGTCCGATCACTTTGGCGAGCATATAATCGCCCGTCAGGACAGCCACTTTATTGCTCCACTGCGTATGTACAGCGGGTTGCCCGCGGCGGGTGTCGGAACTATCGACTACATCGTCATGGACGAGGCTGGCGTTATGCAGCATCTCCAGTGCGACTGCAGCGCGCAGCGTCTTGTCCGTGATAGGATTGCATAACTGAGCGCATAACAATACAATCAGCGGCCGCAGCTGTTTACCGCTGCGTGCCGCGATGTATTGGAGTACGGTTTGTTGCAAACGTTCGTCGGCCTGCATGCAATCATGCATCAGCCGTTCGTACCGTTTCCAATCCGTCTCAACAGGTCTCCGTATGTCTGCTAAACCAGCCATCGGCTGTGTGTGAACGACTTAACGAACGCGCTCGCAGTAGGAACCGTCACGGGTATCAACGCGAACGATCTCGCCCTCGTTGATGAACAACGGAACGCGAATCTCAGCGCCGGTCTCCAACGTAGCCGGTTTGAGAGTGTTAGTAGCGGTGTCGCCCTTCAGACCCGGCTCCGTGTAGGTGATCTGCAACTCTACCTTCGTCGGCAGTTCAGCGAACAGGATCGTGTCGGTGGTAGCATCGGAAACAACATCAACGGTCATACCCTCTTTGAGGAAGTCTACACCGGTGATGAGGTCATGCGCGATAGGCACTTGCTCGAAGGTCTCGTTGTTCATGAAGATGTAGTCTGCACCTTCCTTGTAAAGGAACTGATACGGACGACGCTCAACGCGTACATCTTCCAGCTTCTCACCGATGTTGAAGCGGCGCTCCAAAACGCGACCGTCCACTACATCTTTGAACTTAACACGCATGATGGTGTTACCTTTACCCGGTTTAACGTGCAAAAACTCAATTACAAAATACAGACGGCCGTCCATGCGAATGCATACGCCGTTTTTGATGTCTTGACTGTTTATCATACTAGTATAAAATTATATATTTTCGAAAAATCGGTGCAAAAGTAGTAAAAAATTTGCATATATGCAAGAAATTTTGTAATTTTGTGGCCTAATTCGGTAAAATGCTATGAATACATTACAAGAATTCTTTGGTGAATTTGATATATGGCAGGTGTTGTCGTCCTTTATCTTCCTGATCGCCATTATTGACCCGTTCGGCAATATTCCTATTACCATCGCGATGGAGCAGCGGGGAATCAAGATTCATGCGGGAAAGGTATGTATCGCGAGTCTTATTATTCTGTTGGCTTTCCTGTTCTTGGGTGAGTGGATACTCAAACTCTTCGGTGTGCAAATCGAGTATTTCGCTATTGCCGGTGGATTCGTGATTTTCTTGATGGCGCTGGAGATGGTTTTGGATATCGTGATTTTCCAGAATGATAAATTGGAAGGCGAAGTGGGATCGGGCAGTTCGATCGTTCCGTTGGCTTTCCCGATGTACGCGGGTCCCGGTGCGTTTACTGCCCTGCTGGCTATTACGGCGGAGTACAGCACCGGCAATCTGTGTATTGCGTTGGTACTCTGTATGATTACCCTGTACTTGGTATTGATCGGAACCAATTGGTTAACGAAATATCTGGGCAACACAGCTTTGTATATCATCCGTAAGTTCTTTGGTATCATCGTGCTGGCGATCGCTTGTAAGTTGATGTTTGGTAATTTGGCAATAATTTTTTAATAGAACAAGATATGAAAAGTTTTTCGGAAATGACCATCGCGTTGGCAAGTGACCACGCAGGTTTTGCGCTCAAGCAGAAAGTGCAGTTGTTCTTGGAGGACAACGGTGCTAAGGTAAAGGATTTTGGTTGTTATAGCACCGAGAGTTGTGACTATCCTGACTTCGCGCACCCCCTGGCAGAAGCCGTTGAGAAGGGTGAGTTTGAGTTCGGTATTGTGATTTGTTCGACAGGTAACGGTATCTGCATGACGGCGAACAAACACCAGGGCATCCGTGCCGCTTTGTGCTGGGAACCCCGATTGGCTGAATTGGCTCGCGCGCACAACAATGCAAATGTATTGGGTCTGCCGGCTAATTTCGTTTCCGCTGTTCAGGCACTGGATATCGTTCGTACCTTCTTCCAGACGGATTTCGAAGGCGAGCGCCACGAGCGTCGTGTCAACAAGATTGCGATCCATTAAATATATAGGTTCGCGCGTGCGCAACGCGTGGCGTTGCTACGTTAGTTATGCACTGAGTCTCTTTGGCTCGGTGCGTATCGTTCATAGACCTATGTTTGTCTCCGTTGAGCCGGCGGCGATCTGTCAGTTGCATTGCCCGGAGTGTCCGGTGGGAACTCGTAAAGGCGAGCGTTTAGCGGATCGAGCTGAGCGGTTTATGTCACGCGAAGTGTGGGAGCGGGTGTTGGAACAGATAACGCCTTATGCGCACACGGTGCAGTTCTATTTTCAGGGCGAACCCCTCCTTCACAAAGACTTGCCCCGGATGATTAGCGAGGCGCACGAGCGGGGGCTCTATACGATCGTGAGCACGAACGCACAGGCGATGACAGCTCAGGTAGCAGAGGAACTGGTGAAAACGGGGCTGAGTAAGATCATCGTGTCGATGGACGGTTTGACGGAAGAGACGTATAAGGCGTATCGGGTAGGAGGAAGCCTCGAACAATGCATGTATGCATTGTCTTGGTTGAGAGAGGCGAAGAATCGCCTGCACGGTGGCACTACCATTGAGTTACAGTGCCTGCGTCTGCGCTCGAACGAACACGAATGGAATGAATTCAAAAAGCAGTACAAGGCACTCGGAGCGGACAGGTTAGTGTTCAAGACCGCGCAGTTGTACGATTACTCGAACGGTCATCCCTTGATGCCTTCGGATGAGCGGTACAGCCGTTATACAAAGGGAGCGGATGGACTCTATCACCGCAAACCGATAGGACGCGGTTGTCTGCGCGTATGGAGCGGAGTGGTGATTACAACGACCGGAGAGGCCTTACCTTGCTGCTACGACAAGGCTCATGCGCATGCGTACGGGAATATTATGAAGGAGTCGTTGGAGACACTTTTCTGTAACGAGCGAGCGCTCGCCTTCCGCAAAGCCGCACTCAAACAAAGTCCGGATATATGCAAACAATGTTGGAAATAAAAGCCATGGAGTTTGGTCCTTTTGCGACCAACACGTACGTCGTTTCCAATGAGACGGGGAACGCCCTGCTGATCGACCCTGCTTGTTCGAACCAGTATGAGCAACAGACGCTTTATCGCTACGTGCAGGTGAACAATCTGAACATTCAGGCGATTATCGCGACGCACGGTCATTTGGATCATTTGTGGGGTGCGAAATGGGCTTGCGAGCAGTGGCATACGCCGGTGAAGATGCACGAAGCGGATATCCCGATGGCGCAGGCAATGCAGCAACAATACAACTTGTTCGGTATCCGTGCCACGGCCGAGTCCTTCCCCATAGAACCGCTTCCTGAGTCCATTCCTTTCTTTCAAGTGATTCATACGCCGGGACATACACCGGGTTCGATCTGTCTCTATCGACCGGAAGACGAACTTCTGCTATCGGGCGACACCCTCTTCCGGATGGGGTATGGTCGAACCGATTTACCGGGCGGCGACATGAACACGTTGATAGCCTCCTTGCGGAAATTATTAGACTTACCTCCTGCCACGCGGGTGTATCCGGGGCATGGTGATCCAACCACTATCGGTGCAGAAAAAAGGTAAAGCAAGGCACTAAAATGTAGAAAAATTGACAAAAAAGGGTGAAAATAGTGCAAACTGGCATATACATTTGTATATGTCATTTTTTTTTACTACCTTTGTAGCGTGAAAAAACGCGCAATAATCATTTAACTAAAAATATACTATGAAGGTTCGTGCAAATTGAGTGTAAGCGGGCTTACGCAACTCGATTTAGCCGAAGCTCCAAATTTTAAAATCTCTTTTAAAATATGAAAGCTTTCATGGACAAAGACTTCCTGCTGCAAACAGAGACGGCGCAGGAGTTGTATCACAATCATGCGGCCAAGATGCCGATTATCGATTATCACTGTCACTTAATCCCGCAGATGGTTGCCGAAAATAAACGGTTCGAATCCATCGCACAGATCTGGCTCATGGGTGACCACTACAAATGGCGCGCTATGCGTTCGAACGGTGTAGATGAGAAATACTGCACCGGTAAGGACACCACTGACTGGCAAAAATTCGAGAAATGGGCCGAGACCGTGCCTTACACTTTCCGCAATCCGTTGTACCACTGGACGCATCTGGAGTTGAAGACCGCTTTCGGTATCGAGGAGCGTCTGAACCCCGAGACCGCACGCGCTATCTATGACAAGTGCAACGATCTTATCGCCAATGATCCGAAGTTCTGCCCGCAGGGGTTGATGAAGCACTATCATGTAGAACTCGTATGTACGACCGATGATCCGGCTGATAGTCTCGAGTGGCACAAGATGCTGAAGGACGATCCGAAAGCCGAGGTACGCATGTTACCGACTTGGCGTCCGGACGCAGGTATGAACATTGAGGCTGCTACCTGGAAAGCTTATATCGAGAAACTGGCTGCTGTAGCAGGCATGGAGATTCGTAATTTTGCTGATTTGGTTGCTGCGCTGCAGAAACGCCATGACTTCTTTGAGTCGATGGGCTGCCGTTTGAGTGACCACGGTATCGAGGAGTTCTACGATGAGCCGTACACCGACGCAGAGATCAATGCGATCTTCGAGAAAGCCCTCGCAGGAAAGGCGCTGAGCGCATATGAGATTCGTCAGTATAAGCACGCTTATCTGCATGCACAAGCTGAGATGGACTATGCTTCGGGTTGGACGCAGCAGTACCACTACGGTGCGATCCGTAACAATAACAGCAAGATGTTTGCGCAACTCGGTGCAGACACCGGTTTTGACTCCATCGGTGAGTTCACGACCGCAAAAGCGATGAGTCATTTCCTCGATGAGATGAACAGCGAAGGACACTTGGCAAAGACTATTCTTTATAACTTGAACCCCTGCGCGAACGAAGTGATTGCTACCATGCTGGGTAACTTCCAAGACGGTTCTGTTCCCGGTAAGATCCAGTTCGGTTCCGGTTGGTGGTTCCTCGATCAAAAAGATGGTATGGAGAAGCAGATGATGGCGTTGAGTAACCTCGGTCTGTTGAGTCGCCTCGTAGGTATGTTGACTGACAGCCGTTCGTTCTTGTCTTATCCGCGTCACGAGTACTTCCGCCGCACGCTGTGTAACATCCTCGGCAACGACATCGAGAACGGTATGATCCCGTACACCGGTTACGAGAAAGCCCGCGTTCAACAGATGGTAGAAGACATCTGCTACAACAATGCTAAAAACTATTTTAAATTCTAAATAATCATGGCTAAAATTATTACTTTGGGCGAGATCATGCTCCGCCTCAGTCCGGAAGGACAAGATCGTTTCATTCAGTCTGATCATTTCCGTATCATCCCCGGTGGTGGTGAGGCTAACGTAGCTATAGATTGCTGTTAACTCGCTGCGTCGTTACGGTGTGAAGGACGATTACATCGTTCGTGGCGGTGACCGCGTAGGTCTGTACTACTGCGAGACCGGCGCTTCGATGCGTCCGTCGAAGGTCATCTACGACCGTGCTCACAGCGCTATCGCTGAGGCTGATCCGAAGGATTTTGACTTCGATAAGATCATGGAAGGTGCAGCATGGTTCCACTGGAGCGGTATCACGCCGGCTATCTCGGACAAGGCTGCTGAGATTACCAAACTGGCTTGCGAGGCTGCAAAGCGTCACGGTGTAACCGTATCGGTTGACCTCAACTTCCGTAAGAAACTCTGGACGAGCGAGAAAGCTATCTCGATCATGCGTCCGTTGATGAAGTATGTCGATGTTTGTATCGGTAACGAGGAGGACGCAGAACTGTGTCTCGGCTTCAAACCCGATGCAGATGTAGAAGGCGGCGAGACGAACGCTGAGGGCTACAAGGGCATCTTCGAGCAGATGATGAAAGAGTTCGGCTTCAAGTATGTTGTTTCGACGCTCCGCGAAAGCTTCAGTGCTACGTTCAACGGCTGGAAGGCTATGATTTACAACGGTAAGGAGTTCTACCAGAGCAAGCGTTACGAGATCAACCCGATCATCGACCGCGTGGGCGGTGGTGACTCGTTCTCCGGCGGTCTGATCCACGGTATGCTCAAGTATCCGGGCGACCAGGCATCGGCTCTTGAGTTCGCAGTGGCAGCTTCGGCTCTGAAGCACACCATCAACGGCGACTACAACCTCGTAAGCGAGGATGAGGTACTGAGCCTTGCAGGTGGTAACGCAAACGGACGAGTACAACGCTAAAGCTAAATTCACAATTCACAATTCACAATTAGGAATTATGGCAAAGTTCGATAAATTTCAGGTGATGGCCAAGATTAAGGCCGCTCCGATGGTTCCTGTGTTCTACCACAAAGATGTGGAGGTTTGCAAGAATGTGATTAAGGCTTGTTACGAAGGCGGCGTACGCGCGTTCGAGTTCACCAACCGTGGCGATTTCGCGCATGAGGTATTCGGCGAACTGAGCAAGTGGGTGGCAGTAGAGTGCCCGGACTTGGCGCTCGGTATCGGTAGCGTCGTAGATGCTCCGACCGCTTCGCTGTACCTCCAATTGGGCGCTAACTTCGTAGTGGGTCCGTTGTTCAACAAGGATATCGCAGTAGTCTGCAACCGTCGTTGCGTGACTTACTGTCCGGGTTGTCTCACTCCGAGTGAGATCGGTCTGGCACAAGAGGTTGGCTGCGACTTCACGAAGGTCTTCCCTGGCGATGTAGTAGGTCCGAACCTTGTGAAGGGTCTGATGGCTCCGATGCCGTGGTCGAAGATCATGGTTACCGGTGGTGTGGCTCCGGAAAAAGAGAACCTCGAGAAATGGTTCGCTGCAGGTGTTTACTGCGTAGGTATGGGTAGCAAGCTCTTCCCGTCCGACAAGGTAAAAGCCGGCGACTGGAAGTACGTGACCGACAAGTGCAAAGAATGTTTTGAAATCATCGCGGCTTGCCGCAAATAAATGAAAAATTATGAATGACGTTAAGAAAGCTGTCATGACCAACTGGCGTTGGGTCATGTGTGCGATGCTCTTCTTCGCCACTACGGTCAATTATATGGACCGCCAAGTGCTGTCCCTGACCTTCAAAGAGTTCATTCAACCCGAGTTCCACTGGACGGACTCCGACTACGGAACGATCACCGGTGTGTTCTCGATTGCGTACGCTATCTTCTGCCTCTTCGCCGGTAAGTTCATCGACTGGATGGGCACGAAGAGAGGTTATCTCTGGGCGATTGTGATCTGGTCGTTGGGTGCTATCATGCACGCGGCCTGCGGTTTGGCTACCACATGGTTTGTGGACGGCGTAGACAGCGTAGCTGCTTTGCGTGCGGTAGAAGCCGGAAGTGCACTCGCTGCGACGATCTCGATGGTGAGTGTGTATCTGTTCCTGGCTTGCCGTTTGATTCTTGGTCTTGGTGAGGCAGGTAACTTCCCTGCAGCTATCAAGGTGACGGCTGAGTATTTCCCGAAGAAAGACCGTGCGTTTGCAACCGCATTGTTCAACGCAGGTGCGTCGGTAGGTGCGCTGGCAGCTCCGGCTACTATCCCTCTGCTGGCAAAAGCGATGGGATGGGAGTGGGCGTTCATCATCATCGGTGCGCTCGGTTTCGTATGGGCAGGTATCTGGATCTTTGTCTACGACAAACCGACCGAGAGCAAGCACGTGAATGCCGCAGAGCTCGAGTATATCCATCAGGACGAGAAAGAAGCTCCGAAAGAGGAGGTGAAAGAAGAAAAACAGATGTCGTTTGCTGAGGCTTTCAAGCACAAACAGACCTGGTCGTTTGCGTTTGGTAAGTTCATGACCGACGGCGTTTGGTGGTTCTTCCTGTTCTGGGCTCCGGCTTATTTCCAGGATCAGTTCGGTATCAAGGCTTCTGACCCGCAGGGTATCGCGTTGATCTTCACGCTCTATGCGATCGTGACGGTAGTGTCCTTGTTTGGTGGTTACCTGCCGAAGATCTTCGTGGAGAAGAAAGGTATGGAACCGTACGCCGGTCGTATGCGTGCGATGTTGATCTTCGCGTTCTTCCCGATCTTTGCGTTGTTTGCTCAACCGCTCGGTGGCATCTATGGTCCGTGGGCAGTAGCGATCATCATCGGTATCGTAGGAGCCGCTCACCAGAGCTGGAGTGCGAATATCTTCTCGACAACGGGCGATATGTTCCCCAAATCGGCTGTAGCTACGATCACCGGTATAGGTGCGATGGCAGGTGGTGTAGGTTCGTTCCTGATCAACAAAGGATCGGGTATGCTCTTTACCCACGCTGACAAGATGGGCGAGGCCTTCCAGTTCATGGGATTCAGCGGCAAACCGGCAGGATACATGATTATCTTCTGTATCTGCGCGGTGGCTTACCTGATCGGTTGGACGGTAATGAAAAGTCTTGTACCGAAATACAGTCCGGTAGTTGTGAAATAATTGTAAAGAATATGGCTGAGAAAAAATTGAAACGCAGTGCCAATAAGATGTTGGCAGGCGTATGTGCAGGCCTTGCTGAGTATTGGGATATAGATCCGACAGTTGTACGCGTAGTGTACGCAGCGCTGACCGTGTTCAGTGCCGGTTTTCCGGGCGTACTGCTCTATATCATCATGGCTCTGTTAATGCCTCAGGCTGAGTAATTGACCAGAACTAAAGCGGTCATTGCTTCAACAACGGGCACGGCGCGAGTGGCAACACACGCGTCGTGTCTTCCTTTTATGCCGGCCTTGGGTGTAGAAGGGGTAGGTTTGAAGACACAACGGAAGACGATTTCCGTGCCGTCGGAGATACCGCCGCTGATGCCACCGGAGATAGAATTGATTTCACTACCGGGTTGAGTGACGCCACCAAATCCGGTACCGTATTCAAAGCCTTTGCAGGCATTGATGCTCATCATGGCGAAGGCGAGATGGGCTTGCAGTTTGTCGAAGATCGGTTCACCTGTTCCGGCCGGCAGACCGTTGATACGGCATTCGATGATACCGCCGATCGAGTCTCCGTCTTTTTGGTAGGCGGCAATCGTGTCAGCAAATTTGGCTGGGTCGATCTCTGCACCTACTTGTATCAATTCCGCATGGATGCGGATGCCTTTGGCTGTCAGTTCTTGTTTGGCGATCGTTCCGGCAACAACTCGCGCAGCTGTCTCGCGCGCCGAGGCTCTACCGCCTCCACGCCAATCGCGAATACCGTATTTGAGTTCATACACCTTATCGGCATGCCCGATGCGATAGGTGTGCTTGAGATATTCGTAGTCTTCCGGTCGTGCATCTTTGTTCCTGATAATGAACGCAATTGGAGTCCCTAAAGTGACACCATCCAGTACACCGGAAAGCCACTCGACTTCGTCGGGCTCGCGAAGGGCACGTTTAGAGGCGCCATTGGTTATTGGTGATTGGTCATTTGTTATTGGTCTGCCTGCGCGACGATTTAACTCCTCACGGATCATATCGAAGTTGATATGCAGCCCTGCGGGGACGCCATCCAAGACACCTCCGATGGCCGCTCCATGCGACTCACCGAAACTCGTAAAGGTCCATTTTTCGCCAAATACATTCATAACTGGCCACAAAATTACTAAAATGTTTGCATATATGCAAAAAAAATTGTAACTTTGCGCCAAATTTATGTAAAAATGAGAAAAGTTTTAAGTATATTCACTTTGTTGGTGACGATTGCGGCCTATGCGCAGCAGTTGCCGGACAGTCATTTCGAGAACTGGACGGATAAGTTCAAGAGCGATGTTCAATTGGCGGATTGGCATGGTAGTAATGTGAGTCAGGTAGGCTCTAAGTTTACGTTTATGTACCAGAAACCCGGTCGTACGGGTTATTGTGCGTACGTGACTGACCGCTCTATCGGTATTCCGAAACTGAATCTGGGTGCTACCGGTCCGGGCTATATGTCCTTGGGCCAACCGTGGCAGTATTTGAAGGGTCTGAACCTTAATAGTGCGACAGCCGGTACAGAAGGCGGTATCGCATGGAAATATCGTCCGGACACGATGACGGTATGGGTAAAGCGTGTGGGACCGAATACGGACAAAGAGGACTTCCATCTGCTGTTCTATTCGTGGATTGGTACGGCCAAGAGTTCGAAGTACAAGAACAAAGCAGGCGGTTGTACCAATACGGAGCGTATCAATGAGGAGTCGGATGTTCGTTCGGCTACTGATGGTAACGAGTGCGGCATTGACCAACCGGTGAAGCAAGTGGCAGAAGGATGGCATCGTGCGCGGGCTAAGTACAACGAGTGGACGCAGATCAAAGTGCCTATTCTCTATAAGAACGACGGCCGTCCGACGATGTGTAACGTCATCTTCTCGGCAGGTAACTACCCGGCTTTCCGTGCGAACGACGGCTTGTATGACGGCAATGCGCTCTATATTGATGATGTAGAGCTGATTTACTCGTCACGTATCGACAAACTGACCATCAACGGCAAGGAATGGATAGAGTTTAATCCGAATACAGACAAGGTGCAGACCTATAAACTGCCGGCCAATGGAGACGTGAAGATCGCCGGTTACCGCGGTATCGGTACGCTGACCAATATCAAAGGTGAGAAGGCTCGTTTCAACGGCCGTAAGTTGGACGGTCAGGAGATGACTATCGTGCCCGGTGAGGTGAACGGCAAACCCTGGGTTATCACGGTGAAGGCAGAAGATGGCAGTTCGACACACGTATATAAAATTAAGATTGTAGCTTGATCAGTTTAGAATTACATACTATCGACATCGTGCTGCTGAGTGCACTGGCAGTGCTCTTCTTGGGGCAGCTCTATTTCTATGCCCGTTATATGGATGCGCCGGCGCGTAAGATGCGACACGATAAGATGTCTGAAGGGATAGAACCCTTAACGATTGAGGGTACGCCGGGTGTCTCGGTGGTTCTCTGCGCGCATAACGAGAGTTATAACCTGTCCAATTATCTGCAGGCTTTGTTGACGCAGGACTGGCCGGAATACGAGGTAATTGTGGTGGACGATGGATCGGAAGATGACACGCGTGCGGTGGTGGAGAGTTATATGGTTCGTGACCCGCGTCTGCATATGACGTTTGTGCCTTATGGCGCACGGGTAGGTTCGACGAAGAAACTGGCGCTTACCTTGGCAGCGAAGGCAGCGCAGTACGACTATCTACTTCTGACGGACGCTGACTGCGTGCCGGAGAGCAACCGATGGATTCGCGAGATGATGCGAGGCTTTGGTGGAAACAAAGACATTGTGTTGGGATTCAGCCCTTATTTCGCTGAGAAGGGACATATCAACCGCCTCGTGCGTTATGACACGCTCTTCAACGGCCTCCATTACCTGGGTGCAGCGCTCTGCGGACATCCGTATATGGGCGTGGGACGTAACTTGGCCTATCGCAAGGATTTCTTCTTCGAGACCGGTGGTTTCACGCATTTGATGACGAGCCGTGCAGGGGATGATGACCTGTTTGTAAATCATGTAGCGACCAAAAAGAACACGGCGGTGGTATTGAGTCGGGATAGTTATACATGGTCGGTAGCCAAGAAAACGATGAAAGAGTGGTGGCAGCAGAAACGGCGTCATGTATCTGTCTCGCCGTCTTACCGCGAGAGCACGAAGTTCCGTTTGGCCCTCGAGCCCCTGACGCGCGGACTTTTTTATGTGCTTGTCCTGGCGATGCTGATTCTTTATTTCCCGCAGATACAGATTTGGCCGTTTGAGATGAGTCCGATCGCTATCCCGTTCTTGGCAGCAATCGGTTTGTTCCTCTTGCGCTGGTGGATCCAGACTGGAATCATCAATGCCGCGGCGCATAAGATGAGAGTAAAACGATTCAGTACATGGAGTGTGTTGTGGTTCGATATCGCGTTACCGCTCGTCAACCTCTACATGCTGATCGTACCTCAAAGAAAGAATAATAAATGGTAAATTAAAATTGTACAAATATGGCAGAACAGAAAGAATTGAAGATCAACATCGCCCAGGATAAAGCACAGGGCGTGTTCGCAAACTTAGCGCTCATCGCGCATACTCCTACGGAGTTCGTATTGGATTTCGCGCAACTGATGCCGGGTGTTCCGCAGGCCAATGTGGTAGCACGTGTAGTCGTTACACCGGATCAGGCAAAGAAGATCCTCGGTGCGCTCCAGAACAATATCGGCCAGTACGAGCAGAAGTTCGGTACGATCCAACCGATCGGTGGCCCCGTTCCGGGAAGTACCCTTCCTTTGACCTTCACCGGCGGTGAAGCATGACGCTTCGCGTATTGGATATTTGAAATTTGACAGTTGATATTTTAAATTATAAATACTATGAAACATTTCCCTGCTTCGCAGTTAATCATCAATGGTGATGGTTCTGCATTCCATTTGCATCTCAAACCGGAGTTCTTGGCTGACAAAATCATCCTTGTTGGTGACCAAGACCGTGTAAACATCGTAGCTTCCTTCTTTGACGAAGGCTCTATCGAGTGCGACGTTCAGAGTCGTGAGTTCCACACGATTACCGGTAAGTATAAAGGAAAACGTATCTCGTGTATCTCCACCGGTATTGGTACGGATAACTGCGATATCGTGATGAACGAGATCGACTCGTTGGCTAATATCGATTACAACACCCGCGAAGAGAAAGCCGTTAAGCGTCAGTTGGAGATCATCCGTATCGGTACGTGTGGCGGTATGCAAGAGGATATCCCTCTGGGTACCTTCCTCGTAAGCCAGAAATCGATCGGTTTCGATGGCGTGCTCGCTTTCTATCACGACCGCGACAAGATTGCTGATCTCGGTTTTGAGAAAGCATTGGTTGATTTCATCGGTTATCCGAAGAAAGCCGCAGTGCCGTACGTAGTAGCAGCTAACCCGGAGCTTGTAGATCGTATCGCGAAAGACGACATGATGCGTGGTTGCACGATTGCAGCCAACGGTTTCTATGGTCCGCAAGGCCGTAACCTGCGTGTGGATATTGCCGTACCGGATATCAACGAGAAGATCACGGCGTTCCGTTACGAGGGTCAGCGTATCACCAACTACGAGATGGAAGGTAGTTGTATCGCCGGTTTGGCACTCCATATGGGTCACAAGGCGATGACCGTTTGCTGCGTGATTGCGCAGCGTAAGGTGGAAGCCGCTAACACGGATTATAAACCGCGTGTGAAAGAACTGATTAAGACCGTTCTGGAGAGATTCTAATGAAGAAGATAGTATGTATCGTATTGGCAGCCGCGGGGATACTCTGCGGCTGTCAACAAAAAAAGACTTGTGAACAGCAAGCTTTTCAATATAACGTGGATAAATTCTATGACTTGGAGATCCTCCGATACGATGTACCGGAGTTTGACAGTTTGAGCCTTCAGCAGAAATCGCTGCTGTACTGCTTGAGCGAGGCAGCATTGTGGGGACGCGACATCCTCTTCGATCAGAACGGCCGTTACAACCTGCGTATCCGTCGGGCGTGTGAGGAACTGTACCTCAAAATGTCAAATGACAAATCACAAATCACAAATGATGAGTTTGAGAAATTTGAGAAATATCTCAAACGAATTTGGTTCTCTAACGGTATTCACCATCATTACAGCGAGGATAAGTTCTTGCCGGAATTCGACCAGGCTTGGTTCGAATCTGCTTGTGAGAAAGCGGGCGTAGAGTACGATCCGACTATCCTGTCCGTTATGTTCGATCCGGCTGTCATGCCGAAGCGTACGACCGCTCAGGATGGCGTTGATCTGGTGGCTTGCTCTGCCGGCAACTATTACGGCGAAGGTGTCACCCAAGCGGAGGCTGAGGCTTGGTATGCTGCCCACAAAGACAATAGCTCGGAACCGCTCTGGATTGGTCTCAACTCCCAACTCGTCAAGAACGAGAACGGCGAGATCGAAGAGCGCGTCTATAAGGTAGGTGGTCTGTACGGCGAAGCCTTGGAGAAGGTGGTCTATTGGCTCAAAGAGGCATTGAAGTACGCAGAGAATGACCAACAACGCGAGGTGATCGAGAAGATGATCGCCTTCAACGAGACAGGTGACCTCAAACTGTTCAACGAGTACTGCATCGCGTGGGTGAAAGATCTGGACAGCCGTGTTGATTTCGTGAACGGTTTTACGGAGACCTATTCCGACCCGTTAGGCATCACCGGTACATGGGAATCGATGGTTAACTTCAAAGATCTGGCAGCTACCAAACGTACCCAACTCATCTCCGATAACGCACAATGGTTCGAAGACCACTCGACGACCGATCCGAAATACAAGAAGGAGGAAGTCAAAGGTGTGACCGCCAAGGTTATTACGGCGGCTATCTTGGCCGGTGACTGCTATCCCGCTACGCCGATAGGTATCAACCTGCCGAACGCTAACTGGATCCGCAAAGAATACGGATCGAAGTCCGTGACGATTGACAACCTGATGCACGCGTACAACGAGGCGGCGAAGGGTAACGGCTTCAACGAGGAGTTCATGATCGACGATGAGATACGCGCTATCTATGAGAAATATGGTGCGATGTGCGGCGACCTGCATACGGATTTACATGAATGCGTTGGTCATGGTAGTGGCAAACTGATGCCGGGTGTGACCAAGGATGCCCTCAAGGAGCATGCCTCGACCATAGAAGAGGCGCGTGCTGACTTGTTCGGTCTGTATTATCTGGCAGATCCGAAACTTGTTGAACTCGGTCTGCTGCCGAATATGGAAGCGTACAAGGCCGGTTTTTACCAGCAGATGATGAACGGTCTCATGACCCAACTCGTGCGTATCGAGCCTGGTAAGGATATCGAGGAAGCGCACATGCGCAACCGCCAACTCATCGCGAACTGGTGTTATGCGCATGCCAATGGTGAGATGGAGATCATCGAACGTGACGGCAAACACTATTTGCAGATCAATGACTACGAAGGCGTACGTCGCCTGTATGGTGAACTGCTGGCGGAGATCCAGCGTATCACTTCCGAAGGTGACTATGCCGCTGCCAAGGAGATGGTAGAGACCTATGCGGTGAAGGTGAACCAAGACCTCCACAAAGAGATCCTGGAGCGCTATCAGAAACTCAACTTGGCTCCGTATAAAGGTTTCGTCAATCCGGTTTATCGCGTAGAGCGTAACGCTGAAGGTGAGATCAGCAATGTTACCCTCGATTTCACAGAAGGTTACATCGAGCAACACCTGCGTTACAGCCGCGACTATAGTCCGCTACCGAGTGTCAATTAAACTGCCGATATCAAAGAGTATTGCCAACAGAATACTGTTGCTGCAGGCTATCCATGGAGATCCGCTTATGCGGGTCTCTTCGGATATGCCGGACGATGTGATCGTGCTGCATGATGTCCTCGCGCGCCTACGCGAACATAAAAAAGGAGAACCATTGACGCTCTACCTTAAGAACTGCGGTACGGCGTTACGGTTCTTGCAAGTGCACATAGCCAAGTGCTATCCCGGCGAGCCAATCATCCTCACTGGTGACCCGCGACTCATGGAGCGTGACGGCAAACCGACTAGTCAGACCACCTCTGCGAAGATTTTGCATGGCGAAAATATATCGGTAGAGGAAGACGAAAGTCCGTATATCACGATGAGTCGCAAGATCGCTGAGGCTTATCCGAATGTTTCGATAGAAGCCTGCTGGAGCAGCGCTTCCTACTGGTATGAATACATAGCGATACATGGTGGAGAGTTGGCGTTAGAGGGACTCAAAGAGGATAGCCTGCAAGGCGATAAAATCGTTGCTGATATCTATGCCAAATACTTTGGCGTAGAGACGACGTTTGTAGATGGTGGAGCAAAGATAAAAAAATTACCAATCACAAATTACCAATCACAAATTGCAATTGATTTTGTCAATTGCATAGATCTATATCCGTCGGTGGCATTAACGTGTGAGCGTTTAGGGTTTACTCTCCAAGCGTCCGGTATAGAAAATCTTCGGTACAAAGAGTCTGATCGCATAGAGGCGGTTGAGAAGCATGAGGTACGAAATGATCATCGAATGGCGATGGCGTTGATGTGTGCAGACTATCCGGTAGAGATAGAAGAGCAAGCATGTATCGCCAAGAGTTATCCGAACTTCGTGCCGCAACATATTACGCCGATTAAGGGCGTGAATGATGACAATTTGGGCAAAAAGCATGCTTTGTCCAAATTGGTCCATGCGGCGACGAGTGAATATGTGTGGCTTCATGACGATGATGTCATTTTGCCGGATGCGACACGAAAAGCAGTAATTTTAGAGGGAGACTTAATCATTCTGCCGCTCCGCATGGAGAGTGAGCATGCCAGGCCGTCTTTGTTGGAGAAATTGCAGATAGCAGAGTATGCCGCGATACAGGAGTTAACGATGAGGAGCGCAAAAAGAAATACTGCTGTTATGTGTTCCGGGGCGAACCTGATTGTGAGAAGAGAGGTATGGTTGGAATGCGAGCGTGAGTTGCATCCTGAGATTCCGAGTGGCGATGACATGTTCCTTTTGGAAGCCGCCAAGCGTCGCGGGTATAAGATAGGTGTGATTGATGAACCCGACTATACGGCGATCGTGCGTCCGCAGACGACCTGGAAAGCCTTCTTCCGTCAGCGCATGCGCTGGGCAGGGAAGGCACCGAAATATACGGATCGCGATATTATCCGTTGCGGAAGAATCGTGGCTGCGGCGAATATCATACAGATACTATGTCCGCTGATCATTCTGGTGAAGTTTCCGATTGAGTATGGGTTGATCAAAAAAAGAGAACCACAAACCTCGTGGCTTGTGGCACTCCTTTTCGAAATCGTTTATCCGATTTATATTCTCATTGTTTTCTTAGGCGGACTCGCACGCACCAACCGATGGTGAGTAGCAACATACATCCCCATGCTACATCGCCGATGGGTTGTTCTACCTCATCGGGTACAGGATCTTCGTTGTAACCAGGCAATACACCATCCTCTGTCTTCGTGGCACGTCTTGGTGCTCCGATTCTTTGTGAGGCTACATCGCCTGCTGTTGTAGCACCGACTGCCGTAATGGCATTGTTCTTGGTAGGCACATAGATGGTGCCGGAGTATGCTATAGAGGTATATTTGATTCCTCGTGAACTACTACTTCCATTGGTGGTTGCGATAGAGCCACTTCCACCGCCACTTCCGACGGATTGTACGGACGCATCACTGGTTTGATGCATGCGCACCGAAGTGGAAGACATTGCTGCTTTCGGTGCGGTAGGCGCAGTAACGAATGAATACGCCGGTGCACTATGATGCAGCATCGGAGCCACCGAACTGCGCGGCGCTTTGAGAGAAACCGTTGGTGCATTAGGTGTCGCTACCGGTGAAGCGGAGCGAACAGCCACCGCACCCGGATTCACTGGTGCCGGGGTCTTTTCTCCGAATAAGAAGTATGCTACGAGGCAAAGCCAGAGACAGCAAAAGACGATACCTGCACCGAGAATAATATGTTTTCGTTGGAGTTGCATAGCTATTTCAATAGGGCTCATGGTAAACCTCTTTCTTTTAACGGTTTAACAATTGTTTACCTGTCACATCGTATATATCCTCTCCGCGTTGGATATATACATGCCCGTTGATAAGCAGTTTACGAACAACACCATTCGGTGCTTTAGTGACATCAATGTCGGTTGTCACTTGCGGCACTTTCCTATTCACAATTACATTCAGCGAGAAGCGTGTATTGGTGTACAACTGCTTCGTGGTAGTAATCGTATATGTATCATACAACAAGTTCGTTGTCGTACCCGTCACGGCATCGTGCAGATATACAGCCGCTACCTCGTCAATCGGGTAGTCTTCGCTCAAACCGAAAGTGTACGTGCCGGCGGTATAACAATAAACTCCCATCGGAATGAATGAGGTTTTCGCTTTCTCATCATTCACAGCTTGGAATGCCAATTGCAGGTCAGCCGGTTTCATGTATATCTGCGGGCGAGCGGTGTAGAAGGTAGTGAACTTCTGCAGGTCATAACCTAACTGATACTCATCGGTGAAGTCCGGACGAATACGCAAGTTCGTTTGATCGCTTTGACCATTACCGCTCAATGTAACACCCACAAAGATGGACGCGTCCTCATTTTCTGCTTCAGCAGCCAGATGACGTGCCGGCGCTGTGAGTTGACGATTGCCTTGATCGAAGGTCAAATCTCCTGTTCCGGCTCCTTGTACGAATACTGCCAGGAACGGATCTAGTTTGCTGATAGAAGACGAGATCTTCTGCTCATATGTAATCTTACCGGCATTGAATGATGGCATTGTCAGGTAGACATTTGTCTCATCAGTATATTTCCATACAGCCTCTGCTTCTTCCGTCTTTGGAGATACACACTCCAACCAACCAGCCGTGATCTTACCGTCTTCGTACGCGTCAAATGCCGATACGTATGGATGAGCAATAAGATTCCAGTTGTGGTTGTTAATAGAACTTGGACCTGTATATTGCGTTAACGTCACAGTATTAGAGGTCTTCGTGTCTTCTTCGTTCGTGAGATTCGTACTGCTAAGCGCCATCGGGAAGATAAGTTCTTTGAGGTATTGGCTGCTCACGGCAATGTTATAACCGACTCCGGCTTTCAGTTGCGCACCACTCACCGGTGTCCAGTGGCCAGGAGCCCCCTTGTTACTTCCCTCGGCAGCACGAGCCGCTGCATCGTATTCTACGATCTCGTAGTCTGTTCCGCGAACGGGCACCTCGCCATTCGACCAGCGGATATCGGCTATATTACAGTCGTACGGCAACGAGAAGAAGTAATAACGGTCGTTATTAATACGACGACTGACAAGCACTTGCTCATCTTTGGTAATCAGGTTACCATTCAATTTCGCCACAGGAGCATTCTCTTTCTCCACACGGAACTGAACGGACGACACATTAAACGTACGGCTTGACGGAATATTCATTGTACCTCCCGGGTAGATGGTGAGGTTACGAATCGTGTGTGCATCATTAGCCGTTCCGTCTACTGCTTTAGTCAGAGTTGCTCCCTTGAGGATGACAACATCGCATTCTTGACAAGTTGCTAAATCGTGCCATTTGTTTTTAAAGATCGTATCTGTCGTTGTCTTGGTTTCTTCTACCATGATAGGTACTTTGTATTCACGGCTCACCTTCAGTTCTGAACCCTCATAGACATTAATACGCATCATAGAGCAAGAGAGCGTATCCAATTGCGGAATAGGAATCGTATAGGTACCATCCTCATTACGTTTGCCACCAATTTCATCCACTGTAGTAATTGAATCGAAGGTAGCGTAATACTTATTATAATCAAACAGACCTAAATCTTTGAAACTATTACATGTACCTTTACCGGTAGTACCTGAACCACAAATATTGCGTCCGTTCCATTCCTTTGAGAAGGTAGCAAAGGTCGTTGTATTTTGTGCAACAGCATCGTCACCACTAGTTACAGCCAAATCGCGGAAAAGGATAGCACGTGCGGTGGCCAATTCAATCGAATCATGCGTTAAATCGATGCCATAGAGATCCATATCAGCCTGTACTTCTTCTGGGTAGTCGGATACTTTCTTGCCATAATCCATGTTTCGCACTTTCGCTTTCCATGCAGCTTCATTACGGCAGTTCTTTGTGGAGACAGAAGTAACCCCTGTTGAGCTTGCACCAAAGCAGTCTATGACGTCAGAGCCTTTCTTCAGCAACAACGCATCATCACCATTGAAGATGAATGTCTTACCAATAAGTCCCGCGCTTGTTTTGCATTCAATCCAGCGCGGATTATCTGTCTCAGAACTTTCTGTTGTAGCTTTAGTGGTTAACCAACTGTCGGCACAGCTCGATACAGGCTCGCTATCCAAAGGACGGGTAAAGAAAATAATTTCTTGTCCTTTGTATATAGTGTTGACAGACGACAAGTCATATTCCTTAGTAGTTACCTCTCCCTTACTGCGGGTAACCACAATAATTTTATAGGTAGATAAATCTTCATCTGCATCCGTACCATTATAGATTGAGATGAGTTTCATAGAACCCTCTCCTTCGAAATACTTAGCGAAGAACAATTTTTCTGCCACTTTAGCTGTTCCGCCGGTTGGCTTCTCCTGTTTGTCTTCAATCTGCACATAAGCATGAGCATCGGCATCTAAGTTGATGCGAATACTATCCGGGAACCATTCTGCCAATTCAAGTGAGGTAGAAGTAGTGGTAAAGGAAACGGGTTCTCCATAGCAATTACCACTGGTTCCTGCTCCTATCTTCACGTAGTATGTGGTGTTTTCGCTCAAACCGGAAATGTTTGCAGGACTTGATGCTCCAGCTTGAGAAGCAACCTCTGTTATACAATCTTCATCGGAATATATCTTGATGGTAGCAGTAGATGCTAAAGCCGTCCATTTAAAAGAAGCTGACTTTAAAGCAGGCGTAATGATAATGTTGTAAGGAACATCATCACAATCCGTCGTTGTAAAGTTACCGAAGTAAGAACGATTACACGTAGCCCCTTTAGCTGTGAGGACAAAGGTATGTGCAGTACTCTCGTGCAAACCTGTAGCTTCAATGGATGTCGTTCCCGCAGCAATACTTGTTTGCTCGAACACGGCGGTCTCTCCTTCTTTGACCACTAAACTATAGCCGTTTGTTGCTTCAACTTGATTGGTCCAAGAGATAGTCGCCGTCGTGGAACGCGCCAAGACAGTGGCTGTTGGTGAGGCTACCTCATCACAGCACGAAGTAGCATAATTGGTATAGCCCATATCCGGGACGTAGAAATCCATTGCGTATTTCGTTGTTCCTGATCCTGTAGATACATTGAAATAATGAGTACCGCTATAAGATTCTTTGCATAATTTATAGGGATCATCTTCTGTACTCTTTAGATAGAAAGGTCCGCTTCCTGTTCCGCTGACAACAGTCCACTCATCCGTATAATCGTCTACCCAAACATAATGATCTCCTCCAGAATCCGGCCAAGAGTTGAGATAATTCTCTCCCTGCGAAAAATAATATCCACCATTACTTCCGGTACCCACTGTCCAAATGAGCGATGCTCTATTGACTGTTATCTTACCTCCGTAAATAATAATTGGATAAGCAACGTTTCCATAGCTGTTAGCAACACTATCTAAAGCGTAGTTACCATTAATAATTAAGACACGCTTGCCGCCGGTTAGTTCGGAAAGGGACGTGATTTTACGGAATACCGTCTCGCTCTCTCCTCCGGTTTCTGCAAATACAGCACGGAACGTAGTATTCTCTGTAATGTGAACAGTTGAACTATTGGTGTATAATGTTGCGGGTGCGGTGGCACCTTCATACTCTCCGGTCGTCCATCCCATAAAGGTTTTGCCATCACATACCAGTGCTCCATTAGGATCAGTCGGGAAAGTTTCAATCTCGCCGCCCTCTGTGGTTTGTGTAGTAGGACCTCCTGTAGTATATTCGTCACCACCAACCAACCACGTCACCTTGTTATATATATTCAGTGTGTAGGTGGCTTTTACTTGTTTTTGACAATCACTTCCATCTATAACTTTTGCCATGGTGGCAGTGATCACAACGGGAGAAGTACTCATGGCCTGATGAATGGTTACTTCACCTGTCATTGGGTTTACTTCTGCTACAGCAGGAAGGCTACTTGTATAAGTTATCGCGCCTGGTCCTAATGGAGTACTCCCTGGTGTTGCAGTATATGTAAATTTAGCATCACCGTCAAACTTGGTTACTTCTGTAACGCCGAATGTTAAAGTAGGTGTCGAACAAGCCGAGCCGCAATCTGTGGTGTAGTATGTTGTACCGTAATTGACAGTGATTGAAGTGAACTTAACAGTTGAGCTAGGACTGAGTGTGGCTACACCGGCAGAAACGGAGAATGTTTGTGCGGGCGATGAAGTGACAGACGTGACAGCTACGCTTGGAGAAGAAATAGTAATTGTATTCTTATTGTATATTCGCCATGTTTTATCTGCATTCCACCAGCGAGCCCAGTTAGTGGCGTCTCCTTTTGATACACTAATATTGATGGGTGATATTGTTATATCATCATAACCATCTTGTCCATCTACCCAACTATTGGCGGTTGCTATGGTAGCAAAATCAAATGTTTTTGAACCTCCACCCGTTCCGGCTTTACTAAATACGGCATAGTAGTCCTGTGCACCGGAAACGGTGAAGTCAGTAACCCAGGTTTCTGCTGTAGTATTGTCTTCATCCAATTCGGCAGTCCACCAACCTACAAAGGTATAACCCTCATCGCATGCATCGGGATCGCTGGGCTTTACAGCTGTAGCGCCTGACGGCAAGTTTTGAGTCGAACCTACTTGCGTACCATTGTTAAAGAAGCGAATGGCATAGGTGGTGACTTCTTTAAACTTTACGGTAATTGTCGTATTGGCAGTAATACCAGTTACACGTTTATTGGTGTTATCTACTGTACCACTTGCAGACGTAGTAATCTCATCAAACTCATAGCCGCTGGCAGGAGTAATGTCTGAGATATTTACAGTACCGCCAGGAGCATCACCACAAATAGATGTGGCACTTAATGTATAAGTTCCATTCGTTTCTGCACCTTTTGTAATAGTGACGATCTTGGTGCAAGAGGCATGTAACTTTTTTACAGAAAGTTGTACGTTGTCTATACGAGTGTTTCCAGAACATCCGAATACAAGCGTAATAGAGGTAGCTTGAGCTGTTTTGTTGTCGATATAGTATGTGTAATCATTGCCACTAGCGGTCCTCGAAGATACATTGACGCCGGTAGTAGAACATGTGACACTTGACTTGTTATTATTAGATTTATAGGTTAAGGTTAATGAATCAATACCATCCGTAGGAATGCCGGAAATAGTCCATGTTTTCCCTGAGCTTAATAGTAATTCTGGCTTAGAACCCGTAGCGAGGTTGTCATTACGAACATAAACAGTATTTGCGGACTGTGTGTAAGTGACGCTCCCTTCATACACGGTTGTCCCTGATCCGTAGTTAGCAGAAGGTGTTGCTCCATCGCTGCCTGAAGTAGCTGTGGTAGCTCCAGTCCATGTTTCTGACCAAATTACAGTTCCAACACTTGGATCCGTTGTCCACGCATGTACACTAAACGCACCCAGCGTAGCGATTAGAAATAAAGTTAAAAAACGTTTAATTATTGTCATGATTGTTTGATATTCTATATGTGGAGTATAGCGGACTCGAACCGCTCACCTCAACACTGCCAGTGTTGCGCTCTAGCCAGATGAGCTAATACCCCAGCTTGAGCTAAGGCTCACACGACTACGCGATTACATCGCTCGTGGTAGTGCTACGCCTTGCTCTACGCTTTTCGGTCGGACTCACGAAGTCCTCCCGAGGAAAATAAATAAAGGATCTCACGCGCACATGCGCGTACCTTTATTTAATGCGTGCGTTATACTACTCCGCTAAAGCCCATGAATGCCATGGCGAGCAGACCGGCGGTCAGGAGGGCAATCGGCGTACCCTTCATTGCTTCGGGCACTTTAGCCAAGGCGAGTTGCTCGCGGATACCTGCGAAGAGGATGAGCGCGAGGCCGAAGCCGAGTGCGGTAGCAAATGCAAAGAGGGTTCCGGTCAACATACCGTGTTCTGCACCCATCGGCAGTTTCTCTGTGCCGTTAGCTACGAGAATAGCCACACCGAGAATACAGCAGTTGGTGGTGATCAGCGGCAGGAAGACGCCGAGTGCCTGATAAAGTGACGGACTGATCTTCTTCAGGATGATCTCGATCATCTGCACGAGGGCAGCGATGATGAGGATGAAGAGGATGGTCTGGAGAAACTCGAGTCCCCAAGCGACGAGCAGCATCTGCAGCAGATAGGTAACAACAGTTGCCAGGGTGAGCACGAAGATAACGGCTGCGCTCATACCCATCGCGGTGTCGATTTTCTTGCTGACGCCGAGGAACGGGCAGATACCCAAGAACTGGCTCAATACGATATTATTAACAAATATCGCAGAGATGAAAATCAAAAAGTATACCATAATTATTTCTTCTGTAATTTGTTAATAATAACCATCAAGTATGCGAGGGCAATAAATGCACCCGGAGCGAGGACGAATACCAATGCGCCGTAGTTATCCGGGAAGAGGCGGAAGCCGAAGCAAGCACCTGTTCCGAGGAGTTCACGCACTGCACCGAGGAGCGTCAGGGCGAGGGTGAAACCAAGACCCATACCGATTCCGTCAAGTGCGCTGAGGCCTACGCTGTTCTTCGCTGCAAACGCTTCGGCACGACCGAGAACGATACAGTTCACTACGATCAGCGGGATGAAGAGTCCCAGCACGTCATAGATAGCCGGCAGATAAGCCTGCATGAGCAACTGAACCATCGTCACGAAGGTAGCGATCACCACGATGAACGCCGGGATACGTACCTTATCGGGGATGAGGTTCTTGAGGAGCGAGATCACCACGTTCGAGCAGATGAGCACGAACATCGTTGCCAAGCCCATGGACATACCGTTGATAGCACTGGTCGTGGTGGCCAGCGTCGGACACATACCGAGTACGAGGACGAATGTCGGGTTCTCTTTGAGAATGCCGTTCGTCAAAACTTTCATTCCATTACTCATGACTTACCTCCGTTTCTTCTACAATTACTACTTCTTCCTCAACTACCTCCTCGTGATGCAGTTGGCTGGCACCGGTATGTGCCTCTGCGCCGAACTGCTCTGCGTAGGCTTGGTTGATGGCCTTGAGGAACGCGCGAGACGAGATGGTAGCAGCTGTGATAGCATCTACGTCACCACCGTCTTTGGAAACCTGCAGTGCACCGGCTTTGCGACCGATGATATTCTGACCGGGTTTGTCGGCGTTCTTGAACCAATGTACCATGTGCGAACCCAGACCCGGAGTCTCTTGATGCTCGAGGATCTCGTAGCCCAGGATATTACCTTCAGCATCGAAACCGACCATCACGCGGAATGTACCACCGAAACCGTCTACTGCGGTCTCGACTGCAAAACCTTCCTGACCGTTCAATACGGCAAGTTTGGCAGCTTCCTGTTTAGCGCGCTTCTGTGCGTTGATGTTCTCCAGCGTCAACAGATAAACGCCGGCGAGGGCAGCAGCAGCAACCATCGCGATGATGGTCAGGCTGAGCGCCATGTTCTTAAATGAACTTTGTAACTTTTCCATAGCTGTCCTCCTTATTTTTTCTTAGGTTCGCCGAAACGTTGCGGGCGAATCTTGTTCAACAAAGGAACGCAAGCGTTCATGATCAGGATCGCGAAGGACATACCTTCCGGATAAGCACCCCAGGTACGGATGACCATCATGATGAAGCCGATACCGATACCGAAGATGATCTTACCCCACGCGCTCATCGGGCTGGTCACGTAGTCGGTTGCCATAAAGAACGCACCGAGCATCAGACCACCGGAGAGCAGTTCGTACGCTACGTATTGACCTGCGTCCATACCTTCCGGAGCACCAATCCATGCGAACAACGCAACCGTTGCGATGATCGAAGCCGGAATATGCCAGGTGATGACGCGGCAGCAGATGAGGAACAGACCGCCGATGATGAGTGCGAGTGCACACACCTCACCGAGCGAACCGCCCATCACACCAAGGAACGCGTCCTTCAATGCCGGCAGTTGATCTACGAGCGAGATATCACCGGTCTTCGCGATATGCTTCAGATAATAGAGCGGGGTAGCGCCTGTCTCTGCATCCAGATAACTCGTACCGAAACCTTGCGGAACCGGCCAAGTGGTCATCTGCGCAGGGAAAGAGATGAGCAGGAACACACGACCTACGAGCGCGGGGTTGAACGGGTTCTGTCCCAGACCGCCGAAGGTCATCTTACCTACACCGATAGCTACGACTGCACCGATCAGAACGATCCACCAGTCGAGGCTCGACGGCAGGTTGAAGGCGAGCAGCAGACCCGTGAGGACTGCGGATAGATCGCCGATTGTTTGTTTTTGCTCTTTGAGCAAGTAACGGCTGATGAGCCATTCGGTCAGCACGCAGGCGCATACCGAGATAGCCGCCGTGATGAGTGCTCCCCAACCGAACTCGATCACCGATACCACGTAAGCGGGCAGCAGCGCGAGGATAACGAGTAACATGTTCTTGCGAACACTGTCACCGCTGTGCGCGTGAGGAGCCGGAGCAACAATGAATTGTTTCATATCTAATTAAATTTCAAATTTCTTATCCTAAAGGAACGATTACTTCAAATCTCAAATTTCAAATTATTTTGCGGCTTGAGCAGCGGCTGCTCTTTCCCGCAAAATACTGCCTACTTTAGCTTTAGCCGGGCGGATACCGTCGAGCAGACGACGATGAGCAGGACAAGCGAAGACGCAGCAACCGCAGTCGATGCAGTCCATCACGTCATGCTTCTCGCAGTCCTCCCACATCTCGAGTTGGCTCATGCGTTGGAGCAGATACGGCTCCAGACCCATCGGACAAGCCTGTACGCACTTACCGCAACGGATACAGTTCTCTTCCTCCGGACGGATAGACTCTGCCTCGGGCAGGAACAACAGACCGCTCAGACGTTTGTTAGCCGGCATGTTCTCGATATGATCCATCGCGCGACCCATCATCGGACCGCCGCCGATGATCTTACCGGTGTCCACCGGTACACCACCTGCGAGGGCAATAACCTCCTCGATCGGCGTACCGAAACGAACGGAGTAGTTACCCGGTTTGGCAACCTTCTTTCCGGTCACGGTCATCACGCGGCTGATGAGCGGTTTGTTCTTCTGAACAGCCTCATACACAGCATAGATAGTAGCCACATTGTCGACTACAGCACCTACCTCGATAGGCAGCGCTCCGCTCGGAACCTGACGACCGATACATGCGTCGATGAGCTGTTTCTCACCACCTTGCGGATATTTGAGTTTCAGCGGCATCACCTCTACGCCCAGGCTGGCGTTAGCCAACTTGGTCATATGCTCGATCGCATCTTTCTTGTTGTTCTCGATACCGATGATAGCGCGCTCTACGCCGAGGGCTTTCTTCAAGATCTGAATACCGATCATGATCTCCTCGCCGTGCTCGAGCATCAACTGATGGTCACAAGTCAGGTACGGCTCGCACTCTACACCGTTGACAATCAGCACTTCGGCTTTCTTGCCCGGAGGCGGCAGCAACTTCACGTGTGTCGGGAAGCAAGCGCCACCCAGACCTACGATACCGGCTGCGGCTATCTTGTCGATGATAGCCTTCGGCTCCAACGTACACTGACGAACGAGATCCGGCGTGCGGTCGATCTCCGGCAACCACTCATCGCCTTGTACGTCGATGAAGATAGCCTGACCGGGAGCACCCCATGCGTCCGTCCAGTCGCCAATCTTAGTCACTGTACCGCTAACCGGCGAACAGATGTTCGCACTCACGAACCCACCGGCCTTAGCCAGCAGTTCGCCTACTTTTACTTTTGCTCCGACTTCTACCACAGCCTGCGTCGGTGCACCGATATGTTGCACGAGCGGAATGATAGCCTGCTTGGGCAGCGGGCACTCCGTGATAGGCTGGTGTGCGGAGAATTGTTTGTTGTCATGCGGATGAACTCCGCCTATTCTAAATGTTCTCATAATTCTCTAACGATTTAACAGCTTAACGTTTTAACCGTTTAACGAATTCCAAGCGCCAGCGGGAATACCGCTCTTGGCGTAGCCAAAGCTTTGATCTTCTCAGCGATAACCGGATCGAAGCCTTTCTTGTCTCCGCTTTGCGCAGCAGGAGCAGCAGCGGCTTCATCTGCCGGAACGAGAATCAGTTTGACTTGCTCCATCGTCGGCTCTCCACCAACAGGGCAGGCTAAACCGTCAATACCATTTGCCTTGACACACGCTTCCGCGAAGTTACGGCATCCGGCAAATCCGCATCCGCCGCAGTTGGCACCCGGCAACACAGCCGTCACCAGATCAATGCGCGGATCTTCTTCCACTTTGAAGTACAGGCTGACCACATACAGCAGACAAGCTGCCAGGAAAGCGATCACGCCCAAGACTCCCATTGAAATAAAAATCAGATTCATATTATTTTGTTTTTAGTTATAGTTTTCTCGCCGTAAAAGTGAATTGCGTTTGCAACCGGTGCTTAAAGAAACTGAGGCCGATGTAATACAGCGCGATGCCGCAGAGGGACAACGTGCCGATCACCGCCTCGCTCCATTCGGTCATGAAATCCAAGGCCGCAATGATACCGATCATCACAATAAAAGGCAGAATGTACGCAAGTAATACGGCTTTCCACGCTAACCGTTCGCGAACTTCTACCTCCACTTTATCACCCACCTGCATGGGCTCCAACATGATGACATCCATCTCTTTGGCCTGGCTCTCTGCGGACATACACATCGACTTCGCCTTACAGGCCGAACAGGCACTGGTCTGCACAATCTGCACGTGCGCCATGCGCTCGCTCGTACTCATTACTACACCTGTATGTCGAATCAATTCATCCATAATGCACAAAAGCGACTGCAAAAATACAAAAACTTTTTCATATACGCAAGTGCGCGCGAACATTTTTAATAAAAAAGAACGTTTTTCGCCAAAAAGCGAGAAAAAATCAACTTTTCATTTTTCACTTTCAATTATTTATCGTACCTTTGCACGTTAATTTGAGTTATTATGCCCAGAACTGTATCAAAATCAAGAAATATTGCGGACGAGCAACCGCGTGAGCGAGCTATTCGGGTGGAGAAGCCGAACTTTTGGGAGTCGTTGAAGCGATTCTGTACGGCGCGTGAGACGCGCATGGTGATCGGTATATTGCTGCTCCTGTTCTCCATTATCGCGTTGCTTTCCTACGTCAGTTATCTCTTCACGGGGATGGACGATCAGTCCATCTTAAGCCTCGATCGTGCAGGCCGTTTGGCGCAGCGTGCGAATGTGAAAAACATCATCGGTCTGCCCGGCGCGATGTTGGGTCAGTTCCTAATCGACGGCAGTTTCGGCTTCGTGTCCATCCTGCTCGTTTTTATGATGACGATTTATGCGCTCCGCATGATGCATGTGCTCAAAGATATCCGCGGCATACTCCTTTTCTGCGGCGGTTCGTTCTGGGTTCTCTGGGGGTCTGTAGTGCTGGGTTTTGCGCACAATATGGTGCACCAGATAGGTGTCTTCCATTGGGGCGGTGCCTTTGGCGATGCCGCTTCGCGTTGGCTCGTCAGTTATGTGAACACGACCGGCGCGATCCTGATTCTGGCGGCATTGCTCGTCATCTTCCTCATCGTTACCGACCCGCGCTTCATCGATCACTGCAAGGCCTTCGGCGCATGGGTAGCAGGGCTGTTTAAGAGAAAGCCGAAAGAGAATGTTGCAAATGATGCGAAAGGTGAGAATGATGGAGAGTTGACCATTGATATTCCCGTAGAGCCGGAGATTCATCAAGAACCGGAGACCCCCTCCGACGAAGTGACCTTCACGATCGATCCGATACAGGAAGAACCCGAGCCGGAACCGGTCATCGAGGAACCCCTTCCCGTCTTGGATGACGAAGATGAACCCCTCGGTGATGCACCCCTTCCGGAGGCTGAAGGAGTTAAGGAGTTAAAGAATGAAGGAGTGAAAAAAGATGCGGAACTTGAGATCGAGGATATCAAGGAAGACGAGCTCTATACCAAAGATCCTGACAAGCTTCTCGAGAAACTCGGACCGTACGACCCGCGCAAAGACCTGGAGTTCTTTAAGTTCCCGAGTCTGAACCTGCTCAAGGTCTATGACAACGAGGCAGCGCCGGTCATTGATGAAGAGGAACAACGTGCCAACGGAGCACGCATCGTCACGACCCTGCGTAACTATGGCATAGAAATTGATAGTATCAAAGCAACGGTCGGACCGACCGTCACGCTCTATGAAATAGTGCCAAAAGCCGGTATTCGCGTAGCGAAGATCCAAGCCCTGGAGAACGATATCATGATGTCCCTCTCCGCTACGGGTATCCGTATCATCGCCCCGATGCCGGGTAAGGGAACGATCGGTATTGAGGTGCCGAACGAGAAGCCGCAAGTGGTGTCCATGCACTCGGTCATCGCGTCTAAACGTTTCCAGGAAGAGCAGAAGATGAAACTGCCTATTGCCTATGGCCGTACTATCACCAACGAGGTGTTTATGTTCGACCTCGCCAAGACCCCGCACCTGCTCGTAGCCGGTGCCACCGGTACCGGTAAGTCCGTAGCGATCAACGCCATCATCACCTCGCTGCTCTACAAGAAACATCCGGCGGAGTTGAAACTTGTGATGGTGGATCCGAAGATGGTCGAGTTTGCTCCCTACAAGCCGCTCTTGAAGCATTATCTGGCAGCGATGCCGGACACTGACCCCGAGCAGATTGTCATCACCGAATGCGACCGTGTGATCAACACGCTCAATTCGCTTGTCATCGAGATGGAGAACCGCTACAAACTGCTGATGGACGCCGGTGTGCGTAACCTCGAGGACTACAACGATAAGTTCGTTCGCCGTCGCCTGAATCCGAACAAACTCGTGGCGGATAGCCTGCATCACCAGTACCTGCCCTACATCGTCATCATCATCGATGAGTACGGCGATTTCATCATGCAGGCCGGCAAGCAGGTGGAGACCCCGATCGCCCGTATCACACAGAAAGCGCGTGCCGTCGGAATGCACATGATCCTGGCGACCCAACGTCCGTCCGTCAACATCGTCACCGGTGTCATCAAGGCGAATATCCCTACCCGTATCGCCCTGCGTACGCAGTCCGTCATCGACAGCCGTACAGTCCTCGATGCAAAGGGAGCTGAGCAGCTGATCGGTCGTGGCGATTCGCTCTATGCCGGCAACGCCTCTATCACCCGTGTACAGTGTGCGTTCGTCGATACGCCGGAGGTGGACGAGATTGTCAAGCATATCGCCAAACAACAGCGTTATACCGAGCCGTATCAGTTGCCGGAATATGTCGGTGAAGGCGGTGAAGGCGAGGCACTCGCACCGGGTAGCGTGGATATGAAACGCCTCGATCCGATGTTCGCAGATGTAGCTCGTTACGTGGTAACGAAACAGGAAGGATCGACCTCGCGTCTGCAGCGTGCGTTCGAGATAGGATATAACCGCGCCGGTAAACTCTCCGACCAACTCGAGGCTGCCGGTATCGTCGGACCGAACAAAGGCCCCAAGGGACGCGATGTCCTCATCACGGATTTGGACCAGCTCGATAAACTGCTCGAAGAATTAGGCGTCAAATGAAAATGCTACTAACAATATTAACCATCTTGAGTTCGTTTTTGACGAACCTCGAGACGAAGACCTTGCAGTCGGACTTCACCATTACGGTGGCCGAAGAAGTCAATGCGCCGATGAACTATCCCGGCTCATTGACCATGAAGGGGCAGTTGTTCCGGCTCTCGATGTTCAATATTGAGGCGGCGTATGATGGCAAAACGATGTACATGTACTCGCCCGAGACCGATGAACTGACGCTGACCAACCCGACCGAACAGGAGTTATTGGAATCCAATCCGCTGCTGTACGCCAAAGCCATCGTGCCGGTGTGTAACGTGACGGAGAAAGCGGCTAATGATGGTGCAACGACCCTTATTACCCTCTCGCCCAAAGATCAATCCATCGGCATCAACCGCTTCACGCTTCGCGTGCGGAACAGTGATCTGATGCCCCTGCAGGTGGAGATCAAAGAGGGTAAGAAAAATACCACGCTGAAGTTCAAAGAACCCAAATACATCACCGGTGCACAAAAATGGGAGATCACGCCGGAGAAAGATACGTTTGTAAATGATATGAGACTATGAATAGAGTAAAATGTTTAATAATTGGCTCCGGCCCGGCGGGCTATACGGCAGCAATTTACGCGAGTCGTGCTAATCTGGCGCCGGTACTGATTGAAGGTCCCCAACTCGGCGGACAGTTGACCACAACGACTGAGGTGGAGAATTTCCCCGGTTATCCCGATGGCGTAGAGCCCTTTACGATGATGGACGATATGCGTCGTCAAGCCGAGCGTTTCGGTACGCAGTTCGTGTCGGGCATTGTGACCAAAGTGGACTTCTCTGTCAGCCCGAAGAAAGTCATCGTCGAAGATGAGATCGAGTACGAAGCCGATGCAGTTATTATCGCCACCGGTGCCAGCGCCAAATACCTCGGTCTCGAGTCCGAGCGTACGTATCGCGGTCGCGGCGTGAGCGCCTGTGCGACTTGCGACGGTTTCTTCTATCGCAAGAAGACCGTGGCTGTGGTCGGCGGTGGTGACACGGCTTGTGAGGAAGCTAACTACCTCGCCGGACTCTGCGAGAAAGTCTATATGATCGTTCGTAAGCCTTTCCTCCGCGCCTCGGATATCATGCAGCAGCGCGTGCTCAATAACCCGAAGATCGAAGTTCTCTTTGAGCACAACACGCTGCAACTGACGGGCGAAGGTAAGGTACAAGGTGCTGACCTGATCTATCGCAAAGGCGAACCCGACGAGGAGCAACGTCACATCGCTATTGACGGTTTCTTCCTCGCCATCGGTCATCATCCTAATACCGAGTTGTTTAAGGATTATCTGAAGCGGGATGCAGAGGGATATATCATCGTCGACGGCGATAGTCCGCGCACGAACATACCGGGAATATTTGCCGCCGGTGACTGTGCCGATCCGCATTATCGTCAGGCGGTAGTAGCCGCCGGTTCCGGTGCCAAAGCAGCCATCGAGGCAGACAAATACATCAAGAGTCTCTAAGGTGAATTTTCTTGACCAACTAAATAACACACAACGCGAGGCGGTGACGTGTACGGAAGGGGCGTCGCTCATTGTGGCAGGTGCCGGATCGGGTAAGACGCGCGTGCTGACCTATCGTATCGCGTACCTGTTGCAGCAGGGCGTGCCGGCTAGCCGTATCATGGCGCTGACGTTTACGAACAAAGCTGCGCGGGAGATGAAAGAGCGTATCCAGAAACTCGTGGGCGCAGATGCTCGCTACCTGATGATGGGTACGTTCCATCATGTATGCACGAAACTGCTGCGGCCCGAAGCGGATAAGTTAGGCTTCACGCGCGACTTCACTATCTACGATACAACGGATAGCAAATCAGTGCTCAAGGCCATCTGCAAGGAGCGCGGGTTAGACGAGAAAATCTACAAACCGGGGGCAGTACAAGCGCGTATCTCCATGCTCAAGAACAGCGGTGTCAGTCCGGCACAGTACGGAGCGAACACGCAGTTGCTGCGCGAAGACCGCGAGGCACGCATGTATGAGATGATGACCGTCTATGAGCAGTACCAGGTACGGCTAAGGGCGGCCAACGCGATGGACTTCGATGATCTGTTGATCAACACGCTTGTGCTCATGCGCACATTCCCGGAAGTTCGCGAGCGGATACAGACGCAGTTCCAATATATCTTAGTCGATGAGTACCAGGATACGAACTATATTCAGTTTTTGCTGGTGAAGATGCTCGCCGAGCCGCAGAACAATATCTGCGTGGTGGGCGATGATGCGCAGAGTATTTACTCCTTCCGCGGAGCGGATATACGCAATATCCTCAATTTCCGGCAGCAGTACCCCGATGCCAAGTTGTTTAAGTTGGAGCGTAACTACCGCTCCACGCAGACGATCGTTAATGCCGCCAATTCGCTCATTCATAAGAACGTTCACCAGATCGAGAAGACCGTTTATTCGGAGAAGGAACAGGGGCAACCGCTACGTTTGCAGCCGTATATGGATGACCGCACCGAAGCGTTGGGTGTGGCGACCGCTATTCAGCGTCAAAAGCATAAAGGCTATGATTCGTTTGCGGTGCTCTACCGCACGAATGCGCAGAGCCGTGTGATCGAGGGTGAGTTGCGCAAACTCAATATCCCTTACCGGATTTATGGTGGTACGTCATTCTACCAGCGCAAGGAGATCAAGGATGCGTTGGGGTACCTGCGTCTGGCGGTCAATCCGCGTGATAACGAAGCACTGCTGCGTATCGTGGGCTTTCCGGGACGCGGTATCGGCGAGACGACCATGAAGAAAGTGTCGCTCAATGCCATCGAGCATCATAAGCCCTACCTCGACGTGATGCGTCGGCCGGACGATACAGGACTCGATGTGAGCGCAGGAACGGCCAAGAAACTGCAGGCTTTTGCCGCCTACATGGACGGTCTGAGTGAGCAGAGCGAGACGATGGACGCTTATACGTTCACGGAGATGGTTCTGCGCACCTCGGGCGTGATGACTGCCTTGGCGTTGGATCGTTCGCAAGAAGGTATCGACCGCGCACAGAACGTGCAGGAGTTACTCAACGCCATCCGTGAGTTTGTGGAGCAGCGCGTCAACGAAGGTATCGACTATACGCCTATTACCGATTTTCTTTCTGAGGTCAGTCTGCAGACCGATCAGGACGAGAACCTGACGGACACGTCGGAGCGCGTGACACTGATGACCGTTCATGCGGCTAAGGGACTCGAGTTTCCGGTGGTGTTCATCGTTGGCATGGAAGAGAACCTCTTCCCTTCGCAGTTTGCCGTCAAGCCGAACGAAGTCGAAGAAGAACGACGTCTGCTCTATGTAGCTATCACGCGTGCGATGGAGCAGTGTCATCTGAGTTTTGCCCGCCAGCGGTTCCGCAACGGCACATTCAATTTTGCTTCGCCCAGCCGCTTCCTCAATGATATCGATCGCCAGTTCTTTGAACTGACGCGTCCGGCTGCACCGGAAAGACCGTCATTCGGACTGAAAGACCGCTCTGCTGAAAGACCGGCGCAGGCGCCTGTTAGACCGGCTACGCCTGTTAGAGAAGCCCAAACGCCTATTGCGTCTTCATGGAAAGAGGGCGATCGGGTGAGTCACCGTGTGTTCGGCGTAGGAACGGTGCTGCGCGTGTATCGCGATGAGGTGACGGAGAACGATAAGATAGAGATTCGCTTCGATACCCAAGGCACGAAGACGCTGCTGTTGACGCACGCCAAACTGGAGCGCGCTTAAGCGTAGATGCAATAACCGGCGACGCCGGCAAGAACGATGAGTAGAATAGGGTGACTGATGATATCGGTCACTTTATTTTTTGCGAAGTTAGGCAGGATGGTCAGGACGGCTACTACGGCGAAGATGAACCAACTGGTAGCATCAATAAAATTGGTGGGTTTGATGAGCATCAAGGCTGCGGAAGCAACGAGACCGACGACCGTAAAACGGAGCATTCGGAGTGTCTGCTCGTAATACGGATTGCCCTGGAACTTATTGCTGAGCCAGAAATAGGCCTTGCAGATAGAGAGCATGATGATAAGGCTCGGTAGGACAATAGCCGATGTGGCCAAGACACTTCCCCAGAAACCCGCCGTCGTGTAACCGACGTACGTCGCGCAGTTGATACCGATCGGACCCGGAGTGACCTGACTCACCGCCACGATATCGACGAATTCCTGTTGGCTCATCCAACCATGGCTCTCCACCTCCATCTGGATGAGGGAGAGGATCGCTAAGCCGCCGCCAAAACCGAACAGGCCTATTTTGAAGAACGATATGAAGAGAGCCAGATAGAGCATAGTGTTATCAGTATTGTGGCGAGAATGACCCACACAGGGTTGACATGACCGAGCCAGATAAGAAGCGCTGCGGCGATGGGGATAAGGGCGGTGATCCAACTGATCTTGGCGGACTTAGCCATCTTGAAAAGCGGCGCAGCGATGAGAGCCACAACAGCCGGTCGGATACCTTTGAAGGCCGCCTCGACAGCCGGTACTTCTTTCCAGTCCTGGAAGACCATCGCGATCGTGAGGATGATGAGGAATGAGGGGAGTACTGCACCTAATACCGCTCCGCAGACGCCTCTCCAACCACCTACGCGCCAACCGATGAAAATAGCCGAGTTGACGGCGATCAGTCCCGGTGCCGCTTGCGCCAAGGCAATCATATTGAGAAACTCCTCTTCGTCAATCCAGCCCTGCCGATCGACGACCTCGCGTTGGATAAGGGGTAGCATGGCATACCCTCCACCAAGGGTGAAGGTGCCGATCTTAAGGTATGTCCAGAATAATTGTAGGAACACAGACTATTCTTTGTTCTCGCGCAGTTGTTGCTTGACGAACTTAGCGAGCATGTTGATAGCGGCATTGTTATGTCCGCCTTGGGGCACGATGACGTCTGCGAAACGTTTGCAGGGCTCGATGAACTGCTCGTGCATCGGTTTGAGTACGCGTTGGTAGCGCTCGATGACGGCTTCTGCTGTACGACCACGCTCGATGACGTCGCGCTTCATAACGCGGATAAGACGGTCATCGGCATCGGCATCCACGAAGATCTTCAGATCCATCTGGTCGCGCATCTTCGGCTCACGTAGCGCCATGATACCCTCCACGACGATTACCTCGCGCGGCTCGATATGAACAGTCTCTCTCGAACGGGTACAAGTGATATACGAATAGATAGGCTGCTCGATGGGTTTACCCTCTTTGAGCAGGGCGATATGCTTGGTCAGCAGATCCCAATCGAAGGCATCGGGATGGTCGAAGTTGATGTTCTGACGCTCCTCTACCGGAACGTGACTGCTGTCCTTGTAATACGAGTCTTGGGGGATAACTACCACTTCGCCTTTCGGAAGGCGCTCAATGAGTTTTCTGACTACCGTTGTTTTACCCGAGCCGGTACCGCCCGCAATGCCGATGATAAACATAAAATAGATTTTGTTTGTCTGTTCGGGCTGCAAAGATACACTTTTTTTTGCATATATCAAAATATTTTTGTAATTTTGCACGCAAAATGTGTATTTTATGAAAAAGACAAGGATAGTAATCGCATTATTGGCATCTTTTTTGCTGGTGGGTTGTGCGGCATATGAGAAGAAAAATCAGTCCGGTGCAGCTGTTGAGGTGAACGGTCAATACCTGTACCGTTCAACTTTGGATTCGCTGACGCTGGGGCTCAATTCGGAGGATAGCATGCGCGTGGCGCAGCAATATATCAGTCAGTGGGCGAAGGACGTGTTGATCTACGACAACGCCAAGTCGCGCACGAGCAGCGAGATAGAGCGGCAGGTGGAGGAGTATCGTCGCGCGCTCTATGTGCACGCCTATGAGGAATATCTGATCGAGCGGCGCATGCCCAAGGACGTAGCGGACTCAACCGTGGCGCAGTTGTACGGACAGATGCCCGAGCGGTTTAAGTTAGACGAGAGCATCGTGAAGGGTATCTTGGTAGTCATCCCGACCGATGCACCCAAGTCCGACAAACTGCGCGGCTACATGGCGAAGCAGGAGTTGGACAAACTCGAGAAATACGCCTATCAGAACGCCAGCGGGTACGAGCTCTTTCTGGATAAATGGATGACAACGACCGAGTTGCTGGCGCAGCTGCCGGTGGAGCGTGCCGAATTGGAAAACGCACTGAAGAACAAGAACCAGATCGAGTTCGCGGACACGGTGAAGACCTATCTGCTGCAGGTGACGGACAAACACTTACGCGGCGAGCAGATGCCGTTGGAGTACGCCCGTCCGCAGATAGAGAAGATCGTACTCGCCACGCGTCAGGTAGAGTTCCTGCAGAAAGAACGCGAACGCATTTATAACGAAGCAATTCAAGACCAGAAAATAAAGTTCTATGAATAAGATAAAGGCTATAGGTTATTGGTTATTGGTTATTGGTTTCCTCTCACCATTGCATGCGCAGGGTGTGATCGATGAGGTGATCTGGGTAGTAGGCGATGAAGCTATCTTGCGCAGTGAGGTAGAGGAAGAGCGTTTGCGTGCGCAATACGAGGGACAGCAGATCAACGGCGATCCGTACTGCGTCATCCCCGAGCAGTTGGCCATACAGAAACTATTTCTGCACCAAGCCATCATCGACTCTGTCGAGGCGAATGAGTCGAGCGTGAGTCACCAGGTGGATATGCGAATGAACTACTACATCAACCAGATCGGTTCGAAAGAGAAGATGGAGGAGTATTTCCGCAAGACGAGCAGTGAGATTCGAGAAGAGATGATGACCACGGTGCGCAACCAGATGATCATCCAGCAGATGCAGCAGAAACTGACGTCGGGTATCAAACCCACGCCGGCGGAAATCCGTCGTTATTACAACTCGTTGCCCGCCGATTCGATTCCGATGATGCCGGCGCAGGTGGAGGTACAGATATTGAGTTTTGAACCGCCGGTTCCGGTGGAAGAGACGGAGCGTATCAAGCAACGCCTGCGTGAGTTTACGGAGCGTGTGCAGAACGGGAGTGCCGACTTCGGTATGCTCGCCCGCCTCTATTCGGAGGACACGGAAAGTGCCAAACGCGGCGGCGAGTTGGGTTTTGTAGGCAAAGGTCAGTTGGTGAGCGAGTTCGCAGAGGTGGCTTTTAACCTCAACGACCCCAAGCGCGTGAGTCGTATCGTACAGACCGAATACGGTTTTCATATTATCCAGCTTATTGAGAAAAAAGGCGAGCGAATCAACTGCCGTCATATTCTGCTTCGTCCGCGCGTTAGTGCAACAGACAAAGTGCGCGCTATCGAGCGCTTGGACAGCATTCGTCAACTGATCGTATCGGATAGTCTGCAGTTTGAGCAAGCCGTGATCCGTTTCTCGGAGGACAAAAACACGGTGATGAACGCCGGTCTGATGATCAACCCCAATACCGGCAGCAGTCGTTTTGAGTACCAAGACTTGGCACCGGAGATTGCCAAGCAGATCTATATGCTCAATGAAGGCGATATATCGCAGCCGTTTGTGATGATGGATCAGACAAAGAACCGCGAGGTGTGCGCCATCGTACGTGTGGCGAAGAAGACGGATATCCACCGCGCTAACCTGACCGATGACTTCCAGGCCATCAAAGGCATGCTGGAGCAGAAACTGAGCGCGGACTTTATTCACGACTGGATTCTTAAGAAGCAGAAGACTACCTTTGTGCAAATCGACCCCGAATGGCAGGGTTGCGAGTTTGAATACCCCGGATGGATTCACTAAAGGTTATGGGTTATAGGTTATGGGTTATAGGTTGTTGGTTATTGGTGATTGGTTTCCTCTCGCCATTATCGGCGCAGACCATGGTCTATCTGGAGCGGTCGGAGACGCTGAGTTTTGACGAGGAACGTATTGCAGATGCGCAGATTCTGCGGGGCAATGTGGTCTTCCGTCACGAGGACGCGTTGATGTACTGCGACTCGGCGTATTTCTATGAGAGTACCAACTCGCTGGATGCGTTCGGTCATGTGCGGTTTGTGCAGGGCGATACACTGCGTGGTTTTGGAGATAAACTATTCTATAGCGGTAATACCAAGTTAGCCCGCCTACGCAATCATGTGCGACTGGTGCATGGACGCGAGAAAGAGAACCCGACCATCCTGACCACCGACAGCCTGAACTACGACCGTCTGGCCGAGGTGGCGTACTATTTTAACGGTGGTACGATTCGGGACTCACTTAATACCTTGGTCTCGATACGTGGTAACTACCGCCCGAACACCAGTCAGGCGGTGTTTAGTAAGGAGGTAGTACTGACCAATCCGAAGTTCATCTTGACCAGCGATACCTTGCTGTATAACACAGACACGAAAGTAGCCGATATCATCAGTCCGACGGAGATCATCTACGAAGAGGAAACGGATATCCATTCATCGCGCGGATGGTACAACACGGCCAATGAGCACTCGATGCTGCTCGACCGTTCTATCGTCCATCATGCGGACGGCAAGGTGATGACCGGCGACACGATTTTCTATGACAAACGGATCGGTTTTGGTGAAGTGTTGGGGAAGATGTCGATGAGTGACTCGACACAGAAGATCACGCTGACCGGAGAGTACGGTCAGATGTGGGAGGAGGACGGCCGCGGCTACGCGACGGACAGTGCGTTGATGATTGATTGGTCGGACAGCGCGCATTGGACCTATATTCATGCCGATACCTTGTTTACCGAAGAGGTGCATTATACAGATAGTGCACGCATGGATAGCACCTATCGTCGTGCACGGGCATTTTTCGGCGTACGTGTCTTCCGCGATGACATGCAGATGACCTGTGACTCGATGGTGTATCTGGGATCGGACTCGACGATGCACCTCTATACGGATCCGATATGCTGGAGTGAGAATCAGCAGATAGCAGCCGATAGCATCACAATTTATATTGTGAACGGCGCGGTGGAGCACGCAGTCGGCAAAGGAAACGCGTTGTGCGTGATGCATGACACGCTCGAGTACTTCAACCAGATGAGCGGCAAACAGGTTATCGCTTATCTGATAGACGGCGAGGTGAAGACGATTGACACGGATGGTAATGCCCTGACGATTTATTATGCGAAGGAAGATGACGGTGGCTATGTGGGGATGAACACGACCGAGAGCAGTTTTATCCGCATGTATGTGGAGAACCAGCAGATCCACCATATGCGCTTCACCAAGGAGACAACCGGTGTGCTCTATCCGATGGATCAAATACCCGAAGGAGCGGATAAACTGACGATGTTCTTCTGGGAAGAAGAGAGTAGGCCGAAGGATGCGGAAGACGTATTTAGGAAAGTGAAATAATCGTTCGAACGAAAGTGAGATAAGAAAAGTAAATAGATATGAAAAAGATTTTTTGTACATTATTGGTGATGGTCTTGGCGCTCCAAGCGTGGGCGGTGGATCTGCCCAAGCAGGGTTTTGGTATGCAGATTGGTTGGGCTCAACCGACCTTGCGTGTTAATGACCCGTCGGCGAAAGACTCGCTGAGCCATCATCTTCAGTTCCGAGGTTTCAAAGTGGGTGTTATCTATGATGGCAGTTTCGCTGCCGGTTTTGGCGCTGCGATGGGACTGAACTACACGTTCGGTGTGTATAACAGCGGTTGGGAATCCAGAAACCCCGCTTACGGCGACTATCCGAAAGATCGTCAGTTGGTTACCTATAACCAGTTGGAGGTGTTTGTGGATTGGCAGTATAAGTTCGAGGTGGCCAAAGAGACCTACCTCATTCTCTATACGGGTCCGACTATCCAATGCGGTCTGACGTTGGACTGGCGCAAGGATACTAAGGACGATATCACCGGCGAAGTGGTGACTGTCCGCGGCGATGCGATCGATGCGTATAAGGTTGATCCGGAGAGTTCTGTGGGGCAAAACGCTATCAAGCGTCTGAATGTCACATGGGGTGTAGGAGCCGGTTTTCAGTACCAACGTTATTTCCTGCGTGGCGGATATGACTTCGGTTTGATCAACCCATATAAGAATTCCGATTTCGCCAACGGCGTACATACGCGCGGTCGTTTTGACCAGTGGGAGATCAAGATAGGTATGTATTTCTGGTACGCTGACTGATGATACCTCGCGAGACCATAGACAGGATACACGCTGCGGCGAAGATAGAAGAGGTCGTAAGCGATTACGTCACGTTACGCAAACGCGGCGCGAACCTTATTGGCCTCTGTCCGTTCCATAACGAGAAGACGGGTTCGTTCACCGTTAGTCCGTCTAAAGGTATTTATAAATGTTTCGGTTGCGGCGCCAGCGGACACGCGATCAAGTTCATCATGGAGATTGAGCAGTGTTCGTTCGTGGAGGCAGTCAAGCAGTTGGGCAAGAAATACCACATTGAGGTCGAAGATCGTGAGTTGACCGTAGAGGAGCAACAACGACAAGACAACCGCGAGTCGATGTTCGTGGTGAACGACTTCGCCAATAAATGGTTTCAGCAACAACTATGGGACACGCAGGAAGGACAGGCGATCGGCCTCAGTTATTTCCATGAGCGCGGCTTGCGGGATGATATCATTCGCAAGTACCAACTCGGTTACTCGCCGGAGAAGGGTAATCCGCTGGCGAAGGAGCTGCAGAAACAGGGATTCAAAGAGGAGTTTATCACGAATAATGTGGATACGAAGATAGGCGTTGGTGTGGTAGGCAAGTCCGAAGACGGACGTCTCTATGATCGATTCCGTGACCGCGTTATCTTCCCGATCTTTACGGTGAGCGGTAAACCTGTGGCGTTCGCGGGACGTATCCTTAAGAAGAAAGACAACGTCGGCAAATACGTCAACTCGCCGGACTCGATCATTTACTCGAAGACGAACGAACTGTACGGTCTGTTCCAAGCCAAGCAGGCGATTGCGAGGGCGGACATGTGTTACCTCGTAGAGGGGCAGATGGACGTCATTTCTATGCACCAGTCGGGTATCGAGAACGTCGTGGCGAGTGGTGGTACGGCTTTGACCAAACCGCAGATCTGGCTCATTAAACGTTTTACAAGTAATATCACCGTGCTCTATGACGGCGATGCGGCAGGTATCCATGCAGCATTACGAGGTATAGATATGTTCCTCGAGGCGGGCTTCAATGTGAAAGTGGTGTTGTTGCCCGACGGAGAAGATCCCGACAGCTACGCGCAGAGCCATGACTCGACGGAATTCATTCGGTATATCGAAGAGCACCAGACGGATTTTATTCGTTTTAAGTCCGCACTACTCAGCAAAGCCGCCGGGGACGATCCCTTCAAACGCGCCGAACTCATCAAAGACATCACGGCATCTATCGCCATCATTCCGGATATCATCACGCGGCAAGTGTATATCAAGGACAGCGCGGAGCGTCTGCATATGAGCGAGCAGGTCTTGACCAAAGAGGTCATCAGCTTGCGTAAGAAGAAAATGGCCGAGGTAGCGAAGGAAGAGAAGCCCGCCGAAGAGCCGAGTATACCTATTCAGCCTAGTATGCCTAGTACGCCTAGTCAACCTGGCACTATATCTTCTCCGTTGGAGCAGAACTATTATAACCTGATGCAACTTGTTGTGCGTTATGGGGAACGGCCGATAGAGGTGGATGGCGAGATGTACACGATAGGCGAGGTGATCATCTGGACGCTGGAGAACGATGAGATCCAACCGCCGGTGCCGGTCTATCAGACGATGATAGATGAGTATAAAGCGCATTGTAAAGATGAGGGCTTCAAAGCCGAACATTTCTTTACCTTCCATCCCGATCCGGCTATCAGTTCGATGGCGATCGACATGATTGCTGAGCGGTATCAGTTCGTGAAGACCGAGAGCGATGTGCGTCTGGGCGAGCTAGTGACGCAGTTGCTGTTCGAGATCAAACTGACGGTGGTGAACATACAAATAGCGGACTTGGAGCGCGGCCTCAAAGAGGCGCAGGAGAAGGGCGATGTGCAACGGCAGTTCGAACTGCTTAAGCATCAACCCGAACTGCTCACAATGCGTAATGAGTTATGCAAAGTGCTCGGTAACCGAGTGATCAATGTGTAAGTATGCTTTTTAACGAGATTGCATATGGTCCGATACACAGCCGGCGTTTAGGCACCAGCTTAGGCGTTGAACTGATGCCGCTGGAGCATAAGTTATGTACGTTCAACTGTGTTTATTGCGAATGCGGTTGGAATGAACCCGTACATCATCCTCAACTACCCACGCGAGAGCAGGTACGTGCCGCCCTGGAAGCCAGACTGAAAGAGGGGCTGGATTTGGATGTGATCACTTTCTCCGGCAACGGTGAACCGACCTTACATCCCGATTTCTTGGGAATCATACAAGATACCTGTGCGTTGCGTGATCAATACTGCCCGAAGGCGAAGGTGAGCGTTTTGAGTAACTCTACGCAATTAGGTCGCCCTGATGTGGTACAAGCGCTGCGGCTGTGCGATAACCGCATCCTCAAACTCGATGCAGGTACAGACACGATGATGCGGCAGATTGATTTGCCCGTGAACGGGAACCTGACCGTGGCACAAATCATCGAATGGCTTCAACAATTCGATGGGGACTTTACCCTACAGACATGTTTCCTGAGAGGTAGGCACAACGGAGTAATCCTAGACAATACCAGTACCTTCGAGCTATCCTCGTGGTATGCAGCAGTAGAGAAACTTCATCCGAAGCAGATCATGATCTATGTCATCGACCGCAAGACGCCGGAAGAAAACCTTTCTAAGATCTCCCGCAAAGAGATGGAAACCATTGCTGCGCCGCTGATAGCGAAAGGATATAATGTCTCTATCTCTGCATGAAAATTCTCGTTGCGCCTTTGAACTGGGGACTCGGTCATGCGAGTCGTTGTGTGCCGCTTGTTCAGCGTTTGTTGGATGAGGGACATGAAGTCATTCTTGGTGGTGACGGGGATAGTCTGACGTTGCTACGCAAACATTTTCCAAAACTACGTTACGTCTATCTGGCGCCATTGAATCTGCGGTATGGGGCAGGTAAACGGCAGGTCTGGGCGATGGTTAAGGCCTTTCCTCAACTCATCCGATGGGCACTTCAAGACCACGCAATGCTCAAAGCCATCCTTCGTGAAGAAGCGATAGACCGGGTTATTTCTGACAACCGCTTTGGACTATATAATAAGCAAACGGAGTGTGTTTATATGACGCATCAGCTGCATATTATGCTGCCGAGAGGTTGGAGATGGGCAGAACCGATCGCCTCGCGTATGCACGCACGCATCTATGCGCACTATAATAAGGTGTGGGTCCCGGACTATGAGGAAGTAGAGAAGAGTCTTGCCGGCGCATTGAGTCATAATTTCAAATTTCAAATTTCAAATTTAGAATATATCGGTCCCTTGAGTCGGTTCTCTCAAACGGATAAGAAGGGTTCTTTTGATGTGGTAGCAGTTCTATCCGGTTTAGAACCTCATCGGACGCTATTGGAGAAAGAGATTATTGCACGCTATACGGGAAAAGAAGAGCGAGTTCTTGTTGTACAAGGACAGATGTCTCGTCCGAACACGCGTATCAAGCGGGGGAATATGACCATTGTACCGTACATGAGCGATGCGGAACTGGTTCCTGCACTATTAGGAGCAAGCCGCATCATCGCCCGTTCTGGGTATTCGACCATCATGGACTTAGCGGCACTCGGAGTAATGGAGGAAGCGGAACTTATTCCGACTCCGGGGCAACCGGAACAGGAATATTTGGCGACTTTGCATAACAAAAATCACTAAATTTTGCAAAAAAATGCACAATTATTTGCGTATATCAAAAAAAAGCAGTACTTTTGCACGCTTTTTCGCTTGATAGCGCAAAGCGCGGTGCCATCGTATAACGGTTAGTACTCAAGATTTTCATTCTTGCAATAGGGGTTCGATTCCCCTTGGCACTACAAAGACCTTCCCTAAAGTCAATTCCTGAGGCTGATCCTCTCAAAGCCGACGGACATTAACAAAACCCGTCCGCGAGTCGGACAAAAAACAAACAACAAAGATGGCAAATCATAAAAGCTCTTTGAAGCGTATTCGCCAAACGGCAGCGCGCAAAGCACACAATCATTATTATGCAAAAACCGCACGTAATGCAGTGCGCGACTTGCGCAAGACTACTGACAAGGCTGCAGCAGCTGCTGCTCTGCCGAAAGTAAGCTCTATGCTCGACAAACTGGCAAAGCGTCATATCATTCACGTGAACAAAGCTTCCAACCTCAAATCGAAGCTTGCACGCATGATCAACAAGCTCTAATACGCTAAAGTTTAGGTCAAACGGAAGAATCACATGGTGGTTCTTCTTTTTTTATGCATAAAAACGCACAATTATTTGCGTATATCAAAAAAAAGCAGTACTTTTGTGGCGAATTTTGATACGATTGTTAAGATGAAAGAGAATAATATCCCTATTGTGGACTGTCCGTACGGCGATTACATGATCGGTGACGCGAGTGGTAAACTGATGAATGAGTACGGTCGTTATCCGTGTAAGATCAAGTGCGGTGTGTATGCGTTGTTGGTTCGTGGAACCGCGCGTGCGACGATCAATGTGACGGACTATGAGTTCAAGGCGAATGATATCCTATTGCTTGAGCCGGGCAGTTTCCTGTTTATCCGTGAGTTCTCGGACGATGCGTTGGTGTATTGGATCGTGTTCGGTAGTAAGTTCCTCGAGAAATACACAGTGAATAACAAGATGTCGTTGTCGGCGCTGCAGTTACACTCTCCGAAATTGAGTACGAGTGAGAACCACGTCAAAGTGCTCTGCTCCATGTACGAGACGATTGTGGCGGCACTCAATGCGGAACCGACGATGTTGGATACAGAGAAGATGGTTCATATCTTTAATCTGCTGCAGACCAGTTATGCCAAGTATGCGCACGAGCAGGATGAGTATCTGATTAAGCCGATGGATCGTAAGACGGAGATCTATCAGGATTACTGCCAACTCGTGCTGCAACATTATCATGAGTGGCATCATGTGAGTCAATATGCCGAGGCGATGCGTCTTACCTTGCCGCATCTCTGTTCTACCATCAAATCGGTGGGAGAAAGAACAGCCGGAGACATCATTATTGAGGCGATTATTACAGATGCCAAATCGCAGTTGAAGATCACCAATCTGCAGGTGAAGGAGATTGCGCTCAGCTTGGGATTTGATAATGTGGCTTTCTTCAACCGCTTCTTCAAAGCCCGCGTGGGTGTGACACCTAAGGCATTCCGCAATGCATAAAAATTAAGGACGCTTTCGAGCGCCCTTAATTTTTTAACGATTCTTGTACATATCGTCGTAGTATTTCTCGTACTCACCGGAGGTGATATTATCGAGCCATTCTTGGTTATCAAGGTACCAGCGAACGGTTTTCTCGATGCCTTCTTCGAACTGGAGGCTTGGCTCCCAGCCTAACTCGCGTTGCAGTTTGGTCGAGTCAATGGCATAGCGCATATCGTGTCCGGCGCGGTCGGTGACGTAGGTGATCAGATCGAGGTCTGCACCTTCGGGACGACCAAGCAGTTTGTCGACGGTCTTGATAATGGTCTTGATGATGTCGATGTTTTTCCACTCGTTGAATCCACCGATATTATAGGTCTCTGCAATCTTTCCGTTATGGAAAATGATATCGATCGCACGTGCGTGATCCACTACATAGAGCCAATCGCGTACGTTCTCGCCCTTGCCATAAACAGGCAGCGGTTTGCGATGACGGATATTATTGATGAAGAGCGGAATGAGTTTCTCCGGGAACTGGTATGGACCGTAATTGTTCGAGCAGTTCGTCACGATGGTCGGCATGCCGTAGGTGTCGTGGAAAGCACGAACGAAGTGATCGGACGATGCTTTCGATGCCGAGTACGGCGAATGCGGGTTGTATTTGGTGGTCTCATAGAAGAAATCCTCACCGTACGCAAGATGATGCTCCGCAGAGGAAGCGGTGGTTGTAAACGGCGGCTCGATGCCTTCGGGATGGGTGAGTTGGAGCGCACCATAAACCTCATCGGTGGAGATATGATAGAAACGCTTGCCTTCCCATTTCTCCGGCAGGGATTCCCAATAGAGTTTAGCGGCTTGGAGCATAGAGAGCGTACCCATGACATTCGTGCGGGCAAAAGTGAACGGATCTTTGATGGAGCGATCTACGTGGCTCTCGGCTGCGAGATGGATCACGCCGGTCACGTGCTCTTCTTTCATGAGGGCGAAGATCGTATCGAAGTCGCATATGTCGGCACGTACAAAACGGTAGTTGGGTTTGTCCTCGATATCCTTGAGGTTCGCCAGATTACCTGCGTAGGTCAACTTATCCACGTTGATGATCCGGTAGTCGGGGTACTTGTTAACAAACAAGCGCACTACATGACTCCCGATAAATCCGGCTCCGCCGGTGATAATGATAGATTTCATAAAATATATTTTATTTGTTTAAATTCGTATTGACGGATTTGACCGTTGATGTCGCGCAGGACAATTTCGCCGGTAGGCAGGACATCTTGTATTACCGCTTCAAACCTTCCCTTTTTATCTTCGAACGGCCAGCATCCTTCTCGACGATAGAGATGAGACTTATAGTACGCCCATACATCCTGTTCGGGTTCGTTGAGTACGGTGTGTACCGCTTCGAGCAATTGGTTCATCAAGCGTTCAATGTCGTATTCTTGCCCTCGAATCTGCTTAAGCGATATAGGATTCGGTGCGTTTGAAACGAAGGTCGTCTGGTTGACATTCAAGCCGATGCCTGCTATCGAATAACGTATTTCATTTCCTATAATGGCGTTTTCTACCAAAATGCCTGCTGCTTTCTTGTCGCCGTAATAAATGTCGTTCGGCCATTTGATCGTAAAATCGTCGCCTATCACCCGAAGTATTGCCACGCCAACCGCAATGTTGAGGAAGTGGAGGTTCTTGTTTGGCGGCAGCAGGATCGAGCACAACAGGTTCTTCCCTTCTTCGCTTTCCCAACTGTTGCCTGTTTGTCCGCGTCCGGCAGTTTGGTATCCCGCATAGATAAACTCCGGCGGATTGCCTTCGGCAGCCAGTTGCTTAAGCAGGGTGTTTGTACTATTGGTGCGCGCGATATACATCTAACAAGTATTGTTGGATCACGTGTTGTACATTTATTGCCTTACCCGGGGCGGAGTTGATGAGGATAGCAAAGACCCAGGTCTCTCCGTTGGGCATATCGATGTAACCGGCGAAATTTTTGGTGCCTGCAATCGTTCCGCTTTTGGCATGGATTCGGCCTTCGAGTTCTGTCTTGGGACACAGGCTTTTGAGCGTGCCGCTTTGTCCGCTCACGGGGAGGGAGTTGATCCAGGTCTCTTTGTTGTTACTGCGCGCCATGACGGAGAGCAGTTGCACGAAGGCTTTGGCACTTACGGCATCTTGCGGTGCGAGACCGCAGCCGTCTTTGATGATGGCGTTTTGCACGGACACTCCTCTGCGACGCCAGAAGTCACGCAAGAGATCCTGACTGTTATGAATCGTGCCGGGTAGGGTATAGCGTGTGCCTAAATAACGGAACAGCGCCTCGGCGTAGAGGTTGTTACTATTGACGTTTGTCTCCTTGATGATTTCCGACAGCGGTTCCGAGTAATGGATGTATAGTTCCGTGCGCGGCGGTATAAGCGGGTTGTAGTCTGCGATATAACAGGCATCGCGTTTGACTTTGATACCCGCTTCGCGCAGCCGATTCGTGAAATGACGCGCTAACAGCAGTCCGGGATTCGGAAGGTCACCTTTGACACCGAACGTACCGAGGTTTGAGGGTACAGCGCCGGTGAGATAGCGTTCGCGGCTGTATGGCAGTCCACTCACAAAGGCCCCATCGTAGGTGATCTTGTCGCAGCGGATTCGGTTGATGAAATAGACATCCTCCACGTAGGGTTCGGTCTTGACGACCTTGGCAACCGTACCGGGTTCGCCGCTCTGGAGCACGATGTTCATCGTGTTGCCGTAGTAGTTGAGTGCAAAGATACCCGGGGCGTAGTAGTTACCGGCGTCTTCGCAGAGCCAGTTGGGGTTCTGCGCCTCGCCGTCCAACATCGTCATATCGGCGATGATGCCGCCGTCGATGGAGGTGATACCGGCTTTCTGAACGGCTTTGAGCCATTGGTCGAGAAAACCCGTACGGCCTTTCCAACCCAAGGACGGATCACAACTTCCGTGGATATAGAGGTTGCCGTGTAAGACACCGTTCTCGATGGTACCTGTATATTCGAGGACGGTCGGAAAACGGTATCCGGGGCCGAGTATCTCGAGTGCCGCGCCGGTCGTCAGTAACTTCATGACCGACGCCGGCGGCACTACGTGATCTGCACGATAACTGTCTATCACTTCGCCTGTCTGCATGTTCTGCACATAAACAGACATGTTGGCTTGTCCTGTGATCGGATGGGTCAACAGGAAATTGATAGAGAGCAATATGGACGCAAAGATACTCACTTGCTCAGATACTCGTGCATAGCTGCTGCGGCTTTGCGGCCGTCCGACATCGCGAGAATAACCGTAGCACCTCCGCGAACGATATCGCCTCCGGCGAAGATCATCGGCAGGTTGGATTGCATACCTTCGTTTACGACGATCGTACCTTTCTTTCCGATCTCGAGGCCTTCTACGGACGACGGAATCAGCGGGTTCGGGCTAACGCCTACGGCGACGATGACGAGATCCACAGGGATCGTGACGGTCTTGCCTTCTACGGGCACCGGACTGCGACGACCGGATTCGTCGGGTTCGCCGAGTTCCATGACTTGGAGTACGGCTTCGCAAACACGTCCGTTCTCGTCGGCATGGTACTCAATCGGGTTGTGCAGGGTCATAAACTCGATGCCTTCTTGTTTGGCGTGATGTACCTCTTCGATACGCGCGGGCATCTCCTCTTCGGAACGGCGGTAGATGATCATTGCGCGCTCTGCACCGAGCCGTTTGGCGGTACGCACGGCATCCATCGCAGTGTTACCACCACCGATGATCGCTACGTTCTTGCCGTAGAGCAGCGGGGTGTCGGTCGCAGGGTTCGAAGCGTCCATGAGGTTGACGCGGGTCAGGTACTCGTTGGAGGACATGACACCGTTGAGGTTCTCACCCGGGATGTTCATGAAGCGCGGCAGACCGGCTCCGGAACCGACGAAGATACCCTTGAAACCTTGCTCTTCGAGTTCTTTAATGGAGATGGTCTTGCCAATGATGGTATCGGTATGGAACTGCACGCCCAAGGCACGCAGACCGTCTATCTCAATATCCACGATGCGATTCGGCAGACGGAACTCCGGAATACCGTATTTGAGTACACCGCCTATCTCATGCAGGGCTTCGAAGACATGCACCTCGTAGCCGTACTTGGCGGCGTCGCCGGCGAAGGTCAAGCCTGCAGGGCCGGAACCCACCACGGCAATTTTAGCGCCTGTTGGCTTTTTATTTTCGACTTTTTTCTCTTGGCTGTTGGCAAAATCTGCGCAGAAACGCTCGAGGTAACCGATAGCAACTGCCGGATGACCCATCTTGAGATGGATACACTGCGATTCACATTGTTTCTCTTGCGGGCATACGCGACCGCAAACGGCAGGCAGAGAGGATGATTCTTTGATGACCGCAGCCGCGCCAAGTACGTCTCCTGTTTCGAGGGTCTTGATGAAGCCCGGGATGTTGATGTTCACCGGACAGCCTTGTACGCAGGTCGGGTTCTTGCAGTTCAGACAACGATGGGATTCCGTGATGGCTTGCTCGAACGTCAGACCTTGGTTAACTTCCTCGTGCAGCGATTTGACACGCACTTCCGGACGCAGTTCGGGCATCTGAACACGTGGTATAGCGACGCGATCTTTCGGTTTGCCTTCGAAGGGTTCTACTTGCTTTTTGGGTGTAGATGCCTCTGCTTTAACTTCATCCCGATTCCGTGTCGTTACCGTGTCGTTACCGTGTTTTGGATCACCCATGTGCATATATGCTTCGAGTGCCTCCGCTTCTTCCGCTTTGTAGGATTTCATGCGGCTGAGCATCTCTGTCCAATCGACCTCGTGGGCGTCAAACTCGGGTCCATCGACGCAAACGAATTTTGTTTTGCCGCCTACGGTAACACGGCACGCGCCGCACATTCCTGTGCCATCGACCATGATGGTGTTGAGCGAAGCTTCCGTCGGGATATTGTATTTGGCGGTCGTGAGGGCAACGAACTTCATCATGATCGCCGGGCCGATGGTGATACACTTATCGACTTTCTCGCGGTTGATGACTTGCTCGACACCTATGGTGACGACACCTTGTTGTCCGGCAGAACCATCGTCGGTCATGATGATCACTTCGTCCGACCATTGTGCCAGTTCATCGCGGAGGATGAGCAGGTCTTTGTTGCGGGCAGCAAGGACGGTAATGACCTTATTGCCGGCTTTCTTGAGGGCTTCGGCGATAGGCAACATAGGCGCAGCGCCTACACCACCGCACGCACAAACGACCGTACCGTATTTCTCAATACGTGTGGCGCGACCGAGCGGTCCGACTACATCGTGAATCGAATCGCCGGCGTTGAGAGCCAGCAGTTTGTGGGTGGAAGCACCTACTTGTTGAACGACAAGGGTGATAGTCCCTTTTTCAATGTCTGCGCCGGCGATGGTCAAGGGCACACGTTCGGAATTGGCGTCCACGCGAATGATCACAAAATGGCCGGCACGACGACTACGGGCAATAAGCGGAGCTTCAACTACGAGCTCCGCTACATTGTCCGAAAAGAATCTTTTGGAAATGATTTTATTCATTAATTTCTTTTTAGAAATGTTTTGTTTCTTTGCCTACGATAGAGGAAAGGAGGTTGTTGGCCAGACGGGAAGCACCGAAGCGGAACCACTCGTTGTTGAGCCATTCTTCGCCGAGGATCTCCTTGACGAGCGTGAAGTGTTGTACAGCCTCGTCGGTTGTCGACACACCACCGGCAGGTTTGTAACCCATCTTGATGCCTGCTTTCTCTTTCCATGCCTTGATGGCGTGGCACATGATGAAGGTAGCCTCCGGCGTAGCGTTGACGCTGATCTTACCGGTTGAGGTCTTGATGAAATCGCAGCCAGCAGCCATCGAGAGGATGGAAGCTTTCCAGATGTTCTCTGCGGTTTTGAGCAGTCCGGTCTCGAGGATCACTTTGAGATGATGCTCTTTGCAAACGTCCTTGATCTCGCGGATCTCATCGAAGCACTCCTGATAACGGCCTTCGAGGAACTTACCTACAGAAAGCACGATATCCACCTCGGTAGCACCCATCTTGAGGGCCATTGCGGTCTCGGCTACTTTGATCTCCGGGAAAGTCTGTGCAGCGGGGAAGCCGGCACAGCAGCAAGCGATATTGAATTTCGGATCCTTGAGGGCTTTGCGTACGTACTCTGCCATAGCGGGATAAACGCAGATAGCGGCTACGTTGGGCACACCCGGGAACTTCGCTTCGAAGGTGTTTACGGCATTCGCCATGCTTTCTACTTTAGCAATGGTGTCGTCTGCACTCAGGGTCGTGTAGTCAATCTGGTGGAGGCACTCTTTCCATACCTCGACATTGTTGTTCTCAGCAAAATGTTTTGCTTCGATGTCAGCAACTTGAGCTTTTACTTGCTCATCGGTAAACGGGCAGGGGTACTGCGCAAATAATTCTTCAAAATTCATAACTTGGTATATTTAAGGGTTAAACTTTTTTTGCTTTTGCTTTGGGCTTGGCGGCTGCTTTAGCCTTGGGAGCCTCTTTTGGGGCTTGCTTCGGAGCTTTTGGCTTAACATCTGCGAGGCGGCCGATAATGGTCTCGTTGCCGCGAACGGCTTCACCTACGGTGACGAACATCTCGGTGTCCATCGGCAAGTACATATCCACGCGGGAGCCGAGTTTGATGAAACCGAGGTGGGTATTACGGTGCGCCTGATGACCGGGTTTTGCGTAGGTCACGATTCGGCGTGCCATGGCGCCGGCAATCTGACGAAGGGCGATCTGCACTTTGTTCGGTGTCTCGATGACTACGAGCGAGCGCTCGTTCTCGGTGCTCGACTTAGGTAACCATGCGCCCATATGACGGCCTTTCTGATGCTCGGAAACGAGGATCTCTCCCTCGATGGGGTACCAGTTGGCATGTACGTTAAAGGGCGACATGAAGATCGACACTTGCAGTTTCTGCTCGCGGAAATACTCGTTCTCTTCGGTCGGTTCAACCACTACGACACGACCGTCCGCCGGGGCGATGATGAAATTGGGGTCATCAATCTCCAACACGCGTACAGGGTTGCGGAAGAAATAGGTGACGAACACGAGCAGTACCGCTGTCAGTACCAACGTGATAGCGAATACCCAATGGGGTTGCACAAACAAGTAAATAGGTACGTTAATGATGAACAGGAGCAGCACGGTACCCACGATCAAGCCGCGTCCTTCTCTGTGTATTCTGGGAGTTTTCATATTCTTATTGCCACATTTGGTAGGGGAACTGTGCCAGCATGTCGGCTGCCTGGTCAAGTCCCGTTTGGAGTTTTTTCTCGATCATAAACTTGAACATAAACGGAATATCCGCTTTGACGGTCAGTTTGAGCCGTGTGTCGGTCGGACTCACTTCTTTCATCTGGATCCAGAAGTTGGCGTCCATCGGAATGCCTTCTGCTCCGAACTTGACGGTGTCGTTCTCGATCCGATCGACGATAGCGATGGTGATTTTCTGCGCCAGACCATCCACTTTGAGGCGTACGCGGTCGGGCTCAATTTCCATTTCCTGAATCTTATCTTTGGGAATCATATCCTTCACGCGCTCGAGGTTCTGCATGTTACTCAGCACACGATAAATCTGCGCTGCCGAGCAGGGTGCGGATGTGATCTTACTTTCGTATTTCGATTCTGCCATAATTCTGCATTTTAATTGCGGCTGCAAAGTTACAAAAAATCTTGCATATATGCAAGTATATTATTCTTTTTGTAGTCTTTTTTGATATTTTTGCACCTCGAGAGAGGTTCTTGCGATACGTTTTTCGAGTTCTTTGATGTCGGAAATGACGATTTGGAGGTGTTGTGCCTGCTCGAGTTTGGGATCATCGGTAGAGGGGATGCGTTTGCCGTTTTGGTAGAGCATCAGATCCTTGCCATCGTCACGCACCAAAATACGCAAACCGTTTCGTCCGTTGGTTACATAGTAACCATGATCTTGATATTTTTCGTTGCGTTCGTAATGGAACAGCGCAATCAGACTATCGGAAACGGGCAGTAGACGATCCAATTCGCCTTCGTAATACGCCAAACTGCGCACCTGCTCTTCCAAACGGATGCTATCCTGCACATGTTTCTCGGCTTTGTGCTGTTCTACGCGTGAAGGTTTGTTGCAACTCACGAGCGCGAGCGTGAGGGCAATAATAAGGAATATCGTTCTTCTCATATCGGGCACAAAGGTACAAAAAAATATTGATATGCACAAATTTTTCCATAAATATTTGCACAATTCAAAAAAAAGTTGTAATTTTGCAGCGAAATATGTGATTTCACATACAAAACAAAATATATGCATATGAAAAAAGGTTTATTATTTAGCCTCATTGCTGCTGCAGTAGTGTTGGCATCGTGTAACAAATCGTTACCGAATCCGGAGCAGATCACAGTTAACCCGAGTCCGCTGGAGAAGGTGGGTAGTAAGGTAAATGCAGAGATTACCGGTACGTTCCCTGAGAAGAAATTCGCTAAGAAAGGTGTATTGGTTGTTACTCCGGTTCTCAAATTCGAAGGCCAGGAAGTTCTTGGTGAGCCTGTTACTTATGTAGGTGAGAAGGCGAAAGAGAACGGTAAGACCGTGAACTACAAGCAAGGCGGTAAGTACAGCCAGAGCTGTTCTTTCGACTATGTTCCCGCTATGCGCAAGTCTGAGCTCTATCTGCGTTTTGAGGCTCGTGTTGGTAAAAAAGTGATTGAGATCCCTGATCTTAAGATTGCTGACGGTGTAGTTGCTACTTCGGAGTTGGCAGAGGCCAAAGACAACAAGACGGCTACCACCCCGGACAAGTTCCAACGTGTTATCCAGGAGTTGACGGAGGCAGACATCCGCTTCTTGATTCAGAGCGCAGATCTTCGTTCGTCGGAGACTAAAAACGAGAGTGTAAAGGCTTTGCAGGCTGCTCTTAAGGATGCTAAGGAAGCTGAGAACAAAGAGGTAAGCCGCGTTGAGGTTGCCGGTTATGCATCTCCGGATGGTGGTATGGACTTGAACGAGAAACTGGCTCAGAATCGTCAGAAAGTAGCCGCTAACTTCCTCAAGAAAGACCTCAAGAAGAATAAAGTGGCTGCTGAGGTTCTGTCGAACATCACTGCAGAGGACTGGGACGGTTTCCAGCGTGCTATGGAGAACAGCAACATGCAAGACAAAGACCTTGTTCTGCGCGTGCTGTCCATGTATAGCGATCCTGAGGAGCGCGAGGCACAGATTAAGAACCTGAGTGCTGTTTACGCAACGATTGCAGAGGAGATTCTTCCGGCACTCCGTCGCAGCCGCCTGTTGCTCACCGTTGATTTGATCGGTAAGAGTGACGAGGAGATTGCTGCATTGGCAAAGAACGATCCGGCTCAACTGAGTGTTGAGGAGCTGCTCTATGCTGCTTCGCTGACCGAGGATAAAGCAGAGAAGATGGCTATCTATAAGAAAGCTGCTGATCTCTATAACGACTACCGCGCATGGAACGGTCTGGGTCAACTCTATTTCGAGGCAGGTAACAATGACGAGGCACTCCGTTGCTATCAGAAGGCATTGGAGATCGAGCCGAACAATCCGGACGTGAACTACAACGCAGGTGTTGCTTATATGGCTGCCGGTGATCTAGAGAAAGCAGAGTATCATCTGGGTAAGGCTGCCGGTACAAAGGCTAACCTGAGCGCTGCTATGGGTACCCTCTACACGCAGAAGGGTGACTACGCTGCCGCTAAGAAAGCTTATGGCGAAAACGCTACCAATAATGCTGCTGTTCAACAGATCCTGGATGAGGACTATGCTGCTGCATCGAAGACCCTTGATGCTATCAAGGAGCCGAATGCAACGACCGCTTACCTGAAGGCTGTTGTAGGTGCTCGTACGAACGACAAAGAGGCTGTTTATGCTAACCTCAAGTCGGCTATCGCACAAGACGCTAACCTCAAAGCACGTGCTGCTCAGGATATCGAGTTTGCTAAGTTCGCTGAGGAGGCTGAGTTCCAGGCTATCGTTAAATAATGTCGGTATTATTTCCGAAAGTAAATAAACCCCGTGAGTGGGACTATCGCCCCATTTACTTCGATGAGGAAAAGGAGGCGCGCAAGGATAAAAGACTTGCGCGTCTTCGTCGCGGGGCTTTCCGAGAAGAGCACGAGAAGAACATGACGGAGTTGCGAAAGAAAAAACAATCGAAGTTGGTGTTTTGGATTGTACTGCTCGGGCTGCTTCTTTTTACGTTCTATTTCCTTTTATAATACGCGCGTATATGCGCGCTGCGTATGGATATCATTCATCTGTTACCGGATAGCGTGGCCAACCAGATAGCGGCCGGGGAGGTTATTCAACGCCCTGCGTCGTGTCTGAAGGAGTTGGTGGAGAACAGCTTGGACGCGGGGGCTACCCGTGTGCAGGTTATTGTTCGTGATGCCGGTCGCACGTTATTGCAGGTGATCGATGACGGTAGCGGAATGAGTGAGATGGACGCTCGTCTGGCGTTCGAGCGCCATGCGACGAGTAAGATCCGCGAGGCGCAGGACTTGTTTAGTCTGCGTACGATGGGTTTCCGCGGGGAAGCGTTGGCGAGTATCTGTGCAGTGGCACAAGTGGAGATGACCACGCGCCGTAAAGAGGATGAGACAGGTACGCTGATTGAGATACACGGTTCGGATGTGGTACGCCAGGAGCCTTGTGCGTGTCCCGTAGGAACAAATATCAAGGTAAGTAACCTGTTCTTTAACGTGCCGGTACGACGGAAGTTCCTGAAGACCGACCAAACGGAGCTGCGGAATCTGCTCAATGAGTTCTATCATATCGTGCTGGTATATCCGAAAGTTTCTTTCACGTTTGTACACAACGATGAGATTCTGCTCGAGCTGCCTGTTGGAACGGAGAAACAGCGCATTGAGGCGGTGTTCGGCAATCCGAAAAAGAACGTCTATACCTCGGCGTTTGTAGAGGTGAAGACGGAGACGGAGATGGTGGGTATCCGTGGTTTCGTGATCAAACCTGAGAGTGCTACCCGCAAGGCGGAGCAATATTTCTTTGTGAATGGTCGCTACATGCGCCATCCGTATTTCCAGAAGGCTGTTCAAACGGCTTATTCGGGCATGCTGACGGCCGATTACCAACCGTCGTACTTCATTTATTTTGACATCAATCCGGAGGCTATTGATGTCAATATTCACCCGACGAAGACGGAGATTAAGTTTGCCGATGAGCAGACGATTTTCCAGATTTTGATGGCCTCCGTTCGTGAAGCGCTGGGTAAGTTTACACTGGCGCCGACTATTGATTTTGACACGCCGAATAATCTCGATATACCGCTGCCGGCAGACGCACCTGTCAGTCGTCCGCAAGTGACGGTGGATCCGGGCTATAACCCCTTCCATACGCGTGGAACGATCTATCCGGACAGACCTCCGAAGAACTGGGAGAGCCTGTATGAAGGGCTGCAGAATCCAGCGAACAGGCCGCAGGCCGATATACCTGAATTCAGGACAGAAGTGACACCTCCTGATGCCGAACATGCGCCTATATGGCAGTACGGCGGGAAATATATTTTTGTGGCGACCGAAGATGGACTCTTGATGGTCAATCAGCATCGCGCTCATGTGGCAGTTCTCTATGCGCAGTTCATGGAGCAGTTGGGGACCTCGCAGGGTGCCATGCAGCAGTTGCTGTTTCCGGAGGTGCTCGCCTTAGCACAAGACGAGATGGTGCTGGTGGGACAACTATTGCCTGATCTGAAGGCCATCGGTTTTGATCTGGAGCAGTTGAGTCCGGACAGTTATTCGATACAAGGTGTGCCGGCACAACTGGCACAGCAATCGCCTGTTCCTGTATTGCAACATATACTGGCACAAGTGCGTGAACGCGGTGCGGATACCCAACGTGAATGGCGCGAACAGATCGCATTGACTTTGGCGCAGAACGCCGCTATTCCCTATGGGAAGAGCCTCTCAGAGATAGAGATGCGAGACCTGTTGGCGCGTCTGTTGGCGCTGCCTCAGTACCGCCGAACAGCGGATGGTAAGACCATCGTCTCGCTGCTGACAGACGAGGAGATCAACAAACGATTCTGATAAACTAAAAATATACGACCATGAAAAGATCATCTATCATCTATTATCTGTTAACTATCGTCTTTTTTGTGGCATGTACGCCACCGGATCATTTGACGATTCTGCATACGAATGATACGCACTCGCAGGTGGAACCCAAGGCCAACGGTCAGGGCGGTTATGCCCGTCGCATGGGGATGATCAAGGAAGAGCGGAGGATCGACAAGAACCTGCTGCTGGTGGATGCCGGTGATTTCAGCCAGGGTACGCCGTACTTCAATTTTTACCGGGGACGCGTGGAGTTGGAGGCGATGAACAGAATGCGATATGACGCAGGAACACTCGGAAACCATGAGTTCGATAACGGTCTTGATACGCTCGCAGAGGTGATTCGTTCAACGGCTAGGTTCCCGATCGTTTGTGCTAATTATGACTTCACCGGTACGGTGATGGAAGGGGTGGTCAAACCCTATACGATTGTGCATAAGGGAGGCCTGAAAATCGGTATTTTCGGCTTGGGGTGTGACCCGAAAGGTATTATCTCTGATAAGAATTTCAAACCTGCGGTCTATCTGGCGCCGTATCCTGTGGCGCAGCAGATGGCCGATACGCTTCATGCGCAAGGTTGTGACCTGGTAGTGTGCCTGAGTCATATGGGTACATGCGGCAAAGCCCCTGAAGATGTATGCGACACGGCGCTTGTGAGTCATACGCGAGGCATTGACGTAGTTATCGGCGGACATACCCATAAATTATATGATAATTTACGCATCGCCAATTTGGACGGAGATAGCATTCCGGTATGCCAAATGGGTAAGAGTGGCATCTATTTGGGCAAGATTGTGCTATATTTAGGTGACAAAAATGAAAAATAAGACAAAAAAATTTGGTCAATTCAAAAAAATGTAGTAATTTTGCACCGATTTTCCGAAATGCGCGGAAATCGAATTATACGAAATTTAATAAAAACACATAAATAATAACGCTAAAATTTTTAGTATCATGGCAGAAATTGAAGCAAAAGTTAAAGCAATTATTGCTGATAAGCTGGGTGTAGAAGAGTCTCAGATTACGAACGAGGCTAACTTCCAAACGGATCTGGGTGCAGATTCTCTCGACACGGTTGAGATGATCATGGAGTTCGAGAAGGAATTCAATGTTGAGATTCCTGACGAGGATACCCAGAAGATTGCTACCGTAGGCGATGCAATCGCTTATGTTGAGAAGAAAGCCGGAAAGTAATTTTCTTTTCATCTGAGTTTGCGAGTTTACGGGAATACTGTAAACTCGTATGCTTTTTATATTTGCACGAAGAAAACTATGCAGTTAAAACGAGTTGTTATAACAGGATTAGGCGCGCTTACGCCCGTGGGTAACTCTGCGCCGGAAACATGGCAGGCATTGATTAAAGGTGTGAACGGAATAGCTCCGATCACCGCTTTTGATGCTACGAATTTCAAGACGCAGTTTGCAGGTGAGGTTAAGAATTTTGATCCGACTCCGCTGATTGATCGTAAAGAGGCACGTAAAATGGATCGCTACTCGCAGTTCTCTGTTTGGGTAGCTGACGAGGCGCTCAAAGATAGCGGTTTGGATTTGGAGAAGGAAGATCGCGGTCGAGTAGGTGTTATCTGGGGATCCGGTATGGGTGGTTTGCAGAGTACCGAATCGGAAATCATCGATTTCGCTAAGGGCGACGGTGTTCCCCGCTTTAATCCGTTCATGATTCCGAAGGCTATTCCGTCTATCGCGGCCGGTCAGATTTCTATCCGTTTTGGTCTCGGTGGTCTGAGTTACTCGGTAAGCACGGCTTGTTCGTCGTCTTCCCACGCAGTAGGTTCGGCGTTTGATCAGATCCGTCTTGGACATGCCGACGTGTTGTTGACGGGCGGTGCCGACGCGGACGTGACCTACACCGGTATCGGTGGTTTCAACTCGTTGCACGCATTGTCCACCAATAATGAGCATCCTGAGACCGCCAGCCGTCCGTTCTCCAAGAGTCGTGACGGGTTTGTGTTGGGTGAAGGAGCGGCTTGTCTGATTATGGAGGAGTACGAGCATGCGAAAGCCCGCGGTGCGAAGATCTACGCAGAGATAGTGGGTGTCGGTATGACCTCGGATGCTTACCATATGACTGCCCCGGATCCGGAAGGAAAAGGTGCGGAACGTGTGATGCGTCAAGCGCTTAAGGATGCGAACTTGGAACCGGAGAAGATAGATTTCATCAACACGCACGGTACCTCGACGCCGCTTGGAGACGTGACCGAGGTGAAGGCTATCCAGCGTGTGTTCGGTGAGCATGTATATGATATGAACCTGGATTCGACCAAGTCGATGACCGGTCATCTGATCGGTGCTACCGGAGCTGTAGAGGCATTGGCTTGTATCATGGCATTGAAGGACGGTATTATTCCGCCGACTATCAATCATGATCCGGAAGACAAGGATGAAGAGATTGATTATCGTATCAACTTCACCTTCGACAAGGCGCAGAAACGCGATATTCACTATGCGCTGAGCAATACCTTCGGTTTTGGTGGACACAATGCATGTCTGATCTTTAAGAAATGGGAGGAGTGACCCATATAATTCACTCTATTAGTCACTAAATTTTATTTAAGGTATTATGATCGCAAAAATTGGAGCAAACGCAGGCCTCGTATGGGGTGCGTTGCAGAACGGTGCCCTGGATTTGAAGGCACTGAAAAAAGCTACCAAACTGAAGAATGACGAGTTGGCTTTCGCCCTCGGATGGCTCGCACGCGAGAACAAACTGACTTTCGCTGAGAAAGAAGGTGAGATCATCGTTGCTTTAGCTTAAGTATGGTAATTGCTATCGTAGGCGCCTCGGGCGCCGTCGGACAGGAATTGCTCGCTGTTCTTGAACAGCGGCAATTTCCTCTCTCCGAACTGAGACTCTTCGGATCGGAGCGAAGTGCCGGCACTACATACCTGTTTCGTGGCAAAAAGTACGAAGTACAATTGTTACAACATAACGACGCTTTCAAGGGCGTCGATATTGCTTTTGTCTCCGCGGGCGCGGGCGTTTCGCGTGCGTATGCGGAAGATATCACCCGCTTCGGAGCTATCATGATCGACAACTCATCGGCTTTCCGTATGGAGGCAGATGTGCCGTTGGTGGTTCCCGAAGTGAATGCGGAGGATGCACTCAATCGTCCGCGTAACATCATCGCCAACCCGAATTGTACGACGATTCAGATGGTGGTCGCTTTGCAGGCGATTGAAAACCTGAGTCATATCCGTCGGGTACATGTGGCTACATACCAGGCAGCTTCAGGCGCTGGGGCACAGGCGATGAAAGAACTCGAGACACAATACCGTCAAGTGCTGAATGGCGACGAAGTGACGGTGAATAAATTTGCCTATCAGTTGGCCTACAACCTCATCCCGCATATCGATGTGTTCACCGACAACGGATATACCAAAGAGGAGATGAAGATGTTCAACGAGACGCGTAAGATCATGCACTCGGATGTCAAGGTCAGTGCGACTTGCGTGCGTGTGCCTTCGCTGAGGGCACATAGCGAGAGTGTGTGGGTGGAGACCGAACGACCGATTAGTGTTGAAGAGGCCAAAGAGGCGTTTGCAAACGCCAAAGGCTGCGTGCTGATGGACGATCCGGAGAATAAGATTTACCCGATGCCGCTGTTCTTGAGCGGCAAAGATGAGGTGTTTGTCGGTCGTATCCGCAAAGACCTGACTGACGAGAACGGACTCAGTTTCTGGTGTGTGAGTGACCAGATCCGCAAGGGAGCCGCATTAAATGCCGTACAGATAGCCGAATGGTTGATTGCCAATGACAAATGATCCGTGTCAAATAGAAATCATGGCTCCGGTAGGATGCTGGGAGAGCTTGGCTGCGGCAATACAGGCGGGGGCTACCAGCGTCTATTTCGGTATCGAGCACCTGAACATGCGTGCCCGTAGTTCGGTCAATTTCACGACGGCCGATATGTCCACTATCGTGGCGACCTGTCGTAAGGCGGGAGTGAAGACCTATCTGACGGTCAACACGGTCATGTATCCCGAAGACCTGCCGCTGATGCGTGAGATAGTCGACAAAGCCCACGCGGTGGGGGTCGATGCTATTATTGCGAGCGATATCGCGGTCATGCAGTATGCCAATGCCATCGGTCAGGAAGTACACCTCTCTACCCAACTCAATATCGCTAACACCGAGGCGCTGAAGTTCTATGCCCAGTTTGCGGATGTCGTTGTGCTGGCACGCGAACTGAACATGGAGCAGGTGGCTTCTGTCTATCGCGATATCCAAGAGCAGCATATTTGCGGACGCGGCGGACAGCCGATACGTATCGAGATGTTCTGTCACGGTGCGCTCTGTATGGCGGTAAGCGGAAAGTGCTATCTGAGCCTCAATAACTACGGACTGTCTGCCAACCGCGGTGCCTGTGTACAGGTCTGCCGTCGGGGGTACACGGTGAAGGATAAATCGTCGGATCTCGAACTCGACATCGACAACCAATACATCATGTCGCCCAAGGATCTGAAGACCATTCATTTTCTCAATAAGATGCTCGATGCGGGTGTTCGGGTGCTTAAGATTGAAGGTCGTGCCCGTGGGGCAGAGTACGTATCCACAGTTGTGAAGTGTTACAAAGAGGCGGTGGAGGCTTGGCAGAACGGTGAGTATGCTCATGACGAGATCATCCTTCCCAAGATTGCCGATTGGAATGAACGACTCAGCCGTGTCTTCAACCGCGGGTTCTGGGACGGCTATTACCAGGGACAGAAATTGGGCGAATGGACACATTCGTACGGCAATAAGGCGACCCGCAAGAAGATCTACGCCGCCAAGTGTACGAATTTCTTTAAGAATCTGAGCGTGGCGGAGTTCCTCGTCGAGGCAGTGGACGCCATCGAAGAGGGACAGGATCTGCTCATCACCGGCGAGACCACCGGTGTGTATGAATGTAAGGCGGAGGGGCTGCGGGATACCGACGGCCACCCGACCAAACAAGTTAAACAAGGACAATTCTTCTCGCTTAAGACGGATACCTTGCTTCGTCGCGGCGATAAACTATATCTATGGACGGAGTGATGCACATAGTGTCGATGACGAACGTACCTTGGTGCGGATGGACGATGTTAGCCCTGTTGCTTTGCGCAGTGCTGGCCGAGTTCTTTCAACCGGGCGTCATCACGCAGGCACCTGCCGCACTGCTTGCCCGAACGGACAGAACCTACAAAGAGTCGCCGGCTAATTTCATGGGGCAACTGATGGTGACAATCTTTCGTATTGGTACAATGGCACTGGCGCTTTGTCTGTGTTTCTGCTCTATCAATCACGCGCACTTCACGGCCTTTTGGGCAATAAGCGGCATCATTATGATTGTGCTGATGCTGAAGATGCTTTTGAATGTGTTGCTCGATTACACATTCTCCCTCTCGCGCCGTTTCGGTAGCGCCTATGAGGCGTACGGTAATGTAGTCACCACGGGAACGGTCGTCTTGTATCCGGTGATGCTGGTATTGATGCATGTCACAAATCCGCTGGCGGTACAAGGAACGATAGCTGCATTGGCCATCTTGTTCCTCTGCGCATGGACGTTTCGTGCGGTGCGTACCTATGTGATATCGCCGGTGGCTATCCTCTATTTAGTGCTGTATATCGCTACATTGGAGGTGGTACCGATGGCATTACTCTTTTATTTATCTGCAAAAACGATAAGCTATATATGATTAAACGAATTCTTTTTTCACAACCCCGCCCGATGACCGAGCATAATCCTTATTCGCGTTTGGAGGATCAGTTCGGCGTGCAGTGCGATTTTTACCAGTTTATTCATATCGAAGGACTGGAAGCGCGGGAGTTTCGTCAGCAACGAATCAACCCGCTTGATTACACAGCGGTCATTCTGAATTCTAAGTTAGGAGCGGAGCATTATTTCCGTCTTTGCGAAGAGATGAGGCTGAATGTGCCCGATTCGATGCATTATTACTGCAACTCGGAGCAAGTGGGTTTATATTTGCAGAAATTTATCAACTACCGCAAACGTAAAGTCTTTTTCCCGGAGACGGGCAATCAGTTCAAGGATTTGTTGCCTGCCATGCATCGCCGTCCGAACGAGAAATACCTGATGGTACTCTCGGATATACACTCGGATGACCAGATCAATATGTTTGCCGAGAACGGAGTCGAAGTGACGCCGGCGATCATGTACCGTACGGTGACCACTCCCTGGCCGACCGACAAACCCTTTGATTATGACCTCATTGCGCTCTTTACGCCGGCAGGTGTGACCTCGCTCAAGGAGAATTTCCCCGATTGGAAACAAGGTAAGACTCTTATCGCTGCTTTTGGTGGCGGTACGGTACGTGCATTGGAAGAAGCGGGTTACCGCGTGGATATAGAAGCCGGACAAGGCAAAGCCTTTGCTTCGCTGCCGATGGCTATCGCGGACTATCTGGAGAAGAATGCCTAATACGTTCCCTAAACATAATAAACTCTGCGGACAGGAGCGCATAGCTGCCTTGTACAAAGAGGGGAAACGTTTCACGGCATGGCCGTTGCGGGTGACTTATCTGCCGAGCGAGGCTGATACGCAAATCCTTGTTTGGGCACCCAAATCGCTTTTCAAACGGGCAGTCAAACGCAATCACCTACGTCGGTTGATGCGAGAGGCCTTTAGGCTTCATCAGGATATCTTGGGCGAGCAACATTATCAGATTGCGTTCAATTACATGGATAAGGAAGAGCAATCGTTTGCAGTGATCGAGAAAGCCATATGCAAATCTCTAAAGAAGATATCCGAACAGTCGTAAGGAAGGCGTTTTTGTTGCCGGTTTATTTCTACCGCGTCTTCATCTCGCCCCTCACGCCCCCGTCGTGCCGTTACACACCGACATGCAGCCAATACATGGTGGAGGCCGTTCTCAAACACGGTATCTTCAAAGGTGGTTGGCTCGGTATCAAACGCATCCTGCGTTGTCACCCATGGGGCGGTTCCGGTTATGACCCCGTTCCTTAAAATCAAAAATCAAAAAATTGAAATCATAAATGAGGATAGATATCATCACATGTTGTCCCGAATTGCTTGAGTCGCCGCTCAATCATTCGATCATTCAGCGCGCGAAGGATAAAGGCCTTTGCGAGATATACGTGCATAACTTGCGCGATTGGACACTTGATAAGCACCGTAAGGTCGATGACTATGCCTTCGGTTTCGGTGCGGGTATGGTACTTCAGATTGAACCCATCGATCGCCTGATCTCCCATCTCAAGTCCGAGCGGGACTATGACGAGATCATCTTCACGGCTCCTGATGGCGAGCGTTTTGACCAGAAGGCAGCGAATAATCTCTCGCTCAAACAGAATATCATCATCCTCTGCGGGCATTACAAAGGCGTGGATCAACGCGTGCGCGATCATCTCATCACGCGCGAGTACAGCATCGGCGATTTCGTGCTTACCGGTGGTGAGATGCCGGCGGCCATGATGACCGATGCCATCGTTCGTTTGCTCCCCGGTGCACTCGGGGACGTAGAGTCCGCTCTTAACGATTCGTTCCAAGACGGACTGCTCGAAGCCGGGGTCTATACCCGCCCTGCGGAATACAAAGGATGGAAAGTGCCCGACATCCTTCTTTCCGGTCACCAAGCCAAGATCGAAGAGTGGATGTACGAACAATCGCTCGAACATACACGCGAAAGAAGACCCGATTTATTAGACGAAAACTAAAATGTTGAGAATGGCAGAAAGGCGGTGCGTTTTGCTAAACTGACTTTACAAAAATATGTTTTATAACATTTTTTTTGAAAAAAATTTGGTCATATCGTCTAAAAGCAGTACTTTTGCACCGTGTTTTTCATGGTATTAGATTTAAGGTTAAGTAAAAAGATTGGGATGTCGGGAGACATCCTTCTTTGTTTTTTATGACATACCTCTTGCGTATGTCATTTTTTTTTTGTAATTTTGCAGCGCAAAATGAAATAATCATGGAAACGCTTATTTCTGTTATCGGTGGAGCAAATGTCGATTTATCGGCAACGCTGAACGATGCCTTTATCGCGGCGGACTCTAATCCCGGACATATCGAGGTGGGTTACGGAGGTGTTGCGCGTAACATCGCGCATAACCTATCGCTGTTGAGCGCGCGTACGCAATTACTGACAGTCTTCGGCGGAGACCTCTTTGGAGGTTTGTTGCATGACTACTGTAAGCAGCAGGGTATTGATATCCACCTCTCCGACCGCGTGAACGCCCAACGCTCCGGTATCTACTTATGCCTCAATAACCACGGCGGTGAGATGATCGCGGCGGTAGCGGATACAGAAGTGATCCGCAGCATCACGCCCGAATGGCTAGCCAAGCGCAGCGGGGAGATCAACCTATCTGATTATATCGTAGCGGATACGAACATTACCGAGGACTCGATCCGTTGGCTGATGGAGAATGTGACCGCACCGCTTTTCATCGATGGCGTGAGTACGACCAAAGCCCATCGGGTAGTCAATGCACTCAGCAAAGCCAAACTGCCGTACCTCCATACCCTCAAGCTCAACCTCAAAGAGGCCTTGGCGGTTACCGAAGCGGCCACTTATGCCGAAGCGGCGCAGAAACTGTTGGATCTCGGTGTGGCGCACGTCTATATCACACTCGGCAGCGAAGGCGTTTATTGCCGTAACGCCGCCGAAGAATGGCTCTTCCCTGCGCTGCCCGGAGAGGTGGTGAACACCACCGGAGCCGGCGATGCGTTCCTCGCAGGTGTGGTCTATGCACATTCCAAAGGCATCGACTTCCCGCAGACTGCCCAATACGGTCTCATGGCTGCACGCGCGACCCTGATGAGCCCCAAAGCAGTGAACCCCGATATAGCAAATATCCTTTTATAAATATGAAATTATAAATTAGGCATGAATAAATACTTATCTATCTCGCCCGAAGTGGCGAAAGCATTGGAAGAGGGCAAGCCGGTTGTAGCTCTTGAGTCGACCATCATCTCGCACGGAATGCCGTACCCGCAGAACGTGGAGACAGCCCTGCGCGTAGAGCAGACGATCCGCGAGAACGGCGCTGTACCGGCTACCATCGCTATTATCGGTGGTAAACTCAAAGCCGGCTGTACCCCTGAAGAGATCGAGTACCTTGGCAAGAAAGGTCAAGCGGTTATCAAGGCTTCGCGCCGTGACTTACCTGTGCTCATCGCCCGCAAAGAAGACGGAGCTACGACGGTTACCACGACTATGATCATCGCTGCCATGGCAGGTATCAAGATCTTCGCAACCGGAGGTATCGGCGGCGTGCATCGTCATGCGCAACAGACTTTCGATATCTCCGCCGACCTTGAGGAACTTGCTCAAACGCCCGTTATGGTCATCTGCGCAGGTGCCAAGTCTATCCTGGATCTTGGCCTTACGCTCGAGTATCTCGAGACCAAAGGTGTACCGGTAATCGGTTATCAGACCGATGAGTTACCGGCCTTCTACACGCGTCACAGCGGTTTCGGCGTGGACTATCGCATCGATACCCCCGAAGAACTCGCTGCGGCTTTCAAGGCTAAGATTGACTGCGGTCTCAAAGGTGGTATGCTTGTCACCAATCCGATTCCTGAAGAGTACTCAATGCCGAAACAAGTCATCGATTTCGCTATCGAGCACGCTATTCAGGAGATGGAAGAATCCGGTATCCATGGCAAACAATGTACGCCGTTCCTGCTCGCCAAGGTCAAAGACCTCACCGGAGGTGATAGTCTGGCAGCGAACATTCAATTAGTTCTCAATAACGCCCGCCTTGCGGCCAAAACAGCCAAAGCACTATGCGAAAAGTAATTGTCTTTGCACTTTGTTCCTTGTTCCTTCTGCCCGCATGTCAGAAGAAGCCCGTTCAAGTAACGTTTGCCACCACCGAGGCTATCCCTGTGGACGCCTCTTCGGACGGAATCCAAGACCTGAATTATCTTGCGCAACTGGCTCCCACCAAAGCCGATCTGGAGGAGCAGTTGAACGTGCAGATAGGTTATGCTCCGGAGCGTTTATGGGTGGGTGACCCCGAGTGTCCGATGCTCAACTGGGCAACCGATGCCCTGTGGGAGGCAGCCAAAAAAGTGTATCCCGAGAAGGTGGATATAGCGATTGTGAATATGGGTGGTATGCGTTGCGAGTGGCCGGCGGGTGCCATCACCAAGGAGAAGGTGTTCGAGTTGATGCCGTTTGATAATGAACTCGTTGTGTTGACGCTCAAAGGTGAGGATGTCATTGCCCTCTGCGAGTCCTTTGCGCGGTACGGTGGACAAGGCGTGGCAGGTATGCGCGTGAAGACGGTTGATGGACGTCTGGCTGATGTGCAGGTAGGTGGGAAAGCCGTTAACCCGAAAGCACTCTACACGGTTGCTACCAGCGATTACCTGTCCGGTGGAGCAGACCATATGGACGCCCTCACGCGTTATGTGGAATACTGGAGAAGTGAGTTAAGAATCCGAGATTTATATCTGGAAGCCGTCCAGACGCAAGACACGATCCGTGCCGTGGTCGATGGACGTATGACGATGTTATAATAGCAAAAAATGAGTCTTATGAAAAATAAACGTTTCTTATTGTGGATCAACCTGGTGTTGGGTTCACTCAGTATGTTCTTAGTAGGCTGTCATACACAGAAAAAGGCGGCTCAAGCCACTCAACCTGAGAATGACACGCAGGTAGAACAAGCGGCTGAAGGTGACCGTGTCGTTTGTAAGTACGGCGTACCGGCAGAGATGTACGAGCGTCCTACGCGTAAGTATGGTACGCCTGACATGCGTGATAAAGAATGAGAGCACGCCTGCGTTTAGCCTTGTGGTTGGAGAAGTTGCGCCGACGTAACCTCCAAAAGATTCATCCCTTAGAGCAACTCTTTTGGGAGAGTACGTTGCGTTGCAATGTGCATTGCCTGCATTGCGGCAGCGATTGTATCTCTTCTATTGAGACGCCCGATATGCCTGCGGAAGATTTCCTGCGTGTCATCGACACGGAGATAACGCCGCACGTTAAGCCGCGTTCGGTGATGGTCATCATCTCGGGCGGTGAACCGCTGATGCGAAAAGACTTGGCAGAGGTCGGTCGTGCCCTTCAACAACGCGGTTATCCCTGGGGAATGGTCACCAACGGATTAGCGCTCACCGAGAAAAAATTCCGTGAACTTCGCGAAGCAGGTCTGCGGTCTATGACGGTCTCTCTCGACGGACTCGAAGAGGATCATATCTGGATGCGCCAACATCCTCTTGCTTTCGAAGGTGCGTGTCGTGCTATCCGTCTCTGCGTCAATGAACCCTACCTTGCGTGGGATGTTGTCACGTGCGTCAACCAACGTACCATCGACCACTTGCCCGCTATTCGTGATTTGCTCTGGGGTATGGGTGTACGTAACTGGCGTATTTTCGGCATCGATCCGATGGGACGCGCAGCCGATAACCCCGAACTCCTCCTCACTGACGAGCAGTTCCGTCAACTCATGGACTTTATCGTAGCTGAACGCGAAGCCGGCCGGCATGTGTCCTATTCGTGCGAGGGATTCCTTGGCGACTACGAAGGCCGCGTACGGGATTATCTCTACCAGTGCGCTGCAGGTATCTCTGTCGCTTCCATTCTCATCGATGGTTCGATCTCCGCTTGCACCTCTATCCGCGGCAAATACTACCAGGGTAATATCTATCGCGATTCCTTCTGGGACGTGTGGGAGCATAAGTTCGAAGCCTACCGTGACCGCTCATGGATGAAAAAAAATGCGCCTTGCAAGGACTGCAAAGCGTTTGATTTTTGCGAAGGCAACGGCATGCATCTCCGCCGCGAAGATGGTTCACTTATGCTATGCCATCTACAGCGATTAGGGCAGAAGAATCCGTAACCTCCATACGCGCCGTACGGCCTAACCATAACGGCATATTGCGCTCCACGTGACCGATCGGGGCATTGAAAAGAACGGGGTAGTCGTAGTCTGCGACTGCCTCTTTTATTGTCTCATAGATCGACTCGCCCATCAACTTGTCGTCCTCGCAGTCCGAGAATTGCCCTACGATGAGTCCGCTCAGGTGCGCCAGTACACCACTCAAGCGGAGATTGCGAATCATCCGGTCGATATGATAATGCCGCTCGGCGATGTCTTCGATGAGTAGGATGGGGAATTGGTAACTCAGTTTGCTCAGGCCGTACGGCGTTCCTTGCAGCCCGTACAGCACGCTCAGGTTACCGCCTACGATGGGTGCAAAAGCCTGACCGGGGCGATTGAGCGGATGGCTCTCCCAGCGGTACTCCATCGGTGCGCCGGCTAACAGTTGGCGTAGCGCAACCATCGGTTCGCTGTCTTCCGGTAAGGTTGCTATATGCTTGCACATGATGCCGTGTAGCGACGGCTGGTGGTTGATTCCCGACAACTGATGCAGCGCCGTGATGTCGCTGAAACCGATGATGGGCTTCGTGACAGGTGCTACCTTGTCGATGATACGCTGCATGCCATACCCGCCGCGCGAGCAGAGGATCATATCCACGCTCTCGTCCTGCAGGGCTTCGTTGAGATCCGCCAAGCGTTCCTCATCTGTGCCGGCGAAACGTCCTCGCGCGTCACGTGCGTGCGCGCCCTCGCTCACCTTAATTCCCCACGCGCGCAAGCGCGCAGTTGCCCCATCAATATACGAGGGATCGATGGCTCCGGAGGGTGATATGATTCGAATATGCTTCACGTTTAGCTATATACTTTATACTCGATCCAGTTCACGAGTCGTTTGGGTAGGATCCGGTCTAATAAACAGAGCACGCGGTAACTGAAACCGCCTACATACTGTGGGCGTGGACTCTTGCAGGTTGCAATATGCCAGAAGAGTTCCGCCATCTGTTTGGGACTCATACCTCCGCGTTCATCGCGTTCCATGGTTGTGATCGCTTTGTTGGCACCGGTATAGACCTCTTCGCCTTTTGTGCTTTTCGCACGCGCGTCGGTGAAGCCTGTGCTGACATCGCCGGGCATCATCACGGAAACGGAGATGCCGAAGTCCTTCACCTCGTTCGCCAGTGCCAACGCCAGCGCGTTGATAGCAGCCTTGCTCGCCGAATAGAAAGCCTGGTAGGGAACGGGCAGCGCTGCGGCTACCGAACTGGTATAGATGATTCGTCCAAAGCCTTGTTGGCGCAGTTGCGGTAATACGGCTTGCGTGAAACGTACGGCACCCATGAAATTGACATCCATCTGATGCTCGGCCTCTTTGATCTCCGTGAACTCTACCGAGCCTGAGATGCCATAACCGGCGTTGGAGATGACGACGTCGATCGTGTCCGTTAACTTCATTACTTCGGCGATCGCCGTGTGCGTACTCTTCTCGTCGCAGACATCGCAGTTCACGTGCGTGATGCCGTCGTGGTCGATGCCGTGACGACTTAACTCAAAAACACGCCAGCCACGCTCCGCAAAGAGCATGGCTGTCGCTTTTCCTATACCCGAACTACCGCCGGAGATAATCAGGGTCTTCATATCACATCTGCGGTGCACCTTCGTGCAGCACGCGTGCTATGATTTGTACTGCCTCGTCGATGATCGGCTCGGTATGGGTGGCCATGAGTGTCGTACGCAACAGGCACTCGCCTTCGACGCACGCCGGCGCAATCACCGGGTTCACATACACACCCTCGTCAAACATCTTCTTGCCGAAATACAGCGTGTCCAGCGTCTTGTACGTAAAGATCGGCACGATAGGTGTCGGCGCCTCGATGATCTTCACGCCGTTGGCCAACAGCTGTTTCTGGAAGTACTTGGCGATGTTCATCAGACGTGTCGGACGCTCCGGATCTTTGATCAACTGATGCAGTGCCTCCAAAGCGGTTGCAGCCGAACACGGTGTGATCGAAGCCGAGAAGATGAACGGACGGCTCACGTGACGCAACCAATCGGCTACGCGGTGCGAGGTCAACATACATCCGCCGATAGAAGCCAGCGACTTCGAGAACGTCAACATCGTGATATCCACTTTGTCTGTCAGACCGAAATGCGCTGCTGTACCGCGACCACAGGGGCCAAGTACACCGAATCCGTGGGCATCATCGACCATCACACGCGCACCGTATTTCTCGGCGAGCGCGCAGATCTCCGGTAACTTACAGATATCGCCGCGCATGGAGAACACACCGTCGGTGATGATGAGCTTACCGGCATTCTCCGGAATCGATTTCAACTGACGCTCCAGATCCATCATGTCCGAGTGACGGTAACGCAGTACCTTCGCGTAACTCAGACGACAAGCATCGTAGATAGAAGCGTGGTTCTCACGGTCGTTGAGGATGTAATCATCCTTACCGCAGATGGCGGAGATGATAGCGAGGTTGGTCTGGAAACCCGTCGAGCAGGTCATACACTCCTCGTAACCCGTAAATTCCGCTATCTCTTTCTCCAACTGCAGGTGCAGATCAAGCGTACCGTTCAGGAAACGGCTACCGCTCACACCCGAACCGTATTTGTCTAATGCTTCGTGACCGGCTTTGATGACGGCTTCGTTCTCCGTGAATCCGAGGTAGTTGTTACTACCCAACATGATCACGCGGTGGTTCTCCATCTGCACTACCGGTGCCTGACGGCTTTCCAACTCATGGAAATACGGGTAGATGCCGAGCTTGCGAACCTGCTTCAGCGTCTCAAAATGGTCACATTTTTCAAATAGATCCATCAAATTTGAAATTTGAAATTATAAATCCTAAATGATTTTAAAGGACGTTCAACTCCTTTAAAATCGCTGTAGTCTTACGTACTGCAGCCTCAGACTCGTGCAGTTTAGCGCGCTCCTCGTCGCTGATGTTCAGCTCAAGGATCTTCTCGATACCGTTCTTACCGATGATACAGGGAACACCGATCGTGATGTCCTTCATGCCGTACTCACCCTCGAGGGCTGCCGAACACGGAATCATCTTCTTTTGGTCCTTGATGATAGCCTCTGCTACCGAAGCAGCTGCAGCACCCGGAGCCATCCAAGCGGACGTACCGAGCAGACCGGTCAGCGTAGCACCACCAACCATCGTGCTCTTAACAACGTTCTCCAACTCCTCTTTGCTCAGGAACTCGCTTACGTTGATACCCTTGTAGGTCGTGTAGCTCGTCAACGGAATCATCGTTGTGTCACCGTGACCACGTCGTTTGCGTTGCACTTCAGAGCCTGGCTCAGGAAGTATTTCAGACGTGCGCTGTCCAATGCGCCACCCATACCGATCACGCGGTTGCGCGGCAACTTGAGAGCGTGCAGGGTCAGATAAGCCATCGTATCCATCGGGTTGGAAACCACAACGAGGATAGCGTTCGGGCTGTATTTGAGCACCTGGTCGCAAACGCTCTTTACGATACCTGCGTTCACACCGATCAACTCCTCACGGGTCATACCCGGCTTACGCGGCAGACCGGAAGTGATGATAACCACGTCCGAACCTGCAGTCTTGCTGTAATCATTCGTCACACCCTCTACGACGGTGTCAAAGCCCATCAACTGAGCGGTTTGCATGATATCCATGGCCTTGCCCTCAGCAAAACCCTCTTTGATATCGATCAGACATACTTCGTTGGCTACCTCATTAACGGCCAACACATTTGCGCACGTAGCACCTACGTTTCCTGCGCCAACAACTGTAACTTTGCTCATAATTGTATATGTATTTTTAAACGTTTTAACGATTTAACAATTTAACTGTTTAACGTCCCTCGGACGAATCAGCCCGCAAAGGTACGAAAAATTTTGTATATATACAAATTTTTAAGAATAAAAGTGCAAATTTTCTTCTTTTTGCAAGTACAGTTAGCATATTGGCGTTTATTTGTGCACAAAAAAAAGCAGCACTTGGCTGCCTTTTTATCGACGTCCGTGATGCCGATGATGTTTCTTGAACTCCGGTCTGCGGAAATCACCTCGCTTAAATTCACCTCTACGGAACTCTTCCCTGCGGAATTCGCCTTTGCGGAACTCCCTGAAGCGTGCCTCCTTGCGCAAATCGATCATCTTACCGCATCGCTCGCAACGCACGAACTTTTGCTCCATCCTTATCGGTTTGCCCTTGCACGCTGCACATTTCCTTACTTCTCGCGCACTCATGTTCATTACCAGCATGGCTCCTACCGCCAATGCTAACCATCTTTTTGCTTTCATAGTTTTGCCCTCCATTTTAACGGGTTAATACTCTTTTTTGCACCTTAAATAAACCGGTTTATATACCCCAAAACAAATACCGTGCCAAAATATTTGCATATATCAAAACTTTTTTGTACCTTTGCTCCAAAATTCAGAACGATGGAGGAACACTGGCATTGGCAAGAACGTGGCACGGCATGGAAGGGCATCGGAATTTACCATGTGACGCTCACCGTTACCAGCCGCCAGCCCTTGCTCGGAGAACTCGTTATTCCTGGCGATGATCCCGTCAAAGCATATATTAACGAGTCTCCCCTTGGCAAGGACCTAGTTCAATGTGTCATTCACTGGCATGAGCACTATCCGGAAATCCGTGTTTTGCAGTTCTATCTCATGCCGGATCATCTCCATATTGTCGTTCATGTTCAGCGTGCCATGCCGTACGGTATTATGACTGTTATTCGTGGTCTCTGGCAAGCCGCCAAAAAACTAGGTCGCGCCTATTCAGAAGAAAAACGTTTGTCGTTTAATCCGAATACTATTCGGTCTATCTCTTCTAAACGTTCGTCCGTTACAGGCGAATATGATTCGCCGCTCTTTACCGAAATACCTTTTGTTCGCCCGTTGTCCCGCAAAGGGCAACTCCAATCGATGATCCGTTATGTACAGATGAATCCGCAGCGCCTCGCTACCAAGCGCCTCAAGCCCGGCTTCTTCTGCGTACAGCCCGACATCGTTATTGCCGACCGAACGTACAGTGCCGTTGGTAATATCGCTCTCCTTCAATATAACCGTTACAGCCCCGTCCACGTCCGTAGTATGTGGGTGCAAGATGCTGAACAGCACGGCTACGATCAGCCTCTTCGTGATTACAAGAACGGCTGTGTTTTTGCCGCTCGTCAAGGCACAGTTATGGTCTCGCCGTTCATCTCTCAGCATGAACAAGAGGTGCTCCATGTACTCCTCAAGGAAAAACACCCCATCATCTACATCGCCGATAACGGATTTGGTGATTATTTCAAACCCTCTGACCTTCTTTTTGATGCCGTCGCCGAAGGCCGTCTACTAATCCTCTCTCCCTGGCCGTACGACCCGGACAAACACCACGTCACCCGCACCGATTGCGTTGCCATGAACAAGATGGCAGAGGATATCTGCGCTGCTTTATAGTCCTTCGATCTTTCTTCGTCCCTTTTCCGCAGTTATACGCGGTTTTTTAATTTTCTTCGTCTTTTTCCCGCTATTTTATGCGGGTTCAAAACGTTCGTTCATTACGCCGGATACCATCCGGCATCTGGTCTCTTTTTGTTGTTTAGTGGACACCTCCGGTGATTTTTTGCAGATTTATTTGTGTATGTCATAAAAAAGTAGTACCTTTGCGCCTGCAAAGGTGATACGGGGTATTAGCTTATCGAATTTTTCCCTTCGAGTCCGCTATAATCCACAAAAATATTAACGTACTATGAAAACAACTATCCAAGAAACAGCGCAAGAATTAATTACACGCAAAGAGTATCCGGAAGTCATTAAGGCTGCTTTACAACTGATTATTGATGAGCAGATGAATTCTTTGGCACTCGATAAGGTGCTTGCCGATAAAGGAATCCGCCGTATAACAGACATCAAAGAGAAAACGCTAGATGTACTCTTGGATTATGCGGATATCATCTTAGAGGATGACATTCTTACATCCGACGAGTTGAGAAATCTCAAGATGCTCAAACTATTCTTCCGTATAGAAGAGGGCGATTTCCAAAAGAATAATAAGTTTGCACGAGTAGAATCTATAATCGTTCGACAATTGGAAAAGTTGTATGCCGATAACATTATTGATGAGCAAGAAGCCTTGCATCAAAGCGAATTGCAGGGCGTGTTTGGCTTGGGGTATGATGAATACACAAATATTGTAAATAAAGTTGCAAAGAAATGAACGAATGGCGCAAATGCATATTTGATATAGTAGAGACAGAAAGTCACTCTATAATCAGTAAAATCTATGATTGGGCGATGTTGGTGTTTATTGTCATCAGCCTTGTACCCCTTGCATTCCGCGAGCAGACAACAACTCTTATATGGTTAGATCGGATCTCGGTTAGCGTCTTTATTGTAGATTATCTACTTCGTTGGCTGACAGCGGATTATAAATTAACGAAGACGGCAAAATGGAAAGCGGTTTTGCTATATCCCATAACTCCGTTTGCAGTTGTGGATTTATTGTCTATTCTTCCGTCGTTCTCGCTTTTCAATCGTGCATTTAAACTCTTCCGTATAACGCGCTTACTCAAAATCTTACGTATCTTTAGATTCGTGCGTTATTCGGAAAACATGCAAATCTTGTTAAAGGTATTGCACAAAGAACGTCATATCTTATTTACCGTATTTTTGATAGCTATCGCATATATTGTCGTTACAGCATTAATCATGTTTAACGTTGAAGAATCTGCAATGTTTGAAGATTTCTTTGACGCACTCTATTGGGCAACAACCACGTTGACAACAGTCGGCTACGGAGATATTTACCCGTCCACAGACCTGGGACGAATTATCAGTATGTTTTCTGCTATTTTGGGCGTAGCTGTGATTGCGCTTCCTTCCGGCGTAATTACTGCAAGTTATTTGGAAGAATTAAGAGATAAGAAAAAACAGAAAGGAGAATAATATGGCATATCGTTATCGCAAGACGAAAAGAGGAGGTGGTATTGCAACTGTATGGGTTTTATTCCTGATATTTGCACCAGGTGTCTTTATCGCGATATCAAATGAGGAAATAATGGGAGCAGCAATAAGCGCTGCATTTGCTTTTATTTGCCTACTCATAATAATTGCGCATTATGCTCTGAATCCGAGCAGTAAACAGGAAACAACAGAATATGATGCTTTAGACGAGAGACGTCGTAAAAGAGAGGCTGAACGTGATGCTTTGGAGGCTCAAAAAGAAGCAGAACGGATTGCGGCTTTGCCAAATTATTTTGAGACAAAGATAAGTGAAGAGTCGTTCAAAGGAATCAAAGATACGATATCGTCAATAAACGGATTTCTCGTCTATTTGATAACGAACGGCTTCTACCGATGGTTGGAGCAACAAAATATAGCTATCTCAGCCGAAACAGATTCGTATAAGTTGTCAACTTATATGATTTTGTCGGATATAAAAACGGCTCTCATCGGAATGGGAAGTTCGATGGATATGAAATCTAAAGAAGGCTTGGCTGTGTTTTTAGCTGTCAATGCCCTCAATTCCAGTGAAGATATTGAGTACGGCATGCTGAAACTAATGAAGGATGAAACCATCAAGCCCGCAGAGGATTTAATAAGCGGAGCGTATAATATTTTTAATAAAGAGAATAATCCCGACAAATTAGTTTTCGCAGACCTGCTGAAATCATATGATAGAGATATCCAATTACAATACTTGATTGTTTTGTATCGTTTCCTTTCTATGGCAGCAAAAGCGGATGATGTCGTGACAGAACAAGAAGCGGCTTATTTAAGTCGCCTATTAAATCGCGCGCAGAACATAGATCAAAATGTCGATACCACGAAAGATATTATTGCCACAACGGATGTCGTCTTTGAAATGGGGCATTTGTATAATTCGTACGATGTAGTTAGGATTGGACAATACATCGTCAAAAAACAAAAATGTGTTATTTCAGATATTCAAGCCGAAAAGAATATAAGTCGTGGAGGAGTCTTGGAGGCATTGAAAATTTTAGAGAAGCATCATGTTATTGAAGTCGATGGTAATAAGCGAAATGTACTTGTGAAAAATGAAGGAGATGTGATTCGCTTACTTCGTGGTCAAAAAGCATTAGGAAATGAAACTACAGAGAAAGTAAATATAGAGGAACCGGTTGTAATCACCACGAAAGTAATTTCTGAGCCAGTAGAAAAATCCGAAGATATCGTTCTTCCTGATTCATATGACCCATTATTTATTGATGTGGCTAAGTTTGTGGTCGGCAAACAAGAGGGATCCGTTGCACAGATTCAACGAAAGTTTGAAATCGGTTACAACCGTGCAGGTAAGATTTCTGATCAATTGGAGGAAGCAGGTATATACGGTCCCAACAAAGGCAAGGAGGGACATGAAGTGCTTGTTAAAGACCAAGAGCAATTAAACGAAATATTGGCGCGTTTGAGCGGTACTAAATCGAGATCTCGCAAGAAAGCGAGTGCTGCTCCTAAAAGCGAATTAGATTCTCTTATCGGCCTTGCTTCCGTTAAGAAAGAAGTCCAGACTTTGACAAACTTCATTAAGATTCAGCAGAAACGAGAGGAACAAGGCTTGAAATCATCTTCTCTTTCCTATCATTGTGTTTTTACCGGCAACCCGGGAACCGGTAAAACAACCGTTGCACGCATCGTAGCCGGAATTTACAAAGAACTCGGAGTATTAAAGAAAGGACACTTGGTTGAAACCGATCGCGCTGGTCTTGTTGCGGAGTATGTGGGACAAACGGCCGTAAAGACCAATAAGATAATTGATAGTGCTTTGGATGGAGTACTATTTATAGATGAGGCATATTCACTAGTTGGAGGCAGTGAAAGCGATTATGGAAAAGAAGCGATTGCAACGCTCCTTAAGCGAATGGAAGATGATCGTGATAGATTAGTTGTTATCCTTGCCGGATATACAGCAGACATGAAGCGTTTCATCGACTCAAACCCCGGTTTACAATCGCGTTTCAACCGCTATATAGAGTTTCCAGACTATACCGCAGAAGAGTTATTGCAAATCTTCGAAGCCAACATGAGTAAGTATGACTACCATTTCGGTGAGGGCGCCAAAGAAGTGTTGCAACAATTCTTGGAGAATGCGGTTGCAAACAAAGATGCCAACTTTGGTAACGGCCGTTTCGTGCGCAATGTCTTTGAGAAAGCATTGGAGCGTCAAGCTAATCGCCTTGCATCGGAAAGTAGTCTAACAACAGAACGCCTTTCTGCAATCGAGAAAGAAGATCTTATATAAGAATCTGTTATGCGCAAATCTAATAGCCGCTATACTATCTTTCTCGCGGCAGTTATAGCGATAACTGCTGTGCTATGTGTTGTGTTTCCCCAAGCAGATGGTAGTGCTCTATCTGACGATAAACAACCTATCGAATCAGCCAATGATCTTCCTTATGAGTTGGCGCGACTAAACAATCATCAGCCGGAACAAGTTATTGAACATTTGGGTTATACAGTCAGTTATAATCCCAAATGGCTTGTACCAAACTGGGTTGCATATGAGTTAACAAACTCTGAGAGTGACGGTGAACAAGAGCGTTCTAATCATTTCAAACCGGATCCATTAGTAAAAGGAGATCCTGTAACAACAAGCGATTACTCCAAGTCCGGCTATGATCGTGGACATATGGCTCCAGCCGCAGATATGAAATGGTCAGAACAGGCTATGCGAGAAAGTTTCTACATGACCAATATTTGCCCACAAATCCATAATCTTAATGCCGGAGATTGGAAAGACTTAGAAGAATTGGCACGTGATTGGGCTCGGAAATACGGAAGTATCTATATTGCTTGCGGGCCAATTGTGGAGGCTAACTATCAAACCATCGGGAAAAGCCATTCTATTGCCGTCCCTTCCGCTTTCTATAAAGTGTTTCTGCGCCAAACGCGCAAGGGATGGGCTTCAATGGGATTTATTATGCCTAATAAGGCCGGGAATCGCCCTTTGATGACGTATATGCTTACAGTCGATGAAGTCGAAGAACAAACGGGAATAGATTTTTTCTACAATCTACCGGATAGCATTGAATCTCAAGTGGAAAGCATTTATTCCATTTCCGATTGGTCTCTACCTCGGCATTAAAGAAAACCTTCGTTCATTTCCGGAAATTTTATTCTGGTTCAAAGCGTTTGTTCCTTACAGGTGGATTTTATCCACCGCTCCCTTATCCCCTTTACCCACCTTTTTGTGTCCGTTTCCTCAGAAAATGCATTTTTCTTACATTCTTGCTCTCTAATATTTGCATATGTCAAAAATTTTTCGTACCTTTGCGGTCAGAACTATTCGAGATACCTCGCGTACAATCCGCAAAGGACTTGCCCCGTAGGCGCACCGTATGAATCACGTATCATACCCATACCTATAATATACTATGTATATTATCCCGTGATTTTGAATTTTATACGTTAAAACCCGCGAATGAACTGCAAAATACACCCCATATTATACCAATTCTACCTCCGCCTCAAAGACACACTTGAAGCAGAAATCGTACACCGCCGTAAACGCTCTTCGCGCATGGCGATAGAAGTGATCTTCTACATCGACAATTCCTTTGTGGCAACAGGTCGCTTAAACACCCTTCCCGAGGCGGAGAAATGGGGCTTTTGGGTCATTTGTCGTCCGCAAACAAAAACCGGCCACACCATCTATAAAGGGCATCGCGTGTACCAACTCTATCTCTCGCCCGTTCATCCCAAGAAAAGACGCGAGATGATTAAGCACATCACGCCCCTACACTCCACTTCCGTTGCCGCAATGATCGCATAAAATAACCATCCTTAACTGCTAATATTTTAGCACTTATTGCAAAAAAACGCCTTAACTGCTAATATTTTAGCACTTATTGGCAAAAATCGCATAAAAATTGCATTATTTTGTGCAAAAACTTGCCGGTATCGGCAAAAAATAGTATCTTTGCGCTCGCAAAATCAAATTCGCATATTATGAAAAAAATCTTTTTTGTTCTCGTTTTGGCGCTGACGACCGTGACGGCAGGCGCACAACATCATCACGGTGATCGTGCCCCGCAGGGGAGAGGTCACGAACGTCATCACATCGAGTGCGCTACCCACGAACAGATGAGCATGGTCATGCACACGCTCAACCAGCAGTCCTTCGATGATAAAAAGCTGGAAATAGCGAAGTTATGTGTGGTGCTCGGTCATTTCTGCGTGGACGATCTGGCACGCATGGCCGCGGTCTTCTCTTTCGATGACAGCCGTCTGACGTTCCTGACGTTTGCGTACGAGTACTGCGAAGACCCGCAGAACTACTATGACCTGCGTGACTCGTTCTCTTTCCGCTCGAATTTCGACACGCTCATGGATACCGTCCGTCCCGGTCATCGGCGTTAAAAACAGCCGGAAAGAGCGAAAAATCGCTAAAAATCCAAGAAAAATGGCATACACTATTGTGTATGTCAATTTTTTTTTGTAATTTTGCAGCGCAAAATATGGGCGAACAAAAAACAATCATTTAATACTTAAACATTATGGCAAAAAAAGCATTGAACAAGTGGACAGCGCCGAAGAGCGTCGCTCCCGAGAGAATCATCCAATTTGGTGAAGGTAACTTCCTCCGCGCATTCGTGGATTGGATCGTTTGGAACATGAACGCAAAGACTAACTTCAACGGTTCGGTCGTTGTTGTACAGCCGATCGAAAAGGGTATGGTAGAGTGGCTCAACGGTCAGGACTGCTTGTATCACGTTAATCTGCAGGGTCGTCTCAAAGGTGAGGCGGTGAACTCGCTGGAGCGTATCGACGTTATCTCTCGCGCGCTGAATCCGTACACCCAGAACTGGGCTTACATGGCGCTGGCAGAGCAACCGGAGATCCGTTTCGTCATCTCCAACACGACCGAGGCAGGTATCACTTTCGATCCGAATTGTAAGTTCACGGACGCGCCTGCAAGCGCTTATCCGGGCAAACTCGTGCAACTGCTCTTCCGTCGTTACAAGACGTTCAACGGCGATCCGACCAAGGGTCTGATCTTCATGCCGTGTGAGCTCATCTTCTTGAACGGTCACCACCTCAAGGATTGTATCCGCAAGTACATCGAGTTGTGGAAAGATGATTTCGGAGCAGATTACAAGGGCTTCAAGGAGTGGTTCGAGAAATACAACTACGTTTGCGCAACCCTCGTGGATCGTATCGTGCCGGGCTTCCCGCGCAAGGACATCGCCGCTATCCAGGAGAAAGTTGGTTACAACGACAACCTCGTTGTACAGGCTGAGATCTTCCACCTCTGGGTGATTGAGAAACCGGAGAATATGTCGATTGAAGAGCTCGAGGCTGAGTTCCCTGCTAACAAGGCCGGCTTGAACGTGCTCATCGCAGAGAGCGAGAAACCGTACCACGAGCGCAAAGTGACGCTGCTCAACGGCCCGCACACGGTATTGAGTCCGGTTACCTACCTCAGCGGCGTGAACATCGTTCGCGATGCTTGCAACCATGAGGTGCTCGGCAAATATATCAACAAAGTGATGTTCGAGGAGTTGCTTGAGACCCTCAACCTGCCGAAGGAAGAGCTCAAGGCTTACGGCGAGAGCGTTTTGGAGCGTTTCAACAACCCGTATGTAGATCACGCAGTAACAAGCATCATGCTCAACTCGTTCCCGAAATTCGAGACACGTGACCTGCCCGGTCTGAAGGTGTACTTGGAGCGCAAGGGCGAGCTGCCGAAGGGTCTCGTTCTTGGTCTGGCTGCTATCATCACTTACTACAAGGGTGGTGTTCGTGCCGATGGCGCACCGATCGAGCCGAACGATGCACAGGAGATCATGGATCTGCTCAAACAACTCTGGGCTACGGGCGACAAACGTAAAGTGGCTGAAGGTGTACTCGGCGCAACCGATATCATCTGGAAAGAGAGCAAAGAAGACCTCAATAAGATCCCGGGTCTGACCGACATGGTAGTTAAGTTCCTCGAGGACATCGAGAAGAAAGGTATGTTAGAAACCGTTAAATCGATTCTCTAATATGACAAATATCCTAAAAATCAACCCTGCCGACAATGTGGTGGTAGCCATCCAACCGCAGTCGGCAGGTGCGGTTATTGAGGTGGACGGGGCGAAGATCACCGTTTTGGAGGACGTGCCTGCCGGCCATAAGATAGCCATCAAAGATCTCGCAGAGGGCGAGAACGTCATCAAGTACGGTTTCCCCATCGGTCATGCCAAAGAGGCAAAGAAAGCCGGCAGTTGGATGAATGAGAACAACATCAAGACCAACCTCGCCGGGCTGCTCGAGTATGAGTATCATCCAAAGGATGTGGTGCTCAATATCCCCGATGAGAAACGTACCTTCATGGGTTACCGCCGCAAGGACGGACAAGTGGGAATCCGTAATGAGGTATGGATCATCCCGACCGTCGGTTGCGTGAACGGTATCATCCAGAAATGTGCCGAGCGTCTGCGTCAGGAGACCGGTGCGGACAATATCTTCGCCTTCCCCCACAACTACGGTTGCTCGCAGCTCGGTGACGATCATGAGAACACGAAGAAGATCCTTCGCGACATGATTCATCACCCGAACGCAGGTGCTATCCTCGTGGTCAGTCTCGGCTGCGAGAACAACCAGCCGGATGTATTCCGTGAGTTCTGCGGCGAAATCGATGAAGACCGCGTTAAGTTCGTTGTGACGCAGAAGATCGAAGGCGATGAAGTGGAGTACTGCATGCCTATTCTGCGTGAACTCTACACCAAGACCCAGCATGACAAACGTGTGGCGGTGCCTTTGAGTGAGTTGCGCGTGGGTCTTAAGTGCGGCGGTAGTGACGGCTTCAGTGGTATCACGGCGAACCCGCTCCTGGGTATGCTGAGCGATTGGCTCGTAGCCCAAGGCGGTACGACTGTGCTCACCGAAGTACCGGAGATGTTCGGCGCAGAGACCATCCTCATGGATCGTTGCGCCAACCGTCATCTCTTCGACCAGACTGTTCACCTGATCAATGACTTCAAGGACTATTTCCTGAGTCACGGTGAACCGGTAGGCGAGAACCCGAGTCCGGGTAACAAAGCCGGCGGTATATCGACCCTCGAGGACAAGGCCCTCGGCTGTACGCAGAAATGCGGTAAGTCCCTCGTACGCGGCGTGATGCCTTATGGCGAGCGTCTGGAAGTGAAGGGACTCAACCTGCTCTCTGCACCGGGTAATGACCTCGTAGCCTCGACGGCACTCGCTTCCTGCGGATGTCATATGGTACTCTTCACCACCGGTCGCGGTACGCCGTTCGGAACGTACGTGCCGACGATGAAGATCTCCACCAACTCGAACTTGTACCACAACAAGCCGAATTGGATTGACTTCAATGCAGGTGTCATCGCCGAAGGCGAACCAATGGACGAAGTAGCAAAACGTTTTGCTGAGTTCGTCATCGAAGTGGCTAACGGAGCTAAGACCAATAACGAGAAGAACGGCTATCACGAGATAGCTATCTTTAAGAACGGTGTTACTCTCTAGTCTCTTCTTCCCGCGCACGTGTCCGTTCTGCGGGAGGTATATCAGCGACCGGCAGATCCGCGAAGAGCATATCGAATGGATCTGCACGGATTGCTGGAAACACTTACCTCGCACAGAACAGGACTACCTGCGGGAGAACAGCACGGAAACGACCCTCACGGACGGTATCGTATCCCGTCAACACGCGATGCATCTGGAGCGGGCGTGGGCGTATCTCTTCTATGAGAAAGCGCATCCCATCCAGCGCGTCATTCATCGCATGAAATACAGCGACGAACCGGAGTTGGGTTACTGGCTCGCATGGCAGGCGGTTTTGGATACCAAGCACGAGGAGTTCTTCGACGGCATCGACGTCATTATCCCTATGCCCTTGCATCCGAAACGCCTGCGGGAACGCGGGTACAATCAATCCGAGTATATCGCCCGGGGGTTGAGTGAGATAACGGGTATACCGATTGATACGACGCACGTGACGCGTGTGAGGAACACGCCCAAACAGGCGCTGCAAGACGGCGAAGGACGACGAACGAACGTAGCTCAGGCATTTGCTGTGAACCACCCGGAGCAGATGTATCGCAAACATATTTTGGTGGTAGATGACTTGATTACAACCGGTGAAACGGTCAAATCATGTCTGCACGCGATGAAGCGATTCAGAGGTGCACGATTTAGTGTCTTTGCGCTATGCAAAGCAAGGTAATATGACAAAAAAATACGATTTTTTGATTATCGGCGGTGGTGTAGCCGGTATGAGTTTTGCACTCAAAGTGGCGCGCGCGGAGAAATACCGCATCGCGTTGTGCTGTAAGACCACGCTCGAAGAGGCGAACACTGCCAAAGCACAAGGAGGTATCGCCTCCGTGACCAACTTGTTGGTCGATGATTTCGACAAACATATACACGACACGATGGTGGCCGGCGATTGGTTGAGTGACCCGGCGGCAGTCGAGCAAGTCGTTCGTAATGCCCCAAAAGGCATCGAAGAACTTGTTAAATGGGGTGTCAACTTTGATAAGAAAGAAGACGGCGCTTTCGATCTCCACCGCGAAGGAGGCCACTCGGAGTTCCGTATTCTCCACCATGCCGATGATACCGGCGCAGAGATCCAACGCGGACTCATGGAAGCGGTGCGTAACAACCCCTACATCGATGTGCTGGAGAACCATTTTGCCGTCGAGATCATCACCCAACACCACTTAGGTGTTCGCGTCACACGCCGTACCCCCGATATCGAGTGCTACGGAGCCTATATCCTCAATCCCAAGACGCAGAAGATAGACACCTACCTGAGCCGAATCACGCTCATGGCGACCGGGGGAACGGGTGCGGTCTACGCGACCACCACGAACCCCGAGATCGCTACCGGAGACGGTATAGCTATGGTCTATCGTGCGAAGGGACAGGTGAAGGATATGGAGTTTGTACAGTTCCACCCCACGAGCCTATACAACCCCAAAGAGACCCATCCTGCCTATCTCATCACCGAAGCGATGCGCGGTTACGGAGGTATCCTGCGTCTGCCGAACGGCGAGGAGTTTATGCAGAAATACGACCCGCGTCTGTCTCTCGCGCCGCGTGACATCGTGGCCCGCGCGATAGATAATGAGATGAAGATTCACGCCATCGATCATGTGTGCCTCGATGTGACTCACAAGGATCCCGAAGAGACCAAACATCACTTCCCCAATATCTATGCGAAGTGCCTGTCTATCGGCATCGATATCACGAAGCAGTATATCCCTGTAGCACCCTGCGCACATTATATGTGCGGCGGTATCAAAGTCGATCTGGACGGACAGTCGTCTATCCGTCGTCTCTATGCCGTGGGCGAGTGCTCGTGTACGGGTCTGCATGGCGGTAATCGTCTGGCATCCAACAGCCTCATCGAGGCCGTTGTGTATGCAGACGCTGCGGCTAAACATAGCCTCTCGGTTATCGAGAACTACGATTTCAACGACAAGATCCCCGCTTGGAATGATGAAGGTACGTTGAGCAATGAAGAGCGCGTGTTGATTGCGCAGGATGTCAAAGAAGTCGGACAGATCATGTCCACGTACGTGGGTATCGTGCGCTCGGATCTGCGTCTGCGCCGCGCATGGGAACGTCTGGACTTGCTTTACGAAGAGACCGAAGATCTCTTCAAACGCGTCAAGGCGGACAAGGAGATCTGCGAGTTGCGTAACATGATCAACGTCGGTTATCTTATTACCCGCCAGGCCATGGAGCGCAAAGAGAGCAGAGGATTGCATTACTCGATCGACTATCCGCGCACCGAGAATAACCACCCGCAGGAAGTATGGTAGCGATCGCGTTACATAGCGTCATCCCTGTGCGTACTGAGGCGCGCGAAGAAGCGGAACAGAACACGCAGATGCTGTTCGGTGAATTGGCTGAGGTCATCGACGAACAACCCCGTTGGAAACGTATCCGCTTGGAATCGGACGGTCAGGAAGGATGGGTGGACGCGAAGATGATCACGCCCATGACGGACAAGGAGTATGCTGCCTATAAGAAGGCGTTGAAGACGGCTGCAACGGTGGCGTTCCCGATGGCATATGCCATGAGTGAGAACAACGGCCAGACCATTCCTTTGACCGCCGGAACACGGCTAACGAACTATAAAGACGGACGCTTTGAGGTGCTTGGAGTCGGTTTTCGGATAGACCCTTCGATGCTCATCACCGCCCCGCTGGAACTGAACCAAGAGAACCTACTCAAGGCTGTACGATTCTTTATCAACGTACCGTACCTCTGGGGCGGAAAGAACGCGCTGGGTATGGACTGTTCGGGTTTCACGCAGACCGTTATGAGCCTGTTCGGCAAAGCCCTCTTACGCAACGCCTCCGAGCAAGTGACGCAAGGCAAACCGATTAAGGATCTGAGTAAGGCTAAGGCCGGTGATCTCGTTTTCTTTGATCATGAGGACGGTAAGATTTCGCATGTGGGCATTGTGATCGATCCCGAACGTGTCATTCATTGTTCCGGACGCGTGAAAGTGGAGAAACTCGATTCTAACGGCATCTTCAATGCCGAAACCGGCGAATATTCGCATCATTTGGTCTCCATTCGCAGGGTGTAGTTCCTACCGGATATAACGAAAAATGACGGCTCGATGAGTCGTCATTTTCGTACCGCGAGTGGGACTTGAACCCACACAGCCATCACTGGCCAAAGGATTTTAAGTCCTTCGTGTCTACCGATTCCACCATCGCGGCCGGTGATTTTTCAAAATCGGCTGCAAAGGTACTGCTTTTTTTTGAATTAGCCAAATAATTTGCAAAAAAAATGATTTTATCGCGCGCGGGCTTGCGTATGTGGAAAAAAAGTCGTATCTTTGCACGCTTTTTATGTTATGGCAAATAAACGTAAGATCATAAACGACCCGGTCTTTGGGTTTCTGTCTATACCCAGCGAGCTGATTTACGATGTGTTGCAGCATCCGTACGTGCAGCGCTTGAACCGTATTCGTCAGTTGGGACTCTCTTATCTGGTTTACCCGGGAGCGATGCATAGCCGCTTCGGTCACTCGTTAGGTGCGATGCACCTGATGCATGAGGCGATCGCTTCGTTGCGTCTAAAGGACGTGGAGATCACGCCCGAAGAGGAGACGAGTGCGATGATCGCTATCTTGCTGCACGACATCGGTCACGGACCTTTCTCACATGTGTTAGAGCACACGATCGTCGATGGTGTGACGCACGAGGATATATCGCTGCTCATGATGCAACGCATCAACGAGGATCTGCACGGTCAACTCGACATGGCGATTGCAATCTTCAAGAACGAGTACAAGAAACATTTCCTGCACCAGTTAATTTCGAGTCAGTTGGACGTGGACCGCATGGATTACCTGTGTCGCGACTCGTTCTTTACGGGCGTGCAGGAAGGACGTGTGGCGAGTGAGCGACTGCTGAAGATGTTGGATGTAAGGGATGATAAACTGGTGGTGCAGATCAAAGGCATCTACAGTGTGGAAAAATTCCTGGTAGCCCGCCGGTTGATGTACTGGCAGGTGTATCTGCATAAGACGAGTGTGGCAGCGGAGCAACACTTGATCAAGATCCTGAGTCGTGCCAAAGAGTTGGCGCACAGCGGCAAAGAGCTCTTCTGTTCACCGGCCTTGAAATATTTCCTCTATCAGCATGTGACCTTTGATGCCTTCGGGACGCACAGCGAGGCGCTGGAGCAGTACGCGCTGCTGGACGATAACGATGTGCTGTCGGCTATCAAGGCGTGGATCTCGAGCGACGACAAAGTGCTGAGCCTGCTGAGTGAGAGCTTTATCAACCGCCGTCTGTTCCGCGGGGAGTTGCAAAGCGAGCCTTTAACAGAGGAGCAGAAAAAGGCACTCAATAAGCAGTACGCGCAGGCGCTGGGCATCAGCGAGCAGGATGCGGAATATATGTGGAGCGAACATATATCGACGAGTAACACCTACAGTGAGAAAGATGACTCGATCGATATCTTGTACTCCGACGGCACGGTGCGCGACATCGCCGATGCCAGTGAGATACTCGACCTCGAGGCCCTCACGCGCAAACCGAAAAAATTGTATATCTTTAAATATCGAATAAATGGAATTTAGTGCACAACAAATAGCAGCCTTGTTAGGCGGACAGTTGTATGGCAACGCGAATGCCATGGTAAGTGACGTGGCTCCGATTGAGAGCGCGGAAGCGAAGCATCTGACCTTCCTTACGGATGAGAAATACTTGCCGTACCTGCAGAACACGAAAGCCGGCGTGGTACTCATCACGCGCAGCCTCGTAGAAGGTAAGATCGCTTTCCCGGAAGGCGAAGGCAAATCAGGTGGCGCAGTCATTCTGGTGGACAACGCCCGCGGCGCGATGGGACAACTGCTGTCGATGGTGTCGAAAGCGATGTTCCCGGCTAAGAAAGGCATTGAGCAACCCTCGTTCATCAGCGAAGGCGTGGTTGTTCCCGAGGATGCGTACGTAGGTGCGTTCGCATACATAGGCAAGAACGTGCGTCTGGGCGCACGTGTGCAGATCTACCCGAACGTGTATATCGGCGATAATGTGGTGATCGGCGACGGCACGATCCTCTACGCAGGTGTTCGTGTCTATGCCAACTGCCAGATCGGTAAGGCTTGTATCCTGCATGCCGGCGTAGTGATCGGCGCAGATGGATTCGGTTTTGAACCGGACGCACAGGGCGTGAACCAGAAGATCCCGCAGATAGGCAATGTGATCATCGAGGACGATGTGGAGCTGGGTGCCAACACCTGGATAACCTCGTGCAGATTGCGCATAACGTAGAGGTGGGCGAGAGCTCGTTCCTCTGTGCACAGGTAGGTATCGCCGGCAGCACGAAGGTCGGCAAGCATTGTATATTAACCGGACAGGTAGGCGTAGCCGGCCATATCGAGATAGCCGACAACTGTATCTTCGGTGCGCAGTCAGGCGTATCGGGTTCGGTACGCAAACCGGGTATGTACATGGGTTCGCCGGCTATCGATGCCAGCATTTGGCGTCGCGCTGCGGTGAAGTTCAAACAATCAGGACAGAGATAATACTAAATAGAATGAAACAACACACCATCAAAGAGAGTTTTTCTCTCAGTTCGGTGGGCCTCCACACAGGCCTTCAGATCACGGCGACCTTCCAACCGGCGCCTGCTAATACAGGCGTACGCCTGCGTCGCATTGACCTTCCCAAACAACCTTGTTATCAGGCTTTGGCTGACTACGTGTCGGGTACAGAGCGCGGTACGGTGTTGGAGCACGGTAAATGGAAGATCTCCACGGTAGAGCATGCGCTGAGTGCGTTATACGCCATGGGCGTGGACAACTGCCTGATCGATATCGATGCACCCGAGATGCCTATTCTCGACGGTAGTGCGCGTATGTTCATCAAGGAGATTCAGCGCGTGGGACTGGAGGAACAGGATGCCGAGCAGAATGTGTTTATAGTGACCGAACCGATCGAGTACATCTCCGAGCACGGAAACATCATGCGTATCGAACCGTGTGACCATTATGAGGTGGACGTGACGATCGCTTTCCCGTCGCTCTTCCTGCGTGAGCAGCACGCTACGCTGACGGACTTGACCAAGTACCCCAAAGAGATAGCTGCGGCGCGTACGTTCTGCTTCGTGCGCGAGATAGAACCGCTGTTGCGCGTAGGACTCATCAAGGGTGGTGACCTCAAGAACGCACTCGTGATCTACGAGACCGAGATGTCACAGGATGGTATGGATTATTTCTGCGACAAGATGGGACAGCCGCATTTGGATGCCAAGAAACTCGGTTATCTCTCGCCGCTGAACTATCAGAACGAACCGGCTCGGCATAAACTGCTGGACGTCATCGGTGACCTGTCGCTCTTGGGTATGCGTATCCAAGGCCGCATCGTGACCTACAAGCCGGGACATACTTTCAACACGCAATGTGTGCGTAAACTTAGAAACCAAATTTTATCAGAATAATGATATCTCCTTTAGCTTCCATTCATCCCGAGGCGAAGATCGGTGAGAATGTAGAGATCGGTCCGTTTGTATTCATCGACCGAGATGTAGAGATCGGCGACGGTTGTATTATCGACTCGAACGCCACGATCTGCCAATACACCAAATTAGGCAAGAACTGCCATGTGTTCCCGTCGGCGGTTATCGGTGCCATCCCGCAGGATCTGAAGTTCCACGGCGAGGTGACTTGGACCATCATCGGCGACAACTGTGTGCTGCGTGAGTTCGTGACCGTTCACCGCGGTACGTTCAGCAAAGAGAAGACCGTCATCGGTAACAACAACCTCATCATGGCGTACTGCCACGTGGCGCATGACTGCGCGTTGGGCAACAACATCATCATGTCTAACTGCACGCAGTTGGCCGGCGAAGTGGTCGTAGATGACTTCGCGATCATCGGCGGTGGTACGCTGGTGCACCAGTTCAGCCATATCGGTGGTCATGTGATGATCCAGGGCGGCTCGAAAGTGAACAAAGACATCCCGCCGTTCATCATCGCAGCCCGCGAACCGATCGCTTATTGCGGTGTAAACTCGGTAGGACTCAACCGTCGCGGCTTCACGCCCGAGCAGATCCATACCATCCAAGAGGTGTACCGTATGATCTATCAGGGCGGAATGAATACGACCCAGGCGCTGGAGCATATCGAGGCGGACATGCCCGCATCGAAAGAGCGCGATATGATTCTGGAATTTGTAAAAGCATCCACAAGAGGAATAGTAAGAGCATAATATGGAAGAGCAAGAGAAAAGTCTCAATTTCATTGAGCAAATCGTAGAGCAAGACTTGGCAGAAGGTAAGAACGACGGACGTATTCAGACGCGTTTCCCGCCAGAACCGAACGGATACCTGCATATCGGTCACGTCAAGGCCATCTGCATGGACTTCGGTATCGCGGAGAAATACAACGGCGTTTGTAACCTGCGTTTCGATGACACGAACCCTGCCAAAGAGGACACGGAATACGTAGAGACCATCGAGCGGGACATCGCTTGGTTGGGCTTCAAGTGGGGTAAGATCTTCTATGCCTCCGATTATTTCCAGCAGCTCTACGACCTCGCTATCCGTTTCATCAAAGAGGGCAAGGCTTATGTGGACGAGCAGACGGCTGAGCAGATTGCTGAGCAGAAAGGTACGCCGACCGAACCCGGTGTGGCTTCGCCTTATCGTGACCGTCCGATTGAAGAGAACCTGCGTCTTTTCGAGGCGATGCAGCGCGGTGAGATAGAGGAAGGTAAGATGGTGCTCCGTGCCAAGATCGACATGGCGAACCCGAATATGCATTTCCGTGACCCGATCATGTATCGTATCATCACTTCCCACCCGCACCATCGTACGGGTACGAAATGGAAGGTCTATCCGATGTACGATTTTGCCCATGGTCAGAGCGATTATTTCGAGGGCGTGACGCATAGTATCTGTACGCTCGAGTTCGAGGTACACCGTCCGTTATACGACTATTTCCTCGACCAGATAACCGGCGAGAACTTCGCAGGTTTGAGTCCTTACGGACCCGACTATCGTCCGAAACAGCGTGAGTTCAACCGCCTCAATATCACCTACACCGTGATGTCGAAGCGTAAGATGCTGCAGCTCGTCAAGGAAGGTCTGGTAGCCGGTTGGGACGACCCGCGTATGCCGACCGTCTGCGGTCTGCGTCGCCGTGGTTACACCCCGCAGGCTATCCGTACGTTCATGGATAAGATCGGTTACACCAAAGTGGAAGGTATGATCGACCAAGGCCTGCTCGAGCACGTTATCCGCGAAGACCTCAAAGAGACGGCACCGCGTGTATGCGCTATCTTCGATCCTGTGAAGCTCGTCATCACCAATTACGAAGGCGAAGGCGAGACGCTGATCGCGGAGAATATCGACGGACACGAAGAACTCGGTACGCGTGAGATGAAGTTCGGTAAGGAGCTGTGGATCGAGCGCGGGGACTTCCTTGAGGAGGCCGACAATAAGTTCTATCGCCTCTCCCCGGGTGGTCGTGAGGTTCGTCTCAAAGCTTCGTATATCATCCAAGCTACGGGTTGTGAGAAAGATGCCGATGGTAATATAACCACCGTTTATGCGACCTATGATCCGGATAGCAAGTCGGGCACCGAAGGTGGTAATCGCAAGACGAAAGCCACCATCAACTGGGTAGAGTGCAACAGCGCCCTCAATGCAGAGGTGCGTCTGTACGACCGTCTCTTCGCGGTTGAGAACCCCTCGGCGGAGGAAGGTGACTTCCGCGATCTGCTCAACCCGGACAGCCTCAAGGTGGTGACCGCCAAAGTGGAATCGTCGCTTGCCAAAGCACAGGTACATGACCACTTCCAGCTGCTCAAGCAAGGTTACTTCGTGGTCGATGATGATGCCACACCCGAGCATCTGATTCTTAACCGTACGTGTTCGCTCAAAGACAACTATTTGAAATAATCTTACAGCGAAGCGGTCTTACAGTGCAACGGTCTTACAGCGATAGCGGTCTAACAGCAGGACCCTCGTCTGGGTCTGTTTTGAAGACTCGTCTTCAAAACAATAAGGAGCAGATCTTTTGCGAATGGCGTCATCGTTGGGTGCGCTTGACGCCCGAGGAGTGGGTGCGCCAACAATTGCTTCACCGGCTGGTGGAGCAATTTGGCTTTCCGGCCTCGCTCATAGCGGTGGAAGCGGCTATCAAAGTGGGCGAAGTGCAGAAACGGTGCGACGCCGTCGTCTATGACTCCACGATGCAACCGCTCATGCTCATCGAGTGCAAAGCCGAGACCGTACCCCTCACGCAAAAGACGCTGGATCAAGCAGTTACATACAATAGAAAACTCAATGTGCCCTATGTGCTCTTGCATAACGGGGTGCAATCCATTTGTATTCATGGAACAAATTATAACACTTCTGGACTCCCTCGATACACCGACCTTTTACGGTGTGAATAACCAAAACATCCTCTGTCTCAAGAACCAACATGCCGATGTGCGGGTGGTTGCGCGCGGCTATCAGGTGAAGGTGACGGGCTCGGAGAAAGCGATTGACAGCTTCGAGAAATCACTGCGGCGCTGCGAGGAATTCTGTATTCGCAATAACCGCCTCACGGAGCAGGATATCCTCATGCTCATCCGCGGCGACAAACCGCAGGAGCAGACCACCGATAACCTCATCCTGCACGGCGTGAACGGTAAGTCCGTTTATGCGCGTTCGACCAACCAAAAAGCTCTTGTCGAGGCCTACGAAGAGAACGACCTTTTGTTTGCTGTAGGACCCGCCGGTAGCGGTAAGACCTACACGGCGATCGCGCTCGCTGTACGGGCACTCAAGAACCGCGAAGTGAGACGTATCATCCTCTCCCGTCCTGCGGTCGAGGCAGGCGAGAAACTCGGCTTCCTGCCGGGCGATATGAAGGAGAAGATCGACCCGTATCTGCAGCCCCTCTACGATGCCTTGCAGGACATGATTCCCGCTGCTAAACTGACGGAGTTCATGGAGAAAGGAACGATCCAGATAGCCCCGCTCGCTTTCATGCGCGGACGTACGCTGTCGGATGCCGTGGTTATTCTTGATGAGGCGCAAAATACCACCGTGCTGCAACTCAAGATGTTCCTCACCCGTCTGGGTTTGGGCGGTAAGATGATTGTCACGGGCGATATGACCCAGATAGACCTGCCGGCAACGCAGAAATCCGGTCTAAGGGACGCCCTCGAGCGCTTCAAGGGCATCAAGGGCATCAAGGTCATTGAGTTCAATGAGAAAGATATCGTACGCCACCCATTAGTTAAACATATCGTGGCGGCTTATAAGGAGAATAAGTAATCTAAAGCTTCGTTGGCTTCGTCCGGTGTGATAACCTGATTGATGACGGGGGCTCCGACAGAACGAATGAGCGTGCAGTTGATCTCAGCGGCGCGCTCGTTCTTTTTATCCTGCTGCATCAGACGAATCAACTGCTCCCGCTCGGAGCACTTGCATTGCGGTTTACCGTAATAATGGAGCATGATCTGCGTCAACTGCTGCAGCGGTTCTTTGGGACACCCGAGCTTGATCACACTCAGGTACAACTCCGCAATCAACCCATATACCACGGCGTAGCCGTGCGGCATCGCTCCCGTAACCTGTAACCCGTCACCCGTAACCTCTTCTATTGCGTGCCCAAAGGTATGACCCAAATTGAGCACTTTGCGTAACCCCTCTTCGTGCGGGTCGGCAGCTACGATGCGTTCTTTGATGGCAATCCCTTGTGCGATAAGCGGTGTCAATTCCTCTATATCCATCCGGTCAAGGTCATACTGCAAGAGTTGGTCCCATAACCTGTCACCCGTAACCTGTAACCCCTCATCTATCAACCCCGTCTTGATTAGTTCCCCAAATCCGCTGAGGAATTCTTTTGCCGGCAACGTCTTCAACCATCCCGGCCAGATAAGCGTTTCTACCGGTTGTGCGAACGCACCGATGCTGTTCTTGAGACCGTGGTAATTGATACCGGTCTTGCCACCGGAAGAAGCATCGATCATCGCCAGCAGCGTCGTGGGGATATTGACGTAGTCAATACCGCGTTTGTAGGTAGCAGCCGCAAAACCCACCATGTCCGTCAGTACACCGCCGCCGATGGCAATCACCAGCGCACGGCGCGTGAGTCCCTGCGCAAAGAAAAAATCCCAAATTCGCTGAACCGTCTCCAGCGACTTAGCGGTCTCTGAGATCGCTATGCTGTAGGACCGCTTCCAGGTCTGACCAAGACCGCTATGCTGTAGGACCGCTTCGCTGTAGGACTCCAGATTCCGGTCATAGACAACCACAATCTGCTCGCGGTCATATCGCGCCAAAATGGGCTCCAAGGCACTATGTATATCGCTGCAAAGCATGTTTTTGCGTCAAAATCGATGCAAAGGTACAACTTTTTTTGCGTATGACAAAATTTTTGGGCTAAAAATGCATTTTAAATATTTTTCGGGGGATTTTTTTCTTCTTTCTTCTTCTCCGTCTGTTTTTCCGGCATTTTATGCCGCCTTCTCCTCCTCTCCCCTGTAGCGCAGCGTCCTGTAGCAGCTTGCTGCGTCCTCTCTCCTTCTTTGTTTCCTTTTTCCTGCATGGCTCGCGGTGTAGGCAGAGATCACTTATCGCGCGTCGCCGGTACTCTCTCCGCGTTCGTGCCGTTCTGGCTTGCGGAGCGTCCCTCGCCTTCGAGCAAGCTCGGGGCTGCCCGCTCCGCAAGCCCCCCGCGCCGTGTAGCTTCGTCAATTACGCGGGATATTATCCCGCATGTAGTTCCCATTTTGGCTATTAGTGGGTACACTTCGTGTGCGCGCCCGCCCGTGTTCTTTTATATTATTGTTTCTCATGTGTCCTGTGTTAGGCGGTATTCCGCCGCCCACCTTCGTTCGTTTCCAGAGATTGTA
>CACWNR010000009.1 GCA_902762355.1 uncultured Bacteroidales bacterium
AGGAAAAGCAAGCTTCTCCCGCGCTGCCCCTCGACTTGCATGTGTTAGGCCTGTCGCTAGCGTTCATCCTGAGCCAGGATCAAACTCTTCGTTGTAAAAGAAATTTATAAGATAGCTCAGAATAATCGATTTATCAAGTGTAGAATTTTAGGGAACCTCACGAATCTCAATTAAGAGATCGCAAATATTCTTGTACTACAATCTTGTTATGAATAGACAATCTTTCAAAGATCATTTTCACTCCCGTCCGTTTTTTGGGCGAAAGCGGATGCAAAAGTACTGCTTTTTTCTGAACTGACCAAATAATCTTGCAAAAAAAATTAAAAAACTATCACTTTTTTTCGTAAAGCACTGAAAATAGGCATTTTACATTTTTGGCGTTTTTTAGCGCGAATTGAATAGCTGGACACAAAAATAGCCCCTTTCGCGAAAAGAGGCCATTTATGCATATATATACGTGTGTATATTTAAGGAACGCGTGCGTGTATACGCGCGGGCGCGTTTGTCTGCGTTTTATCCACGAGCGCCGCTCCGGTGAGATGGATCTCTGAACCGTTACGGGCATGTCCGTTGAGCGTCCAGCCTTCGTCGGTAATGATCATCTCTCCATCTGTAATGAGCCATTCGGCAGTAGGATAAAAATAACCTTGGTTAAAATAAGACCGGTTGAGGAAATAGAAGATACTACCGCCCAACTGCTGCGGATTATCGTTTCGGAAGCCGGCAATAACAGTTTCTGCCTCTTGTGTGGCATTGATGGGGAAGGTGCCGATAGGCAGTGCCGGACTATCGCTATATGCCGTGAGGAGATAGAGCTCTATAAACGGGATGCTCTTAACGCCGGAAACGGTTGCTGTCGTGCTCTTGTTATAGGCTTCAATGATCCAGCGCGTGATGCCATAAGCCTCAAACTGGTCATAGTAAGCATTCGAAACCGTGAGGTTCTCCGCCTCTCTACCGGAGTATGTAGCCGGTCCGTCTGTCTCATTGGGTTCGGGATAATAATCAGGAACAGCAACCGGCGTGATACCGCCATGGAGGATGTCTGCCCCACCCTTTGTTCCAGCCACGACCGGTTTCTCGGAAGCTTGTACGACAACATTATCCTCCTCGGTGAGGAAAGCGACAACCATGCAGTTCTCCGGATTCCAAGTGCTCTTCAGTTTATACACAAAAGACTCCGTATAACGCTGGTTCCCCACCGTAATGGCATTGCCCATCGCGTTGGAGAGGAACGCGCGAGCCGCATTGGTATGACGGAACTCCTGCCAGCCTTCGAAGGTATTATAGTTATCTTGCTGCGAATCGATCATTCCGGACTCTTTGACCAGCACCGTGAGTTTGAGCGCGGGCGACTCTGTCTTGCAGATAGCACCGGTTACGACCACACGTAACTCACGCGTTTCAGCATTGTATTCATTCTCGATATTGACCGATGCGTAGGTGGTTTTCTCAAACTGATCGGGATCGACAGAATACATATAGATCGGGTTGAAGATGATCATGTTTCCATCCACAGATTTCGTTTTGGACCGATCCACACAGGCCTGCGGCGCTGCATCCACACCGTAAGCAGAAGCAATCGTCTTACTACCGGAGACTGTGAAATGGTCGGTTCCATAGGTATGGTGCATAACGAGCACATAGTTCGGATTCTCATCCATATACGCATGAACCTCATCCATGCCTCTGGGGCAATAACCACAACCCTGTCCGGTAAATTCCTCAATGAGGTGCGTTTTGGGGAAGGATTCAGGAATCGGATCGGGTTCGTTCTCTGATTTACAGCCAACAAAGCACAGTGTAGTCATTGCCATCGCAATGAGAGAGAGTTTGTACAGTTTCATAATAATTGGTATATTTGGTGATTACTAATGATATAGACATGTCCGTCCAGAAGGATCTTTTGAACTTCTGGTTTCTGATTTTTGATGGTTTCTATGCCTTGTGCGGAATAGATATAGTGCACGCGCAGTTCGCGTGATTCCTCACTATCGGCGAAATGATAGGTAATCTGCACGTCGGAGTTCGCAGTCGGATAATAATGGACATTCCAGTCGGTAGGTCCCTGCGGTGAGAGCTGGAGGATCTGTTCGGTCTGACCGTTACCATAGAGACATTCTCCGCAGCAGAACTGATCGGTCAGCCCGCTTTGGGAACGGGTGATAGTCACATTGAGCGGACCATCCGCCATCAAGTCACCCTCCAGCGACATGACCGGTTTATCGGTCGTCAGATCGATTTCCGTCTCTGTTACCACGAGATCCAAGCCCTCTTCGGGAATCTCACCGTAGCCGGCAAGATTAAGGATTAGTGCTAAAATCAAGAAAAGTTTCATAAGCTTGTAGTATATAATTATCGTTTATATCGTATAGAACAGCCACTACGGTGCAGTATGCAGGCCGACATCCGTCGGGAATGGGAAAAGTCGATTGGTCTGACACCGCGCGCAAGAGATGGCGATGGTAATAGTTCATGTTGATCGATCCGTCGGACATAGCTTGTACGCCGAGAACACTGTCCTCAACGAGCCAGTACGAGAGCTGGAGATTGTCCTTAGCGGTATATTGCGAGGTCATATGAATCTCGCGTTGGGTGCTATCGGCTTTCGCCGAGACAAAGAGGTACGGCGCCACGGTATCGGTCATGGTTTCATAGACCATTGTCGCCCATTGCTCCGAACCGGACAAATAAGATCCTTCGAAAAGGTCGAGGTCGATATTGCCCGCGGGGAAAGGTGTTGTAGATGTACCTTCGAGCAGTTGGTAAATACTGTCCGCAGCGGGACAGGTGTAGTCGTATTTGCCTTGGGTAAAGGGATTGGAGGCGGGGTGCATGGTCACGACGTAGAGTTGATCCGGATATGCCTCTTGGAGCGAGTGGGCAATCTCGGAAGCGGCGGGACAGTTGACACAGCGGAAGCCGGTGAACTCGATGAGCACATGCCGATGCTCGCTATTCGCGGGTAGCGGCACGGGGATGAGCCGATCGGCTTCGTGGATCACTTCACAACTGCAAAGCGCCAAGGTTAATATGATATACAGATATCGTTTCATTACCAGTTGAAATTATAGCTAAGGGTCAGGCCATGTTGCTTGGGCACATAGCGGCATACACCGCCGGCGCAGTTATAACCGTCTTTGGTTTTGCAATAGCCCAGTTGAAGGCGGTGAGCACCGTTGGTATACACAGCCGCGACGGTATAGTAATGTTCGTTCATCGCTAAGGGTGCATGCCCGATATTATACATATATTCGCCGCTGAGGGTAAGGGCATGGAAGAGACTGAGTTCGTAAAGGGCAAAGATATACTGCCCTTCGTAATCAGGGGTGTAGAGATATTGCAGTTCGCCGCGCATCGACACTTTGTCATTCACGCGAAAACGTGCTTCGAGGACGGCTATCCCGGCACGCATAAAACCGCCTTCTCCCTCGACCACCGTGATATTCTCCGCCTGATACATGAGCATCGCATTGAGCCACCAGCGTTTGGAGAGGCGTTTATTGAGTTCGATATTGATATCGGTGTAATACTCTCCTTCGGAGCGGGGACTGACATCCCAACTACCGGGAGAAGCGAGTCCGCGGATGTGCGCGGCAGAGAGAGCTAGGGTCGTGCCGTACCGACCTCCCATGCGTGTCTTACGCGCCCATGTGTAGCGGAGTTCTGTTTGGAACGCCCACTCTCCGTTCGCGTATTGGGTAGCGTACTGATTGAGCGCGGGAAGAGCGTAGGTATGCTGGCGTCCGAAGACAGGGAGCAGGTTGAGCCGTCCTTCGAGCCCTGACATACCCGATCGCACGCGGGATGAGAAGAAGGACATGTTATAGGAGCGCTTGATCTGGGCGAGGACAGAGAGTCCTTTGCGCGAATAGCTGACCGAAGCCAGCATGGCATTGCCGGGATCGTAAGAGAAATTATTCTCTTCGCAAGGGTCATTGGCCTTGTGGGCGTACTCGAAGAGGACATCCCAGCCTTTGTACTGCCACTCGGCACGCACATCGCCGGCACCGACCCAGCGCGGTAGGTTGTATATGAACAATCCCGCGTCAGTCATGGTATAAATAGAGTCAAACCGCTCGTATTTGCTGACATAAGAGGCTCCGAGCGAAAGGTTCATGTCCATCTCTTGCATTCGCTTGGACCACTGCTCGATATGCAGTTCGAGATCGGCACCGAGAACGGCATCACGGGAGTAGTTCCATCCCCATGCACGATCGGAATAGCAGTTCCAATAGCGGCGTTGCTTACCGCCAAGAAGGGTGAGGTTGATGCCTTTATAGGGTTCGAGATCGAATTTCGCGCCGCGTAAAGCGCCATCGATACCAAGAAAACGATCCTCGTAGAGGTTGAGGATGAGTCCGGAGCCGAACTGCGCATAACAATCGCCGACGGTGATCTCGCCGAAGTCGAAAGTTGCTGCCACGCTCAAGTGCCCTACTCCATGGCCGGCAAAAGCCTCGTCAAAACCTGGCAAAGGCCACTGGTTCATCTCCAGACGCGTGGTAGCGCGGAGTTCGCGGAAATGGGCGCTATTGGAATCGTTGAGGTAATGAACGGACAAGTCCAGATAGGAGTTCGAGCCGTAATGCCACTTGGGACTCCACTCCAATAGACCGTCATGCTGCACAGCGCCGCTGACATAAGTGGTGTCAGCGGCGAGTGCCTTGGGAACAACGAATAAGGAACAAAGAACCAGGCTACTTAAGATATTTCGGCAGTTCCTCCTCATCCCCCTCCGTATAGCCTACGTGGTTATAGATGATCTCTCCTTGACGATTGAGCACAAACATATGCGGGATATTCTGTACGTTCATGGCGCGTTTGAACGTGCCGTTCGGGTCTAAGAGCACATGATAACTCCAGCCGTTGCCATCCACAAGTGGCTTCACTTTATGGGAGTCCTGCGCCTGATCGACCGAGACAATATACATCTCCACGCCCAAGTCCTCATGCCAATCCTCGTAGAGATCATCGAGGGCTTTGAGTTCGCGCATACAGGGTTTACACCAGGTGGCAAAGAAAGAGATGATGACGGGCTTCCCTGTTTGCGCCAAGGAAGCCACGTTCACTGCGTGACCGTCTACATCATGTATCGTCACCTCCGGGAGAACTGCCCATGCGGACAGGTTCGCCCAGAGTAAGAGTGCTATAAAAAGAATCTTTTTCATTTCTTTGCTGCAGTTTTCTTTGCTTTCGGAGCCTCTACAACAGGAGCTTCTTCTGCTTTCGGTGCCTCTGCAACAGGAGCCTTAGGAGCTTCAGCTTTGGGAGCTTCTTCGCCGAGGATGTTACCTGTGGTCAGCTGTTTGTAGATAGAAGCCTCTACACCGTAGATAGCGGGAACCACGAAGATGATAATAACGACGTTGATGATCGTACCGATCGCCTCGAGCCAGTTTACATTGCCGATACCGAAGAGACCACCGATGATAGCTACCACGATACCCAGCGCGAAAGCAATCAGGAACTCCGCGCCGAAGATACGCCATTTATTGCCATAGGTCAGGCGATTCGACTCGCGGAGGGAATCGAGCGCAGACATGTCTTTGTCCACAAAGAGAACCGTCGCAAACGACCAAGCCACAGAGATTACCATGCCCGGGATACCCATAAACATGAAACCGACACCGATGGCACCCATCATAAGAGACATGAGGATAAAGAACTCACCCATGTTCTTGCGGTACTTGCCGTCGAAGATGAAGAGCGGATTAACCATGTTGCCTTTTGCCAACTCTGCGGGCAGAGAAGACATAGCGATCGTCGTGCCGACGTTGAGGTACGGAATCCAGATGGTAACGAGGTAGAGAACCGTTACGAGGATCAAGCTTACAAAGTTAACAAGCGCAATAGCCAAACCATCCTTGATGGTCGCCATAATGTTGATTTTTTTGTCCATAATAATAAGTTTTTTAGGGGTTAAACATACCTTTGCGGCGCAAAGGTACGAAAAAAAAATGACATGTGCAAGTGCACACGCCATTTTTTATTAAATTAGGTCATTTTTACTTCTTAGCCGAAGGCACGATTATTTCACTTCCTCGAAGTCAACGTCTTCAGCGGTAGGGCCGTTGGAGCCATTGTTGTCAGTAGGACCGTTGGTCGGGCCTTGTTGCGGGCCGGCTTGGCCTTGCTGTGCTTGCTGTTGAGCTGCGTACATCTCAGCAGAAGCGGCTTGGAAAGCGGACATCAACTCGTTGTTGTACTTCTCGCAGGCATCGGCGTCACGTTTTGCGTAGGCGTCTTTGAGGTCAGCGAGAGCTTTCTCGATCGGTGCTTTCTTGTCAGCCGGGATCTTATCGCCGAGTTCAGCGAGTTGTTTCTCGGTCTGGAAGATCGTAGCGTCGGCCTTGTTGAGTTTGTCAGCCTGCTCTTTCGCCTTCTTATCGGCCTCAGCGTTAGCTTCTGCCTCGGCTTTCATTCGCTTGATCTCGTCGTCAGACAGACCGGACGATGCTTCGATACGGATCTTCTGCTCCTTGCCGGTAGCTTTGTCCTTGGCAGTCACATTAAGGATACCGTTCGCATCGATATCGAAGGTCACTTCGATCTGCGGCTCGCCACGACGGGCAGGCATGATTCCATCGAGGTGGAAGATACCGATCTGCTTGTTCTGCGCCGCCATCGGACGCTCGCCTTGGAGCACTTTGATCTCAACGGAAGGCTGGTTATCCACAGCAGTCGTGAAGGTCTCGGTCTTCTTGGTCGGGATGGTGGTGTTGGCTTCGATCATCTTGGTCATGACACCGCCCATGGTCTCGATACCAAGGCTCAGCGGGGTTACATCGAGCAGAAGGACATCCTTGACATCGCCTGTGAGGACACCGCCTTGGATCGCTGCACCTACGGCTACTACCTCGTCCGGGTTAACGCCCTTCGACGGAGCCTTACCGAAGAATTTCTGTACAGCATCCTGGATAGCCGGGATACGTGTCGAACCACCTACGAGGATGATCTCGTCGATATCGCTGGTCGTGAGGCCTGCGTTCTGCAGGGCAGTGCGGCACGGTGCGATGGTACGTTGGATCAGATCGTCGATCAGTTGCTCGAATTTAGCACGTGTCAGGGTCTTAACCAAGTGTGCGGGCACACCGTTTACCGGCATGATATACGGGAGGTTGATCTCCGTGGTCGTAGCAGACGAGAGCTCGATCTTAGCCTTTTCTGCTGCCTCTTTCAGACGCTGCATAGCCATCGGGTCTTTGCTGAGGTCAGCGCCGCCGTTCTCGTTCTTGAACTCCTGAACGAGCCAATCGATGATACGATGATCGAAATCGTCACCGCCGAGGTGGGTATCACCGTCGGTTGCTTTTACTTCGAACACGCCGTCGCCCAACTCGAGGACAGAAACATCGTGGGTACCACCACCGCAGTCGAAGACAACGATCTTCATATCTTTGTTCGACTTGTCAAGGCCATAAGCCAGGGCAGCTGCGGTCGGCTCATTGACGATACGACGTACGTTGAGACCTGCGATCTCGCCAGCTTCCTTGGTAGCCTGACGTTGGCTGTCGTTGAAGTAAGCAGGCACTGTGATCACAGCTTCGGTAACCTCTTGACCGAGATAGTCCTCAGCGGTCTTCTTCATCTTCTGAAGGATGATGGCGCTGATCTCCTGCGGGGTGTAGAGACGTCCGTCGATATCCACACGCGGGGTGTTGTTGTCGCCTTTGGTTACTTTATACGGAACGCGGGCGATCTCAGATTGCAAGCGATCGTAGGTCTCACCCATGAAACGCTTGATCGAATAGATAGTTTTGGTCGGGTTCGTAATGGCTTGACGTTTAGCAGGGTCACCTACTTTACGCTCACCGCCGTCGATGAATCCAACAACAGAAGGGGTTGTACGCTTACCTTCAGCGTTAGCAATGACGATAGGTTCGTTACCCTCCATTACGGCTACACACGAGTTCGTGGTACCGAGGTCAATTCCAATAATCTTAGACATAGTATAGTTCCTTTCTTTAGTTAATTTCTGTTTTTAGGGTTCTAGGAGCCTAGGGATACTAGGAACCTAGTCACCCAAAGAATGACAAATACTATGCCACATAAAAAAACCTGCCAATTTGGCAGGTCGAGAGGCTCGACACCCGGATATTCCATGCGGCGTGTCATGTCAAATCGTAGCCGTAGTGCTTGAGGCGACCGGTGTTGGAGCGCCAATCGCGGTCCACTTTGACGTATAATTGGAGGAAGACCTGTTTTTGGAAGAAGTCCTCTATCTCGCGGCGTGCCTGGCTCCCTACCCGCTTGAGGGCTGAGCCGGCTTTGCCGATGATGATGCCTTTTTGGCTATCGCGCTCGCAGTAGATAACCGCAGAGATACGAATGATCAGTTCTTCTTCAACGAACGACTCGACTTCCACTTCGACAGAGTACGGGATCTCTTTGTCGTAGTTCTGGAGGATCTTCTCGCGGATGATCTCGTTGACAAAGAACCGTTCGGACTTGTCGGTGAGTTGATCTTTGGGGAAGAACGGCGGTCCGACGGGAAGTGCCTCTTTGATGGCCTCGAAGAGTTGATCCACGCCAAAACGCTCTTGGGCAGAGATGGGGAAGATCTCAGCTTCCGGCAATTGAGCATGCCAGAAAGCAACGAGGTTCTCGAGGGTCTCCTGAGTCGTGAGGTCGATCTTATTTATTATAAGGAACACGCGCGTGCCTGAGGCTGCCATTCGCTTCACTTTCTCGAGGAAGTCGGCATTCCGTTCGGGGTTGTCTTGTACTTCGGTGACGTAGAGCAGCACATCGGCATCTACGAGGGCCGAGCGCGAGAACTCGAGCATTTTCTCCTGCAAGCGATAATTAGGCGAAAGGACTCCCGGCGTGTCGGAATAGACCATCTGGAAGTCCTCGCCATTGACGATGCCCATGATACGGTGACGCGTGGTTTGCGCCTTGGATGTGATGATCGAGAGGCGCTCGCCAACGAGGGCGTTCATGAGCGTGGACTTGCCAACATTGGGGTTGCCCACAATGTTGACAAATCCGCTTTTATGATTATTACATGATTGCGTCATAGAGCTCGTCAACCGAGTTGAAGATTTTAGCCGGTGAGAGTTTGGTTACCTTGCAACCCATCTTTGCCTCGATCTCCTTGAGGTTGATTTTCTTCGGATCGCCCATGAGGATGACAGTGACAGGTTTACCCTTGATGTTAGCCTCATAGAACTTCTCGATATCCTCGAAGGTTAGGTTGTCGATCGCAGCAGCATTGACCTTAGCAGGGTCATCCTTGTAACCGAGACGTTGCCAGTACTCGAAGGTCGAAGCCATACCACGCATGGACGGTTTAGCCGTTTGTCCGGCCTGCTTGAGAGCAGCCTTGAGGGCTACGAGGTTGGTCGAGTCTTTCGGCATGTCGGTGATGATATCCATGTACGCCTTGATAGCATCTACGACCTTGTCACTCTGGGTTCCGATGTAGCCGTAGAAATAGCACTCTTTACCCGGGAGTTGCGGTGTAGCATCCACACCGTAAGCGGTATATGCCATGGAGCGTTTCTCACGGATCTCATACATGATCAAGCCCGTGAAACCGCCGGACATATACTGGTTGAAAGCGTCAGACTGTACATCCGAAGCGATGTCGTACGGACGGCCGTTGATATAGAAATAGATATCAGCCTGCTGTACGTTGCTGTTCGGCAAGAAGAGAACAGTCGGTTTGTCATAGGACTGACGATCCTGTACGAACGGCGAGTTCGACGGACGCATACCCTCTGTCAACGGCAGTTCGGGAACGAGTTTGTCCTCGGGCAGTGTACCGCAGTAATATACGTCAAGCGCATAAGTACGTGCGGAAGCAACGAGTTGCTGCACTTTGATTCCGTCGAGGTTCCAGATGTCGATGAACTTCACCTCATCTAAGTAGGCGGATTTCTTGCCATAGAGGGCATATTGCAGCAATGCAGACTTCTGCACGGCCGTACGTTTCTGACGACTGAGACGGCTAAAGAACTCGCCACCCTTGAGGTTGTCGAGCTGTTTCTGCTCAAGGTACGGCATGAGGAGCTGGCGGTTAACCAGATTCATGATCTTATCGAGGTTCTCGTCCTCACCGGATATGGAGATCGTGAAATACGAATCGTTGCAACCATAGGAAACAGCACCGCCGAGTTCAGCGATCTGCTGGTCAAAGTCCTTACCTTCCGTAGCGGGGCTACCCATGATACCGGCATCTTCCATGAGCGATGTAGCGTACGGAAGGAGCGGCATCTCGTGTGCTCCAACGCCGTAACGCAGGTTGAGCGTGAAGACGTCGTTCTTAGTATTCGGCGTATAATGCAGCGTCACGTTCTCAGCAATCGTCGATACCTTCACATCGTTGAAGTTATTGAAGGTCTGCTTGAGTTGCTCGTTCGGCAGTTGTTTGAATGCCTTAGCATACTGAGTTTCCTCGTGCGAAGGCTCTACCGGCTTGATATTCGGCTTCGGCAGGGTCTTGGGTTTCGGAGTCTTGGTATCCTCATCGAAGGAGATGGTCATATACGGTGCATCGAAATATTTCTTTGCTACACGTACGATCTCTTCTTTGGTAAGCTTCTGGATACGCTCGTTCTCAGTGAAGATATCCTCTGTCGGCTTGTTGTAAACAAACGAGTACAACAGGCTGTTGATCTTGGACTCGGGGTTCTCTTCCTGTACCTTATAGGACTGCGCATAGAGGCGTTTCACGTTCGCAATCATCGCGTCGTCGATCTCACCTCTCTTGATCTTCTCCAGTTCCTTCATGACGATGGCCTTGGTAGCCTTGTCGGACTCGAACTGCTGTTGGTTAGCATCATAGTACGGGATAGCCGCTACGATGATACGTCCGGTATTACGACGAGAATCGCTGTAAGCGTACGAAGCGGTCACGTCACCCTTGGTGTTCACTTTATCGAGCAGACCGATCTGGCCGTTGTAAAGGAGCGCACACACGAAATCGAGTACTTCCTCGTCCGGGTCACCTTCTTTGACACCCTGGTAGATCCATGCCACCTCTGGGTTATAACCGAGGTTATAGTGCTTGGAGGGGTTGCCAGCGAACGAAACCTCCGGATACGACGGGCGCTCAGGCAGTGCCTTCGGCTGCAAACGACCGAAAGTCTCAGCAATCATCGGCTTCGTTTTCTCCGTCTCAAAGTCACCCACGATGATGAGCGCCATGTTGTTCGGCACATACCAAGTCTCATAGAACTCAATCAGTTTGGACAGACGCGGGTTCTTGAGGTGCTCGGGCAGACCGATCACGTCACGCTCGTACGGCGAACCTTTGTAGATATCCGCCAGCAGTTGTTTCTGCACTTGAGAAGAAGGATCGTTGGCGTACATATTGTACTCCTCGAACACGTTCTCCAACTCAGCTTGGAACGTACGGAACACCGGATCAATAAGACGATCGGAGAAGATGGTTAACCAACGGTACATCTCAGCAGCAGGGAAAGAGTTGTGGTAGGCTGTGAGGTCATAGGAGGTGAAGGCATTGACGCCCTCTGCTCCGATAAGATCGAGCAGTACAAAGAAGTCCTCGAGCGAAGAGATCTCTGCCTGACGCATAGAAGCCTCGTTGATCTGGGTAGCGAGTTGCTCGCGTACTTTCGGATCCGTTGCCTCGCTATACTGGTCGTAGAGCGCAATGATCGAATCGTAGATCGGTTTCTCTTTCTCCCAATCGAGGGCACCGATTTTTTGTGTACCCTTGAACAACATGTGTTCGAGGTAGTGAGCAAGTCCGGTGTACTCAGCCGGTTCATCCACTGCACCTGCACGGACAGCGATGTAACCGGTTACATCCGGTGCATCATGGTCTTCCCACAAGAGCACCGTGAGGCCATTGTCTAACTTGTACTCAGTCAGGCCCTCTCGGGTGAGGGCTGAGCTCATGGCGATGCTGCCTATCAGCAGCAGAGCGCTAAGTAAAATCTTTTTCATTCTTTTAATTATTTAGTTACCATTCCAGTAATACTTTGCCACATTGACCGCTTACCATGACGTCGAAGCCTTGTTGGAAATCGCGGAAGTTATAGCGGTGGGTGATCACGGGCGAGAGATCGAGTCCACCGAGGAGCATCTGCTCCATCTGATACCAAGTCTCCCACATGCGACGTCCTGTAATACCTTTGATCGTAAGGGCGTTGAAGATGACATCCGACCAATTCACCTGGGTGTTCGAGGGGAGGATACCAAGTTGGGCGATGTTGGCTCCCTTGTACATATGCTCGATCATGTCGTTGAAGGCCGCGGGGGCACCGGACATCTCGAGTCCCACATCGAAACCACGAATACCGAGTTGGAACATAGCATCTTCTATCGTTTCTCCTTTGGATCCATCGACAGTGAGGGTTGCACCCATTTTCTTGGCAATCTCCAATCGGAGAGGATTGATGTCAGTTACCACAATATTTTTCGCGCCTGCATAACGGCATATACCTGCTGCCATCGTACCGATGAGACCTGCGCCGGTGATGAGGACATCTTCGCCCAGAAGCGGAAAAGCCAGGGCGGTATGGGTCGCGTTGCCGAAGGGATCCATAATAGCCGCAAAGTCATCGGGAATCTGCGGGTGTACGCGTACCACATTCGATTCGGGTACAGAGACATATTCAGCAAAACAGCCGTCACGTCCCATGATACCGAGTGAGATCGTGTTCTCACACACATGCCCCATGCCGCGTCGGCAGTTACGACAATGTCCACAGACGATATGTCCTTCGGCCGTAACGCGGTCGCCGATCTTGAAGTTCCGCACACCGGGGCCACAGTCAGCTACAATACCCACGAACTCATGTCCCATGGTGTAAGGCGGTTTGCAGTGCGCTTGAGACCACTCGTCCCATTTGTACATGTGCAAATCGGTACCGCAGATAGCGGCTTTCGTGACCTTGATGATCACGTCGTTCACTCCCATCTCCGGCGTTGGGACATCTTCCATCCAGATACCCGGTTCGGCATATTTTTTAACTAATGCTTTCATAATGTTACTTTAATACAGCAAGTTTCGTGCCAATCTTCGTGAAGGCCGCGATACATTTGTCGAGTTGTTCGCGTGTGTGGGCTGCAGAAACCTGCACGCGGATACGTGCTTGGCCTTTCGGCACAACCGGATAATAGAAGCCCGTAACGTAGATGCCCTCTTTCTGCAGTTCGGCCGCAAACACCTGACTGAGTTTGGCGTCATAGAGCATCACGGCGCAGATAGCGGACTGTGTGGGTTTGATATCGAAACCAGCCGCTTTCATCTTCTCTACGAAATACGCCGTGTTGGCATGGAGCCGATCCTGCAGTTCGTTGGAACGCGTGAGGATCTCGAAAGTCTTGATACCTGCCGCTGCAATCATCGGCGGGATCGAGTTCGAGAACAGATACGGACGCGAGCGCTGACGAAGGAGGTCGATGATCTCCTTGCGACCCGTAGTGAAACCGCCTACCGAGCCGCCAAACGCTTTGCCTAGCGTACCGGTAATAATCTCAATCTTACCGCGCATATCATACAGTTCTGTCACACCATGTCCGGTCTTACCAACTACACCTGCGGAGTGCGACTCATCCACCATAACGAGTGCGTTGTACTTCTGCGCCAGTTCGTAGATCTTATCAAGCGGACACACATTGCCGTCCATCGAGAAGACACCGTCGGTGGCGATGATACGGAAACGCTGTGCTTGCGCCTTTTTGAGTTGTTCCTCGAGGTCTGCCATATCGCCGTTCGCGTAGCGGTAACGCACAGCCTTGCAGAGGCGTACGCCATCGATGATCGATGCGTGGTTAAGGGCATCAGAGATAATGGCATCCTCTTCGGTCAACAGCGGTTCAAACAAACCACCGTTCGCATCGAAGCATGCCGCATAGAGGATGGTATCTTCGGTACCGAAGAAGTCCGAAATAACACGCTCGAGCTCTTTGTGGGTATCCTGCGTTCCGCATATAAAACGTACGGAAGCCATGCCGTAACCACGCGCGTCCATGCGGGCTTTAGCAGCCTCGATGAGTTCCTTGTTATCGGCCAAGCCGAGGTAGTTGTTCGCACAGAAGTTGATCACTTCTTGCCCACCCTCTACGGCAATACCGGATGACTGCGGCGTGATAATCACGCGCTCGTTCTTATATAAACCTGCCTCCTTGATCTCATTCAAGGTCGATTGCAGATGTTTTTGAAAATCCTGATACATAATTATCAATCATCAATCAAATGATCCCCTGCTCCAGTAATAAATTACCTTGAACAGGCTATTAAATAATACCCTGTTCGAGCATTGCTGTTGCAACCTTCATAAATCCCGCTATATTAGCGCCTTTGACATAGTCAATGTGTCCATCGGCTTGGCGTCCGAACTTGACGCACTGCTCGTGGATGGACTCCATGATATGATGCAAGCGAGCATCTACCTCTTCGGCTTTCCAACTGAGGTGCTCAGCATTCTGGGTCATCTCAAGACCGGAGGTAGCTACACCACCTGCGTTAACTGCCTTACCCGGCGCAAAGAGCACGCCGTTATTCTGGAAGAAATGGATAGCGCCCGGTTGGCATCCCATGTTCGATACCTCGCAGCAGCACCAGCAACCGTTTGCTTTGAGTTGCTTTGCATCGTCTTCGGAGAGTTCGTTCTGGAAGGCACACGGCAGGGCGATGTCGCACGGGATCGACCACGCTTTCTTGTCAGCCGTGAAAATGCACTCTTTCGGGAACTTATCCGCCATGTCTTGCACTTTATTGCGGTTGGAAGCACGCATAACGAGCATGTAGTCGATCATCTCTTTGGTGATACCGTTCTTGATGGCTACGACACCGTCCGGCCCACTGATTGCAACCACTTTGGCACCGAGTTCAACAGCTTTCGTTGCCGCACCCCATGCTACGTTTCCGAAACCTGAGATAGCTACGGTCTTACCTTTGATATCCTTGCCGGCCTCGTGGAGGAGGTGTTGCGTGAAATAGAGGGCACCGAAGCCGGTAGCTTCAGGACGCAAGATGGAACCACCCCAAGTCATGCCTTTTCCGGTAAGCACACCGGTGTGGTACTCGCGCGCGAGTTTCTGGTACATACCATTGAGAAAACCTATCTCGCGGCCGCCTACGCCTACGTCACCTGCCGGGATATCCTGATCGGGGCCGATGCAGCGCCAGAGCTCGAGCATAAAGGCTTGACAGAAACGCATTATCTCGGCATCGGATTTACCAACCGGGTCAAAGTCCGAACCTCCTTTCGCACCACCCATCGGCAGGGTTGTCAGTGCATTTTTGAAAGTCTGCTCGAAGCCCAAGAACTTGAGCATGGACGGCGTCACGGCACGGTGGAAACGCAAACCGCCTTTGTACGGGCCGATAGCGCTATTGAACTGAACGCGGTAACCGAGGTTCGTTTGCACCTCACCCTGGTCATCGATCCACGTCACACGGAACGTGAAGATACGGTCGGGCTCTACCATCCGCTCCACGATCTTAGCTGCCTCAAACTCGGGGTGCTGATTGTACACCTCTTCAATCGACTCCAATACTTCTTGAACCGCCTGCAGGTACTCTGCTTCCCCCGGGTGCTTTGCAGCTAACTGCTGCATAATTGTTTGTACTTTCATTGTTTTATGTGTTTTTCTGGTTGTTTAATTCAATTTTGCTCGCAAAATTACAAAAAAAAAATGACATACACAATAGTGTATGCCACTTTTCGTAATTTTTTCTCATTTTTTCTTAGTTTGCGCCCCCTACTCCGCCGCCTCCACCGAGACGGTTGAGTTCGTCCATATCACCTACTTTACGGTGCTTATGCTGCTGATACTGACCGAACATCCAGGTGAGTGACAACATCACCCGTTGCTGACGAACGGTATTCTTGTACCAACTGTGATAGCCGGCTCCTTGACTCATATCTTCGGTGCTGAAGGACAGCGAACGCGCGAGATCCTGGATATTGAGATTGAAGATCAAGCCCTTTGCCATGTACATCTTCCGTACACCGAAACTGAGGAAATACGTACTTCCCTGCTTGTTATAACCGGTCGTCATCGGCGATGACCAGTTACCGTCGAAGGTGAGCGTCCAGTCTTTGGGCAGGTAGGCAGAGAGTGTTCCGCCGGCATAGCCGTAATGACTGCGGTTCTCATAGACAGGTTTGCCATCCGCTTGTTTCTCGTAGGATTTATTGATAAAATGCAGCCAACCGGCATTGACCGTAAGAGCAAGCCAAGCACCGTTCACTTTGTGTTCGTCATCGAACTTGGGCACGAGCGGCAGTTCGGTAAGCGATATATTACCACCATGGGTGGTGCAGGTACCGAAATTGATCCATTTTGAGTAGCCCATACCATCGGGCATGATCGTCATCTTCGATGAGAACATATCCTGGGTGTGTGCGAAATTGAAGGTCATATTCAGGTACTGAGTCCACGAGAAATGCACCTCTACATCGTTATTGAACTCAGGCTTCAGGTCTGTATTACCCATTTGGACAGAATAGGCATCGACATAACTCTTGAACGGATTCAACATCCAGTAGTTCGGTCGCTTGATACGGCGCGTGTAACTGGCGCTGACAGCAATCGGTTGTTGCAGTTTGCCCAGCGGTTTGCTTGTGTAGCCGACATAGACCGTCGGGAAGGGATCAAAATAGGACTTATTGGTGATCGAGTCCGCCGATTTCCAATTTCCGTGGCTGTAGGTATATTCGCCACGCAGACCGAGCTTGACCGACCAATGTTCGCCAAACTGTTTTCCGACGGATATATACGCGGCTGCGACATGCTCATCGTAGATGAAGTCCGAAGGTGTGGTCGGAATGCGAACTCCGTCTATGATCGAATCCGTGGTCATATTGTTGTTCGTGGTCGAAAGACCGTACTTGACGCCGCACTCAATCATACCGGTATTCCAGAACTTGGTCTGAAAATCCAGTTTGGCACTGTAGATATCCACGATCTGACGGCTATTGATATCGAGTCCGAGCGATTGGTAACCGTAGCCGGCAAGCGGCTTGCTATAATCCGTCTTCTGGTAATTGGTCGCGCCGTTATTATAGCGGTTATAGTCCACGTTCACCGTGATCTCGCGTTCCAGCGCCTCGTTGAACGTGTGCGTAAAGTTGAGGTTCGCTGTGTGTTGCGGTGCTTTCAGACGATTGCTCGAATTCGTGATACTGGTCGTCGTATCGGCAAGCATCTTATCAATCGTGTAAGCAGCGTTATCATCGGGAACGATACTCTGATTCACATTCATGTACGGCACTTGCAGAATAAAACCGAGCGTGTTCACCGAGTCAATATACCAGTCGTTACCCACTTTGAGCATGTAATACTGGAATCTCACATCGTAATGCGAGTACGAATAGTTCTTGAGTAGCGGTGTCTCGCGGTAACTCTCAAAATCGATATCATTCTCGGCATAGACCTGCGTGAACTGGCCAAAAGTATAGGTTTTCTCGCCACGGTAGTTGAGCATGAGCGAGAACATCTCCTGACTCAGCCAGCGCTTGACATCGCTGAAATACATGCCACCATAACCGGCAGAAAGCATTCCGTTGAGGCCTTTCATCATATTGCGTTTGGTCTTGATATTAATGATACCCCCTTGACCGCTTGCATCATATTTGGCTGAAGGATTGGAGATGATCTCGATCTTCTCGATCGTGTTGCCATCCGTTCCGTCAAGCATGGCTTTGAGTTGTTGTCCGCTGAGGTAGGAAGGCTTGCCATCGACATATATCTCCACAGACTTACCGTTGACGGTGATGTTTCCGTCTTTATCAATACGAACACCCGGTGCACGGCGCAAGATATCGTTTCCGTTACTTCCTGCTGCCAGAGGCGATGCACTCACATTGACCACCAGTTTGTCCATCTGGCGTTCAATAAGCGGTTTCTTAGCCTTCACTTCGACTTCCTCGAGCCGTTCAGTCTCTTCGCGGAGCACGAAGTTCGGTCCGCCAAACGCGGTATGATAACCTACGTACGATGCCTGAATGATATAGTTCGGCACGTTCACTTCGAGGGCATATTTACCATCATCATCGGTGATAGCACCGGTGAGCAAAGTCGAGTCTTGCGTCAGCACGGAGATGGTAACAAACGGCATAGGTTCGCCCTTGGTATCCTTGACATTACCACTGATTGTCTCGGCCGAAATAACCACCGAAATCATCATTAAGAATCCGAAAATAATCTTTCTCATTACGTGTCAGTTTTAAAATCCGGTGCTATATAAGGTCGCAGTGACGGTGTGGGTTGTATAATTTGGAAGAACATTACTTCTTTCTCAAATAAATGTAAAACGTCGTGCCCTTAGGAGATGTTTCGAACTCTATTCGTCCACCTGATCCTTCGACGATATGCTTCGAGATGGCGAGTCCGAGACCGTTGCCATTGGACTTCGTGGTGAAGTTCGGTTGGAAGATTCGGGCTTGAATGTCTTCCGGTATGCCTGCGCCATCGTCGGAGATAGAAATTTGCACTTCTCGTTCTGAATAGGCAGCGTTCAGCACGACGATGATATCCGTCGGCGAAGCCTGAAGGGCATTTTTAATGATATTGACGAACACTTGTGAAATCTGCTCTTTGTCTGCCCGTACGATGACACCCGAATCAGCACCGACATAGCGAACCGGAATCTGCTCATCGTTCTCACGCTGCAGGGTAATGACATTCGACAGTTTCTCCGCTACATCCACTTCGGTCGTCACCACTTCGGGCTGCTTGGCAAAGGCAGAGAAGGACTGCGCTATATGCGCGAGGTTGTCAATTTCCGCCACAAGCATCTTGGTGGTCTTGTCGAAATACTCGTCGAAACTATCCGTACCACGCTTGAGTTGAAGCTTTTGAACCGACAGTTTCATCGGCGTGAGCGGATTGTTGATCTCGTGGGCTATCTGCCGCGCCATCGTCCGCCATGCGCCTTCGCGTTCCGAGTTCGCCAACTGTTCCGCACTCTCCTCTACCCGATCGACCAGCATATTATACCGCTCCACAAGTGCACCGAGTTCATCGTGATACGGATAGTCGATATGATTGTCGTTGGCTCCCATCTTAAACCGGCGCATTTTATCGGTAAGCATAGATATCGGCGATGTCATCGATTTGGCAGCCATAAAGGCAAAGAACAGCGCCAATAAGAGCACGATGATATACGGCGGTAACAGGCGTGCTAACAAGGCATCCACCTCTTCATTCCGTTTCTGTTCGCTCAAGAAAGAAGGTACAGCGATGTAACCGATTGTGACGAACGAACCGTTATGGAAGGGAATATACGATACCAAGTACGGATGGGAGGCTATCTGCTCGTAACAAACCACCGAATGTGCCTCTGTATAGAGGGCTTCCGGCGCCATGCGACGTGAGAGCACACCGTTATTGAAGAGTGCCGGCGAAGAAGAGGCTATCAGCTCGCCGTTCAGGCCGTACACGTGGATATCCTGATTCATATCGTAGCCCAAATCATGCAGATCGACAGCCAAGCCCTGCGACTGCGATGAGGTGAGCGACACGTCCCAGTAATAGAGCGAACGCAAGTACGACTGAATATACTCCGATCGCATCTGCAGATCGTGCCGCTGATGCTGTTCATAGTTCCGCTTCACGTACTCGATCGACATGAAAAAGACATAGATGAACACCGCCAAAACGGGCGTCAGAATGATATACATGATACGCGTGGAGAGGCGCATGTTCCGAATACCGCGATTGCGTATCAAACCGATAATACCGATGAGTATCACCAAAATAAAGAGCGCGTGACAGAGGAAGAACGACAAGCGCGAACGGGCATAAGGTTGTTGGTCGTACGTCAACATCTCGCGAAACGAGAAGGTCTGCGAAGCGATCGTATTGATGTCCGTAAAGTCCTCTAATTCCGTGTATTGCGTAGGAATAACCGTCAACACATTATACATCCCCGATTTCGTCCAACGCACCAATCCCTTGGCATTGCGGAAGGTCTGCTCACGCCACGTGTCGTACGAAAACAGATAGATATCGTCCGATGCCAAACGATTCGATGACCAATAGACCATCTGCTGGGCGTCGAAGACATAAAACAGGGTGTTCTTGCCTTCCGCGATCGCACGTATACTATCCAAGGATGCGTTATGCAGCAGCGCCTCGCACAAGACTGCAGTCTGCTGCTCTGCCTCTTGTTGCCGCTCCGCCAGCGACGCGCCGCGACATGCAGAGAGCAAGACTACCAATGCTAAAAACAATATGTTCCTAAACCATTTCGTCATTTGCGACTGCAAAATTAGCTAAAATTTTCTAAATACACAAGTATTACGATTAAATTTTAACAAATTTTTTGACATATGCAAAAATTTTCGTATCTTTGCAGCCGTTTTTGAGACAAGAGGTATTCTATGATACAGATTTTAACGGCATTACTGCTGGGATTACTGACCATTTTAGACCCGTGTACGCTGATGACGAGTATCACGGCCATCGGGTATATCGATAAGGAAATCAACAACAAACGGCTCGTGTTGACGAACGGTTTGATGTTCGTGCTGGGTAAGTTGGCGACCTACGTGCTGCTGAGTATTCCGTTCCTGATGGGCGCCCAGACAGAAGGAATACAGCACGTGCTGAGTCATTGGGGTGAGCCTATTCTAGCGGGCTTTATGCTGATCTGCGGTGTGGTACTGCTCTTTAGCGGTCACCATCATCACGAGCACGATCACGGGATCAGTAAATGGCTCAAAGAGACGGACAGCAAAGAGAGTTGGCTATGGTCGTTTATCCTCGGTATTTTCTTTGCGATCGCATTCTGTCCGCACCGACTCGTATATTTCTTGACGATGATCGATATCACGCTGACCTTGCCGAGCAGTTGGAACTGGTTAATGCCGATTGTGTTCGGTTTGGGAACAGGTCTGCCCATCATGCTGATTGCTTGGCTGGTTAGTTACAGCGCTGTCAGCATCGGTAATTTGACCCAGAAGATGGGTACTTTCGAGAAATGGTTCCGGCATATCTGCGCAATATTGTTCCTGGTATTGGGCGTATATCTGACCATTCATTGCGTGATAGAGTATCACGAACACGAACACGGTTGTTGCGACCATCCCCACTATGAGCTTCCGCTTTAAGCAGTTCTTCATTGAGGACAGTAAATGCGCCATGAAGGTAGGAACCGATGGCGTACTTCTTGGTGCGTGGGCGCCTACAGGTTCACGTATTCTCGATGTCGGAACGGGTAGCGGGTTGATTGCACGCATGTTGATGCAACGCTGTCCGGAAGCCGAAGTGGAAGGCATTGATATTGACGAAGCTGCAGTAGAGCAGGCATGTGAGAATGGGGTAAAGGCTTTTTGTGCGAGACTGCAAGAATGGCAGGGCATGTACGACCTCATCGTTTCTAACCCACCCTATTTTCAGAATAGTCTTAAGAACCCCGATGAGGGAAGAAAGACCGCACGACATACCGATACACTGAGTTATGCAGAACTGATTCATCACAGTACTAGATTATTGACCATGCACGGTCAATTAGCCCTTATCCTGCCTGCTGAAGCGGAGAACGAAGTACGGCAACTGGCTGCTGCAGAGGACCTCTTCCTCACGCACGTTACGCGCGTATTTAGTAAGGAGTCGAAGCCGGCGAGGCGGGTATTACTTTGCTTTGCAAAATTGGAAATTAGAGATTGGAAATTGGAGAGTTTGGAAGACACCCTTGTTTTAGAAGACGAAAAAGGAGGCCGAAGCCTCCCTTATCAAAATCTCTGTCGCGATTTCTATCTTTGATTATTTCGCTACATTAACTGCTCTAACCTCACGGATGACGGTCACCTTGACTTGTCCCGGATAGGTCATCTCGTCTTGGATACGTTTCGCGAGGTCGAACGAGAGCAGTTCAGTATCCTTATCGGAGATCTTGTCTGCGCCTACAATAACACGTAACTCACGACCGGCCTGGAGTGCGTACGTCTTCACTACGCCCGGGAACGACATTGCGAGGTTCTCGAGGTCGTTCAAACGCTTCACATAACTCTCCACTATCTCACGACGGGCACCCGGACGGGCACCGGAGATAGCATCACACGCTTGTACGATCGGTGCGATAAGCGATTTCATCTCACACTCGTCATGGTGGGCACCGACGGCATTGCAGATATCAGGTTTCTCGCCGTATTTCTCACACAGTTTCATACCGAGCTCTGCGTGCGGCAGTTCGACATCGTCGTCCGACACCTTACCGATATCGTGCAACAGACCAGCCCGTTTGGCAGCCTTCACGTTGAGTCCTAACTCGCCGGCCATTGCCGCACAGAGGTTAGCGGTCTCGCGGCTGTGTTGGAGCAAGTTCTGTCCGTAGGACGAACGGTATTTCATCTTACCTACCAGACGAATCAGTTCGGGATGCAAACCGTGAATACCAAGGTCGATAGTCGTACGTTTACCTACTTCAACGATCTCGTCTTCCACTTGTTTGGTCACTTTCGCAACCACCTCCTCGATACGTGCAGGGTGGATACGTCCGTCTTGAACGAGTTGGTGAAGCGCCAAACGCGCGATCTCACGACGTACAGGATCGTACGCAGAAAGGGTGATTGCTTCGGGGGTATCGTCTACGACGATCTCCACACCGGTAGCGGCCTCGAGTGCACGGATATTACGTCCTTCGCGACCGATGATACGACCTTTGACTTCGTCATTCTCAATATGGAAGACAGATACAGTCGATTCAGCTGCGGTCTCGGAAGCCACACGCTGGATGGTCTGGATGATGATCTTCTTTGCCTCTTTGTTAGCCTCCAGACGGGCGTTGTCCATGATCTCATTGATGTACGACATCGCCGAAGTCTTGGCCTCGTCCTTGAGGGCTTCCACGAGTTGCTTTTTAGCCTCCTCAGCCGACATGCCGCTCAATTGCTCGAGTTGTTTTTCGGCCTGCTGATGCATTTTCTCTACTTCTTGCTGCTTATAGTCCAACGCCTGTTGACGCTGCTCTACCTGCTGCACTTTCTGATTTACTTCGTTGAGGGCTCGTTGTACATCTCCTTGACGCTGATTGAGCTGTTGCTCGCGTTGTTGCAAGCGTTGCTCTTGCTGCTGCAAGCGCTTGTCTTGCTCACGCACACTATTGTCGTGCTCCAACTTCAGGGCGATGAATTTCTCCTTAGCCTCAACAATCTTGTTTTTCTTCACCACTTCCGCCTCTTCGGTTGCTTTCCTTACCAGGTCAGCACCCATCAGACGAGCGATGAGGTAGTAGCCACCGGCTCCCACCAGGAGTCCGACTACTGCACAAATAATTGCTGTGATCATTTTGTTAGTTTTTCTGTTATTAATTGATTTAGCTCTTTGAGCTCTTTCTCTACGGGTGCGAGACTCTTCTCGCGGGCATCCGACTGCAGCGCCACCGCGATCTCAAGCGCCGTGTACATCCACAACTGCTCTGCCGAGGCATTCGGACGCAACTTGAGATAGTACTGATAACGCTTATTGAGCAACTCCGCCGCGAAACGATAGTTGGGTTCCTGATCGCGCGGTACATCGAGGCCCACCGTGTGGGCGTCGAGATGAAGGTTTATATGTTGCTTGTCGGACATCATTTCTTTAATGCGGCTATAGCGCGATCGACTTGGGCAATAAGGGCGTTAAGCCGTTTAGTGGCCTCTTCGCTGTTCTCCGCCGACGTCATCGAGTTAACGACTGCCAAACGACGGTTCTTCTGCTGCAACTCGACCAGTTCGCTATGCGTACGAATCAGTTCCTGCCGCTGACGCTCGTTGTCTTCACGTAATTGCGCATTCTCCCGCTGTAACGCTTCATAGCGTTCCAGAAGAAGGCGCACATTTTGCGAAAGATCATCTAAAGCCTGCATCAGAAACTATAGCCTACGCCTATACCGAGAATACCTTTGAACTGCACGCGCTCTTTTTCAACGGGATTACCGCCTTCCTCGGCAGCGATCAGCGTGCCCGGATAGTACTTGAGGCTCGTTTGAAGCGTTACCTGCAGACATTTGAGGAACTGATAACTCAGCGCTACATCCCAGTCTACATCGAACATTCCGAAGAAACGGTTGTTGTTCGAATAATCGAAGTAATAGCCCGCTTGATTATAATCATCCCTGCCTTTACCGGGGTTGTTCTCCAGCCATTTCTCATACACATTGAATCCCTTGCCTTGGTACGGGGTGAAGAGAGCCAGCGTCGTGCTGAGCTTGAAATCCTTGTAGGCATATGCAATAGAGCCCTTGAAGCTTAAACCGAACTCCGCACGGGCATTACGGTATAACTTGTCACCGTTCTCGTCATACTTGACCGTTCCGTGCTCATCCTGAAGCATACTGCGCAAGTCCAGATGTTTGTCCATCAGCTCCTGATAAACAGCCTGTGTCCAGTCGGCTTCCGTCTGCGAGGTGTTGCCCTCTAACCACATCTGTTTGGTATAACGCTCGTTCCATGTATTCCCGGTGTATGCCGTGGTAATACGCCCCGCAATAGGCGACAGGTATACCGAGAAATCCGCACCCTTCACGCTGTGCTTGTAGTCAATACCGACAGAGATGTCGGTGTACGAAGGTGCCAGCCATTTTGAGACGATCGGGTTATAGCCGTCCTGATATTGACGACCCAGCGCATACTGGCTCTGGAACGAACCGAGAACAGTCAGGTAGAAATCCTTATGGAACTCCCATCCGAATTTCGTAGCGAGTTTGATATTATCGCTGGATTTCTGGAACGGATCCTCTTTCTGCTGAATCCATGTCAATCCAAAATCGGTGTCGAAATTCGTCTCCCATGCAATCGCATCCTTATGATAAAGTAAATGCAACTTGGCATATGCTATACCGTTCACATTATTCTTACCGCCGGCTGTCCAGTTCACGAGCCCTGTGGCAGCGGCGTTAAGGCCGACAATGCCATCAAACTTCCAGGCTTTCTCACCCGCTTCAAGTTTCTTCAGATCGTCACCTGCTTTAGCAGCTGCATCCGCGTTCTTGGTTACTTTGGCTTTATCCACCTCTTGCGCGGTCATTGTGAGCGCTGCCAAAAGGCATAACGCTACAGATAAAAATTTCTTTTGCATTGTATTCAATAAAATTGTTTGTTATACGTTTGTTGTTCGGTTTTCTAAAAAAACCGCACAAAGGTACTAAAAAAAAATCATATACGCAAATAAATAATGTACGCGCGCGAAAAAATTTGCCATTTGTGTCAATTTTTACACATTTTTTTTGAATATCTGCACATACATGTGCAAAAAAAGCAGTAATTTTGCAGCGTGATTTAATATCCCCTAATGTGGGCATATAAACGAAACTAAAAATACACAAATATGAGAAACATTAGATTGTTTACGTTAGCAATTGCTTTACTTTGTACTTACAGCGTATTTGCTGCAACAGAGAAAAACCCCGTACCATCCAATTCTGATGTAGTTATTACCGGCACCAGTTATTCTATCCCTTCGACCTATGTTGCAGGAGCTGGAACTATGGTGTCTCCGATGGCAACAAAAGGCGTAAAGTTTCGTGCCAACCGCAATGCCTCCGGAGTAACTAATGGTGTTGAATTTACTGTCACTTCCGGCTACACTATTTCGAGCATAGAATTCTGTGGTACAACCAATGATAACACGGCAACAGGCAGTGTTACTGGAGTATATATTGACGGGACCGACGATGCTCATAAGTTGGCAAATACTCCCACCGTTACCATCCCCAACAAGAAAGCATCATCCGCTGCTACATTTACCATTAGCGGATTTAGTGCTACGCAAAAAGTCATTGTTGCGTTTAGTGGTGCCAACCAAATCAATTTGGAATACACCGTAACGTATTCTACCGGCGGTGGTGAAGAGCAGACAGAGGTTGCTGTAACGGGTGTTTCTCTCAATAAAACATCGACGACTATCGACGTGGGTAATTCAGAGACTTTGACGGCTACGGTGTCGCCCTCCGATGCTACCGATAAAAGTCTGACTTGGACGACAAGTAACTCAGCCGTAGCAACCGTCAATAACGGTGTTGTCACTGCTGTTGCGGCCGGTACTGCAACGATTACCGCCAAATCGAATGCGGATAACACGAAGTCTGCTTCTTGCACGGTGACAGTACCTACTCCTTCTTCGGATCCGGTGGCAGTAACAGGTGTCACCTTAAGCAAAACGGCTACTTCGCTCAATGTAGGTGCTACGGAGACCTTAACTGCTACCGTTCAGCCAGCTAACGCTACAAATAAAGCGGTAAACTGGAGTAGTGACGCTCCCACAGTAGCAACGGTTTCCAATGGAACGATCACCGGTGTTAGTGCAGGTACGGCCCATATCACCGTCACAACGGTGGACGGCAACTTCTCTGAACAATGTACAGTAGCCGTTTCTGCTGCTTCAACGAATGTTGAAACTACTTTGGATTTACATGAGCCCGGCTTATACGAAGCAGATGAATTTGAAGGCGGATACGGACTTGCCTTAGCAACATTGACCGAAGATAACGTAACTCGTGAATATGAGGTTTATTATCTATCCAACAACAATGGAGATTTCATCTCTGCCGGAAATCCGCAATATGACATTGATAAATCACAAGCTCCCGGACATAAATTAGCGTCAGGCAATGGTGGTAGTGTAGATGCCGGTTGGGTTAAGACAATTGGCAGTGGTAACTTCACCAGCAAGGCACCATTGAATATGGGCGAATTCCAGGCTGCAAATAGTAACTATATGAACATTAATGAGACCCACTATATTGAATTGCACATCAAAGGTTTCGATCAATTCTCTATGATTGCCAATGATAAAAGTACCGTTCAACCAAATAAAACGGGGCAGGACAATAAAGCGGGTGAACACTTGAAAATTTTTATTGATGACACCCCGCTTGAACGCGAAGCGTCAGATATGAAGACCGAGGATCCGTCCCTCTTCCGCTTCCCCATTTCCACAGGAGAGCACGTTATTAAGATTGCCGGTACAGGAAGTACCAATAACCGTTTCCGTGCCTTCTCTCTCCGCGTAGCGCAAGAGCCGAGAACGAAATACGTTGATGGTAACGACAGTACACAGGAAGTACTGCAAACCACAGCGCCGCAAGCGGTTTATTATTATACGAAGTATAATAGCCTTGGTGAGACACGTCTGGACTGGGATGGTGCACAAGGAACAGGCTTTACGTTGGAGACCGTGGGTTCAAGTAAGGTAGGCGATACCTTGGCTTTGGGAGGAACGGCGCAATGCCCCGTAGGAGAGTATCATTATTTCGTAAAAACCTATTTCAACGGTGTAGAGACCAGTAGCGTACCGGGTAAGATCAAGGTAACATCGCTGATCAAGCCTAAAGGTGCAACAAGATGCGAGGCATACCAGAACGAGGCCATCGATGATATCCGCTTCACCTACTATGCGCTCTCAGGAGATGATATCACGTTGACTTGGGAGAACAACAAGATTCCGGCAGGTATCAGCGGACACGGCGCTAACGGTACCTATATTATTTCCGGTACTCCGACTCAGGTAGATACGTTCGTTTATACCATTTCCGTTTTAGGCGGCAACAGCATATCCGATACCCTCTTTGTAGATAAGTTGGATCTGGGTAACGATCCTATTCTGTACCTTTACAAGAACGATGGTGCCAAAGCAAAGGACGGTACCTACAAGTACCTGACTTCAGCTGGAGGCGGAAATAAGAATCTCGTTGCCCGCAAAGCAAAAGCAGATGGTAAGCGTTCAACAGACCAATACAGCAAGTATAAATGGATTTTGATCTCCGAAGATGTCGATGCCAACAATGAAGAAGTATTGGCAATTGCCCGCGGAGAGGTGGATCTTCCCGTCCTCAACATGAAGTCCTTCACCTACGCTCCGGGTCGTTTGAACTGGGGAGAACCGGATAATGGTTCGTTGACAGATAGAGGTCGTTTCATTACCGTTTATCGCGATGACCACCCGATCTTCCAAGCGCTGAACAAGCATAAAGGCGATAGTATCATGGTTCTGGATCCGGTGGAAGGCAAGGGTCTGATGCCTATTGATATCAATTATGGCGGTGTCTGTCTGGCAACTGCTTTGACCCGTGATATCGACGACTACTACGGTGACGGCCCGGAAAGAACCATTATGCACGAGGTAGAGCGTTTGAACGGCAAGAAATACATCTGCTTCCCGATCGGTATGGAAGGCAGCAACCACTTGACCGCCGACGGCAAGAGACTGCTTAATCAAACGATCACCTACCTGCTCAGCAACGATGCTACGATTAAGGCTCCTTCGCTGGCTATTACGCAATTCCGCATAGGTTCGTACGATGGTGTTATTGATGACGAGAACAGTGTCATCACACTCAATGTAAAGGAAGAGGATAGCGAACTGATGAAGGCTGCTGAACCGGTGATTACACTGGCAAGTCCCATGACGTTTGTTACGCCGAACTCCGGTGAAGCGGTGAACTTCATAGAAGCGCCCTACGGTATTCGTTATACCGTCAGCGATTACGTCACCAAGCGCAATTACAATGTGATCGTTCGTCTCTATAACCCGCAAGGCATCGACAATATCGAGGTGGGTACGTGGTTGAACATCTTTGATGTATATGGTCGCAAGGTAGCTACCACGAATCAAGACATCCGCACAATGGATCTGCCGCACGGCATGTATATCGTCGTTACGGAGAGTGGTCAAACGATTAAGATAATGCGATAATGCGTACAGAGAAAGAATTGGAAGGCGTGACGCTCTTGGGTAACCAAGGCACACACTACAGCGATAACTACAACCCGGAGGTACTCGAGACCTTCGAGAACAAACACCCGGAGAACGAGTATCTGGTGACCTTCAATTGTCCTGAGTTCACGACCCTGTGTCCCAAGACCGGACAACCGGATTTCGGGCATATCTATATCAGCTATATCCCGCGGGAACGGATGGTGGAGAGCAAGAGCCTCAAACTCTACCTCTTCTCCTTCCGCAATCACGGCGATTTTCACGAGGACTGCGTGAATATTATCATGAAGGATCTTGTCAAACTGATGGATCCCAAGTATCTCGAGGTCACCGGTTGGTTCATGCCCCGCGGCGGAATCAGCATCTATCCTTTCGCCAACTACGCAGACAAAGAGCACGAACAACTCAAGCAACAACGTCTGCGCGAGCAGTTTACGCTAAACATTAAACACTAAACCTTCAACATTAATGAAAGATAGTCTGATCGTTCTTTCCGGTGGTCTGGACTCGACCACGATGCTCTACGAGTATCAGTATCGTATCGGCATGGCGGTGTCGTTTCACTACGGCTCCAACCATAACGACCGCGAATTGGAATTCGCCAAGATGCATTGCGAACGACTCGGCATTCCTCATCTGGTCATTCGTTTGCCCTTCATCAAGCAGTTCTTTAAGTCTTCGCTCTTAGAAGGCGCAGACGCTATTCCCGAAGGCAATTATGACGATGAGAACATGAAATCAACCGTCGTTCCGTTCCGTAACGGAATCATGTTGTCGATTGCCGCCGGTATCGCAGAGAACAATAAGATGCAGTATATCATGTTGGCCAACCATGCCGGTGACCACACAATCTACCCGGATTGCCGACCGGAGTTCGTGGAGGCCATGAATAATGCCGTTCATTTCGGTACATGGAACGGCGTACAACTACTGACGCCGTATACCCACCTCACGAAGGCAGAGATAGCCGCAAAAGGCAAAGACCTCAACCTCGACTATTCCGAGACCTGGAGCTGCTACAAAGGAGGAGAACACCACTGCGGTGTGTGCGGCACGTGTCGCGAGCGCAAAGAGGCATTAGCACAGGCCGGCATAAAGGATACAACAATCTATGATTGTTAATTGGTAATTGTTAATTGCTTATTGGGATGTATTACGTAGAAAAACGAATAGAGATATCGGCGGCGCATAACTTAATGCTGTCGTACGAGAGCAAGTGCGAGAACCTGCATGGCCACAACTGGATCATCGTGGTGTATTGCCGCGCCAAAGAACTGAACGCGGATGGCATGGTGACCGACTTCACGCATATAAAGAAAGTAGTAAAGAACACTTTCGATCACAAATACATCAACGAGATACTGGACGTCAACCCGTCGGCGGAGAACATCGCACGCTGGATCTGCGACCATGTAGAGAACTGCTACAAAGTGAGCGTTCAGGAGAGCGAAGGAAATACCGCTATTTACGAGAAAGACTAGAACTCTAGAATTCTAGATTTCTAGATATCTGGTAATGTATAAAGTTAACGAAATATTCTTTACCTTGCAGGGCGAGGGAGCACACAGCGGGATTCCTGCTGTGTTTGTTCGTTTTAGCGGTTGTAACCTCAAATGTCCGTGGTGTGACACGGAGTTTGCGGACTACACGGAGATGACGGCGGAGCAGATTGTGAAGGAGATGCTACATCTGTATGACGTACCCAACGAGCGCCGTAAGATGTGTGTGCTCACGGGCGGTGAACCGAGTCTGCAGGTGGATAAAGAACTGATCGACGCACTCCATCAAGCGGGATTCTATATCTGTATTGAGACCAACGGCACACGTCCCCTACCCGACGGCATCGATTGGATCACCTGTTCGCCCAAAGAGGGCACGAAGCTCGCGCTAAAGAAAGTTAATGAAGTAAAGGTTGTCTTTACCGGCACGTACGATCCGGAGATCTGGCGCAAAAAATTAGAGGCGGAGCACTGGATGCTCCAACCTCTACGGTATAACGGCGAGTGGTTGCTGATCAGCGGAATAGACGATTTCGAGATCGACAGCAACGATAACTTGGACGACACCGTTCGCTACATCCTCGCCCATCCTTTCTGGCGACTCAGCGTACAACTACATAAAATAGCAGGCCTCCGATAAGAAGCCTGCTATTATTTTTCACTTCTCGCCATTAATACTGCGCTGCATCGTAAACGGCATCAGCGGCATCAGAGCCTTTAATATGCTCGATGATACAGAAGGCGAAGTCGGAACTCAGACCGGGACCCTTCGCGGTGATAATATTCTTCGATTCAACCACCAGACCACCTACATAACTCTCGCCCAGAGCATCCTGGAAGCCCGGATAGCAAGTAGCCTGTTTGCCTTTGAGGATGCCGAGTTTACCGAGCACTGCCGGCGCTGCACAAATAGCCGAGATGGGTTTGTCGGCCTCGTTATGCGCTACTAACAAATCACACAATGCGGAGCACTCACCGAGTTTCGTTTGTCCGCCCGGGAGAATGAGCATCTCAGCGTCCGAGAAATCGATACGCTCGATCAAGCCATCGGCCTCGACTGCGATGTTATGTGCACCGAGAACCATTGGATTGCCCGTTATGGAGACTGTTGTCACCGCGATGTTCGCGCGGCGTAATAAATCGATAGTCGTGATTGCTTCGATTTCTTCGAAACCATTGTCTAAAAATAGATAATTCATAAATCGATTAGCGATTAGTAATTAACGATTAGTTGAATTTGAAATTATAGGTGATTGTTCCGATCTGATCATGGTCGCCCTCGGTGAACTTCGCCTTCTTGGCGGCATCGAGTGCGAGTTGTTGGGTTTGCTTGTCGGAGATGTTACCGCCCTTGATCGTGGCGCTGATCACATTTCCTGCCGCATTGACGCGGATCTCAATGATGACGCGTCCTTCCTGGTTGAAGGTGTTTGCCGGTTGAGGCAAGGTCCCCCGAATACCACGTCCGGAGAGGCTCCATGAGTTACCTCCCGATGAACCGTGTCCTACAGGATTACCTTTTTGTCCTGCTCCCTGCGTATCTCCTCCGCCGGCACTGGTTCCGTCTGTCTTACCGAACAGATTACCCATTTGCTGGGCTCTTGCGATCGCCTCCGCCTCTTTCTGCTTACGTGCCCGTTCGGCTGCCTCGCGTTCCTCTTTTTCTTTGCGCGCACGCTCGAGCGCTAAGGTCTCTTCTTCCGAGACGATATGCTCAGGAGGCGAAGCGGGCGTCGGGCTCGTTGCTATTTCCGGCGCAGGAGAAGCGGGCGCCGCTGGCGCTGCCTCAGAGGGCTCTTCCGCATAAGCTGCCGCTGCAGCCTCTGCCGGTTCCTCCAATTCCTCCACTTCCGCGAATTCTATCTCCACGCCTTCTGCCTGCTCCGGGGCTACTGCATTGAGGCGAATCAGCCACAACAGCAGAAAGACCAGCAGCATAAACAAAACCGTGCCGATAGTCGCTATGGTATGTCGTTGTTGTTTCTTAGTCACTGTTTCTTCGTCGCTACCACCAACTTAATCTGGTGTTCATTCGCAATATCCAGCACACGTACTACCTCTTTGTACGCTACATCCTCATCGGCATGCAGGGCGATGTACATCGTCGAGTCCGAAGCCTGAATGGTACTCAGGTACGCCTCCAGACTCTCCGGATCGATCTGAACCGGTTTCTCCTTGCCCAGCGCCACGAAATAATTGCCTAAGTTGTCTATGGACACCTTGGCTACCTGCGGCCGCGTCACTTTGGTCGCGCGCGAAGTCGGCAGGTTGATCTTGATATCATTCGGGGACGACATCGTAGATGCCATGACGAAGAAAAGGAGTAAGAGGAACACCAAGTCCGTCATGGAGCTCATCGCGAACGTCGCTTCTACCCTATTGCGTTTCTTTAGTGCCATAGTTATGCGGGCTCATTAAGAAGATCCATGAATTCGAGTGTACGGCTCTCGAGCAGACGAACCACACGGTCAATGCGGGAAACGAGGTAGTTGTATGCAAACATCGCCAGAATACCTACGATCAAACCGCCGATGGTCGTTACCATGGCCTGATACATACCCGTCGAAAGAGCACTCATCTCGATCATTCCGCCCGAGGTCTGCGCCATGTTATAGAAGGTCTGAACCATACCGAGTACCGTTCCGAGGAAACCGAGCATCGGAGCACCGCCAGCGATAGTAGCCATGATCACAAGGCCTTTCTCCAGACGACCTACCTCGAGGTTTCCCACGTTCTCAACCGCTACCTGTACATCCTGCATCGGACGACCGATACGCGTGATACCTTTCTCGATCATGTGTGCGGAGGGGGTGTCGGTCTGCTTGCACAGATTCAACGCCGAGTCAATCTTGCCCTCATGGATATAATCGCGGATACGATCCATGAACGACTTGTCCTCGCGCGTAGCCTGCTTGATAACGACCAGACGGGCAATGAAAATATAACAAGCGATAGCCAGCAGGATAGCCAGGATGATCATGATCCAACCACCATACTGCGCCATTTCCCATAAGTTGATAGACGTGTCTTGAACAGGAGCTTCAGCCTCCATGATTGCCTCTTCGATAACGGCAACGGTGTCAATTTGTAAAAGCATATTATTTCTTAAGTAATTCTAAATATTCCTGAATTGTTTCTTGGATGCCCAGATAGAGCGAGTCGCAGATGATGGCGTGTCCAATCGACACTTCCGCTGTCCATGGGAAAGCCTTGATGAACGGCTTGAGGTTCTTGAGGTTGAGATCATGACCGGCGTTCATACCCAGACCCAACTCGTGCGCTTTCTCTGCCGCAGGACGGTACTTCTCGATAGCGCGTTTCGGATCGCTCTCGAACAGCTCCGCATAGGGACCCGTATAGAGCTCCACACGGTCAGCGCCTGTACGCAGTGCGTACTCGACCATCACCGGATCCGGATCCACAAAAATGCTCACGCGGATACGATACGAGTGCAATTGGTTCACCACGCCCTTGAGGAAATTGAGGTTCCTGCGCGTGTCCCAGCCGTGGTTAGACGTCAACTGACTCGGATCGTCAGGCACCAGCGTCACCTGCGTCGGACGGATATCCGTTACCAGCGCCAAGAACTCGTCCGTCGGATTACCCTCCACGTTCAGTTCGGTCGTCACCATCGACTTGAGTTGATACACATCTTCCTTGCGGATATGACGCTCATCGGGACGCGGATGAACCGTTATTCCTTGCGCTCCGAACAACTCGCAATCCACCGCAAAACGCTGCACATCAGGCAGATTACCGCCACGCGCATTACGCAGCGTTGCGACCTTATTGATATTTACACTCAGTTTCGTCATGTCGAGTATTTTGAAAATCGCTGCAAAGATACAACAAAAATTGCATATATGCAAGAAAAAACAAAAAAATCACAATTTATTGTTCAAAGGGGTGTGCTTGTTTGTAATCGTGAATGAGCGAATTATATTTCCACGCACGGACAGTGGTGTAGGTTTTGCCGTTGGAGGCGATGTGGTTTGCTGCCTCGAAGTCGGCAGCCAGTTGCGCCTTGGCTTCCGGAGAGGTTAGGAGTTTGAGTTGGGAATTGGCATATTTAAAGGCAGCAGAGTTCCATTTCTGGCGAGGAGACTGATTCTTTTGATAGTCTTCGTCACGTTCACGATAAAATTGTCTGCCATTTCGCATGTAAAAATAACCTCTGTCGCGGTTATACGTCTTACCGTGGATCTGTTCGATACCTGAAGATGCTATTATTCTTGACATAAAAAAGATTGTTTTAAAAAGTATATTATATATAAATATATAATATAGTATTGTACATAAATTTGGGCTTCTTTTCGGGTCGACGTGGGCTAAACGTAGGCTTTAACTGTCGCTTCACCGTCGCTTGACCGTCGTTTGACCGTCGTTCAAAGTCCCTTTTTCGGGTGCAAAGGTACTGCTTTTCTTTGATATATGCAAATAAAATCCACTCAAAATATCATTTTTTTTAAAAATTGCATTATCCCACAAATTTTTGGAGCCAAAACATGCACTATCCCCAAAATGTTTCGAAGCAAGATATACACTGAGCGTAAAATTGGTAGGAGAGAAATATTCTCTGAGCGCAAGATTTACATCATGTCCCTCTGTTGGATGACATCCAACTCAATGAACGATGTAACCGGAATCAGATTCCGGGCTAATGAACGAACTATATTAAAAAAGTGACAAAAAAATGATTTTTTATGCTAATGTTGATACATATCCATCTATATATGGTCGATTGTTAGTAACAACAGCGAAAGCTATGCGGATAAGTTTATTAGCGACAGCAATGATAGCAGCTTTGCCGGATTTGCCTCTCTCGCGTAAACGTACGAATGTATCTCGACAAGCCGCATTACACTTTATAGATGCAACCGCGACAATATACAATTGACTGCGTAGATGTGTATCTCCGTTACGATTAATGTGACCTTTGAAATTAACTGACGTACCTGATTGCTGGTAGGTGGGACAAAGTCCTAGGAACCGCGAGATCTGTTTAGCACTGCTAAAGTACGTAAAGCCTCCTGTTGCCATTATGAGTGCAGAAGCGATATTTTCGCCGATTCCCTTAATGGACGTGAGTAACTCCATTTGGCGCTTAAACTCCTTGTTAGATAGATGGGTAATCTCGTCTTCTAACTTAGAAATTTGCTTACGCAGGAACTTAATGGTTTGCTCGGTTGCAACTTTAGCCGTAGGGTCTTGCTTGGGTAGAACCGACAAGGAGTGCTGTAGATTGATCATCATCGTAAGTTGCTTCTTAAGTTGCCGAAGGACAGTGCGTTTCTGCTTTAGCTGAATGATGCTCTCTGACGGGATTTTATAGGGCGCTGGCTCCATTTTCTCACCATACATAGCAATCAGTTTAGCATCGATCTCGTCTGTCTTGGTAGTGGACAACATGGCACGAGCAAAATGCTTAATCTTCTGCGGGTTCTCCATGCTAACGGTAATATTAGCCTGTTGAAGCAGATAGAGGAGAAGCATACTATAGTTGCCGGTTGCCTCCATCACACAATGACATTCAGCCGGAAGCGATTGAATGAACTTACGCACACCACTAGTGGTGTTAGGGAACTTTTGGGTTTTGTAATCTCCCTTAGTCGGATAGGCTGCTACGAACGAATCCTTGCTTACGTCAATACCAATGTAGGTCATAATGCTATTTGATTTATTGCGCTGATTAAACATCGATACATCTGAACACTATCGTTGCAAATGCGGGGTCTGTGCCCTAATGAACTATCCAGTTTTTAGATGTATAAAGTATGGGGGCAAAACGTCCATTACGGTCTTGTGACAAACAAAGGATCGGCCTTACTCCATACTTTAGATGTCAAATCGGCTGCAAAGGTACAAAAAATATTTTGAATATACAACAAAGGACAGTTAGTGTTGGCAGGATGTGGCGGAGCGGTATCCTGCCAACACGGAACACCGGAATCCCGAAGGGAGAGCGGGCTATCCGATTGCCCTGCAATGGAAGAAAAATATTGCGGTGATACAATCACCGCGAAATGGACATACATTATGAACCAGAATACAATTTCTGGAAATGGAAGAAGGTGGGATGTCGGAATTATATTCCGACGCAATAGACAAAGCTATGCCGATTGACAATCGGTGGAATACAAAGAAAAACACCACGCTTTGCAGGCGTGGTGTGAAGTTAAATCGTCGTTGAGGAATTACCAATCTTCCTCGCTGTCAGTGTTCTTAGGAGCGTAATGCTCGTTTAACCACGTAAGATAATATGACGGATAACTCATCGTCTTTGCAAGCACATTGATCATTGCCTTTGCATGGACGTCTCTATCGTTTTTAGAGAAGTTCTTATAGTGCATAAACGGGTCTAAACGAGTGAGAGAATAGTTGAATAACTGATTCCCTATATGATAAGTCAAGTATGGTACATTAACTTTCATCTTCACTCTGTCGTCTTTGAACTTGAAATCAAAGATGATGTCTGCATCGAAGAAATATGTTGAGAGCATTACCTGTTGATATGCCAAATTTTGGTAATGTCCTTGAAAGAAAATGGACTTTTCTGTGCTTCCTTGTACTACGTTCGCACGGACGGTAGGAGTGAATTTGAAATAGTACTGCAAGAAATCCAGCGTCACATCTTTTATCTTTGCAATATCCAAGGTGTCGGACGATTTAATTACAAACTCATACTCTATTTCTCCTTTCTCGTTGATACGATACGCGGCACTATCCACAATTGATTTTGCCCACGCTACATCCGAAGGATGATTTTGCATAACACGGTTCCATTGTGCGATAGTTTCAGAAATCTTATCGCACGTGAATTGTTGTGCAAAACAACTGATACTTAGCCAACTAAGGCACAAGATAAAAAATGTTCTTTTCATTATCGTTAATTTTCTGTTATTCCTTTCATCATAAAATTCAGAAATTCACTCCCTAGGCGGCTTCGTTTATATAAACGCACACGTTCAGGATTACGGAATCGAATGTTTCCCCGTCTTCTACTGGCCATTTTCATGTATTCTTCACCATCAATCTCATCAACGAGACCAAGATATTTGAGATTCAATAGATGCACAGGAATTATATCTGAATTATACTTACTTCCTATTTTCTCAACTAGTTGTCTCTCGTATATATAATTCTCAACGGCATTAAGAATGTATATACTAAAATAATCTAATCGGTCCAGATAATTTGCAAATATTAGTTTGTTGCTGCAATTCAAACTATCAGGATGGATGCAAGCAGCTAAAAATGTAGCATATAGTTTGCGTTTCTGTGCATTGAATTCATCTTTCGACTTTTGTAGTATCGGCAAAATATCATCCGTAAATGTTTGTATGTCAATATATGGCTTTATTCCTATTTGTCTCTCAATGCAATCTATTTTCAAATTTAACTCATTTAGAACCTCAATAATATTATTAACTTGTGAAGTGTTAATACCATCGCAGAAAGCAGTTATAGTAGCAGCTATAGGATTGGGATTGGCAACAAACTTTAACAACTGAATTGATATAAATTCAGCTCCAGTTGTTTTTGAAACTCTAATCTCTCCCATAATCAAAATATATCCGTGATTTAGTCTTTGTAATCAATAATCATTTTAATCAGTTCCAGCTTGTCTGGTTCGATCTCTAAAATTTTCTTAATCATAGGCTTTATTTTCCAATGTCTCAATTTTCGTTCTATTCCTAATTGTTTCTTCTTTATCGTTTCTTCGTTAACATATTGCTCAGATTGATCCACCCAACGCAAATTTGTCGCGTCATTATTAAGCGGGTTACTATCTATATGGTCAACTTGTTGCTTGTTTTCAGGATTTGGAATAAAAGCTTGTGCTACTAATCTATGTACAGCATAATGATGATTGTTTCCTTCCGTATCCGTAAGAAGAATATATCTATACCCATGAGCCATATGCCCATATATGATTTGATTTGTCACCTTTACATATATTCTCCCTCTATTACTCACTTGATGAGTATTATATCCTTCAATATCTTTCCACTCCTCTCCTTCAAGAGATGCTTTAATTTTAGGAAGTTTTCCTCCATAGTAATCACGAAGATAATCGCGAACGGTATCTACCCCACGATTATATTTTTCCGCAATTTCTTTTATGGTTAATCCACTTTCATATTCTTGTTTAAATGATAATATCTCTTTTTCTCCCAAACGTTTTTGCTTTTTGTTTCTCACCTTGCCTTCTTCACGCAATCTTTTTGCAACAATATCAGTAGCGATAAAACTTAATCCAAGTTTATCACGAATGATCACATGGGCTAAATAGCTGATATTATTTTCCCATGTATCAATAAAAAACTGCTCTTGTTCTTCTGTGAGAACGATAGGTGTTTTCCTTTCTGGTCTCATATCATTAATTATTAAATAATCGCTTGAAGAAAGAGAATAAGCCTGTTAAAATTATTTTTTTAGATAATGTCTTAATTGTATAATATCTATACCAGGAGGTAATGTCATTTCAAAAGACAGATTGTGCTCCGCTAGCCATTGTTCTATTTCCTCGATAGATTTCTGACCCATTGAGCGAGCGGCTCTCAGATCATTACGTCTACATTGTACAAGATCCCAAACGGTATTAATATTAGCATAGTATAATCCACGTTCTGTACGTGTAGAGAAATGCAGTGCACTATTTGTGTCTATTAGTCAATCGAGGCTCTGCAAAGCCCAACAACAAGTAATATACACGAATAGTCCACGCTGAACACGTGGAACTTTCGCTTCTTACTATCTTGTTGTTTGTGAAACTTGCAGATTTCGATTGGCAAGATAAAAAGCTAAAGTTCAATATTTTCAATATATCTGCGCAACACTTTGCGCTTATCCTTCCTGTTTAACGTCGGGAAGCGACGGCCGGTTTTTACGCTGGCGGGGCAGCGAGGGGTTATTTATCGTTATAGTGCTCCTCTAATTGAATGACGAGCACGTAAACATATTCATCGTAAATGTCGTAAATAATACCGCGTACATCATAGACTCGCAAAGTATTGTTCCATTTCTGCTTTACTATTGCACCGAATCGTTTCACCACGTTCGGATTCTTTCCGCGCTGCGTTAATACGACGACGCAAGGCGGGAGTTATCTCCTGCCGAGCCTCTTCTTCTGCAACATCTTTGCGCGTGAAAGTCCAGCCCATGGTTCGTACCATTTGCTCAAACCAACCTATTTGAGCAGTCGGAACTTGTAATGTCACTGTTGCCATAATGGTATTATTTTTATTTTACGCTGCAAAATTACATAAAATATTTGATATATGCAAATAAATTTGCACAATTCAAAAAAAAGCAGTAAATTTGCAGCCGCAAATGAGTAAATAACCCCTCTAGGCTTAGAGGAGCTCCCGCTTGATTCCATAACGATGACTTCGTGAGTCCGAGTTAAGAGCGAGGGCATGACGCGGAGCGTCCTTCCGCTTTCGGAAGGAGCGGCTTCCGCCTAGGATGGTTTCCTGGGTGAGTCATAGCCAGCAGCGAATGACGATAGCTATTTTTGGAAATGCAATGAAATCGCGTACCTTGACAGAGGTACGACACATACTGGACTTTATGGCCGAGAAGGGCATCAATGTCCTGTTATCGCAAGAGTTACGGCAAGAATTAGACCTGCGTGAGTATCCGGGCTTCCCGGAGAACTGGGACGGTGAGACCCAGCCGGAGAACGTGTATGGCGAGCCGATAGACTTTGCGCTGTCTGTAGGCGGTGATGGTACCTTCCTTACCAGTGCAGCAGCCATCGGAAACAAGAACATCCCTATTCTGGGTGTCAACTGCGGTCATTTGGGTTTCCTGGCAGAAGTGCAGACTGACGATTTGGATGAGATTCTCAAGCAGCTCATCGAAGGACAATACACCATTGAGCGTCGTACATTGCTGAATGTGACGATATTGGACAAAGACGGTATTGCCCGTGAGGGGTTAATCATGTCTCCGAACGCGCTGAACGAGATCGCTATCCTCAAGCAAGGTCTGACAAACATGTTGACCATCGAGACGAAGATCAACGGCGAGTTATTGCACACCTATCATTCCGACGGACTCGTCATCGCGACGCCTACCGGAAGTACAGCGTATAACCTCTCTATCGGTGGCCCGCTGCTCGTGCCGCAGAGCCGTGGCATCATCCTCACGCCTATCGCGCCGCACAGCCTGACTGTTCGTCCGATCGTTATTCTGGACGAATGGAAGATCGACATCAAGGTAAGTAGCCGTTATGACGCGTATATGGTGTCGGTCGATGGTCGCAGTCAGAGTCTGAGTACCGACCTGAGCCTGCATATCGAGCGCGCGCCGTACACCACGAAGGTCGTGCAGATAGGCGATAACGGATTCTTGAAATCTCTTCGGAATAAACTCAATTGGGGAAAATGATGCTGGATTTTATTACTTGGGACGTTGACCCGATATTGATTCATTTCGGGGACGGAGGTATTCGTTGGTACGGTCTGTTATGGGCGATCGGTCTGTATATATGCTGGATCGTGAACGAACGGATGTACAAGCACGAGAACTGCCCGGCAGAATGGGCGGATTACATGTTCTTTTACATGGCGGCAGGCGTGATCATCGGCGCACGAATAGGACATTGTTGGTTCTATGAATGGCATCAATACGGTCAACCCTGGCACCTGTTCGGATGGGAGTTCACCTACCGCAATCCGTATATCGAGAACCCGTTGCGTTTGCTTAAGATCTGGGAAGGCGGACTAAGCAGTCACGGCGGTGCGATTGGTCTGATCATCGCCGCTTTTCTGCTTAACAAGAACAAGATGGCGCGCTATCCGCAGTTTGGTACGTCCTGGCTCTGGATCCTCGATCGCCTGTGTATTGGCGTCTGCTTCACGGCGATGCTCATTCGTCTGGGTAACCTCTTCAACAGCGAGATTTACGGCGGTCCGACCGATCTGCCGTGGGGCTTCATCTTCGTGCGCGACGGACAAACGGTGCCGTGTCACCCCACGCAGATTTACGAGATGCTGTACTGCTTCGCCGCGCTGTGCGTGGTGTGGCCGCTGTATTGGTATACGGAAGCCCGCCGACGCGAAGGACTGCTGCTCGGAATCTTCTTCGAGATTATCTTCGTTACCCGCTTCCTGCTGGAGTTTATCAAGAACGATCAGGAAGCATTCGAAGCCGGACATATACTGAACATGGGACAGTTGTTAAGCTTACCGTTCATCCTCCTCGGCATATTCCTTATTATACGCGCGTACAAGAGACCACTCTCGCCTGTAGTGGACAAACAACCCGAGAGCCTTGAGCCGAAATACAGAAATCAAAATGACAAAAAAAGATCTTAGAATAGTTTATTTAGGTACGCCGGAATTTGCGGTAGCGAGCCTGAAGGCGCTGGTAGAAGGCGGTTATAACATCGTGGCGGTTGTTACGATGCCGGACAAACCTGCCGGTCGTGGACACCAACTGCAGTTCTCTGACGTCAAGAAATATGCCCTCGAAGTGGGACTGCCCGTTCTCCAACCGGAGAAACTCAAAGACGAAGCCTTCGTGGAAGAGTTACGTTCGTACAAGGCGGACTTACAGATTGTGGTGGCTTTCCGCATGTTACCGGAGATCGTATGGGCGATGCCGCGTCTGGGTACATTTAACATACACGGTTCGTTACTCCCCCATTATCGCGGTGCAGCGCCGATTAACTGGGCAGTGATAAACGGAGAGAAAGAAACAGGGCTGACTACCTTCATGCTTAAGCATGAGATCGACACGGGCAACATGATTCTGCAAGAGCGGATACCTATCGGTGAGGATGAAAATGTCGGTTCGGTTCATGACCGCCTGATGGAATTGAGCAAAAGTATGGTACTGCGCACCGTAGATCTGATCATCGATTGTGAGAACAAGGGTATCGAAGTACCGACCACTCCTCAACCGGAGATTGCCGAGTTACGCCCTGCGCCGAAGATCTTCAAAGAAGACTGCGAGATTAAGTTCAACGAGAAAACGGCGCAAGAGGTACATAATTTCGTGCGTGGTTTGAGTCCCTACCCCGCTGCGTGGGCGAACCTTACCATCAACGGGCAGGAGTTTGAGAACGTCAAGATCTATTCGGTCGAGGTATCCGATAAGGGAGCGCTCGTAGTGCCATGCAAAGAAGGCGCAGTGAGCATTCTGGAACTGCAAGTGCCCGGCAAGAAACGAATGGACATCAAGTCTTTCCTCAATGGATTACATTAAACTCATCGACAAGTACTACGGCAATTATCCGGAGTTACGCAACGTCTTGGTGACACATAGCCGCCAAGTAGCGGATCGTGCGCTGAAGATCGTCGATGCCCATCCCGAGTGGACGGAAAAAGGACTGGTAGATCGGCAATTTGTCGAGGAAGCGGCGATGTTACACGATATCGGAATCATCTTCTGCGATGCCCCGAAAATTTTCTGCAACGGTCCGCATAAGTATATCGAGCACGGCTATTTAGGCGCCGAGCTATTGCGCAAAGAGGGTCTGCCCAAGCATGCCTTGGTAGCAGAGCGTCACACAGGTGCGGGGATCACCATTGAGCAGGTAGAACGCGAAGAACTGCCTATTCCCGAGCGGGATTACTGCCCGCAGAGCCTCGAAGAGAAGATCATCTGTTACGCCGATAAGTTCTATTCAAAAAGCCACCTCGGCGAAGAAGTGGCTTTAGACAAAATCAAGTATAACATATGGAAATACGGTCACGAAGGTTTTATGCGCTGGCAAGCGCTGGAGAAACTCTGTTCGTAACACTTCCCTTTCTTAGAAATGCACACCTAAACCGGCTTTGATAAACGATTCGTACCCCACGTTCGTTTCCACGTATCCGTACACCTGCCAAATACCGAAGGCTACACCTATCGGTGTGATATTTACAGCCGGCAACCATGTACCCTGTGGCTGTTGTTTGTCCCCCGTATAATCCGGTTCATAACGTGTATTGGCAAAATGCGCTCCTACACCTACGTCTGCACCTGAATAGAGTTGTACATGCGGACGATTCAGATAAGTGAATTGCACACTGGCTACAAGCGAGACGGTGTTGTTACGCGTGACACCTTTCTTCTTAGCATCTTCTGCCTTACTCTCATAGATATCATACGCATCAATCTCCCAGTTTAACTTACCACCTACACGGCAATACCAGTTAACCTGATAATAATACTGCAGACCATAGTTACCGAAATAATCCCAATTACGAGAATGCCCTGCAGCGGCAGGAATCCATGCAAAGAGTTGCTTACAACACCAGAATCCGCTGACCCAACCGGCACTAATCTGCAGCGTGTTGCGCTGATTCCGCCAATGCTCTGTCTTTACTTCCTGTGTCCCTTCTGCGACGACTTCTTGAGCCATTACAGAAGCGCAACCAAGCATTGCTACCATCAAAAAAATAACTATTCTTTTCATAACTTATTATTAGTAGAACTTATGGGCGAAGCCGATAGAGAGTAACTCGCGGAACTGAATCTTCGCCTTCGTATCCCCCTCCAAAATAACGGAAGTATCGTATCTCGGGTGCAGCGTCAGGCGCGCCGAGAGCCATCGATTGATGATAAAATCGCAGTTAACCTCGAGGTCTAATTCGACGTCGTGGTAATTGGTGTATAGATAGAACTTCGTCTCCAACGCCACCTCACGCACAGGTTTCCACAGATACTCCACGCGCACGGACGAACCGATATTATGCTGGGTCCGCTGTCCTTCTTTCAAACCGAAATCGGTCGCTTTCACGCGCGCCGTGTCGGCTATATGAATAACCTTGTAGGAGATCGGTGACACCGAGATAGAGAGGCCTTTGACGGGCTTGTAGTCAATACCGAAAGCCGCATTGAAACGGAAGGGCGAGAAGGGCGCAGACTTCAGCTCCATCGAATTGGACTTATAGGTCGGGAACAATCGCGTGTCGATCTCCGCAGAGAGGGATGTAAACCATTTCGGCACGATTCGTAAGTTCGCTTTGGAGTAAATCTTAAACTGATCGTCCGTGGTATTCATCTTGTGCAAACTGTCCGCTGAGACCGTTGAACCGCCTATACGCCATTCGCCGAAATTCTCCCATGTAAACCGCTCGCTGATGTAACTGATCTGACCTTTGGCGATGCCTAACGCAGCAAAAGAAGATGATCCGCCCTGATACCAGTTGTCGGTGACGTAGTTCTGCGTTATCTGCGCCATGAGCGTGGCTTCTCTACGCCAAGGCGAACGCATTTCGCGGATTGCACGGAGCACGTCATTGCGGTCTTCCACCTCATCCTTGACCCATGATTTCTCAATAACGATCGTGGGTATGCGACTCATCGATTGCACTTCCAATGAGGCGTTCAAGGTACGCAACGAGTCCACTTCCCGCATTTCCCGTTCAATCGAATCGAGTCGCTGTAATTCCGCTAAAGTCAGCGTATCCACGGTATCGTTGGCATGGAGCATCTCCGCTTGCTGATTCACCAGATCCAACAGGTACGCGTCCATCGAAGCGGTGTTCTGCTGCTCCGCCAACTTGAACGTGTCCGTATAGACTTGTTGCGCTGCCAGATTAGTGACAGCGCAAACAATAAATAATATGAGAATTTTTGATTTCAGATTTTTGATTTTTGATTTAAACGCCGGCTGCGCCGAGTTTGCCATGACATTGTTTGTACTTCTTACCGCTTCCACACGGACACGGATCATTCGGGCGCGGTTTCTTGTCCGCGATGATCGGTCCCTGATGAACCTGTTCGCGGGTGTCGCGACCGGCGGCAGCTGCTGCACCCGAAGCCTGTGCCGCTTGTTGTACGGCATCTTTCTGCGAACGATAACGGCTGTAGTCCGTTCGACGCTGCTGCTGTGCCTGCTGCACATGATCGGGTTCCTGTTGGTGGATCTGACCACGGAGCAGAATAGCGATCGCACGGCGGTTGAGGGCATCGAGCATCTCTTTGAAGATGTGGAAGGACTCCAACTTGTATATCAACAGCGGGTCTTTCTGCTCGTACGATGCGTTCTGTACGCTCTGCTTGAGGTCGTCCAACTGACGAAGATGCTCTTTCCATTCGTCGTCGATCACAAAGAGCAACATTCGTTTCTCGAACTCCTTCACTACCTCTTTGCAATGCGTCTCAGCAGCCGCTTTGAGGTTCACGGCGATGTTATACACTTTCTTGCCGTCCGTAATCGGAATCAAGATGTTCTCGTACATCTGCCCCTTGGTCTCATAGATCTGTTGGATCACCGGATCAGCCACGGTCATCAACTTATCCATGCGGCGCTTGAAACTCTCCAGCGCAGCCTCAGCCAGTTGTTCGCTCAGCAAATCCCGCTTGCCGTGGCTGAAGGTATCCTCATCGAACGGCACTTCAATCGCGAAGGTCTGCATCACGTCGAACTTAAGACCTTCGTAGTCGTTTGCTGCACGAGCATCAGCAAAGATGTTCTCTGCCGTCTCGTAGATCATGTTCGTGATATCCACGCCGATACGCTCTCCCATCAGGGCGTGACGACGCTTCGCGTAAATCAAGTTACGCTGCTGATTCATCACGTCATCGTACTCAATCAAACGCTTACGGATACCGAAGTTATTCTCTTCGACCTTCTTCTGCGCGCGCTCGATGGAACTCGAGATCATGTTATGCTCGATCATCTCGCCTTCCTGGAAGCCCATTCGGTCCATTACAGACGCGATACGCTCGGAGCCGAACATTCGCATCAGGTCATCCTCAAGCGAGACATAGAAAACAGAACTACCCGGGTCTCCTTGACGACCGGCACGACCACGTAACTGACGATCCACACGACGGCTCTCGTGACGCTCCGTACCGATGATAGCCAGACCACCGGCCTCTTTGACCTCGGGTGTCAACTTGATATCCGTACCACGACCGGCCATGTTGGTGGCGATCGTTACTACACCCGGACGACCGGCCTCAGCTACGATCTGCGCCTCTTGCTGGTGTAACTTCGCGTTGAGGACGTTATGTTTGATCTTACGGAGCGTCAACATGCGGCTCAAGAGCTCGGAGATCTCGACACTCGTCGTACCTACCAACGCAGGACGACCTTGGTTAACCATCTCCACGATCTCGTCAATGACAGCATTGTATTTCTCGCGTTTGGTGCGGTAGATACGGTCGTTCATATCGATACGCGCGATCGGTTTGTTAGTCGGGATAACGACTACATCGAGCTTGTAGATATTCCAGAACTCACCTGCCTCTGTCTCCGCTGTACCGGTCATACCGGAGAGCTTGTTGTACATGCGGAAGTAGTTCTGCAGCGTGATGGTAGCAAAAGTCTGGGTAGCACCCTCCACCTTCACGTTCTCCTTTGCCTCCACGGCCTGATGCAAACCGTCAGACCAGCGACGACCTTCCATAATACGGCCGGTCTGCTCATCGACAATCTTCACCTCGCCGCCATCGATGATATAATCGACATCTTTCTCAAAGAGCGTATAGGCCTTGAGCAACTGATGCACGGTGTGAACGCGCTCCGACTTGATCGAATAGTTAGTGAGGATATCGTCTTTCTTCTGCTGTTTCTCGTCGGGCGTCAGACCGGTCTCGTGCTCGAGTTCCGCCATCTCACTTCCCACATCAGGCAACACGAAGAAATTCGGATCGTCGGTTGTACCGGTCAGGGCATCAATACCCTTGTCGGTCAACTCGATGGACTTGTTCTTCTCATCGATGACGAAATAGAGCTCATCCGTCGCGATATGCATGTTTTTCTCGTTCTCCTGCAGATAGAACTCCTCTGTCTTCTGCAACCGCACTTTGATACCCGGCTCGGAGAGGTACTTAATCAAGGCTTTGCTCTTCGGCATTCCCTTGAACGTACGGAACAGCGCCAACTCACCGGCTTCGCGCACTTTCTCGTCCTCCGATCCCATCTTCGCTTTCGCTTCCGCGAGCAGGCTGGTGGTCAAGGTCGTCTGCTGACGAACGAGGTTCGCCACACGGTCTTTGTACTCATCGAACATCTGATCCTCGCCGCGCGGCACAGGTCCACTGATGATGAGCGGCGTACGGGCATCATCGATCAAGACAGAGTCCACCTCATCGACGATAGCGAAGTTATGTCCGCGTTGTACGAGATCGAGCGGCGAGATGGCCATATTATCACGCAGGTAGTCAAAACCGAACTCGTTATTCGTACCAAACGTGATATCGCAAGCATAAGCCTTACGACGCTCATCGCTATTGGGTTTATGCTTATCGATACAATCGACGGTCAAGCCGAGGAACATATAGATCGGACCATTCCATTCCGAGTCACGTTTCGCCAAATAGTCATTGACGGTCACTACGTGCACACCTTCGTGGGTCAGGGCGTTCAGATAAACAGGCAAGGTAGCCACGAGGGTCTTACCTTCACCGGTTGCCATCTCGGCAATCGATCCGCGCTGCTCTTTGTCGTTCTTAACCGCACCGTGGAGAACCACACCACCGAACAACTGCACGTCATAGTGGATCATGTCCCACTTGATCTCGTTACCGCCGGCCATCCAGTGGTTGACGTAGATCGCTTTGTCGCCTTCGATGGTCACGAAATCAAAACGCGGATCGGCTGCGAGGTTTTTATCCATCTCGGTTGCCGTCACTTCAATCGTATCGTTCTCGGCAAAACGACGGGCTGTCGATTTGACAATCGCAAAAGCCTCCGGAAGCATCTCGGTCAACTTAACCTCGTATATCTCGCGGATCTCTTTCTCCAGCTTATCGACTTCGTTGTAGATCTTCTCACGCTTCTCAATAGGCGTACCTTCGATGGAAGCCTTCAACTCCGCAATACGGTTCTTCTTCTCTTTCACCGCCTCTTGGAGCGCGTCCATCAAGGCCTGCGAGTGTGCACGAAGTTCATCGTGCGAGAGCGCGTCAATACGCTCGTATTCCGCTTTAATCTTGTCCACGTACGGCTGAATAGCGCGCATATCTTTCTGCGCCTTGTTGCCGAATAGTTTCGTAATAACTTCTAAAAAATTCATATCTTGTTTCAGTATTTACACAAAATGCGCTGCAAAAGTACAAAAAAAAATCCATATATACAAGAACAAAATGCGTACCACGCGTTTTTTTCTGCCAAAATGACAGATTCTTGCGCGCGCACTTGCGTATATGAAAACTTTTTTGTAATTTTGTGGCCGAATTAGTTTGCATAAATATGGACTTATGAAAAATATAGCATTTATCATCAATCCCGTATCGGGGAGTAAGGAGACGCAAAACGCGAAGCGTAAGTTGCCGAAACTGATCATGCAGACGCTGGATGCGGAGCAGTGGTTGCCGAACATCGTGTTCACGGAGCGTCCGGGTCATGCTACAGAGATGGCGTACCAGTTTGCCCGCATGGGCTTTGACGCCGTGGTGGCTGTCGGCGGTGACGGCACGGTGAATGAAGTAGCACGTGGCCTGGTGAAAGGGAATGGCCGCATGGCGAATGGCGAACGGGCTACTGCACTCGGCATCATCCCGATGGGTAGCGGAAACGGTTTTGCCCGTCACCTCAATATCCCCATCAAGCCGCAGAAGGCGCTGGAGATGATCAACCACAGCGAGCCTATCTCCGTGGACTACGGTTTGGCAAACGGCAAGCTGTTCGTCAGCACCTGTGGCACGGGTTTTGATGCCGTGATAGCAGATCATTTTGCGGGCAGTAACAAACGCGGGTTTGCGACCTATTTCCAGAATATCATCAAGGACGTGTTCTCGTATCACCCGCAGACCTATCATATCGTCGGCGACGGTTTGGACGTGACACACAAAGCCTTCCTGATCACGTTCGCCAATGCCAACCAATGGGGCTACGAAGCGATGATTGCGCCGAAAGCAAGTCTGCAGGATGGCAAGATGGATATTATGATGATGTCGAGCAACGCGCTGTTGGGTAGTGCGAGTCTGGCGTTACGTCTGTTCACGGGCAGCATCGATGACAGCCATTTCATGGACACAATCCGCGCGAAAGAAGTGACGCTCGAGCGCGAGGAGGCAGCGCCGTTCCATATTGACGGCGATCCCGTGGAGATGGAGAAAGATATACACATCAAAATCGTTGCCGACGGAATGCGCGTGCTTGTAGAAAAAAGATTCTAAAAATGACATTAAAAATCATCAATAAGAGTACGAATCCGCTGCCGAAATATGAGAGTGAACAGGCGGCGGGAATGGATATACGGTGTAACATCGCGGAGCCGATTATCTTGGCACCCATGGAGCGGAAATTGATTCCGACAGGTTTGTTCATTGAGTTGCCGGCGGGCTATGAGGCACAGATTCGTCCGCGTAGCGGTTTGGCACTCAAACGTGGTCTGACAGTATTGAACACCCCGGGTACGATTGACGCGGACTACCGTGGAGAGGTAGGCGTGATACTGATCAACCTCAGTGGTGAACCGCAAACGATTGAACCGGGTGAGCGTATATGCCAGATGGTCATCGCCAAACATGAGACACCGGAGGTAGTGGAAGTAGAAGCGTTGAGCGACACGGAGCGTGGCGCAGGAGGATTCGGACATTCCGGTCGTAAATGAGAAGAGCATTCTATATAGTATTATTGCTACTGTTTCTCGTTCCGCTACATGCGGAGCAAGATGAGCAGTTCATGTACTATTGGTACGCGGCGAAAGAGGCGATACAGAACGAGCAGTATCCGGAGGCGTACGTGTTGCTCCAGTTCTGCGATGAGTTGAAACCGAACGACGTACAGACGCTCTATTACTTAGGAGTCATGCACGAGGCGCTTAAGCACGAGCAGGAAGCCAAAGTATATTACGAGCGGGCGTATAAATTAGTGGGAAAGGGAAAGATGCCGGAAGACCTGCCGGAACGGTTAAAGATAATTTACATCCACGAGGAGCAGTGGGACAAAGCCATTCAAATGCAGGACGCCATCGATAAGATCAACGGCTACGACGGCTACAGCGCGATCACCCGATACCGGATCTACGCACTGGCCAACCAACCGAAGAAAGCCATCAAGGCCGTAGACGATTACCTCAAGACCGACCCCGACAATATCCGGTTTCTGATGTTCCGAATCGACCTGACAGAACAGACGAACGGCAAGAAAAAAACGCTTTATGCGTTGTATGAGCGGGTATTGGAACTCGATCCATACAACACGATGGTACTCAATAACTACGCCTATCATCTGGCGACCCACGGCGGGGACTTGACCAAAGCCGAACAGATGAGTGCGATCACGATTCGCGAAGAACCGAACAACCCGACGTTCTTGGATACCTACGGTTGGATCATGCACCTCAAAGGACAAGACGAGTTGGCGAAGTTCTACCTGAGCAAAGCACTGTGGAACGTGACCAGCGAGGCAAATAGAGAAGTAATAAAGAAACATCTTGAAGCGATTAAATAACATAGTATTGTTGCTGGCGGTACTGGTGCTGGTGGGCTGCGGAACAAAAAAGAAAATCACCAATCACCAATCACCAATCACCGATCAGGCTCCTGCCTGGCACACCTGCCTGATACAAGGAGCGAACGCGACCGTGAGCACAAATGAAGACCGTCTCAGCGCGAGTGTGACCATGCAGACCGTGCGGGACTCGATGCTCGTCATCAGCGTGATGCCGTTGCTGGGCATGGAGATGATGAGGTTGGAGGCGACACCCACAGAGTTGATCGCGATCGATAAAATCCACGGCCGCTATGCCAAAGCAACGTTCGCGGACTTGAACCGTCGACTGACGCCGAGTCTTAACTGGGACATCCTGCAGCAACTATGCGCTGCGGAGTTACCCACGGGCAGCGAACGGGCGCGCCTATTATACGCGTTCGGCAACGAGACCATCGAACTCGTGATCGACTACCCGCCACGCAGATTAGACGTACCGGTGCGCGTAAAGAACCAACCGCTCAAGAATTACACAGAAGTAGATATCAGTAAATGGCTATGATAAAGGTGAAAGGTGAAAGGATAAAGGTGAAAGGAGAAAGACTGCTCGTCTTTCTTATAGCCATGCTCCTCTGTCTCCCTGCCTTCGGCGAGAGTGTGAAGGACTTGCAGAAGAAGCAGAAAAAACTGCAGCAGGAGATCGAGCAAACGAACAAGATGCTCAAGCAGACGAAGAAAGACGAGAAGGCGACGCTCAATAAGTTGAATCTGATCGGTCAGAACATCAAGAATCAGAAACAACTCATTCGCACGCTGGACAACGAGATCACGGCACTCAACCGCGAGATGACGCAGTTGAGTAACACGCGTGACTCGTTACAGGTCGTGCTGGAGCGCTATAAAGCGGACTACGCTCAGATGGTTCGTCAGAGCCATTACGCCCGAATGCAACAATCGCCGTTATTGTTCCTGTTGAGCAGCGACAGTTTTCAGCAACTTGCCCGCCGTGCGCGGTACTTACAGGAGTTCGCACATTTCCGTCAACAACAAGTGCGTCGTATAGAGAACACCCAGGCGGAGATCGACATACAGAACGATTTGTTGCAAGCCAATAAGGCTGACAAACAGACGGCTTTGAGTACGCGCAAACGTGAGCAGGAGAACCTCAAACGCGATGAGCGGAAGCAGCAGAACATGCTCAACCAACTCAAGTCCAAAGAGAAAGACCTGAGCAAGCAACTCAAGCAGAAACAGAAGAAAGTGGATGAACTGAACCGCAAGATCGATGAGATGGTTCGTAAGCAGACCGAGAAAGCGTCCAAGACCACGCTCACCAAAGAGCAACAACTGATTGCCGGCGGATTCGAGGCCAACAAAGGACGGTTGCCGTGGCCGGTGGAGAAAGGCATGATCAGCGGACATTTCGGCAAGCAACAACACCCCGTTTATTCGCAAGTCGTGACGGACAACAAAGGTATCTACCTGCAGACTGTCGCCAATGCCAAGGCGCGTGCTGTCTATAAAGGCGAGGTGACAAGTTGTTTCATGGTGGCCGGCACGTACGCCGTAATCATCCAACACGGTAATTACCGTACCGTCTATTCGAACCTCAGCAAACTGAGTGTCAAGCAAGGCGACAAAGTAGAGACCAAACAAACCATCGGAACGATCTACACCGACGCCGAACAAGATCAGAAAACGGAACTCTATTTCCAAATATATCAAGACAGAAACATTTTAAATCCTGAATTATGGATAGCAAAATAATCATACAGCGAAGCGGTCTTACAGCAAAGCGGTCTTACAGGCGATTCATCGCCGGTCTTACAGTGCTAACGGTCATAGCGCTATGCGCTACATCCTGCAAGAAGAACAACTGGACGGAATGGAAGGTGCAGAACGAGTTATGGTTGGAGCAGAAAGCGCAGGAAGCGGGCGTGGTCAAGACGAGCAGCGGTTTGCTCTATAAGATCATCGCCGACCCTACGCCCAATGACGCGCAGCCGAACTACAACAGTTATGTCACCTGCGATTATTCGGTCAAACTGATTAACGGATACCAGGTGGATGGCGGTACTCATATATCGTTCTCTCTAACTAACACCATCCCGGGCTTTAGCGAAGGATGCCATAAGATCCATAACAACGGCGATATAGAACTCTATATCCCGGCGTACCTGAGCTACGACTACACGAAATATCAATCCGACGAATACGATGAGGCGGAAGGAACCGGTACCGAAGGTACATCCAGTTATATACCGCCCTACTCGACCCTCATCTATACGATCCATCTATGCGGCGTTTCGGGCAATTAAAGATGAAAGGTTATAGGTTAAAGGTTATAGGGGTTTGCCTTATGGCACTTATCCTCGCTTCCTGTGAAGACACCACGTTCCGTTCGAGTGTGCCTACCTACCCCGTGAATGTGGTGATCAACATGGATCTGGGGTCGTTTGTACATTTCCAAAATCAGGTGCAAGGCGAGCATATAGACGTGCTGCCAGACGGTTTTTATTACAATGACGAGTGGGTTCTTCCGCTCGGCACCAATGCCTGCGGGTACGGCGGCGTATTGGTATACGTGAGCGTGAACGGCTACGATGCCTATGACTTGGCTTGTCCTTATTGCGCGAGCAAAGGACACTGCTCCACCTGCATAATAGACGGCATGTTCGCTAAATGTACGGAGTGTGGCGAGGAGTACGACGTGGCGTCCGGAACCGCTGCACCGCAGAATGGACTCATTCGTGAGACCCTCCGACGACTCAAAGTGATCCGTTCGGGTAACACACTAACCATCACACACCTATGATAACAGCACAAGACCTCATATCCATCGGAGTCCTCAAACGGACGCACTACAAAGACCTGCCGGAATTTGTTTTCGTACAGCGCGACGGTTTGTTCGTGCCCTTCCGCTCGGAGAACATCGCCGACATCAAGGGCGAAGAAGGGTTTGTGTTACGAAGCGAGATACAGACGAACGAAGACGAGATGGCATGGGTGGATTTTGAAGGATGGACGCTGCAGGAAGGTGATCAGACGATAGGCAAGATCGTGCGCGTAGATGACAGCACGATGAATATTTTCGCAGAACTCGAAGACGGACGAATGATACCGTTGCACGAAGATTTCATTACCGAGATAGACGAAGATGCCAAGATTCTTCGCGTCCATTTACCGTTTGCGCTATGAGTAAAAAACTGACCACAGCCGAGATGGGTCGCATGAACGTGGACCAATACCGCGAGGCGGACAAACTGCCGCTGGTCGTGGTGCTCGATAACGTGCGCAGTCAGCATAACGTGGGTGCGGTCTTTCGCACCGCCGACGCCATGCGCATAGAACGCGTGGTGCTCTGCGGTATCTGTTGCTGCCCACCGAATCAGGAGATTCACAAGACCGCCCTCGGCGCCGAAGAATCCGTCGAATGGCAGTATTACAAAGAGACGCTCGATGCCGTCAAAGACCTACAGGCACAAGGTTATACCGTTTATGCCGTTGAGCAGGCCCATGACTCGATCACACTCGAAGAGGCGGCGGAACAAATGGTAAATGGTAAATGGTCAAATGGTAAATTGGCTGTGATACTCGGACACGAAGTGTTTGGAGTACAACAGGCCGTTGTAGATAACTGCAGTCAATGCATAGAGATACCCCAATACGGAACGAAGCACTCAATGAACGTGTCGGTAACGGCAGGCATTGTGATGTACCGCTTAGCCTCCTCGCTCCGGCTCGCGACAAAGAAGTAGCCGTTGCGGCGATACAGGCCGGTGCGGACGCCATCTATATCGGTGCACCTGCTTACGGTGCGCGACAGGCGGCCGGCAACTCGCTGGAGGACTTGGCAGAAGTGGTTCGCTATGCTCACACCTACGGTGTACAGGTACTTGTCACACTCAACACCCTACTCCATGATGAGGAGTACGCAGACGCGGTCGCGCTCGCGCACGCGTTATATAAAATAGGTGTCGATGCCCTTATCATTCAGGATCTGCACCTGCTCGATTGCGATCTTCCGCCTATCCGTTTGCACGCTTCCACGCAATGCGACAACCGTACACCCGAACACGTAGCCCACCTGCTGGACTTGGGTTTCAAACGGGTCGTACTGGCACGCGAACTCAGTATTGACGAGATACGCGCTATCCATGAAGCCGTGCCCGATATCGAATTGGAGGCCTTCGTGCATGGCGCTTTGTGTGTTTCGTACTCGGGGCGGTGCTATATATCCGAAGTACTCGCTAACCGCAGTGCCAACCGTGGGGCGTGTGCGCAGTTCTGCCGCATGGCGTACGATGTGTTGGACGAATCGATGAATGAGGTGTTGAACGATGCCGGTCAACCGATTCATCAGCAGCACGTGCTGTCCCTACAAGACCTGGATCGCTCGGCTTATCTGAACGAACTCATCGATGCCGGTGTGACGACCTTCAAGATCGAAGGCCGCCTCAAAGATGCCGATTACGTGACCAATATCACAGCTTACTATCGCGAGAAATTGGATTCCATCATCCCATCATTCCACCATTCCATCATTCGTTCCTTTGTTCCCGATCCGTCCAAGACGTTTCACCGTGGAGCCACCGATTATTTCCTTCATGGCCGCACACGTCCTATGGCCAACTGGAACACCCCCAAATCAACCGGTGAGTACGTAGGTGAGGTACTTGAAGCCCGCGGAAACACCTTGCGCGTTCGCCTCAAAGAAGGCGTTGTGCTCCATAACGGAGACGGTCTCACGATAGGCAGTGAAGGCTTCTCGGTCAACGGTGTGGAAGGAAATATCATCAAGATCAATAAAACTATCACCAATAACCCATCACCGATAATCTTTGCCCCGCTATACCGCAATCTCGACACCGAGTTTACGAAGAATCTGCATAGCGAGCGGCGTATTCCCGTCGATATCGTCTTCCGCGAGACCAAAGAAGGATTTGAGTTGGCTTATCATTCTATCATCTCATCATTCCATCATTCATTCTCATATCCGCACGAACCGGCGAAGAATGAAGCGAAAGCACTCGATACGATCCGCACGCAGTTATCCAAATTGGGTGACACACCGTACATCGCCCGTGAGATAACGCTTGATACCAAGCCCTATTTCATACCCATTAGCATTTTGAACGAATGGAGACGCAATACGATCATCTGATGACTTGCCGCTACTGCCTGCTGTTCGAACTCGGGCACTGTAGAAAAACGGCTCCTTATCCGAGAGATAAGGAACCGCGTTACTTGCGTCTGCGCACCGGTAAGATCTTGCGTCTTACCTTCGATTGCAAAAACTGTCAGATGTTAGTGGACGAAGCTTAACCCTTCACCGCCTTAAAACTCATATCGAGGCTCTTGTAGCTGTGGGTCAACGCACCTACGGACACAAAGTCCACGCCCTGAATCGCGTAGTCACGGAGCGTATCAATCGTGATGCCACCACTCGACTCAATCTCCATATGACGACCGGCTTTCTTCTCCCACGCACGGATCAGATCCACCGCCTCTTTCGTCTTCGCAGGCGTGAAATTATCGAGCATGATACGATCCGGGATATTGGTTGCCAAGGCCTCGTTGATCTCATCGAAATTACGCACCTCGATCTCAATCTTGAGGTTCTTTCCCTTCTCCTTACAATAATCACGTGCTCGCGTAAGGGCGTTCGTGATACCGCCTGCGAAGTCCACGTGGTTGTCCTTCAGCAGAATCATATCGAAGAGGCCGATACGGTGGTTCATGCCGCCGCCTAAAGCTACCGCTTCTTTCTCCAGATAACGGAGTCCCGGTGTGGTCTTACGGGTATCCAGCACATGACAACCCGTGTCCTCAATCAGACTCTGGTACTTATGTGCCGTGGTCGCTACTCCCGACATTCGTTGCATGATATTGAGCATCGTGCGCTCGATCTGCAGAAGACTCAACTCCTTGCCATAGACCTTAAACGCCACATCGCCCGGTTTAACATGATCGCCATCGTGCAAAAACTGCTCAAAGCGGCACTCGGGATCGAAATAATTGATGATCTCCTTCGCCACCTCAACGCCGGCGAGCACACCCGTGTCCTTGATAATGAGTTGCTGGCAACCCATCTGAGTCGGCGGAATACAACTGAGCGAGGTGTGGTCACCATCGCGGATATCCTCTTCAAACCAAATAGCAATAAGCTTACGAAGTTCTTGTTTTTCCATAATTTTCACGATTTACGGCACAAAATTACACTTTTTTTTGCATATATACAAATTTTTTACTAAATTTGCAGCGTGAAAATGAAATTTTACATATTCATTCTCCTTTGCGGCATAGCCACCTCGGCTTTTGCAGAGGACAAAATGGCTTACCTCGACCGCCGAAATGAAATCCGTATCGGCTGGGGCGACCAGCTCTTCGAGACGCTGATGTGGCATAAGCCATTATCGGTTGTACAAACGATGCCCGCCACCTATGAGCAGGTCTATCACGAGAACTTCAAGTACTACCAGCATCTCTGGATCGAGTACCAATGGCGCTTCAACCACTGGTTCTCTCTGGGCGGTATGCTCGACGGTAGCGGCGTGAGTTGGGATAACGTGACCCGCAACGGCAAAGGACAAGAAGTTGCGAGACAAGGCGGAGAACATTTCTACAACCTCGTGATCATGCCGACCGTCCGCTTCACGTACTACCACCATGAGTACGTCAATCTCTTTTCCGGACTCGGTTTCGGTATGGATATCAACGGCGGAACGGAGACGAACGCCAAGGGATGGCACACGGACGTAGGAGCGGCGGTTAACATCACCGTCTTCGGCGTCAGCGCTAACTACGACCGCTGGTTCGCCACAGTGGAGTTCGGTGGCTTATATGCCCTCAAGAATGCCAATACCATCTTCATGGCCAGTTCACGAATAATCAATGTCAGTATAGGTGCGCGGTTCTAAATGAAATCATACATTATACATCATACATCATACATCGTGCTATTGTTTACAATAGCACTCTCTTCTTGCCACTTCCGCGAGCAGGAGTTCGTGGACTTCGCCAATATCGAGGCGGCAAAGGGTTTATCCTTCAAGGTGATCGGGCAACATGAGACCAATCTTGAAGAAGGCCTGCCTACCAATTGTTACCTGCCCGACGGTAGCAGCGTGAATGAGTGGTCGGAGGAGTCGGAAGAATCAACCGAATCCGCTAGCCCGGCTATCCGTAAGACCAGTAGTGTCACCGGTACAGCCATCGTGCAGGAGTTGCTTCGGTACGGTAACCAGTGTCACGTCACGGAGATAGCGGGTACCTACCCCAGCATCGATCTGAACTGGGACACGGTCATCCTCTCCGGTAAGGTCATGCTCCCCCGCGGACAACGTCCCAAACGACTCATCCTCGTCAGTCACTATACCGTTTGCTCCAATGCCGAAGCACCCTCTAACTGCTTCTCGCTCGAGGGTATTCTCGTCAAGCAAGGCTACGGTCTGATCATCCCCGATTACATGGGCTACGGCGTCACGGCGAATGAAGTGCACCCGTACCTCGTCATGGATCTCACGGCGCGGAACGTACTCGACATGTACCTCGCTGTCAAACCCTGGCTCAAAGCGGTCGACATGGAACCCGAGCACGATGAACTCATCCTCATGGGATATAGCCAGGGCGGCGCGAACACGATGGCGGTTGAGCACCTCATCGAGACCGAATACTGGGCAGACGAAGACCCCGATCAGATCAAGATCCACCGTGTCTTTGCCGGAGGTGGTCCGTATGATGTGAAGGCGACCTACGAGCGTTTCGTCAATACCGATACCGCCAGCTATCCGGTCGCTGTACCACTCGTTGTACAAGGCATGATCAAGGGCAACAACCTCAATATCGACATGCGCGATCTGATGCAGGATTGGCTCTACGACCACCTCGATGATTGGATCAACTCCAAGAAATACACCTCCGGTCAGATCAATAAACTCATCGGCACCAAAGTGACGCATGAACTGCTCACGCCCAAAGCGCTGGATCAGACCTCGTGGGAGGTGTCGGAACTCCAGAAAGCCATGGTCGCTAACTCCATCACGTCCTTCAACTGGCTTCCGGAAGCAGCCATTTATATGTGCCATTCCATCGACGATGAGACCGTTCCATTTGCCAATGCCTCCAATGCCAAGGCCAAATGGCACATGGCGAATATAACCTATAACTTCGGCCATTACGGCGGACATGTCATGACCTGTCTCCGCTTTATCGGTTCCGTCCAAGAACTCCTCAAGCAGGAAGAGGAAGAAAGGAAGCAATATGAGTAAGTCTTACAGCGATAGCGGTCTAACAGCAAAGCGGTCTAACAGGCTGTTTACAGCCGGTCTTATAGTGCTAACGGTCGTAGCGCTTTGCGCTACATCCTGCAACCCCGACGCCAGTTGGACTACCAAAGATGTGACGATACAGATTGCACCTTATACCGTCTCCGCCGGTTATATAGAGTGCGCTTTCACGCCCAACGAAGACGCCTATTACCTCGTAGCTTGTGTACCTGCGCGCAAAGGATACGATCCTTTGGATCCGAAGAACCAGAAACAGTTCATGAACCTGGCGCTCGACTCCGCCGATATCGAATACAAAGAATGGCGGCATGACTTGTGGGAGGAAGGCGAATTTAACGTCGCACCCTTCGCCAGCCATAGTCTGCAGTACGGAAACATCGTCAAGTTCTTCACGAACCTCAAACCCTCTACCGACTACTGGATCTATGCTTTTGTAGTCGATCCGGTTAAAGAGCAGCCAGCCGGCAAACTGTACCTCAAGACCATCAGCACCCCGGATACCAGCGTAGTCGATGTGCATTTTGAGTACCGCGTCAAAGGCCTTTGGGACTTTATCTACCCGCTTAACCCGGATGACAAGATCAATAGCCACTTCCCCTATCTTGCTGCCACGGTTGACAGCCTCACGCTCGCGGTGTCCTTCGAAGGTATATCTCCGGAAGATTTCTTCAATGACTATTTCACAGATATCGCTAAGGACAATCGAACGGACGAAGTGCGGTATGGTGTCAATGTGGTCAAGAATGACGGTAGCGGAAAGAGTATCCCGTTCGTAGAAGGACACACTTTCTACACCGCCATCGTCAGCTTTGACGGATTTATCGGCAATAATGTCATCTATAAGTTCACCTGGACGGGAGAGGATTTCGAAGCCTATTTCACCGATGAAAATTCAATTGTTAATTACGGGGAAGACGACTGATCCGCGAATCCAATCCCTTATCGACGACTACCAGCAACGGCTCAAACACTATCTGCCGTTCGAGCTCGTTGTCCTGCCGGATCTGAAGAACGCCAAGTCGCTCACGGAAGAGCAAGTCAAACTCGCCGAAGGCGAAGCACTTCTGGCGCGTCTCAACCCGTCCATGGATGTCATCCTTCTCGACGAGCACGGCAAAGAGTTTCGTTCGATTGAGTTCGCCGATTACCTCCAGAAGAAGATGTCCTCCGGTCGGGATCTGGCACTCGTAATCGGTGGTCCTTACGGTTTCTCACAAGCCGTTTATGACCGTGCTAACGGCAAACTGTCCCTCAGCCAGATGACTTTCTCCCACCAGATGATACGAATAATGGCCATCGAGCAGATCTACCGCGCAATGACCATTCTTCGCAACGAGCCTTACCACCATGAATAAGAGGTAAGATATTTTTGAAATTTTATTTATGTTTTTGGTATAATTATTAATTGGGCTCTGCAAGAGTGAAGCTTTGGACAAGCAAGTTATTGTAAATTTATTTATGAATAAGTTGATTGTACAAAGGTTTGAGGGTACGTAGTACCACCATTAATAATTATACATTTTTTTTGTTTTTTTCTACCTCACCCGTATCTTCTGTCCGATCTGGAGCACTTTCGTCTCCTTAATCTTATTCAGCGCACAAAGTTTCTTGACCGTCGTACCGTATTTTTTTGCGATACCGCTCAGCGTGTCGCCTTGACGCACCTTATGGTACTTCATCGCGGCAGCCTCAGCACGCGCCTGTTTCATAGCCTTGATGCCGATCACGTACTCTTCGCTGTTACGCAACTGACCCGTCGCGAAATTAACCACACTCTCCGGGTTCATCGCTTCGCCCAGATAACGGATCTCCCAGTGCAGGTGACTACCTGTCGAACGACCTGTGTTACCGCCCAGACCTAACACATAGCCTGCCGGAACCATCTCGTACTCGTCCACCATCGGACGGCTCAGGTGACCATAGACCGTCTCCAGACCGTTGTCATGACGAACGACTACGAAATAACCGTATCCTCTCGGATCCCAGCCTACGATACGCACCTGACCGCCCCATGCCGAACGAATACTATCGCCCACTTGCACCTTGATATCCGTACCCTTGTGCATTCGGCTTCGGCGCCAACCGAACGGACTCGTCACGTAGCCCGGAGCCGGCAGTACAAAGCCCGCCATCGGGATATGAACGTCGTTCTTCAAGCTATCAAACAGCGTTCCGTACGGGTTCACACGCTCGTCTGTCCAGATGAAATAATAGAGGCTATCCGCAGGGTGATGATTGATGAGGTTGGTATCGAGCATGAACTGCGGTGCGATCTTATACACCACGTCGCCGTCCTTCGTCTTTACCACGATCTTCTGCGGCAGCAAGTCCAAGTCGCAGCCCAGAATCAACGTATCATGCGAGAACAAACCTGCCAGACATTCCGGCAACTGACTTGCCCGAACGTCGATATCGTCCAATTCCTCCAACTCATCGCCGCTGTCTGCGGACGTCGTGTCAATAGGCGTATTCAGCCCTAAGTCTTCGGTGAAGACATTATCTGCCTTTAATGAAAGCACAGACAGTGCCAGCAGAATCCACAAAGATGTAATATACCGCATACAATTGCTAATCCAACTAAAATACTACAAATAGCGATCAACCACTTCTTCCAAGCGGTCATGCCTTTCTTTACCTTCGGTAACTTCACGATCGGGAATGCCACCTGCTCGGTCAGCGTACGTCCGAACGGTACACTGATGATCGCGTCAGCGTTGATTGCCCAGCCGTTCGCGTTCAGAACCGGTGCCAGATTACGACGACGCAGTTTGAGGTACGCCATGATCATACTCGGGCCACTAATCACGAGCAAGATACAAACGAACACGATCACGTATTGCCACCAGTGGAAACCACTCATGCCTTCTGCTACGCTCACCAGCGCTGCACCGATCATGCCTAAGGCCATACCGATGGCAGCAAAGATACCGGCGAACTTAGCAATATCGAACGCTTGTTGCTTCTCTGCATTCGGATCGGTAGCCGCGTCAGCCTTTGCCGTCAGATCACCAAATGCTTTTGCGTCTTTCTCGGCAGCGGACTTATTGATCTTCTCTTCGATCCACTTGGAGAACTTACGATACGGTGTCCAGAACGCCTGACGAATCGAGATCGGGTTGTCGATGATCTTCGTCACCGTTGCATCGTAGTCGAGGCCGTCGTTATCGTAGAACACGGCGTTCTTGCCGATACTCAAGTTGCTCACCTCACCTTGCGTCATAGCCGCTACGATCTGTGCCGTCTTGCCGGTCTTCTGGTTCACGCAGTTGCAATAAATCAGGTACATACCGCTCAACGGTGCCTGAGCATCGTGTTTCGCCATGTCGTGCACACGGATACACAACTTGCACGCACGCTGATCAATAATGAGTGTACCGGCCTCGAACGAAGCCACGGTAGCATCATCACGATCATAGAAATCCTCCAGTGTCACGAAGTTACGCAACAGCCGGTAGAAATCGCGGTGGATCAACAGCAATTTGCGCAGCGGCATAAACTCTGCCTTAGCGGCAGCAAGTGCATCGGCATTCGCCGTCTCAGCAGCCGCTTTAGCTGCTTCCCAGTCCGCAATCTGCTTGCCCATCTCGAGGAATTTCTTCTCTGTCATACCGGGTTTCGGTGCATCTTCCGGAATAAGCGCCAGACCCAATTTCTGCAGTTTCTCCTGCTCAAAATAAGCGGTGTACTCCGCACTCTTCTCCTTATAAGCCGCAATCACATCTGCCTCTAACGGTGCCGCCGGAATAGCCTGCTCCTCGATGGTCACAGCATCAATAGCTGCCTGCACAGCCGCAAGGCTTATCTTGCCGTTTTCCTGTAACCTGTCACCTATAACCCGTAGCCCCTCGTCGGCGATGTTCTCCACATCGATGACGTCGCTCTGCTCGAACAAACTCTTCGGTTCTTTCAACGCCGCGCACAAGTAATTCGCCGTAGCGATCACCTCTTCCACACGCAGTTTGCCGTCGCCGTCAAGGTCCATCAGACTCAACGAATCGGAACTGATCTCCAAGCCTGTGGTCGGACAACTCAGTACCGTCCACATCTTCTTATCCAACTCGCCTAAATGGCGGATATCCTCCGCCGATTGAATACGTACGCGGGTCACACCACCCACATTCGCAAAACTCCAGTTATAACCAGCCATAATATATAGTTTATTGATCAATTTTCACAAAATCGCTGCAAAATTACAAAAAAATTTGCACATATCCAAAAAAAATCGTACCTTTGCACGCTTTTTTCGCTGAGATAGTGAAAAGAGGCTAACTGAAGTTTAATTTTTAACGCTTGGTAAGCCAAGGCTGAGCCAAGCACATTCTACCACAATGGCAGAAAATCTTTCTCTCCAGAACTTCGACTGGGATGCCTATGAAGCACAACAGCAAGGCACAAAAAACGAAGAAGAAATCCAAAAGTATAATGACACCCTGAGCGCCATCAAGGACAACGAAGTCGTTGAGGGTACCGTCATCAGTATCAACAAACGCGAAGTCGTTGTTAACGTAGGCTACAAGTCGGACGGTATCGTTCCGGCTTCTGAGTTCCGTTACAACCCCGAGCTTAAGGTAGGCGACAAAGTAGAAGTCTACATCAAGAGCCAGGAGGACAAGAAGGGCCAACTCGTGCTCTCCCACAACGAGGCACGCACCGCTCGCGCTTGGGACCGCGTTAACGAGGCTTACAACGCAGGTGAGATCGTTACCGGTTACATCAAATGGCGTTCGAAAGGCGGCATGATCGTAGACGTTCTCGGTATGGAAGCTTTCCTCCCGGGTAGCCAGATCGACGTGAAGCCGGTTCGCGATTACGACATCCTCGTCGGCAAGACGATGGAGTTCAAGATCGTCAAACTCAATCCGGAATTCCGCAACGTCGTTGTTTCCCACAAAGCACTCATCGAGGCTGAACTCGAGGCTCAAAAGGCTGAGATCGTCGGCAAACTCGAGAAGGGTCAGGTACTCGAAGGTACGGTTAAGAACATCACCAACTACGGTGTCTTCATCGACCTCCTCAAGGTTGGCGACAAGGTTCACGGTAAGGTAGTCGTTATGGCTGATTACGGCGCATTCGTGGAGATCGCCGAAGGCGTAGAAGGCCTCGTTCACGTATCCGAGATGAGCTGGAGCCAGCACCTCCGTTCCGCTAACGACTTCCTGAAAGTCGGCGACGAAGTAGATGCTGTCATCCTCACTCTCGACCGCGCTGAGCGTAAGATGAGCCTCGGTATCAAGCAACTCAAGGCTGATCCGTGGGCTAACGTGGAGACCAAGTACGCAGTTGGTACCCGTCACTGGGCTAAGGTTCGTAACTTCACCAACTTCGGTGTCTTTGTAGAGATCGAGGAAGGCGTTGACGGCCTCATCCACATCAGCGACCTCAGCTGGACCAAGAAGATCAAACACCCGAATGAGTTCACTCAGATCGGTGCACAGATCGAGGTTGTCGTACTCGACATCGACGTAGCTAACCGTCGTCTGAGCCTGGGCCACAAGCAGCTCGAGGAGAATCCTTGGGAAGAGCTCGAGGCTAAGTTCGGCGTTGACAAGCAAGTCGAGGGTAAGGTAGTTGAGTTG
>CACWNR010000010.1 GCA_902762355.1 uncultured Bacteroidales bacterium
TTCAGCCCTCCACACCCGTGGAGTACGTTACTTTGAACCCGCAGTGGGCATCAAAGACTTCTGCGGTGCTATGAACGACATCAAAGACGGCTATAAACGCCGCAAACATATCATTGTGCGCCGCTATCCGCGTCAAAACAAAGTCCTCCAACTCTATACCTACCATTTTCCCAAGACATGGTCTGCTGGCTGTATAGCCAACCGCGAACTCATCAAAGAAGCCCAGCGCCAAGCCCACGCCCTTGAGCACGATACCTCTCGTGCCGGCCTCGAGTGGCATCTCCGCTTCTTGAACCACTATTTCCGCGTCTTTAAGGGCGGCGAGAAGCCGGAACCCGGTATGAAGCCTTATTCCCGCTTCTACCAATATACTTACGTAGCCATCTATCGTGAGCTCCAAGCTGCCGCCAAACAAGCCGAAGAGCCGACAGAACCCGTCTCCTTCGAGCCCATTGACTTCCGTCTGAAACCTATCCATACCCGCCACAAAACCCCTCTCCGGCGTATTTTCGAGCAAAAAAACGTCCCAATATTTGCATATTCCGATTTTTTTCTGTAATTTTGCAGCGCAAAATTGTGTGAACAAATGACGAAACAGGCGGCGATAGTGGTTCCAGAGGGGTGTACGAGGGTGTTATTACACGCCTGTTGTGCGCCGTGCTCGAGTGCGATCGTGGAGTGGTTGATGGCGCATGGGATAGAGCCGGTGATCTACTATTATAATCCGAACATTTACCCGCGCGAGGAGTACGAGATCCGCAAGAACGAAAGTAAGCGCCACGCGGAGTCGCTCGGCATCACCTGGATTGACGACGACTACTCCCACGATACCTGGCTGGAAGGTATATGCGGATTGGAGCAGGAGCCGGAACGGGGTAAACGCTGTGAGCGGTGCTTCTATATTCGGCTCAAAAAGACGGCCGAGAAGGCGCAGGAACTCGGTATCCGCTATTTCGCCACGACCTTGGCTTCCTCGCGCTGGAAGAGTCTGGAGCAGATCAACCGCGCAGGCATGGCAGCGCAGGAATCACTAAAACTAAATCCCCTAAGCCCTAAGCCCTTATTCTGGTCGCAGAACTGGCGGAAAGACGGGTTACAAGAACGACGCAACGAACTATTAAAAGCATATGGATTCTACAATCAGCAATATTGCGGGTGTGAGTTTAGTCACTAACTCCTTGGCGATCATCGCGCTGGTGATGCTAACGATTTTGGTGATACCAATGATATGCCGTAAGATCCGCATCCCGAGCATCGTGGGTTTTATCCTCGTGGGAACGCTCGTCGGGCCTTACGGTCTGAACCTGCTCGCGGGCATCGATGCCATCCAATCGCTGGGCAAAATAGGCATGTTGTACATCATGCTGCAAGCGGGTATCGAAGTGGATATAAATGACTTCCGTCAGCAGCGAACGCACTCGATTGTTTATGGCTTTTATTCCTTCGCGTTGCCTTTTGTGCTCGGATTACTCACCAGCCGGTTGTTAGGATTCGGTTGGGTAACCAGCACGCTGATGGGTGCGATGTACGGTTCGCACACGCTGATGACCTACCCCATCGTGAGCCGTTACGGCGTACAGAAAAACGCGGCGGTTAACATCGCCATCGGTGGTACGATGCTGACGATCACGCTCTCGCTCTTGGTACTTGCATTCTTGAAGTCGAACTTCGTTTATACGGACGCCATCACAACCGGCGGATTGATAGCACGCATCTTAGCCACCATCGTCACAATCACAATCATCTTCCCTTGGTTGGCACAACGTATCTTCAAGCGCTGGACAGATCCGAACACAGGCTTCCTGGTAGTGATGACGATGATGCTGGTGTCTGCTCTCATGGCAGAATGGGCAGGTCTGGAAGGCATTTTGGGTGCGTTCATCTGCGGCGTGAGTCTCAACCGCTTGGTTCCTAACCTGAGCCCGGTGATGATGCGCATCAACTTCGTGGGAAACAATATCTTCGTGCCGCTCTTCCTGATCGGCGTGGGCATGATGATCGACCTGTCGCTGCTGTGGGAAGGATGGATCACGATCATCATCGCGTTCGTGATGATTGCCACGAAATTAGTGGGCAAATGGAGCGCGGCATGGTTGGCACAGAAGAGTTTCGGTTTGCAACCGGTGGAGCGGCAGATCATGTTCGGTTTGACGCACGCCACAGCAGCCGGTACATTGGCCATCGTAACCATTGGTTACGAGACGGGCATTTTCAATGCCGAGATCCTGAACGCGGCCGTGCTGATGATCCTCGTGCTCTGTACCTCGGCTTCGTTCATCACAGAGTACGCCGCCAAGCAGTTGGCGCTGCAGGAAGAGGCACGTATCGAAGCGGATAAGACGGACGACACTTGGCAGTTGATGACCGTGGGTGAGAACAGGCATTATGAGTTACGCGAGTTGGCGGAGTTGGGTGAACTCCCCGCCCCCTCTTTCGCGGTGGAAGATGAGTGGTCGGGTGCAATGCAGTTGGTTAACAGCCAGCGCACGGCATCGATCATCTACCACCCGAATCAACCCATTAACACGATCAACCGCCTGTTGGTAGCTGTTCCGCGTTATGCGGAGAAAGAGCACGATTTCATTACGTGCTTCGGTCTGGTGCGTCGTCTGAGCAGTCAGATAGGCGCGAAAGTGGTTTTCTTCGCCAATGAAGACACCCAGAAAGTGATTCAGACTTTCTGCCGCCGTAAGGGCAAGTACCTGCGGGCATCGTATCGCGAGATGGAGGACTATGAAGACGTACTGATGATCGCCAAACAGATGGCTCCGGACGACATGATCGTGATGATCAACGCGCGGCCTTCCACCCCATCCTACAACCCGCTGTTTGAGCAGGTTCCGACGATGTTAGAGCGCTTCTTCAGCGACCACAGTTATATAGTCGTTTACCCCGAACAGGAGACAGGTTCAGCGATCCCCGACATGATGAGCGGAGACACGCCACAGGCGAGTCGTACATGGAAAGTAGTTAGCTGGCTGAAACAGAAGATCTTATCTTTTCAACAAAGATAACCCATAAACCGAACAACATCGCGTAGAACAGGTATTTGAAGATGTAGTCGTGGAGCATGTGGAACCACTCCGGATGAAACTCTACGAAAAGCGTGATGGCGGTGATGCGCAGGATGTTAAACACATAGCAGCAGAGCCATCCCACGGGAATGAACCATAGTTTATGCAGCCAGGTCTTATAGGCCGGCTGCGTACTTTTTACAGTCAGGATAAGACACATCCAGATAAAACTCTGCTTGAGACCCGTACAGCCCCAAATGATGGTGGAGCCGGAGCCTGTCTCAAAACGCACTGTATGCTCGCCCACCATGTACACCGTGTCGCGGAAGAGGGATACGAGCCAATAAACGACTTGCGCGATATGACATGCCATGAACTCAAACGGCGCTGTCACGTCATAACCGAGCCACGTCACGACATCGCCGTTCTCATCGCCGACAAACGTCCATTTCCAGGCGTAGTTAGCGACGAGAAGCGTTATCATGAAGATAATGACATCTTCATAGGGCTTGAGCCATTCAAATCGTTGTTTTAGCGAAAGGCACTGCATCAATGGCACAGAAATCGTTGTCTAAATATTTGAAATAACCGGCCTGGCAGACCATGGCTGCGTTATCGGTAGTGAAGGAGAACGGCGGAATGAACACGTTCCAATGGTACTTGTTCCCGTAGTCAATAAAGGCCTGCCGCAGGGCACTGTTGGCACTCACGCCACCGGCCACTGCCACCTCACGAATCTTGAGGTCATTGGCAGCTTTCTTGAGCTTGCGCATCAGGATATCCACGACCGTTGCCTGCAAGGAAGCACACATGTCTTCACGGAGATTTGGAACATTTTCCGCCAGTTCATCAATCGTCTCTACTCCGTGCATTTTGAGCATGTCGCGGAGCGTATAGAGGAAGGAGGTTTTGAGTCCCGAGAAGGAGTAATCGTAACCCGGGATATTGGGTTTTGCAAAGGGGTATTTTGTGGCGTCACCAAGCTTGGCAAGCTTATCTATCCACGGACCTCCCGGGTACGGAAGGCCTAAAACCTTAGCGCATTTATCAAAAGCTTCTCCGGCGGCATCGTCGATAGTTTGGCCGATTATCTCCATATTATTATACGCACGTACAAGCACTATTTGAGAGTTTCCACCGCTGACCAACAGGCACAGAAACGGAAATTTAGGATGTTTTAATCCGGTGCCATCTTCAACAAAATGAGCCAGCACGTGACCCTGCAAATGGTTCACATCGATGAGGGGCACACTGAGTGACAAAGCGAGGCCTTTGGCGAAGGATGTACCGACCAGCAAAGAGCCCAACAAACCGGGTCCACGGGTAAAAGCGATCGCTGAAATATCCTCTTTGGTCACCCCGGCGCGCTTTAAGGCCGTGTCAACGACCGGTAAAATATTCTGCTGATGCGCACGACTTGCCAACTCGGGCACTACCCCGCCGTACTCCTCGTGCACCTTCTGACTCGCAATCACATTACTGCGCAAAATACCATCAACGATCACCGCCGATGATGTATCATCGCAACTCGATTCAATTGCCAATATGACGATTCTTTTTTCCATTCCGGCTGCAAAATTACAACATTTTTCTTAAATATGCAAAAAAAACTTGCACATATGCAAATTTTGTTGTACCTTTGTACGCTTTTTTGACAATAACAAACAAAACGGTTAAATTATTAATTAATTTATTAACTAAAAACAACAACATTATGAAAAAGATTTTCACAGTGATTGTAGCAGCATTGATGATTGCTACTAGTGCAAGTGCTCAACACGAAATCGGTGCCATCGTTGGTGGTCTGAACGGTGCGAGCTACAAGTATTGGTTCAATGAGAACATGGCTATCCAGGCTGACCTCGCAGTTGGCTTGACCGAAGCAGCCGGTGGAACCTCTTATGCCGGTTCGTATTACAGCTGGCACGCAGGTATGTGGGATTTCACGATTAACCCGAACTTCTTGTATCACTTCCAGTTGCCCGCTAATTTCAAGTTCTACTGCGGTGGTGGTGTTAACTTCGGTATGTTGAGCGCTCTCGCTGCAAGTGGTGCCGGTGTTGACGGTAAATTCGGTATCAACGCAGTCGGTGGTGTAAGCTACGACTTGGACGCTGCTCCGATCGTATTGGCATTTGACTTCCGTCCGGGTTACGGTCTCGACTGGGTTCCTAACGGCCACATGAGTTACTTCGATTGGAAACTTGCTTTGGCAGTCCGTTACAAATTCTAATCGTGCTTTTCTATTATTGGATCATATGGATCGCAGCATTGTTCGGCCATCGTAAGGCCCAACTGCTGATCAAAGGTCAACAACAGGCGATGGAGCAAGTCAAGCGTGGGCTTGGCTTCTCTTCGCCTGTGTGGATCCATGCTGCGTCCGTAGGTGAGTTTGAGCAGGCACGTCCGCTGATTGAGCGGCTTCGCCGCGAGCAGCCGAATCGTCGTATCGTAGTGACTTTCTTTAGTCCCTCGGGCTATGAGATGCGTAAGAATTACGATAAGGTGGACGCAGTAATGTACCTGCCTTTCCCGACACCTCGTCGGGCGATAAAGTTCATCGAGGCGCTTAAGCCCGAGATGGCGATCTTTGTCAAATATGAGTTCTGGCCGGCTTATCTGAAAGAACTCAAGAAACGTGGTATCCCGACGTATAGCATCTCGGCTATCTTCCGTCCTACGCAGCGTTTCTTCCATTGGTATGGCGTCAGTTCATTGCGTCTGCTTCATTGCTTCACGCATCTGTACGTACAGGACGAGGCATCCCGTCGACTCTTGGCGGAGCATGGAGTACATGACTGTTCGGTAGCCGGTGACACGCGTTTTGACCGTGTGGGTGAGATACTGGAGAAAGGGCTCAAAGCCGATGACCCGCGTCTGAGACCGATACAGGACTTTGTGGAAGGATGCCATCGGGTCATCATTGCCGGCAGTTCATGGCCGGAGGATGAAAAACTGCTCGCCGAGTATATCAACCAGCAGCCGGACACCAAACTGATTCTCGTACCGCATGAGATACACGAGAAACATTTGCATTTTATTTTCAATCTGTTCCAAGGTCGTTTTGTGCGCTACTCGCGTGCAACGAAGACTGCGATGATCCACGCCAACGTGATGGTCATCGACACGATGGGTCTGCTCTCGTCGATCTACCGCTTCGGTCAGACGGCGTATATAGGCGGCGGATTCGGTGTAGGTATTCACAACACGATCGAGGCAGCAGTATACGGTATGCCGGTTCTTTTCGGACCGAACTACCACCATTTCCGTGAAGCGCAAGGGCTGATCGATGCCGGTGCAGCGCGGAGCATTAAGAACTATAGCGAATTGGAAGCGGCGCTTAATACCGCTTTGGATAACTATCAGGAGATAGGACAAAAATCAGCAGAATATGTAGCTTCTGAGAAAGGCGCTACAGCAAAAATATACGAGGAGATTTTCTAATGGCACAAAAACCAAGCATACCCAAAGGCACGCGTGACTTCAGTCAACTGGAGATGGCGCGCCGCAATTATATCTTCGACACCATCAAAGGTGTCTTCTCTTTGTATGGTTTTCAGCAGATCGAGACGCCGGCCATGGAGAACCTGTCCACGCTGATGGGCAAGTACGGCGAGGAAGGTGACAAACTGCTCTTCCGCATCCAGAACAGCGGTGAGAAAGCCGCGTTGGCTCCGGAGAAAGGTCTGCGTTATGACCTGACCGTTCCGTTTGCACGCTACGTCGTGCAGCATCGCGAGGAGTTGAGTTTTCCGTTCAAGCGTTTCCAGATCCAACCCGTTTGGCGTGCTGACCGTCCGCAGAAAGGACGTTACCGTGAATTCTACCAGTGCGACGTCGATGTGATCGGTTCTGACAGCCTCATCGGCGAACTCGAACTGATCCAGATCGTAGAAGAGGTATATCGCCGTTTGGATATCAACGTGTGCCTGCATATCAACAACCGCAAGATCCTCGCCGGTATAGCCGAAGTGATCGGTGCACCGGAGATGATCGTAGATATCACCGTGGCAATCGACAAACTCGATAAGATCGGTATCGATGCCGTCAATGCGGAATTGAAAGAAAGAGGACTGAATGACGAACAGATCGCCGCTTTGCAACCGATCCTGAACCTCAGCGGTACCACCGCCGAGAAACTTGCTGCCCTCAAAACGATTCTTGCCAACAGCGAGATCGGTCTGAAGGGCGTTGAAGAGATGGAAATCGTGTTCGACGAATTGGAGAATGTAGGTTGTACATTGAATATTGAACTCGATCTGTGTCTCGCGCGCGGACTTAATTATTACACAGGCGCGATTTTCGAGGTGAAGGCTCTGGACGCACAGATCGGCTCGATCACCGGTGGCGGTCGCTATGACAACCTGACGGGTATCTTCGGACTTCCGGGTGTCTCGGGCGTAGGTATCTCGTTTGGTGCAGATCGTATCTACGATGTGTTGAACGAGTTGAATCTCTTCCCGAAGGAATTGCAATCTTCAACACAAGTGCTCTTCGCTACTTTTGGTCAAGACGAATTACATTATGCGCTCCGTTGGGCCAAAGAGTTACGGGCTAAGGGTATCGCCGTAGAGGTGTATCCTGAGCCGACGAAGATGAAGAAGCAGATGGGGTATGCGGATGATAAGAAGATCCCGTACGTAGCCATCGTGGGCGGTAACGAGATGGAGACCAATACGGTCATGCTGAAAAACATGGCTACGGGCGAACAGAAACAAGTAACATTGGACGAGTTATGCACGATACAGTAAAACAGTTTGACGAGGTGACGGCCAAATGCCGCGCGATCTTCGTGGATAAGATGAGTGACTACGGTCCGTCGTGGCGTATCTTCCGTCTGCATGGCATCACGGATCAACTATACATCAAGGTTTGTAATATCCGTCAACGCCAAGAGACCGGTGTGAGCCTCGTGGGCGATGATATAGAGGGCAACCTCCGCGCCATCGTCAACTACGGCATCACCGCTATCATCCAGGAGCGCAAAGGTTTTGCCGATGCGGTGGATATGAGTAACGAGGATGCTCTCGCACTCTACGATCAGGTGCTCCACGAGGCCAAAGAACTGATGATGCGCAAGAACCATGACTACGGAGAGGCTTGGCGTGAGATGAGCAAAGAAGGAATCGTGGATATGATCCTCGCCAAGGTCATTCGTATCAAGACCATCCTCGAGAACGGCGGCAAGACCATTGCTTCCGAAGGTGCGGAAGGTAATTATTTCGATATCATCAATTATGCCATCTTTGATTTGATTCATTATGAAGAGTAAAGCATTACATATCACGGGAAGTATTTCCCGTACCCTACTTGCGATCACGTTCCTGTTCTCGGGATTCGTGAAAGCCGTAGATCCGCTAGGTACGGTGTATAAGATTGAAGACTATCTGAAAGCCTTCGGTGGGTTCTGCAACGATCTTATCCCCTTGGCAGGTGTGGCGGCGGTATGCCTCATCCTTGCTGAATGGCTTCTCGGATGGGCGATGCTGCTCAACGTCCGCACCAAATGGACGGCATGGTTGAGTCTGGTGTTCTATCTCGTGATGACGCCGCTCACGCTGTGGATTGCGTTGACGAATCCCGTGAGCGACTGCGGTTGTTTCGGCGATGCACTTGTTCTGACGAACTGGCAGACGTTCTGGAAGAACATCGTGCTACTCGCGCTCGTGATCGTACTGCTGGTATGCTATAAGGCCATCCCGCAACTATTCAGCTGGTGGGCAGAGTTATGCATTGCCCTACTCGCCCTCATCTCCGGCGGCGCCATCATGCTCTATAGCTACAACCACCTGCCGCCGATGGATTTCCGTCCGTATAAGATCGGCAATAACATCCCCGAACTGATGGAGATCCCGGAGGATGCTGAGCATGACGTTTATGAGACGACCCTTATCTATGAAAAAGATGGCGTACAGCAGGAGTTCAACTTGGATAACTACCCGAAGGGAGACCCGGAGTGGACGTTTGTAGATCAACGCTCAGTGCTTGTTAAGAAAGGCTACGAAGCCCCGATACATGACTTCGAGATACTAAATATGGATTTCGACGATCTCACCTATGATATCCTCGAGTCCGAGGAACCGGTGACGCTGGTGACGATGTACGATTTGAAGAAAACCGATCTCAAGCAGATCGAGAAAGTACAGGATCTGTACAACGAGTGTTGGGCAAACGGTACACTCTGTTACTTCTTGACGGGTTCCGGAGAAGATGATATCGAGGCGTTCTGTGAGGAGCATGAGCTGCCGATCGATGCTTTCTGTACCATTGATCCGGTCACGCTCAAGACCATCGTTCGCGCCAACCCGGGTGTGTTCGTAGTGCAAAACGGCACAATCATTGATAAATATAACATCAAACAAAAATAAGGATTATTTTTAGATCATGAGAAAATCATTAGCAATTATTATTGCACTATGGGTGTCGTCGATGACACTCTTAGCCGAGCGGGTTAGTCGGGATGACGCAGCGCTCGTAGCGAACCACTTTATGAACGTGGCTTCGCCCAACACGAATGTAAAGATGGCCGCACCGGCAAAGAAGATGGTGCACAAGGCCATGACGGAAGAGAATCTGTTCTATCTCTATGAGAACGAAGACGGTGAGGGTTGGGTGATCATCGCGGCTAACGATGCCGTTACGCCTATTCTCGCCTACTCCGAGACCGGTCATTTCCGTACGGACAACATGCCGAGTAACGTACGCGCTTGGATGGGCAAATACAACGATTTTATTCAACAGATCGAAGCGGACGGTGTAGCAGCCGGCGAAGAGACAGCCGCACAATGGAACGCGCTCCGTAAGAATGCACGCAAAGCGTCCTACGGCAACGTGATTGTTTCTCCGATGGTGAAGACCACATGGGATCAAGACAGCCCCTATTGGAATCTATGCCCGGGCAGTGGAAGCAACAGAGCCTACACCGGTTGTGTGGCTACAGCCATGGCACAGGTGATGAAATACTGGGAATGGCCGAAGCAAGGCAAAGGCAGTCTGACCTATCAGCCCTTGAACCCCAATACAGGTAGAAAATCCACACGCTACGACGAGCAGACGGTTGACTTCGGTGCAACTACCTACGATTGGAATAACATGCTTAATTCGTACACCAGCACTGCTACGTCTGCACAAAAGACAGCAGTTGCTACCCTGATGTATCACTGCGGTGTAGCCACGCAGATGATGTATGGTAACAACTCCGACGGCGGCTCGGGTACCATGACCGTTAACTACGGCGATTGGAGCTGGGGACTTACCGATGCAGGAGACGGAGGTTGTGCGCAGAATGCGCTCTATTCGTTCTTCCGTTATAAGAAACCGACCGGTTATGTGCGGGACGGCTATACGGATGAGTCCACCAGAAAGAAGATCTATAATAGCTGGACGGATACTAAATGGACTGCGATGATCAAAGAAGAGTTGGACAAAAAGCATCCCATCATTTACAGCGGTGGAGATGAGGAATCCGGTGGTCACTGCTTCATTTGCGACGGTTATACAGACCAAGACTATTTCCATTTCAACTGGGGATGGTCGGGAGATAACGATGGTTACTACAAGCTCGACAACTTAGTTCCGGGTAGTGGTGGAGCAGGTGGCGGTTCATACAGCTTCACGGCCAATCAAGACGTGCTCATCGATATTGAACCGGATTACAGCCAGGGTATCGAGAACACAGAAGATGGCAAAGTAACCGCAGAGAAGATGCTGATGGACGGACGAGTAATCATCGTACGCGGTCAGGATATCTATACGATTTTCGGACAAAAAATCCAATAATAAATCATTTAACTAACACATCAATCATGAAAAAATTCTTTTTAGGCCTATTGACCATCATGGTCTCGGTGACACTGTTTGCTGCACCGCGTACCATGGAAGAGGCTGCGCAGATTGCAGCACAGTTTACTAACCAGCAGACCGTTAAGCGTCACTTACGTCTAGCGCCCCGTTCTGCTGCGGAGATGCGGTTGGTTCACAAGACGAACAAACCCGCTTCCGAGGAGGCAGCATTGTACGTGTTTAATAAGCCAAACGGCGGTTTCGTCATCGTCTCCGGTGATGATAATGCCGTTGAGATTCTCGGTTATTCGGACGAAGGCTCATTTGAAGCTACAAATGTTCCAGAGAACGTAGCATGGTGGCTCGACTATTATGCAGAGCGAGTAGCTGTTGCACAGCCTGCAGTTCCGGGAGTTAAGAAAGCGCATAAAGCTACTACAGGTACTGCGATCGCACCGCTGATGACTTCAAAATGGAATCAAGGTGCACCGTACAACAACCTCTGCCCTATTGATCCTGCGGACAACACACGTTCCTACACCGGTTGTGTTGCTACTGCAACAGCACAAATTATGTATTACTACAAATGGCCGGAGCACGGTCAAGGATCTCGCACATATAGTTGGCAGAGTGATGCTGGTGGTTCTGGTTCGGAAACTGTTAATTTTGCTAATGCGACCTACGACTGGGCAAATATGAAAAACAAACACACTACGAGCGACACACAAGCACAAAAGACAGCTATCGCTACGCTGATGTACCATGTGGGTGTATCGTGTAAGATGCAGTACGGCGGTGACGCATCCAATGGTAGTGGTGCCTATACTAGCGATATGCGTACAGGTCTCATACAAAACTTTAAATATAAGAACACAGCAACCTTAGTTAATAATCAATCTGCGTCGGCGATGGCAACTGCCTTTAGAACCGAACTCGCAGCAGGACGTCCTATTCTTATGGGCGGTGCTACTACCAATAACGAAGGTCACGAGTTCGTTTGTGATGGCGTTGACGCTGATGGCTATTTCCACATCAACTGGGGATGGGGCGGCACAAGTGACGGTTATTTTGCTCTCTCAGCCCTCGATCCAGATCAGCAAGGCGCAGGTGGCGCTTCGTCAGGCCAAGGATTCTCTCATGACGTAGAATATGTAAAAGGTATTGAACCCGATAGCAATCCTATCAGCGTAACAGGTGTTACTGTTGCACCGACTTCCGCTACATTGAAAATCAAAGAGCGTTTGCAACTTACAGCGACTGTCGCTCCGGACAATGCTTCTAACAAAGGTATAGTATGGAGTACCAGTAATGCTAATATTGCCACTGTCTCCGCTTCGGGTGTAGTAATCGGCGTTGCACAAGGAACGGCCACTATCACAGCTACCACCAACGATGGCAACAAGACTTCAACATGCGCAGTAACTGTTACCGATGAAGTGATGGCAGCATACGAGTTAGCGGTAGATTATGCATGGGCAACCTACAATTCAGACAACTGGGATTATTGGATGCTTGGTGCATGCGACAACGCTACCGAGTGCCCATGGGTACAATTCTACTTTGACTCTAACTCCAGCACAAAGATTGCTGGTACATACGATCTGGCTGATGGCGGAGTTTATTTATGGAATGACCCTGAGGATCCCAATACTTATGTAAGCTCTACGGCAGGACAATTGGTTGTTTCTTGCGTAGGAAAAGATGATGGAGAAAATGGTTGCAACACATATCAGATCGTTGCTAACTTCACTTGTTCGGATGGACTTGAGTACACATTAACTGCCACATTGGAGGTTTGTGCAAAAAATGGTTCTGACAGTGCTATCGACTTGGCAGACAACGTTGGTGACGGTCAACCGATTGATATCACATGGATTGCAAACGGTGAAGAGTTCGATGCAAATGTAGCTGTTAACGGCAAGATCACACTGCCGTCATCCAAACCGGCTAACTGCGAGAATGGTAAAGTATTCGTAGGCTGGTGCTTGGACGAGGTCGAGGCTACCGACGAGGCTCCGACTTTTGCGCATAATAATGATGTTGTTACGGAAAATACCACTTTCTACGCTGTTTTTGCAACGTCAGATGGAGGCTCTGCTCCGGTAGAAACGACATTGACGATGTCTAACTATGCTGCCGTTTCCGGTACATTTGGCAATTTCACATTCCAAGCAGCTAAAAATTCCGGAGCGACTGCACCTACATACAACGAGAGTTGGGGAGATGTACGTTTGTATGCAAACAACACCTTGGCAATTTCGTCCGAATCAGAGATGACGCAGATTGTCTTCAACATCAGCACCGCTGGTTTGAAGCGTCTTGCTCCTATCACTGCAAGTACCGGTACGATCGAAACTCAACACTCTGGCGATACCCAAGTAACATGGACTGGTTCTGCTACAAGTGTTACCTTTACTGTAGGAGACAATGCCGACTATGGATCAGAATCTAGCAAAGCCGGTCAATTGGATTTCTCTTCCGTTGCTATAACGACCGGAAGTGTTTCATATAGCGGTTATTCCTCTTCGTGTAGCGGAGAAGCTCCGGAACCTGTTTATTACACGATTCGTTTCTTCGATAAGGGCGTACAAGTAGGTGAGGATCAGAGTGTATTGAAGAACACCCAACCGGTAGTTCCGACAGATCCGACTGCATGCGATGATTACACCTTTGTTGGCTGGTGGACCGCAGAACTGGCTGCCACCAACACCGCTGCCAAAGCATGGGTAACCAACTTCAAGGCTACCAAGGATCAAGACTACTACGCAATCTACAGCAAGACCGAAGAGGGTGAAGGTGGTGAAGCTGCATTTGACGGAAATACAGGTGGTACCTTTAAGATTTACGCGCAGGTAGGCGAAACGAAGTACTACGCAAAGGGTGTCGAGGCTCTCACCAGTAGCAACAAGAAGATTACCAGTACTACAGATGAAGCAGAAGCTGTAGAATATACCTTCACAAAAGTGGAAGGTGGCTTCACCATCAGTAATGGCACTAACTATCTGTCATATGGTGGAAGCGGCACGAACATCAACTCGGTGACCACGGCATACACATGGGATATCCAAGCAAGTGAATCCGGTATGGGAACTTGGCGTGTTAATGCGACTACCGGTACTAACCGTGCACTTGCATTTGGTTCGGGCACAACGAATGTATTTGGTGGATACTCCACCAATAATATTACCGGTAATCCTGTATCAGGCGTAACCTACTACGACCTTGAGATTGGCGGTGGTGCTCCGGCAGCTACGACTTACTACAGCTCCGTTGTTTCCTGCGGTGCAACTGCTATCGAGAACACCAAGGCTGAGGTTAAGGCAGTGAAGGTACTGGAGAACGGACAGATCGTCATCATCCGTGACAATGAGAAATATACAATCTTTGGACAAAAAATTCAATAATACATTATGAGAACAAAAATGGTTGCAGGTAACTGGAAAATGAACAAGAACCTGCAGGAAGGAATAGCATTGGCTTCGGAACTCAAAGCCGCAGTAAAAGATCCCAAATGTGCCGTAGTGATCGGTACGCCGTTTATCCATTTGGCTACCGTAGCTGAGTTGGTTAAGGGTTCGCCCATCAAGGTAGCTGCAGAGAACTGCGCTGACCATGAGAAGGGTGCCTACACCGGCGAAGTAAGCGCAGAGATGGTGAAGTCCACCGGCGCTGAGTACGTTATCCTCGGCCACTCGGAGCGTCGTCAGTACTACGCTGAGAGCTATGAGATGCTGGCAGAGAAAGTACGTCTCGCTTTGGCAAACGGTCTGAAGGTTATCTTCTGCATCGGTGAGGTGAAAGAAGAGCGTGAGGCCGGCAAGCAGAACGAGGTAGTGAAAGCACAACTCGAGGGTTCCGTCTTCGGTCTGAGCGCAGAGGAATGGAAGAACATCACACTGGCATACGAACCCGTTTGGGCTATCGGTACCGGTCTGACTGCTACTCCCGCACAGGCACAGGAGATTCACGCATATATCCGTGGCCTCGTAGCAGAGAAATACGGCAAAGCAGCTGCAGACGACACCACCATCCTCTATGGTGGTAGCTGCAACGAGAAGAACGCTGCGGAGCTCTTCGCTTGCCCGGATATCGATGGTGGCCTCATCGGTGGCGCTGCCCTCGTAGCTGAGAAATTCCTTGCGATCATCGCTGCACGTTAAGTATGGCTTTAGTCAAAACCATCAATAGGAACGGCGAGATCCTGACCCCGCACATTGCTGACGACGTATTCATGGCGGAGAACGCCACCGTCGTTGGCGATGTGACGGTGGGGGAAGGCAGCAGTCTGTGGTTCAACTCAGTGCTCCGCGGCGATGTCAACACGATTGTCATCGGCAAGCACTGTAACATCCAGGACGGCGCCGTGCTCCATACGCTCTATCAGAAATCGACCATCCGTCTGGGTGACTACGTGTCCGTCGGACATAACGTGACGATCCACGGCGCAGACGTCGATGACTACGCCCTCATCGGGATGGGTGCCACCCTACTCGACGGTGCGCATGTAGGCGAAGGAGCGATCGTAGCTGCAGGTGCACTCGTGCTCTCCAATACACAGATAGGCGCACACGAGATCTGGGGAGGTGTACCGGCTAAATTCATCAAGAAAGCCGACCCTGCGCAGACCGCAGAGATAAACAAAAAAATAGCCAATAACTACGCGATGTACGCATCGTGGTATAAAGACTAACACTATGTTTAAACGCATTCTTTTAAAACTATCCGGTGAGAGCCTTGCCGGGGAAAACAAGCAAGGTATCGACACCGAACGTCTAAACCAATATGCCGAGCAAGTCAAAGCGATCGCTCAACGCGGTGTACAGATCGGCATCGTCATCGGTGGAGGAAATATCTTCCGTGGCTTGAGTGGTGCTAAGATCGGTTTTGACCGTGTCAAAGGTGACCAGATGGGTATGTTAGCAACTGTCATCAATGCCTTGGCGCTGCAATCTGCCCTCGAAGCTATCGGTCAACCGGTACGTGTACTGACATCCATCCGTATGGAGCCGATCGGTGATTTCTACAGTCCTGCCAAAGCACAACGTCTGCTCGACAAGGGTAATGTAGTCATCCTCGCCGGCGGAACAGGTGCACCCTACTTCACTACTGACACCGGATCGAGTCTCCGCGCACTGGAGATCAAAGCCGACGTCATGCTCAAGGGCACCCGCGTGGACGGTATCTACACCGCCGACCCGGAGAAAGACCCGAAGGCCACCAAGTTCAATGAGATCACTTACGACGAGGTAATCCGCCGCGGACTGAAAGTTATGGATATGACCGCTATCGTCATGTGCAAAGACAACGGACTGCCCATCTATGTGTTCAACATGGACCAACTCGGTAACCTCGCGCGCGTCATTGACGGCGAACAAATAGGAACTTTAGTAAAACCCTAATAGTATGAACGACGAATTAGAACTCTATGAATCTGCAGCCGAAGAGCAAATGCAGAATGCTGTCGCTCACTTAGACGACACCCTCCAGCACATTCGTGCCGGTAAAGCCAACCCACGTATCCTCGACCCCATTAAGGTGGACTACTACGGTGCGATGTCGCCGCTGGCTAACTGCGCCACGATCACCACACCGGACGCACGTACCATCGCCATCACCCCGTGGGAGAAGAAACTCATCAGCGAGATCGAGCGCGCCATCATTAACTCGAATATCGGTCTGGCACCGTCTAATAATGGCGAGACCATCCGCCTTATCCTGCCGCCGCTCACCGAAGAGCGTCGTCGCGACCTGTGCAAACAGTGCAAAGGTGAACTCGAAGAGGCTAAGATGTCCATCCGTAACGCACGCCGTGACGCCATCGAGGAGTTCAAGAAACTCGTGAAGAACGGCTTGAGCGAGGACATCGAGAAAGATGCCGAAGAGGACATGCAGAAAACCCACGATAAATATATCGCGAAGGTAGAAGCCCTCTACGCAGCCAAAGAGAAAGAGATCATGACGGTTTAATGCGCGGCCTCGTCATCAAATCTACGGGTAGCTGTTACATCGTTCGAATGGACGATGGTTCGGATGCGGAATGTCATATCAAAGGCAATTTCCGCATCCGTGGCATCCGTAGTACCAATCCCGTGGCTGTGGGCGACTTCGTCGAGGTACAGACACTCGCGGACGGTACCAAATGGATTACAGAGATAGAAGACCGGCGTAACTATATCATCCGCCGCTCAACGAACCTCAGCAAAGAGAGTCATATCCTCGCTGCCAATATCGACCAAGTAGCATTAATCGTTACGGTCAACCATCCCGTTACTTCTACTACTTTCATCGATCGTTTCCTCGCCACCTGTGAGGCCTATCGCGTGCGCGCGATCCTTATCTTTAATAAGATCGACCTACTCACGGAAGAGGAACTTGCTCAACTCGCCGAACTCCGTGCCCTCTACGAATCCATCGGCTACGAGACGATGGAACTTTCAGCGATCAGTTGTCAGCCTTTAGATGTTATGCCTTTATTAGAAGGTAAGACAACATTACTCTCCGGTAATTCCGGTGTCGGCAAATCTACCTTACTCAATGCCCTTTTCGGCCGCGAGATGACGCGTACCGGTAAGATCTCCGATGCCCACGACAAAGGAATGCATACGACGACCTTCTCGGAGATGTACTTCCTACCCGATGGCGCAATCATCGATACCCCGGGTATCAAGGGCTTTGGCACCATCGATTTCCAGCGCGAAGAAGTAAGTCATTATTTCCGCGATATCTTTGCTGTCAGCCGCGACTGCCGTTTCGGTAACTGTACGCACACCAACGAACCTGGTTGTGCCGTACAAGAAGCCATAATAAAAGGATCCATAGCGATCTCGCGCTATGAATCCTATCTATCCCTTTTAGGTGATTGCGACGAGGGGAAATACCGTTAACCGGTAACCCGTAACCTGTCCCCCCTACATCTCCCAACTCTCCAGCGTACCGGTCAGTTCATCGAAGGTCTTTGCCTTCGCTTTTTCTCTAACCTCTGCTATCTGTGCGTTCACCGCAACGTCGTAAGTCTCTGCCTCTACATTACGAATCACACCCAGGGCGATCGGAAGGTTGTCCTCCACTTCTGCGTTGACATTCTCGATGCGGTTTTGACCCATCAGCGCTAACATACGATGGAGCGTCGTGTCCGCTTGATGAGCGTCATGCACGAGCACACGCGGGTCATCTGCCGGTACGACAATCATCTTCGGCACAAAAGTAACAGGGTCGATTTCCACCGCCAAGCCTTTGTCTTTATCCTTACCGAAGATCATCTTCTCACCATGCTTGAGGATGATACTGTGCTCTGCGCGCTGCTCACGGTCAGCGATCCATGCATGCGTGCCGTTATTGAAGATCACGCAGTTCACAAGGCACTCCACAATCGAGCAGCCCTTATGCTGCTGTGCTGCTACGAGACAATCTACCGTCGTCGGCATATCTACATCCAGCGTGCGGGCGAAGAACGTACCGCGGGCGCCGAGCACGAGTTGCGCCGGAATGAACGGACGCTCCACCGTACCGAACGGACTCGATTTGCTCACAAAGCCCTTCGGGCTTGTCGGGCTGTACTGACCCTTCGTCAGACCATATATGCGGTTGTTGAACACGCATACATTAAGGTCTACATTACGACGTATCTCATGGATAAAATGGTTACCTCCGATAGCAAAACAATCGCCGTCACCGGACATCTGCCAAACGGTCAGTTCCGGATGACTGGTCTTCACACCCGTTGCTACAGCGCCACCACGACCATGGATCGTGTTGAAACCGTAAGTATTCAGATAGTGCGGCATACGACTCGAACAACCTATACCCGATATCACTGCCACCTCATGTGTCGGGATGCCAATCTGCGCCATCGCTTTTTGCAGCGCCATGCATATCGCATGATCACCACAACCCGGGCAGAAACGTACGTATTGATCTGATTTAAATTGACTTGCTTCCATACTTATCATCCTTTCACATAATTAACGATGCGTTCAACCGCAAAGGGCTGACCCGTTATCTCATTATACTGCTCCATCTTGATATCCGGGAACTGCGCACGCAGATACGCGGCAAACTGCCCTGTGTTGAGTTCGCATACGATAATGCGCTTGTATTGACTCAACACCTCACGCGTGTTCTTCGGCAACGGGCAGATATAATTGAACTGTGCGAGCGCACAATTCAGTTCATCGGCCGCCGCATGGAGATGACCCTCCGTACTACCCCATCCAACGAGCAACGTGTCGCTGGCAGCATTGCACTGCACTTTCAGTTCAGGGATCCGATCGGCTATCTGCTCTATCTTATGCAGACGTGCTTTGACCATCACTTCGTGGTTCTCCGGATTCGTCGAGATCGTACCGCGTTGGGCATCACGCTCCAGACCAATGTTACGGTGCTCGTAACCTTCCATGCCCGGGTATGCCCAATAGCGTACGCCACGCTCGTCACGCAGCGCAGGGTTAAACTTACCTTTCAGTTCTTCGGGCACGCTCTGCGGTTTAATTGCCGGCAGTTCTGCCAGTTTCGGGATACGCCATAACGCCGTTCCGTTTGCCAGATAGGTATCGGTCATCAGTATCACCGGTGTCATGTTCTCCAATGCGATCTTACATGCCTCGTACGCGAAATCGAAGCAGTTGGCGCTACTCGAAGCCGCCAATACCACCGCCGGACACTCGCCGTTACGGCCGTAGAGCGCTTGCAGTAAGTCCGTCTGCTCGGTTTTGGTCGGCAGACCGGTTGAAGGACCACCACGTTGAACGTCCACCACTACGAGCGGTAACTCGGCCATAACAGCCAGACCGATCGCTTCGGACTTGAGGCTCAAACCAGGTCCACTGGTCGTTGTACAAGCCAGATCACCGGCAAATGCCGCACCGATAGCTGTACATACACCGGCTATCTCGTCCTCCGCCTGAATGGCCATGACGTTCATGTCTTTGCGGGCTGCGAGTTCGTGCAGGATATCCGTCGCGGGCGTGATAGGATATGAACCTAAGAACAGGTGTTTACCGGCTTTCTCTGCCGCGGCAATCAGTCCCCACGCCGTCGCTTTATTACCGGCGATAGACGTATAACGGCCATGCGCTTCGTTCGACTGACTATCCAGATGGATCTGCGTAATATTGAGCGCCAGGTTCTGACCGTAGTTATAACCATCGACCATCACCTTTGTGTTCGGGGCGATAAGCGCAGGTTTCTTCTTGAACTTATCCTCCAGCAGGTGGATCGCTTTCTCCATCGGTTCATCAAAGAGCCAGTAGATCAGTCCCAGCGCGAACATATTCCGGCATTTGAGAACGGACTTATTGTCCATCTCGCTGTCCTTCAATGCCTCTTTGGTGAGTGTTGTCAGTGCCACCGGCACAATCTGAACCGTCTCGGGAATACCTAATTCCGTAAAGGGGTTATCCGTCTTGTACAGCGCTTTCTCCAGATCTTTGTCCGTCATACTGTCTGTATCAACAATGATGATGGCATGCTCATGGAAATGCTTGCTCTGCGCACTCACTTTCAGCGCCGCCGCATTCATTGCCACGATCACATCGGCCTTATCGCCCGGCGTATAAACACCACTACCTAACTGAACCTGAAAACCACTCACACCGCCGATCGTTCCCTGCGGTGCTCTGATCTCTGCCGGGAAATCCGGCAACGTGGAGATCTCATGCCCCAACTCCGCACCTAATTGGGCAAACATGTTACCCGTCAGTTGCATTCCGTCGCCGGAGTCTCCACAAAATCGAACTACAATTTTCTTCACGATATAAATAATTGTTAAATTTTGTGCAAAATTACAAAAAAATTTTTATATGTGCAAAAAAAGTTGTAACTTTGTGCCCGATTATGGATAAGATACGTAATTTTTGTATTATTGCGCATATAGATCACGGAAAAAGTACGCTGGCCGATCGTATGTTGGAGTTGACGGGCACCGTTGACGTACGGCAGATGGAGAACCAGGTGCTTGACGACATGGAGCTGGAGAAAGAGCGCGGTATTACCATCAAGAGTCACGCCATTCAGATGCAGCATAAGGGTTACACCCTTAACCTCATCGACACCCCGGGACACGTGGACTTCAGTTACGAAGTGAGCCGTTCTATTGCGGCATGCGAGGGGGCTGTACTCGTAGTAGATGCTACGCAGGGCGTACAGGCGCAGACAATTTCCAATTTATATATGGCTATCGAGCACGATCTGGAAATCATTCCGGTGCTCAATAAATGCGACATGGACAACGCCATGCCCGAGCGCGTGGAGGACGAGATCGTGGATCTGCTGGGCTGCAAACGCGAGGAGATCCTGCGTTGCTCCGCCAAGACCGGTGAGGGTGTATCGGAGATTCTGGACGCCATCATCGAGCGTATCCCTGCGCCGGTTGGTGACCCGAACGCTCCACTGCAGTGTCTCGTTTTTGACAGCGTTTTCAACTCCTTCCGCGGCATCATTGCGTACTTCAAGGTCGTGAACGGTACGATGCATTCGGGTGATAAAGTGCGCTTTGTCAATACCGGCAAGGAGTACGATGCCGACGAGATAGGTATCCTCAAACTCGACATGAGTCCGCGCAAGAGCATTAGTGCCGGCAACGTGGGTTATATCATTTCAGGAATCAAAACGAGTACAGAGGTCAAAGTGGGCGACACGATCACCCATGTAGCCCGTCCGTGCGATAAAGCCATCGACGGCTTTGAGGAAGCCAAACCGATGGTCTTCGCCGGTGTCTATCCGATTGAGAGCGAGGACTATGAAGACCTGCGTGCTTCCCTCGAGAAACTGCAACTGAACGATGCCTCGCTGACTTTTCAACCTGAGAGTTCAATGGCACTCGGCTTCGGTTTCCGCTGCGGATTCCTCGGACTGCTCCATATGGAGATCGTGCAGGAGCGTCTCGACCGTGAGTTCGATATGGACGTCATCACGACGGTGCCGAACGTAAGTTATAATGTCTATACCAAGGACGGCGGCATGGTGGAGGTACACAACCCCGCCGGCATGCCGGATCTCACCGAGATAGACCGTATCGAAGAACCATATATCCGTGCTTCCGTCATCACTACGGCCGATTATATAGGGCCTATTATGACGTTGTGTCTCGGAAAACGCGGTGAGCTCGTGAAGCAGGAGTATATCAGCGGCAACCGTATGGAACTGCTGTTCGATATGCCGCTCGGCGAGATCGTCATTGATTTCTACGATAAATTGAAATCTATCTCCAAGGGTTACGCCTCTTTCGATTGGCACATGAACGGCTTTAGACCGTCCAACCTCGTCAAGCTGGATATATTGCTCAACGGCGAGCAAGTCGATGCGCTCTCTACCCTCACCCATCGTGACAATGCCGTCGATTTCGGACGTCGTATGTGCGAGAAGCTCAAAGAGCTCCTGCCGCGTCAGCAGTTCGACATCGCCATTCAAGCCGCTATCGGAGCAAAGATCATCGCTCGGGAGACGGTGAAGCAGGTGCGCAAAGATGTCCTTGCCAAGTGTTACGGCGGTGACGTGAGCCGTAAGCGTAAGTTGCTCGAGAAGCAGAAACGCGGTAAGAAACGTATGAAGCAGATCGGTAACGTCGAAGTGCCGCAGAAAGCCTTCCTCGCCGTGCTGAAACTGGACTAAGTAACCAATGACAAATTACAAATAACAAATTTTTTTATTATGCTTGAGCATTTAATTCCGGCGTGGATGTTAATCCCGTTTGTGGTGATGCTACTGTGCATCGCCGTGCTGCCGCTCATTCCGCATGTAGGCGAGTGGTGGGAGCATAATCTGCACAAGTTGTATGTATCTCTGTTGCTCGGTACGCCAGTAGGCATCTGGCTCTGTCTCAACGGCATGAGCCACGAGTTGGTGCATCAGATGATCTACGACTACGTGCCGTTCATCTTGCTGCTGATGGCCTTGTTTGTGACCACCGGCGGTATCTGTATCCGCGGAGACCTGAAGGCAACTCCGACCACCAACACCATCATCTTGGCTATCGGCTGGGTGTTAGCGTCGTTTATGGGAACGACGGGTGCGGCCATGTTGCTGATCCGTCTGCTCTTGGCTACCATCCAGCAACGTAAGTACCGCGTACACACGGTGCTGTTCTTCATCGCTATCGTGGCTAACTGCGGTGGTTTGCTTTCACCGCTCGGTGATCCTCCTTTGTTCCTGTTGTTCCAGAAAGGTACGCCGTTCATGTGGTGGATGCAGAACATGCTGCCGGAATGGGCGGTTACGGGCATTTTGCTGCTGGCTATCTATTTCGTAATCGACACCTATTTCTACAAGAAAGAGCCGATTGAGCACCTGATGGCGGATGTGCGCGAAGCGAAAAAACTGACGGCTACGGGTCTCATCAACATCTTCTGGCTGCTGTGCGTAATCATGAGCACGATGTTCATCAACTCGACTTATATCCCCGCAATGGGTGAGCATGACGCACCGTGGTTCCTGAAACTGCTGCGCGAGTGGGCCTTCATCCTCATCATCCTCGGCTCGTGGGTTACGACGAAGAAAGAGGTACGGGTCAACAACAACTACTCCTGGACTCCGATCATGGAGGTAGCTTGCGTCTTCCTCGGCATCTTCGCTACGATGACTCCGGCTCTCATGTTCCTGCAGCAGAACCCGCTGCCGATTCATGCTCCCTGGCAGTTCGTCTATTGCACCGGTGCTCTCTCGGCGTTCCTCGATAACGCGCCTACGGCCATGGTCTTCCATGCTACCGCTACTACCCTTCCTGCCGGAATGGATGCTGTAGCAGGCATCGCTCCGGAGTTCATGAAAGCAATCTCGATGGGTGCTGTCTTCTTTGGCGCACTGACTTATATCGGCAACGGACCTAACTTCATGGTGAAGTCGATCGCCGAACAAGAAGGTATCGACATGCCGTCGTTCTTCGGCTACATGATTAAGTTCAGCTTAATCATCCTGTTGCCGGTTTATATCATCGTTCAACTCCTCTTTATCTAAATGAGTCTGATTGACAATATCATTACGTGGTACTCGGCGCATATGAACTATGCGTCGATTACTGCGTTGATGGCGGTAGAGAGTTCGTTCATTCCCTTCCCGAGCGAGGTAGTTATCCCGCCTGCTGCCTTCGTAGCCGGTCAACCGGAGAGTGTGCTGTGCGCCACGGGTAACTATACGCTGGACGTGCTCATCATCGTGCTTTTCGGTACACTCGGCGCGATGATTGGTGCTATCATCAACTACGGCCTCTCCGTTTGGCTCGGACGTATCATCATCTATAAGTTCGCCGACAGCAAACTCGGACATCTGTGTCTGCTCTCGAGCGAGAAGATCCAGAAAGCGGAGGAGTATTTTCGCGAGAAAGGCAATGTATCGACGTTCATCGGCCGTTTCATTCCGGGTATCCGTCAGTTGATATCCATTCCGGCGGGACTGAGCCGCATGCATTTCGGTGCTTTCCTCTGGTGGACGTTCTTAGGTGCGTTCATCTGGAACTGCATTCTCGCTGCCATCGGCTACGTAGCTGCCGGACAGATGGATCGTATAAAAGAATATAGCCACGAATTATCCGTAGCTATACTCATTCTGTTTGGAGCCGTTGTGCTCTACTTCGCTATCAAGAAAATTATTTCTTTAACCAAGCGCCAATAAGTTTGCGCTTATCGATGATCTCGGCGATCACACAACCGCCTATCCATCCGAGAAGGAAGAAGATCACCAGACATTTACCGCGACTGTTCACCGGTTTGGGGTTAACCGCAAAATGGTTCTCCAGTACAACGGGAGCAGTCGCTAATTGCATGCGATAGTCCACCTGTTGCGTGTGGTGCTGCTGCTCGTAGATCTTATCCAGGAAGATATGAATCTTACGCTCGCCGTAGAAATTGACACCGTTGCCTACGTACGCATTGGGGTTCTGACCGGAGGGCGTATAGTAGTAATAATGACTGGTGAGGCTGTCGAGCTTAATCGCCTGACGATGGTTAAACGCCACCTCATCGCGCAGGTTCTCCACATAAGCAACATAGGACTGCTGCATCGCCGGATCCATATTGAGTGTGACCATCAACGCGTGCTCGATCTCAGGCACCAGATGCATGTCGCGCGACTTAATGCGGAACTCCAGACAGAGACGGTCTTTCATCTGCACTTTGACGGTATCCGTAGGATTCGACTTGCGCTTAAAATCAATATAGTCCGCCGTGTTATCATGCAGACAATCGATGACGCGGTAGGTATCAAAAGCCCATGCCTTGCGGTCGGTTAGATACGGCGCTATAGGAGCCTCCGGCGGCAAGAGTCGGTTCGTACGCATAGCGGCATACGCCTGCTCGAACTGCGGAATAGTGGGGCCATTGAGCAGCGCAACGGCATCGATCTTGTACGTCAGATTGTCATGACGCGTGTAGTACAGCGCAGCGGCGATAGCCAAGGCTACTAACGTCAGCACGATCCACCAATAGCGGTAAGTAAGGCGAATCATTCGCTCCAACAAGTGCCAGCAAGCGACACAACAACGACCTATCGCGCGGCCACATGCCACACAGAGGTCAATGAAATTCATCTCTTTTTCCATATTTTATTTTCTTCTAATCCATCCGAAGGGACGGTGGTTTTCTTCTTTCGGTTCTTCTACCTTGGCCTCGTCCTCCACGGTGATGACTACGTCATCAGCCGACGTGGAAGCAGCACGTTCACGCGGCTGTTGGGGTTGATCCAGCCCCTCGGCAAAGAGCGTCTCACTCAGGTCAATGAGTTGGGCTTTCTCATCCTCCAAAGGTTTCGGCGTCTGCGGAGGATAATTATCCTCGATAGCCTCCGAGATGGTCTTCTTGCCCTCTGCTTCATCCTCCGAAGGCAGACCATCTACTTTATAACCCGTCGCGATGACTGTCACACGTACTTCTTCGCCCAGAGACTCATCGATCGATGCACCCCATTGCACCTCGATATCATCGCCTACTTCCTGTACGAAATCATTGATCTGGTCGATCTCCTCCATGACGATGGCGTGCTCGGTGGAGCAGTAGAACTGCAGCAATATACGCTCGGCGCCATGTACGTCGTTGGTATTCACAAGCGGTGAGTTGAGTGCGTCATTGATGGCATTCGTGATACGTTTATCTCCGGAAGCGCGGCCAATGTTCATGATCGCTACACCACCCTTACGGAGCGTGTTACGCACGTCGGCAAAGTCCGTATTGATATAACCCGGTACGGTGATGATCTCCGCGATCGCCTTGGCTGCGTTGGCTACGACGTCATCGGACTTCGAGAACGCATTGAGCAGATTGAGTTCGGGATAGATCTGTTTGAGTTTCTCGTTATTGATGATGAGCAGTGCATCGACATGTTTGGCCAAACGTGCCACACCGGTCATCGCTTTCTCGATCTTCTTCTTGCCCTCGAAAGCAAACGGAATCGTGACGATACCTACGGTAAGGATACCCATTTCCTGTGCCACTTCGGCTACGACGGACGATGCGCCTGTACCGGTACCACCACCCATACCGGCGGTGATAAACAGCATCTGCGTGCCGTCATTGAGTGCCTCGCGGATATGATCACGACTCTCCTCAGCGTACTGACGAGCGGTCTCCGGATCACCACCTGCTCCCAAACCGGAGCCTAACTGCAATTTACTCGGCACGGAGGACTTGATGAGCACCTGACGATCGGTATTACATACAAGGAACGTGACATCTTTCAGTCCCTGACGATGCATGTAATTGACCGCATTACAACCGCCGCCACCGACTCCGATGACTTTGATAATGCTATCTTCCGTTAATCCTTCCAAAGGTAATGTAATGAGATCTTCCATATTCATTAGTTTTGATCAATAAACATATCGAGTGTGCTTTCTTTCATTTTCTCAAAGAACCCGGGTTTCTGCACCAGTTGGTCTTTGTGATTGTCGCGGTAGTCCTGTCCGAGCAAGAGCGTTCCCACCAGCGAGGTGTATTGCGGCGAGAGGTATTTGTCCTCCGTGTCGCGATGCAATAAGAGGTTGTGTGCGCCGTACTGCACATTGACGGGCGTCAGCGTCTGGATATAATCCGCCATGCCGGCCATCATCGATCCGCCACCGGTGATATAGAGCGTCTTGATACGACTCTCCACTTTCTTGAGTTCCTCCATCAGCGGCGCGAGTATCTCGTGCAGTTTGAGCTCAATAGCTTCCGCCAACTCCTGCGCGGTAATGATCATATCGCCGCCTATCTCTGGCGCTGCAGGGATACGCAGACGGACGTTCTTCTCCACAAACGCCGGCGAGGCACAACCGTATTGTTTCTTGAGCACCTCTGCCGTGTTAAAACTCATGCCTTGCTGCTCCAGCATGCGGGTGACATGATAACCGCCTTTAGGTACAACCTTGTTGATCAGGTACTGCCCGCCTTTATAAACCGTCAGACTCGTGGTCTGGGCACCGAGATCGAGCACTGCACAACCGTTCTGCAGCACATGATTGCCGTCGCAGGTGGCGAACGCCGACAGCAGACACTCCGGACGAACGAACGCATGTTCGATACTACGGCCGGCTTGAGAGAACGATTTCTGTAACTGCGTGTCGATGGCCTTACGACCGTAGAACGCAATATAATGGGCTTCTACCAGCGCAGCGCGTTGTTCCGGTGAAGGTGTCTCATCCTGCTCCACTCCGTCTAACTTGAAATACGACGGAACAAGTCCCAAGACCGCCACCTCCGGGTTACGGAGTTCGATCTTCTGCTTGCACTCCAGTTCCATCTCATCCAGCAGCGCCTGACTGATCTCTTTGCGCCGCGCCTGATCGCGCTTCGAATGCACCGCCACGATCTGCATCGACTGCCCGCCGATGGACAGGAAGGCTGTCGGCAACTCATCTACGCCTATGCGATTAGCCAGCAGTTTGAGTACCTCGGCGATGACGTAGCCCGCGTTACTGGACTGCGTGATCACGCCCTGCTCCACACATACATTACCCATTTTCTGCGGACGCTCCTCTACGCCGATGATCTGGAACAGATCCGGCGCTATGCGCCGTGCCGCCATAGCACGTACGCTATCACTACCCAAGTCCAATGCCACCAAAGGAAGCGAGGCTGCTGTTTGTGTTTGTTTTCTTGCCATATAATGTTAGTTAAGGATTAGTTTCGTCCGATGACCTGGCCGCGAAAGCGCAAGTCTAATTCCGCATATTGTTTGGCTTGTACCTCTTCGGGACTTTTCTCGAGGAAAGTGCGTAGTTTAGCCAGTTTCTGTTCGTAACGGCTCATGTTACCCAATACCGCCCGCGGTTGGTTCTCGCCGCGCATATAGACGTACACCATCTGCGGCGATTGTACATGCACATGATGCACCCGTTCCCGCCAGTATTTGTTGTCTTGCAACCACTCGGCAAAATCCGCCAGTTGGTGCGCTGCGAACTGTGTACCTACCGCACCGGTCACCACCAGCACTTTATCCGTCACGGCCGTGCGTACGGGCATCACCCGGCGGTCGGTATCAATGAAATAGATATCCCCCGGCATCTGGACACGCAGCAGCGGCACGCGCTGGGTCAGGCGCACCCGTACCTCGTAACGCGGTGTGACGAAACACTCTGCCGTACGCACCATCGGATGATGCAGGATGGCCTTCTCGATGCGGTAGATGAGTCCGCGGTCTAACGTGCGGCCTACGGGGTAGATATTCTCCGTCACCAGCAACTGATTCAACTCGTTCGGCGTCAGGTACAAACGCTCGTTCTGATCCTCAATGATATAGGTCAGCGTGCGGCAAGGCTGCTCCGTCGGGCGCATACGTACGCCCATGACCACCGCTGTGATCAGCAGCGCCGCCACAAGGCTCACACCTACACTCTTCCATATGATACGAGCTGTGTTACTCACAAATCTAAAATCTTAAATCTTAAATGCTTGTGCCACTTGAGGAACAAGCCTATCTATATCTCCAGCACCAACGGTCAGGATCACTACCGGCTCTTGGCACTCCGCCACGCGTTTCTTCAGTTCTGCCACCAGGTCTTTCTTCTCCACCACCTGTCCGCCGAGCATCTCACTCGTCACACCGGGTATCGGTTCTTCACGCGCCGGGTAGATAGGCAGCAGAATCAGTTCATCCATCGTATGCAATACCCTACTGAAATCTGCCGCGAAATCGCGTGTACGGGTATAGAGATGCGGTTGGAAGACACCTATCAACTTGCGCTCCGGGAATAATTTACGAACGGAATCGATGGCGGTCGCAATCTCCTGCGGGTGATGGGCATAATCGTCGATGTACGCCACCTTCGGTGTATGAACGTGGATGTTGAACCGCCGCCAAACGCCCTTGAAGGATGCCATCTGTTTCTTGATCTGCTCCGCCGACACACCCGTTAACAAAGCCACTGTGATCGCCGCGATCGCGTTCTCTATATTCACCCACACGGGTACGCCAAGGGATATATCCCGAATGGTCGCCAAAGGCGATACATAATCGAAAGTGATCTGTCCGTTCGCGATGCGGATGTTCTCCGCATTGTCCATGCCATACGTATAGCACTTCACGCCCTGCTGTAAGCGCGGTTCTAACTCGATGCCCTTTTTCATCACCAGCGCACCGGTGATCAGACTCGTGTAATGAGCAAACGCCTCGCGATAGGCTTCCGGTGTTCCGTATATATCCAAGTGATCGGCATCGACAGCCGTCACCACCGAGATGTAGGGCGTCAGATGATGGAAAGAGCGGTCGTACTCATCTGCTTCCACCACCACATACTCGCTCTCTTTGTCCAACAGCAGGTTCGTATGATAATTCATACTGATGCCGCCGAGGAAGGCATTCGTGGGGTGTAACAGATGCGCTATCATCGTGCTGGTCGTGGTCTTACCATGCGTACCGGCCACACAGAGCGCCTTCATCTGCCGCGTCACGAGCCCTAACACCTCCGCGCGTTTGCGGATATCGAAGCCCTGCTCGCGCAGATAGGTATAGATGCTGTTTTGCTCCGGAACGGCAGGCGTACGCACTACTAACGTATCCGCAGGAGACAAATCTAAAATCTTAAATCTTAAATCTTCAATCCTCAAATGATCGTCCCCATAGACGATCGCTATCCCCTCGTCCTCCAGTTCTTTGGTCAGCGCGGAAGGCGTACGGTCGTAACCGGAAATAGCGTATCCGCGGTGGTGAAAATAGCGCGCCAAGGCACTCATTCCGATGCCTCCGATACCCAAGAAAAAGATATTTCGTATGTCGCTTTGCGAAATCATGAATCTTATTCCAAAAAATCCGCGCAAAATTACAAAAAAATTTTCATATATGCAAAAAAAATCGTACCTTTGCAGCCGAAAATGAGAAAATTCTTCGTTAGCATATTGTTTTTTGCCTGTTTACAGGCATTTGCGCTCCCTCATTATGAGTTGGCGTACCGGCTGAGCGGATCGGGCGCGATGATGATGAACGACGGCAAAGTAGATCAATGGATTCAACGTCCGGTCTTGGGCGGACAGTTCGCGGTGGAATTCTTGCCAACCGGCCGATGGCATTGCTTACAGCAATGGAACAACGCGTCCATCGGTGTCGGCGTGAGTTATCTGAATCTGGGCAATGACAAGTACTTAGGCAGCGCAATCGCCGCCTACGGCTATATGAATCAGCCTTTCTATAACGGCACACATTTCCGTATCGGTATTCGTCCGACGGTCGGTCTGGCGGCGGTAACGAAGACCTATGCCAATACCCTACCCGATGACGTGCCGCCTTATACGAAGGCGCGAGATAGTGAGGGCAAGTTGATTGCCAACTGGTCGGTTGGTTCGATCCTCAATGCCTATCTGGCGCTGGAGATGTACATGGACTTCCCCATCAAAGACGGCTGGGAGATCACGCTCAGCGGTGGTTGGCATCATATCAGCAACGGTTCGTTCATGCACCCGAACGCGGGATATAATATGTTTGGAGGAGAGCTGGGCGTGCGTTACACGCCCGGAATGGATGAAAGGGTGAAAGGATTAAAGGATGAAGGGTATCAGAAGCCCAAACCGGATGTGCCACGCAAGCTCTATGATGGTGTGGACAAGCCATGGGCAGTGGAAATCAGCGCCACGGGTGGTGCCAAGCAGAACTACTATGCCGACAACCAGAACGGGCAGCGGTTCTACGGCGCGGCAACACTCAAAGCCGCGGCATATTGGGTACCCGTTTCTATCTTCCGCATCGGCGCAGGTGTAGATGCTTTCTACGACGGCTATTACAGCGCCGTGAACGATGAGTTCAAGAACGTTAACCCGGGTGCACCGATCACGTATTTCGGAAAGACCTACTTGGCCAAGAGTGAGGTAAAGAACTGTTTCCGCGTGGGTATCAGTCTGCAACCGGAGTTCATCATCGGCAACCTCACCGCCGGTATCCATGTGGGCTTCTATGTGTTCGATCCTATCAAGAACCTTGAGCCGTACTCAACCATAACAGATAAGAATAACAAAGACTACGATCCTCATGCGCTTCATCCCGGTGACGAGCCTTTTGACCGGGGTGTTTTCTACAGTTATGATTTCTCAAAAGCCAGCAATTATCAGGACGGCTGGTGCTATATGCAATTCGTGCTCAAGTATCATGTACTTGACCACCTGTTCGTTCAGTTGGGTCTAAAGACCCACGGTGTAAGGGCTGAGTTTATTGATGCCGGTTTAGGCGTTGCTTTCTAACAACTGATCCTCCAGCATATAGACGTGCTCCATGGGGATACCATGATCCACCAAAGCGCGTCGGTCGGGACGGAAGAGCGAGAAGAACTCTTTCGACGTTCCGCATAGTTTGCGGGCTTGTTTATAGTTCTCAAATGCCATCATCCGATCGCCTCGCATCAGCAGACAATGGGCATAGTTGATATAGTCCATCGGTTTGTTCGATCCGTCCCGCAGGTGCTCCAGAAAGACTTTCTCCGCGATGTCCGGATACGTCCACATCATATCACGAACACCGGCTTTCAGACAATGGAAAGCGAACTTACGCTCGCGCTCCGTGGAGCCTTCAATGAGCAAAGCATAGAGCCAGGTCTCGGGTATGAGCGGGATGAGTTGGGACACATATTGCTCGTTGCCGCCGGGTAACATCTGCATAATCATTTCGTTACGAATGAGGGCGCAGAGCAGGTCAAACACATGTTCGCCGCTGTCATTCTCACCTATTGCCGCTGCGAAAGCGTCTTGTATCTGCGGGAAGAAATCGATGCGTACGTCGTATTGAACGAGCAGCATCAGCGTGTGCGCCACGCACATGCCGGCCGCCATCTCGTTCTCGGAGTTGATGCCGTCGATGAGTGCCAAAAAGGAGTCAATAGAGAAACAGGTGCGGAGATTAAAGGCCATGCCGGTGACGGCGATCAAAGCGATCTCCGTACGATTCGGGTCGTTCAACACGTCATGGAACCACTGGTAGTCCTCCGGCCGCAAGCGCACGCAGTTCTCGAAATAGTGCATCACCGACTGCGCCGAGTCTCCGTTGAAGCCGTGCATCTCCGGTGACAGACCGCGCCTAAGACGGATATCCGCATAGACCGCATCCACCAACTGGTAGGCATCGCCGGTCATCTTGCTCAGTTCTTCGTCGGCGTTGGGGTCATCGATATTGAGCCAGTGGGTGAACAAGTCGCGGTACCGCGTCTGCAGCGAGGTATACGCCTCTTCATAGGGGTTGTTCTCCCCTATTTCGTTGAGCCATGACCGCACGACGACCAGCGCCGTGTCGATCATACATTCGCCTAACGCCCGCTCAACAACCGCTACTTGTTCCTCCAAAGATTGTGCCATTAGATCTCTTCTTTGATCAGATAGTCGTTACGGCTCGGGCTGTTGCGAATCACGAGTTCTGCCAGGAAGCCCGCCAAGAACAGCATACAACCCAAGATCATCATCAGGATTGCGATGTGGAAATACGGGTTGACGCCCACGAGCATTGCCGGTACACCGTTCGACAGGGCGTAGAGCTTCATACTGCCTACTACGATGACGGCGATGAAACCGATAAAGAACATCAGACTGCCCACGAGACCGAAGAAATGCATCGGTTGTTTGCCGAACTTATTGAGGAACCACAAGGTCATCAGGTCGAGGTAACCGTTCACGAAGCGATTGATACCGAATTTAGACGTACCGAACTCGCGTTTGCGATGCTGAACGACCTTCTCGCCGATCTTCGTAAAACCGGCATTCTTCGCCAGATACGGGATGTAACGGTGCATCTCGGAGAAAACCTCGATGTTCTTCACCACCTCGTTGCGATAAGCCTTCAGACCGCAGTTCATATCGTGCAACTGAATACCCGTCACCTTACGCGCAGTGGCGTTAAAGAGCTTGGACGGCAGGTTCTTGGTCAGTTTGTTATCAAAGCGTTTCTGCTTCCAACCACTCACGAGGTCGTAGCCATCGACCATGATCATGTTGTAGAGCTCGGGGATCTCGTCCGGCGAGTCCTGCAGATCGGCGTCCATCGTGATCACCACATCGCCCTGCGCAGCCTTAAAACCGCAGTACAACGCAGCGCTCTTGCCGTAGTTACGACGGAAACAGATACCACGAACGTGCTCATCCCGTAACCCGTCACCAGTAACCTGTAACCCCTGGATAACTCGCCAAGAGTCATCAGTGCTGCCGTCATTCACAAAAAAAACCTCGTAGGAAAACTTGTTCTCCTTCATCACGCGTGCTATCCACTCATAGAGTTTCGGCAGCGATTCCGCCTCATTAAACAGAGGTACTATAATTGAAATATCCATAATTCTTAACTAACGTTCGATTATTTCAAACTTTTGCGGGTGCAAAAGTACAACAAAAAAATGACATATGCAAGCGTATGCCATTCTTTTCGCGTTTTTTTTCGCGTTTTCATCTTATGAGTTATATATCATTGTTATATTTTTACTATGCCGTTCATATGATAATCTTATGTGATTCATATGTTATTCTTATGTTATTGTTATGTTATTCCTATGATATTTTCATAATTACCATCTAATCATCTCCTTATCATTACGTACATTTCTGTACCGTTTTAATTACATACTTAGAAAAAATCTGCTGCAAAGATACAACAAAAAAAATGACATATGCAAATAAAAATGCACAAAGATTTGCATATATGCAAAAGTTTTACTATCTTTGCAGCGCAAAATATGTGGAACCATGAAAGAGTCTATTAAAAAGTCTATTTTTCTTCTTGCTTTTTCCCTATGTCTGGTAGGGTGTCAACAACACAATCACATGGCCGGAACGATCGGTGCATCGAATCCTATTATGCCTATTCGGATGACGAGCGACACGATGCATGTCGTGCTGACCGATTACGTGCCGGCGTTGTTCGGTGATCTCAAGGCGTGGAAAGGTCTGAAGTGGACGACGAGTGAGTCGGTTGAGTGCCTGAACATTAGCGGTGCAGCGCCGATCATCGAAGAGATGGATATCGTTAACCGCGATCGGTCGATCCATGCGTTCACGATGCACGACAAGAGCGGTAGTTTTGCCATCCCTATCCTACCCAACAAGCCCGTTCGGCAGGCCTTAATCTCCTTGGGCTATGCGGATGAAAAACTCATCTTCGGTTTCTACGACGGCGTAACGAATCCGAGTTTTGAGGTCTATATCCAGAACACGCTCATCGACCATGAGCGCATCAGCGCCAATGAGGATGGGACATGGGTATTGGATCTGAGCGGGTTACAGGTTACGGGTAACGGGTTACAGGGACGCACGTATCTGCGGATCTTTGCCGAGGATGACCAATACCTGTACAACGACCTGTTGCTGCCGATGCAGGATGGTCAAATCATCAACGACGCGGCACAACTGAACCGTCATGACCAACAGGCGCAGGTGCTCTACTCGCTGATGATCGACCGTTTCTACAACGGGAACAGCGCCAACGACTGGAAGATGAACTCGCCGGAAGTATTGGATATCGTGGATTATCAGGGCGGCGACCTCGCCGGTATCACGAAGAAGATCACGGAGGGCTATTTCGACCTGCTCGGCGTGAACACAATATGGATCAGCCCGATCACGCAGAACCCGTGGGACGCATGGGGCTGCTATGAGTTCAAGAACGGCAATAAGTACGACAGCACGAAGACCTACACCCGCTTTAGCGGTTATCACGGCTACTGGCCTATCTTCGCGACGAAGTTAGACGATCGTTTCGGTACGCCGGACGAGTTCCGCACCTTATTGGACACCGCGCACGCGCACGGGATCAACGTGGTGCTCGACTACGTGGCGAACCACATGCATATCAACTCCCCGACCCTGACGCAACACCCCGATTGGCATACAGATTCGATCCTGCCCGACGGCCGTCGTAACTTCGAGTTATGGGATGAAGCACGCCTAACGACGTGGTTTGACAAACATATCCCGACGCTGGATCTGGAGCGCGAGGAGGTATGCGAGCAGATGACGGACAGCGCGCTGTACTGGTTGGAGAACTACGAGTTGGATGGTTACCGTCACGATGCGTGCAAGCATATTCCGGAAGGCTACTGGCGTATGTTAGGCCAGAAGATCGCGACGCGTTGGCCGGGACGTCCTATCTGGATGATCGGCGAGACCTACGGCAGCCCGGAGCTCATCGGCAGTTATGTGAAGACCGGTATGCTGAATGCGCAGTTCGATTTCAATGTGTATTTCACGACCCGCGAGGCCTTGATGGGTCTGACCGGTATGGATCAGGTGCTTCAAAACGAGTTGACGTCGCTCCGTACCTACGGTGCGCACCACACGATGGGTAACATCAGCGGTAACCACGACCAGATACGTTTTGCTTCTATTGCCGGCGGTGCCATTGATATCCATTCACAAGGTAAGGAAGAAGGTTGGACACAGGAAGTAGGCATCGGCGATGCGGAGACGGCTTATAAGCGCGCGCTGCTGCTCGAGGTAATCAACCTGACGTTGCCCGGCGTGCCGTGTATCTACCAGGGCGACGAGTACGGCGAGGTAGGCGGCAATGACCCCGATAACCGCCATATGATGCGCTTTGACAACATCAACGAGCAGGAGAAGGCGATGCGCGACAAGGTAGCGGAACTGATCCATTACCGCCGTCACTCGATGCCGCTGCTCTACGGCGATATGATTCCGCTGATCGACCGTCCGGACGAGATCATCTACCAACGTGTGTACCTCGGTCAGAAAGTTACTGTCATCATCAACCGCAACGAATTAACCTATCAAATAATTGAAGACTAATGAAAAAAGCACTCTTTTTTGCGCTGGCTCTGATCGGTTTGATGAGCTGCGCCAAGCAAGTAGAGTTACGCCACCCGAAATGGGCGTATGACGCTACTATCTACGAGTTAAACACCCGTCAGGCCACACCGGAAGGTACGTTCGCCGCTGCAGAAGGATTGCTACCGGCTCTCAAGGAGAACGGTATAGACATCATCTGGGTGATGCCTTGCCAACCGATCGGCGTCATCACGCGTAAGGGCACGCTCGGAAGTTACTACTCGATCATCGACTACTGCGCCATCAACCCCGAGTTCGGTACACGTGCCGACTTTGAGCATTTCCTGGCCAAAGCGCATGACATGGGCTTTAAGGTGATACTGGACTGGGTGGCTAACCACACGGCGCCGGACAGCGAGTGGACTCAGCACGAGGGCTGGCACTATCGCGACAGCCTGGGCAACCTGATGGTTCAATACGATTGGACGGATATTTCCAAACTGAACTACGAGAGCCAAGACATGCGCGATGAGATGCTTAAGTGCATGCACTGGTGGATGGACTCGATCGGTATCGACGGTTTCCGTTGCGACGTAGCGGGTGAAGTGCCGACCGATTTCTGGAACTGGGCTATGGGCGACCTGCGTCAGACTCACCCGGATATGTTCACCCTCGCAGAGGATGAGGACAAAGCGAACGAGTTGACCGAGAGCGCGTTCGATATGTACTACGGATGGAGCCTGCATCACGTGATGAACGAGATCGCACAAGGCAAGGCAACCGTAGAAGACCTGTGGGCTAACCTCGCGAAGACGGACAGCACCGTTCGTCCCGAAGCGATTCGTATGAACTTCATCACGAACCATGACGAGAATAGCTGGAACGGAACGGAGTTCGAGCGTATGGGTGATGCAGTGAAACTGTTTACCACATTGTGCTATTTCCTGCCGGGTATGCCAATGATCTACACCGGTCAGTTGAGCGGTAACCACCACCGTCTGGAGTTCTTTGAGAAAGACGTGATCGATATCGACGAGGAGTACGCGCAGGCTGATTTCCTCCATAACATGAACCTGATGCGTAAGCATAATCCTGCGTTGTTCAGCCCGGAGAAGGGTGCTCCGCTGGAGCGTATCGGTTGCGACAACGAGGCTATCTTCGCCGCTAAACGTTGCCTGAGAGAAGGCAGAAAGGTGAATGAAGTGATTGCCGTGATGAACATGTCTGACCAACCGCAGAAAGTTACGCTGGAAAACGGCGAGACGTATGAGTTCGAGCCGTGGAAAGGCATGATCAGTTTTGGAAAAAGCAGAGGAAAAAAGAAATAAAAGTAAATCCCGCGAGTTGCGGGATTTATTTTTTATGCCATTGCTCCGTTGACTTGGATGACTTGTCCGGAGACGTAGGATGCCAAGTCGCTCGCTAAGAAGAGGGCGACTTTTGCCACTTCTTCGGGTTCGCCACCACGGCGCATCGGGATCAGCGTCACAAACTGCTTGAGCGTATCTTCCGGCAGGGCTTTGGTCATATCGGTGAGGATAAAGCCCGGTGCAATCGCATTGGCACGAATACCACGTGCACCCAGTTCTTTGGCTACGGACTTCGTGAGGGCGATGATGCCGGCCTTGGAAGCGGCGTAGTTGGCTTGTCCGGCGTTACCGTTGATGCCTACTACCGAACTGAGGGAGATGATCGAGCCGCTGCGCTGACGCATCATCACAGGCGTTACGGCATGGGTGAAGTTAAACGCCGACTTGAGGTTCACTTGGATGACTGCATCCCACTGCTGCTCGGTCATACGCATGAGCAGCGTGTCGCGCGTGATACCGGCGTTATTAACCAAGATATCAAGGCTACCGAAATCGGCTACTACCTGCTCTACTACCTTATGCGCTGCCTCAAAATCGGCGGCATTGGAAGCGTAGAACTGCACTTTGACACCCAGCGCGGCTATCTCGTCACGTGTAGCCTGCGCGGCTTCGTTGAGTTCAAGATCGGTGATCGCTATATTGGCACCCTCGCGGGCATATGCCAAAGCTATCTGTTTGCCTATTCCACGAGCTGCACCCGTGATAAGGGCTGTTTTATTCTCTAATAACATAGTTATTCGTCTTCTATGGGGAAGACTCCCGTTGGATTTAAAATGGTATATTTGCTCATGTCTTCGTTGGAGTCAAACCCTACTCCTTCGATGATATTCTTCGCGCGCGTGATTATAATAGAGGAGTCGGAAAAGATACGATGGGTTTTCTGCGCCCAAATGAGTTCTTCCGTATCAAACTGCTCTCCCTTCAGATTCAGCGCATGTACATGTCCTCGCAGCGTCCATTGTTGTTCTGTCTCGTCATAATAGGCGTAATCGGATTTGAGCGAAGCCTGTACATTCAGATCCGCGTCAAACTGTTCCAGGTAGATACCTTTGGGGAACTCCTGGTAGGGCGGTTCCGTCCGATCGTAGATCAGCCACTGCGGGGTCTCAATACGATACCGCGTGATACCTGAGTCGGAGATGAGGGTGGTGACGCTATCGGTGATGAGCGCCGCTACCTGCTCGCGTGGGAGCGTCTCGGTATTCTGGCGCACCTCACTCTTTCTGCACGAAGAGAAAAACATAGCGAGCGCCAAAAAGGCACTCGCTATGATGATACTATTAACGGATCGTTGTTGTCTCACCAATCCATCCTCCTACGTAGTAGGTGTTACCCGAGAACTCGTTCGGAAGGTCGAAACGCTCCTCTTTGGTAGGATAGTACTTGCTGTACGAGCTGATGAACTCAGAAGCCTGTGCCTCTACCGACGGATCGATCTGTTTTGCTTTCACGAACTTATCTACAGCCGCCCAGTAAACGGTCTTGTTAAGGATACGACCTTTGGCATCCTGCGGGTACAACTGCGTCGAAGCGTAGCACATACCAATGATGATGTAGCAACGACCCTGACCCTTGTTCTGACCTAAACCGCTCAGCGTAGCGATCGAAGCCAATGCGTACTTACGAGCCTCTGCGTATTTCTTGAGGTTGTTGTAGCAATAGAAAGCAGCATTGTACTGATAATCCGCTACGTCCTCTAACTCATCCTCGATCATCGCCAACTTGATAGCCTGATCGTAGTAAGCGATCGCCTGCTCGTAATCACCTTTCTTAGCGGCCATGGAGGCGCAACCGGCTGCGGACTCTTGGGTCGGTTGCAGTTTGTGTGCTGCCTCGCATGCTGCAAAATAGACATCACTCTCCGTGCAACGTACACGCTTGTAAAGTTTCGCGATCTTAGTCAACATATCCAAGTTATTCAGGTTATCCTTAACAGCGGCTGCATAGATCTCGTCGAGTTTAGAGCAGTCTGCAGCGCCGGAGATAGCGAAGATATTATCCACATAGTCTTTCTGCTTTCCGGCGATCTCTGCGTTCTTGTTGGTAGCATCCGCAGCTTGTTCAGCCAGTGCCGTACCTGCCAACTCATAGTCGGAGATCAGTTGCTCTGCCTTACCGTTCGGATCCTGTTTGTAGATCGCATAGGATACGTCCACAAGTTTAACCAATACCATCACTTTGCTCTTTACGCCCATGCCTTCAACGGATGCGCGCAAGCACTCGCGTGCCTCGTTCAGTTTGGCATCGCCGTAGAAATCCACGTATGCTAAACCCTTCTCACCCAGGATATAAGCCGTCGGGTATTTGGGATCGTTACCGAAGAAGCGGATACGCTTGTCCTGCATCTCGATAGCCAGTTTAGCCAAACGCTCTTTCTCTGCGGGATCCGAAGTAGCCTGATAGAGAGCCTCAACGATCTTCGAGCCATCGGAATAGATGGACTTGTTCGCATTCGGACAGGTGTTGTACACCTCGAACCAAGGCTCATACGCGTCGGCGTACATCTTGTTCTTTACTGCCTCGTGGAAGAGCGAAACGTTCATCACACACTCTTCGGTGATAACCGGATCTTCTTCTACTACCGGAGCTGCCTGTACGGGCTCTGCAGCCGGCTTGGTCGGTTTCTTAGCACATGCCAGCGCCGGAACAGCGGCTGCCAAGGCTACTACAAGTAATGTTTTGATTTTCATAACTTAAATATTTTAGTGTTAATTATTTTCTCTAGGTAGTCCTAGGTTATCCTATGATCCTATAGCAAATCCTATGCCAAACTACAGTTTGCGTTTAAAGAACCAGTTCTCTGCGATGGAGACACCGAGGGTGAAACGCAGGGCATTCTCTTCGAGTCCGGCAGAACTACCGCGGTGGGTATATTCGATGGTCGTATTGATGACCGTACCGATCGTCCAGAGCGGGAAACCGATACCTATTGATGCTGTGATACGCTTCGCACCAACCATCATCAGGTACTCATCTTGCACGTTCACGCCGGCGCGCCAGAACATACGATCCACGTATTTGCGTCCAAACGGATTATGGCGGTACTCGAGACCGAAGGCAAAACGGTTCTTGTCTTGCAACCCTTCATATCGGCCTTCTGCGCCGTTGTAGAGCGCATCTGCCATGCACTGGCGCTCAAAATCAAAGCCGATCGTCAAGCGCCCAGCCCAGTTATAACTGGCTCCTACACCCCACACCATCGGCAATTGCCAGCCGTCCTGATAGATAGGAATAGAGTCAGAAGTCTGGGTCTCGATGAGGATAAAATCGCTATGCAGTTTCATCTTGCTCTCGAAGATAGCACCGACATTCATCGTGTGCTTGCCCCATGTATGGAAGAACTGCGCACCGTAACGCAGACGTACGTTGCTCACGCTCAAGATGACATCTTGAATGGTGGTATTCAACCCACTCTCCTGGAAAGTCAATGCACGAGCATGCGTGAGATCACCCCACATATAATAGACGTTGGCGCCCACAGCAAACCAGTTCAGTACATTGAAACTCAAACCGCCATAGACCTCACTGATATTTCCGGTTCCGATGTAGGTCTTGGTGTAATGATAGTCGCCATTGGCCGTAGAGTCACTCAGCGCTATATCGTAGCCCACCGAGCTATAGGGCAGCAAACCTACCGACATAGCGATCCATTGCTTGTAAAGGGGGAATTGCATGGTGACATACTCCAAGTTTCCGTTGGCTTTGTTCTTCTTTCCCCCTGAGTCTGCATAACGGCTCCAATTCGCACTGGCCGATACGTCCATCATGAACGTCAGCGTATCACAAGCGGTATACGAAGCCGGTTGAGCGGGGTTGATAGCACGGTTATTGCGCATTCCGAAACCTACTCCTCCCATCGCACGGTAAGCAGTCGGCACGTTCTCATTCAGATCACCGTATGCCTCACGAGAGTACGGCGAACTCGTCATATTCTGCGCCATCAACCCGATAGTCAGCATCAGCGCAGCGGTTAATATTGATAGTCTCTTTTTCACTTCTTATTGTAAACCAAAATAGTATTCAGTCCGATTAGCACCAGGTTCTTCTCGAAACGTATCTCCCTTTTCTCGTTGCGTGAGGAGCGCACGTTGTTGAGAACATAGGGTGCATGTCCGCCGGTGAGGAAAGTTTGATAATGCGGCATTTTCTCTTTGAGCGTCCGCATGTATCCTTTGACCTCATACGCCACGCCGCGTATCACGCCGGCAGCAATGGCATCGCGGGTGTTGGTGCCGAAAAGCGGAATGAGTTCATTCTCCTCCGCATCGACCAACGGCAGTTTTTTCGTCATCCGTTGCAGCATCGTGAAGCGCATCTTGATACCCGGCGCTATGTTTCCGCCCATGTACTCACCTTCCGCCGACACGAAATCGTAGGTAATAGCCGATCCGGCATCGATAATGAGCAGATTCTCATTCGGGCACAGGCTTTTCGCTCCTACCGCCGCCGCCAAACGGTCTTGACCAAGCGTCTGCGGCGTGTCGTAACGGTTAACGATAGGTACCGGCGTCATATGATCGAAGAGCACAAAATGCTGCGAGCGGCGATGCAGGGTATTGACCACGGCCGCTTCTATGTCCACCACCGACGAGATGATTGAGTCCGTGATGTCATACAGGTCAAAGAGGCGCTCTACATCCGCTGATGAAAAAGACTTATAGATGAGATGCTTCATGATCTTGCCCTCATCCGTCATCAACGCCACTTTGGTACGGCTATTTCCTTGGTCAACACAGAGGTTCATTGTACCATATTCGTATAGAGGAAACGCTTGATCGATTTCTTTGGCGTCTTCTCGAACTCGTGCGGATAGAGTTTGACAATGGCTATCTGCTCGTATGCCGCCAACTCGGAGTTGACCTGCTTGCGGGCATCTTCCATGTACTCGTTCAACTGCTCACGCGTCATACCGCTGGCATCCACTTCGGTGTAGTCCGGGCAGACCAACGCCACCAGACGCGTGTCTTCCTGCTGGAGCACCAATGACTCCAATACAAACGGCATGTTATTGATCTTTGCCTCGATCTCTTCGGGGTAGATATTCTGTCCGCTCGGGCCAAGAAGCATGGTCTTACAGCGTCCTTTGATATACAGGAAGCCGTCTTCGTCCAACAAGCCGAGGTCACCCGTACGCAGCCAACCGTCTTTGGTGAAGCATTCTTTAGTAGCCTGCGGGTTCTTATAGTAACCGGTCATCGTGTTCTCTCCACGGGTCACTACCTCACCGATACCTTCGCTGTTCGGATCCAAGATCTTAACTTCCATGATACCTGCCAGCGGTTTACCGCAAGAGTACAAACGACTACCCTCATCGTAGGGCGTGAAGGTGATCAACGGCGCGCACTCGGTCATACCGTAACCCACCGACATCGGGAACTTGATACGATTTAAGAACGCCTCCACTTCGGGGTTCAGCGGTGCACCACCGATGATGATCTGGCGGAACTCGCCACCGAAAGCCTGTACCAGTTGTTCGCGAATCTTACCGCATACGATCTCGTCCAGGAACGGTACTTTGAGCACCCAGCTAACCGGCGCTTTCTGGATCTGCGGCACGATCATCTTCTTGTATATCTTCTCCAAGATCAACGGCACGGAGAGGATCAGCGTCGGCTTGATCTCAGCAAACGCCTTGAGCAGGATCTTCGGGCTCGGCGTACGACCAATCAACCATTCGTGTCCGCCGGCAGCGAGACAAGAGAGAAAGTCGAACGCACATCCGTAGGCGTGCGCCAGCGGGAGGAAGGTCACAAATCGCGAGCCTTCATATACCAAGCCGGACTCCAGGCCATAGCGCACGTTACCTGCGAGACCGTTCAGCGGCATGATAACGCCCTTGCTGAAACCGGTGGTACCCGAGGTATAGTTGATCGAGCCGATCTTATCGTTGCTGCGCTCATCGAAATGCACGTCTTTAGCCCAATAACCGTCCGGGTGTTTCTCTTTGAACTTCTGCGCGATCGCCTCGTAGTTGATCTTCTTCGGGTTCAGAGACAGCGAGATAGGATGCCAGTCATTGAGGCTGACAGCCGCCAAGACGTTCGGGATCTGATCCAAGTCAAAGCCCTCGATATTGATATCGCTGATGAAGAGCAGTTTGGAACATGAGTGGTTGATGATGTGGATAGCATCGTTCGCGCGGAAGTCCTGCAGGATCGGCACGATGATAGCTCCGTAGGTGATAGCCGCCAGATATACAGCTACCCAGTTGCTGTTGTTCTTACCCATCACGGCTATCTTATCGTCTTTCTTGATTCCGCTCTCTTTGAAGAGGATATGCAGCTTCTCGATGTTGATAGCCAACTGGCCATAGGTCAAGGTCACATCTGTACCGTAATCGGTGACAGCCGGCAAGTCCCAGTGTTCCCGGAACGAGCGCTCGTACATCTTGACAAAATTGTATTTTTCTTCGGTCATCATAAGCCTAACTATTTACGCTATTTCTGCGGTCTGGCCACATACACACTGTCCACAATAAACTGACTCTTTCCACGCCAAGGCAAGGTACCCAGATAGCGCTTCCAATGCAGTTTTACACCGGTGTTGGCACCTTCGTCCAGCTGCTTGGCCACACTCTCGTTCACCACGGAGAACTTGAACTCATTCGACTGAATGGAACCCTGCACCTTAGTGTTCTTGAGTCCGGTCTGAATCATCTTTCCCTCATAGGTTTTGAATATAAAACCCTCTTTCTGGAAATAGTTAATATCTCCCTCGTTCACGCCCTCGGCGTACACAAAACAGAACTTAAAGAAAATGAACAACGAAAGCACCAGAACGGCGACTAACGATGTCCATGTGATCACTTTACCAGTAGTACTCATAGTTTTATTTTTACAATTTGGGCGCAAAGTTACAACTTTTTTTTCATATACGCAAGCGCGCGAGCGTTTTTCGGAATTTTTTCTACTTTTTCTTGCGTATGTGATTTTTTTTTCGTACCTTTGCGCCATAAAGCCGGTATAGCCATGACAGACGAACGCTATTTACAACTACTGAGTGAAAAATTCCCGAACGCACAGAGCGTCATTACGGAGTTAATTAACCTGCGTGCCATCCTGTCCCTGCCAAAGGGAACGGAGCATTTCGTGAGTGACCTGCACGGTGCGTCCAACGCGTTCATTCATATGATTAAGAACGCATCCGGTGTGGTACGCCGTAAGGTGGATGAGGTGTATGGATACGCGATGGACGAGGAGGAGAAACGTGCCCTTTGTGCGCTGATCTACTACCCCGACGAGCGTATCGAATACGAGCGCACCGTACAGCCGGACATGAACGCGTGGTATCGGAAACGTCTGCATCAGGTAGTGGATGTAGCGCGCGCGGTGACCATCAAATACAGCCGCTCGAAGGTGCATAAGATCCTGCCGCCAGACTACGCGTATATCATCGGCGAGTTGCTGCACGAGTCGAACCTCGAGCAGCGCGACCGTAAGACGTATTACGATGCCATCATCGATGCGATCATCGAGACCGGTTGCGCCGACCAATTGCTCATTGTTATCTCCTATCTCATTCATAGCCTGACCATCGACACGCTGCATATCGTCGGCGATATTTTTGATAGAGGTTCAGGGGCAGCCAAGATTCTGGATGTTCTCTCCACCGTACGCGACTACGATATCCAATGGGGTAACCACGATATCGAATGGATGGGTGCGATGGCAGGTAACTTGGCATTGCTGGCCACCGTGTTGCGTGTATCGATCCGCTATGCCAATATCGAAACCCTCGAAGAGGGTTACGGTATCAACCTCTTGCCGCTGGCTAACTTCGCCATGACCGTTTACGGCGATGATCCGTGTACGATCTGGCAGACCAAAGACTTCGAGAACAACCCTCGTCTGACACGTTCAGCACAACTGATGGCGAAGATGCACAAGGCGATCTCTATCATTCAATTCAAGCTCGAAGGACAGACCGTTCTGAGGCATCCGGAATGGAAGATGGATCATCGTGCGCTGCTCGATAAGATCGATTATGCCAAGGGAACGATCACGTTAGCGGGCAAGACCTACGATTTACTCGATACCAACCTGCCGACCATTGATCCGAAAAACCCGTACGCACTGAATCAGTATGAGCAGGATTTGATGGATCAGTTATGGCGTTCGTTCCGTAAGTCAGAGAAGATGCAGCGTCACCTGCGCATGCTCTATGAGCATGGATCACTTTACTTGGTTCGTAACGGCTTCCTACTCTACCATGCGGCGATCCCCCTCAATGCAGATGGTTCATTTGCCGAAGCCGACGTATGCGGCAAGCGCGTGAGCGGTAAGGCACTGATGGATCGTACGGATGAAGTGGTACGTCAAGCGTACTATGGTGTGGGCAAAGAGAAACAGAACGCATTGGACTACATGCTCTACCTCTGGGAAGGTGAATTCTCGCCGCTGTACCACAAAGATAAGATGACCACTTTCGAGCGCTATTTCATCGCCGACAAGGATATTCAGCACGAAGCCAAAGGCGCATATTTCAGCCTTTCGGATGATGAAAAGATCTGTGCACAGATTTTGGAAGAGTTCGGTCTGGATGCCGCGACGGGACGTATTGTAAATGGTCATGTGCCTGTTCGCACCATAAAAGGTGAGACACCTATGCGTGCTAACGGCAAGCGTTTTGTGATCGATGGCGGGTTCTCTAAGCCCTACCAAGAGAAGACCGGAATTGCGGGTTACACGCTCATTTATAACAGTCACGGTATCCAACTCGTGGAGCATGAGAGCTTCGAGAGTCGTGAGCAAGCCGTGCTGTCCGGAAACGACATTCAGAACCGTACTTTACTGCAAGATTTCTCCGGTCAACGTATTCGTATCAAGGATACAGACAAAGGAAAAGAGTTGCTCGAGCAGATCAACTACCTCGAACAACTCTTACAAGCTTACCGCACGGGAGCGTTCAGACAACACTGACTATACGAGAGCCTTTACGAGGCTCTCTTTTGTTCCCGGAAGCAGGTCAATAGGTGCCAATTCAATCATCGTCTTTGCCCCATACTCTCCACGCTCTTTGAGGCGTATTGCCGCACGCGCACAAGACACCATAACCTGACCGGTCAAGGCCGGGTTATTGATGGTCATATTAAACTCAAAACGCTGGTTATGGGTCACGCCGGAAACGCCGTTACGAACGAGATTCACCCCATGCGCCACGTTATTGAGGGCATCGACGCTCTCCACAGGAATGACATGCGTCTCATCGTGTACGAAATAGTCGTCTGCGAGTATTGCTGCTTCAACCGCCTTTAAGTCTGCGCCATCTTCGAGTTCGACATACACCATACGACGATGAATACCCGTGCCCAAAGGAATGGTCATGGAAAGCGCATTCTTGACGCCGGGTTTGGACTTAGCCGCCACGGTGTGCCCCATCGAACGACCAGCTCCAAAGTTCGTGTAGGTAAGCCCTTTCGGCGCCAAAGCCAAGAGGATAGCACGGATCATCGAATCCGATCCGGGATCCCAGCCGGCAGAGATGATGCTGACGGCTTTATTGGCCTTACAAACTGCGTCTAAGTTCTCACGCAAGTTCCATATTTGTCCATGGATATCGAAACTGTCCACGGTGCAGATGCCGCGTGCTGCCAAAACAGTTGCAAACTTTTGCACCTCACGTGTCGGCGTACATACGAGTACGACATCCGCGTCGATACAATCGAGGCAATCATTGTGGTGATAAATGCCGGCAAACTCCATATCCGGAGCGGCTTTGATGGCTTCTTCAGCTGCACGGCCTATGTTGCCGTAACCGAGGATCGCTACTTTCATATTTGATTTATGATTTATGATTTCAAATTTATTCTACCGTAACAGACTTAGCGAGGTTACGGGGTTGATCCACATCGCAGCCCTTGACCACGGCGATGTGGTATGCCAATAATTGAAGAGGAATGACGGTGAGTAGCGGCGTCAGGCACTCTTCTGTGGCCGGTACTTCGATGCAGTAGTCGGCAATCTTGCTAACCAGTTCATCGCCTTCCGTCACCACTGCAATCACCCTACCCTTGCGGGCTTTGATCTCCTGGATATTACTTACCACTTTCTCGTACGTGCCGCAATGTGGTGCAACCACTACGACCGGCATCTCCTGCGAGATAAGGGCAATAGGTCCATGTTTCATCTCCGCTGCCGGATAGCCCTCGGCATGGATATAGGAGATCTCTTTCAGTTTGAGTGCTCCCTCCATCGCAACCGGGAAATTATATCCGCGGCCAAGGTAGATAAAGTTCTGCGCGTAAGTAAAGGTCTTCGCGAAGTCCGAAATACGTTTGTTCTGTCCCAACACGCGTTCTATCTTATCGGGTATCTGACCGAGTTCACGCACGATACGTAAGTACTGCTCCTTGCTTATAGTCTTTTTCTCGCGACCGATACAGAGCGCCAGCATCGTGAGGGCAGTTACTTGTGCGGTAAAGGCCTTGGTAGAAGCCACACCTATTTCTGGGCCCACATGCGTATAACAACCGCTGTCCGACACGCGCGGAATAGAAGCGCCGACGACATTACAGATGGAGAAGATGAACGCACCTTTCTCTTTGGCAAGTTGGATAGCAGCCAAGGTATCGGCGGTCTCACCGGACTGCGAGATGGCGATGACCACATCATCTTTGTTGATGACCGGCTTGCGGTAACGGAACTCCGAGGAGTACTCCACTTCGACCGGGATCTGCGCAAACTCCTCGATGGCGTACATAGCAATGAGGCCGGCGTGCCAGGACGTGCCACATGCCGTGATGATGATACGTTTTGCGTTGAGGAAACGGTCTTTGTTATCAATAAATCCGGAAAGGGCGATATTATCTTGACGCACATTGACACGTCCTCGCATGGAGTCAGTCAGTGTACGCGGTTGTTCGAAGATCTCCTTGAGCATAAAATGCGGATAGCCGCCTTTCTCGAGTTGCGAGAGCGATAGTTCGAGACGCTTGATTTCAGGCGTCTTAGTGACGTTATTGATGGTTGTTATATCGACTTTCTCGCCCAAGCGCAAGGACACTACTTCCTCGTCTTCGATATAGATCACTTTATCCGTATATTCAACGATAGGCGTGGCGTCGGATGCCAGGAAATACTCGTCTTCTCCGATACCCACCACAAGAGGAGAACCCTTACGAGCAGCAATGAGGGTGTCCGGATGGGTCTTGTCGAGGATGGCAATCGCATACGCACCGATCACCTGTTGCAGCGCCAACTGTACCGCCGTTTTGAGATCAACGTGCTGGTTGACCTGCGTATATTCGACCAGTTGTACAAGTACCTCCGTGTCCGTGTCGGACTTGAAGGTATACCCCTGCTCCATCAGACCGGCTTTGAGGACGGCGTAGTTCTCGATGATACCGTTGTGAATGATGGCCAAGCGCTCGGACTCCGAGTAATGCGGATGTGCATTGACCGTATTGGGTTCACCGTGGGTAGCCCAACGCGTATGTGCGATACCTATCGTGCCACCCGTGTCTTTGCTTTCGCAGAACGTTTCCAGCTCGGACACTTTACCTTTGGCCTTATAGACGTTGAGTTGTCCCTGCTCATTGATGAGCGCCACGCCGGCACTGTCGTATCCACGGTACTCGAGACGATGCAGACCTTTAATCAAAATCGGGTACGCTTTGCGTTTGCCGATATATCCAACTATTCCACACATAGTGTTATTTCAATTTTGCGGTGCAAAATTACTATTTTTTTTTGGTTTATGCAAGAGTTTTCATTCTTTTTAGTGCCTCTTCGACATCTTTTCTGTTAGAGAACGCCGAAAAACGCACAAATCCATGTCCGGCATCACCAAAACCGATGCCAGGCGTGCAAACAATCTGACAATTGTTGAGCAAGTGATCAAAGAACGACCAGGAGTCATAGCCTTGCGGTACACGCCACCAAATATAAGGGGCGTTCTTGCCTCCGTACACCTCATATCCTAATGCTCGAAGCCCGTCTGCGATCATCTGTGCTGTTTGCTTGTAATACGCCAAATTGACTTCAATTCCTTGCTTGCCTTCCGGAGTAAAGGTAGCCTGTGCTGCCCGCTGTGCCACATAGGAAGTACCGTTGAATTTCGTACACTGGCGACGCAGCCACATAGCTTGGAGACCCGTTTGCTTGGGAACTACCGTATATCCGCAACGTACGGCTGTAAAGCCGGCACTCTTACTAAAGCTACGCACCTCTATAGCGACCTGTTTGGCGCCTTCCAGTTCGTAGATACTATGCGGTATATCTTCTTCGGAGATATACGCCTCATAGGCAGCATCAAAAATGATGATACTCTTATTAGCAATCGCATAATCGACCCATCGTTGTAGCTCAGCTCGCTTGAGCACCGTTCCGGTCGGATTATTCGGCAAGCAGAGATAGATGATATCCACTTTTTGCTTAGGCAATTCGGGTATAAAACCGTTCTCTATCGTACATGGCAACGAGATTACTTCTCTTCCGGCCATTATACTGCTATCTATATATGCCGGATATGAGGGATCTAAGATGGCTACTGTGTTATGGTCAAGAAATAGTTCACTCAGGTTACCCAGATCGCTGCCGGCTCCTTCACTGATGAAAACCTCTTCTATATCCAGATCAATGCCTCTCGGCGTGTATTCATGATCGATGACTGCTTGTCTTAACCATTCATATCCTTCTTCTGGGCTATAGCCTCGGAAAGTCTCCGCATGCGCTAACTCGTCCACAGCTTGATGCATTGCATCGATGATCGCTCCGGGCAGAGGAAGCGATACGTCCCCTACTCCCATGCGCAAGAGGTGATGCTCAGGGTGTAGTTGTGTATAGGCTGCTGCGCGAACTGCAATCTCTTTGAAGAGATACCTATCAGGCAATTGATCAAAATTCGTATTCCTATTCATTGTCAGTATGTATATTCACCGCGGAACACTTCGGTCGCCGTTCCGGTCATGAAGACCGATGACAGATCGGACTTCCACTGTATCGTCAAATCTCCACCGGGCAGATGCACGGTTACCGTCCGTTCGGTAAGGCCGTGATAGATAGCAGCCACCGCTGCTGCACAAGCCCCCGTTCCGCAAGCCAAAGTCTCTCCTGAGCCACGTTCTATAACCCGAACGTCGAGCTCCTTTTTGTTTCGCACTTGAACGAATTCTACGTTCGTATTGGTCGGTAATTGCGGGATGGTATCGCGAAAGAAAACCGCATGAGGATTGCCCATATTTACTGCCGTATAACCAATCGGATCCATTCCGCTTTGGATAGAATCCGGCTGAATGACCGGCTTGCCCATATTCACAGTCACCAGATCTACTTTCTCTTTGTCCACATGCAGCGCCAGCGAACGTATGCCGGAGAGGGTTTCTATCTCCATGTGTACATCGCGACAGATTCCACTCTCGTACAGGTATTTTGCCACACAACGAATCGCATTACCGCACATCTCCGCTTCGCTACCATCGGCATTGAAGATACGCATCTTGGCATCTGCTTCTTTGGACGACAAGATCAGGACGAGTCCGTCGGAACCGATACCGAAATGTCGGTCGGAGACAGCACGCGCCAAGGTCGGCAGGTCAGTCTTGGCGATGATTTCTGCCGTGGTCTTCGGGAAACAATCCATATACACGTAATCATTTCCCAAGCCATGCATTTTGATGAACGGAAGGGTTTTCATTTATCTTTTGATGCTTTAACACATGCCGCAACAAAATCCAAAAACAACGGATGCGGATGTAAGACCGTTGAACTATATTCGGGGTGAAACTGCGTGCCAATATACCAGCGTAAAGTCGGTATCTCCATGATTTCCACTAAATCAGAAGAAGGGTTGATACCCGCACATTTCATGCCGCGTTTCTCGAACTCGTCCTTATAGGAGTTGTTAAACTCATAACGGTGACGATGCCGCTCTTTAATGAGTGTTTGTCCGTGATAGGCCTGCGCGGTACGACTGCCTTGGGGTATGGCACACTCGTATGCTCCAAGTCGCATCGTTCCGCCTTTTTGTGTGATGTTCTTCTGCTCCGCCATCATGTCAATGACATTATGCGGGGTCGTTTCGTCCATCTCACTACTATTGGCATCTTGGTAACCTAATACATTACGCGCGAACTCGATTACCATCATCTGGAAGCCGAGACAGATACCGAAAGTCGGAATATCATGTATACGGGTATATTCGGCAGCTAAGATCTTGCCCTCGATACCGCGTTGTCCAAAACCTGGGCAAATGACGATACCGGCCATACCAGAGAGTTGTTCGGCTACGTTCTCACGGGTAATAAACTCACTATTGATGAAATGTATCTTCACCTTATATCCTCTATACGTACCCGCATGTGCGAGGCTCTCACGAATACTCTTATACGCATCTTGCAGGTCGTATTTACCGACCAGACCTATATGGAGCACTTCCTCCGCGCGCTTCCGGCAATCCAGAAAATCCTTCCAAGATTTCAAATCGGGCGATGCCGTTCTTTTGATACCCATCTTACTCAAGATAACCTTGTCCAGTTGATGCTCATACATATTGATGGGCACCTCATAGATACTCGGTAAGTCTTGACTCTGAATCACCGCCTCGGGGGCGACGTTGCAGAAATGCGCTACTTTATTGCGCAGTTCATCACTCAGATAATGTTCCGTACGCAAAATAAGTATCTCCGGTTGGATTCCAAGTCCCTGTAACTGCTTGACACTGGTCTGCGTCGGTTTGGTCTTCAGTTCATCTGCCGCGGCCAGATACGGCACGTAGGTAAGATGCACATTGAGTGCCCGTTGGGGACCGAGTTCCCAACGCAATTGACGGATTGCCTCCAAGAAAGGCTGACTTTCTATATCGCCTATCGTACCGCCTATCTCCGTAATAACGAAGTCCAGCGGTTGTTTGCTTGCGTTAAGCAGGATACGCCGTTTGATCTCGTCTGTGATATGCGGAACGACCTGTATCGTCTTTCCTAAATAATCTCCGCGGCGCTCTTTCTCTATCACACTCAGGTATATACGACCGGTTGTCACACTATTATCGCGCGTCGTCTCTATCCCCGTAAATCGCTCATAGTGCCCAAGGTCGAGGTCGGTTTCCATACCATCCGCCGTCACGTAACACTCGCCGTGCTCGTACGGATTCAGTGTCCCCGGATCAATGTTGATATAAGGATCGAACTTTTGAATCGTTATCCGATACCCGCGCGCCTGGAGCAGTTTACCCAAGGATGCCGAGATGATACCTTTTCCTAAGGAAGAGGCTACACCTCCGGTGATAAAGATATACTTCGTTTCCATTACATGAATGCATTTTTAATTCGCCGCATGGCTTCCTCTATCTCCTCGGTGGATATGGCGTACGACAAACGGATACAATCCGGGCAACCAAATGCAGAACCCGGTACAACGGCCACATGCGCTTTCTCCAATAACATCTCCGCGACGGCATCACCATCCCCTATCGCGCTCACATCTGGGAAGAGATAGAAAGCTCCCTGCGGTTTATTGAACTTCCAACCGGGAATATCTGCCGCTAAACGACAAATCAGTTCCCGTCGTTGTTTAAATACCTCTCGCATCTCTTCCACACATGTCTGCGAACCTATCAGTGCAGCTTCAGCTGCTTTCTGCGCGACCATCGTTGCACACGTTAACTGCTGCCCTTGCAAACGAATGCAAGCATTTAAGAACGGCCGATTCTTGGTTAATAGCCAGCCTATCCGGTATCCCGTCATGGCATATGCCTTACTGACGCCATTCACGATAATCAACCTGTCTGATAAAGGTTCGAAGGCCGCCATAGTCACAGGAGAGATATCGTATGACAAGGACGCATATATCTCATCCGCAAGCACAATCACATCAGGATAATCACGCAATACGGCCACCAACGCCTCTAACTTCTCTCGATCATAAATGGCACCCGTCGGATTATTGGGAGAACAAAGAATCAGCATTCGCGTCTTCTTGTTCAATGCTGCGCGCAGTTGTTTCGGGGTCATGCAATAGTTGTCTTCATACTTCGTGTGCACCGCCACCACTTTGCCTTGAGCCAGTTTCACCATCTCGCTGTAGCTCACCCAACTCGGCATCGGGATAATCACTTCGTCATCCGGGTTTATCGCAGTCTGGATCGCATTGTAAATCGCCATCTTTGCGCCCACGGAAACCATCACATCATTCGCGTCCCATGCGATCTGATTTCCCGCGACGCTGTTCTGCTGTTTGGCTATTGCAGTTCGCAACGAAGCTATTCCAGCCACCGCACCATAATGCGACCATCCGTCCGAGATGGCCTTCTTCGCCGCCTCACGGATATGCACAGGCGTCTCGAAGTCCGGTTCGCCCAGCGACATACTGATCACATCAACCCCTGCCGCCTTCAGTTCCCCGGCTCTCGCTGCCATTGCCAGACTCTGTGAAGTGACTATATGTTGTATCCTATCAGCTATTTGCATAAAACCCATTAGTGAATGAACATCAGTTCGCGGTACTTGGGCAGTGTCCACATCTCGTCATCGACGATGAGTTCGAGTGCATCAGCATGCTCACGGATCTCGGCCATAAGCGGCAGGACATTATCGTGATAAGCGATCGCCTTACTGCGCTCGTCCGGTTGACGATTGGCTTTATGTCGTGCATCGGTCATGCGCTCTACTCCTTCAAGGATAGCGCCCGAGTGTTCCTCGATCTGCTTGATGATACTATAGTCCATCGCGTTGAGCGAAGCCGTCTCATCGGCGCTGAAGACCTGCTTGACGGCCAGTACGTTCTGCAGCAGCATCGTCTGGTAACGCTTCGCGGCAGGTAGCACGTGATTAACGACCAGATCGCCCATCACGCGGCTCTCAATCTGCAGTTTTTTGACGTACGTTTCCCATTTGACCTCACTGCGGCTGTGTAATTCCGCATTGCTGAGAACACCTGTGGTTTCGAACATTTGTATAGAGGAAGGGAGTAAGTAATTATCGATAATTTTCGGTACGCTGGTCTCGCAGTCCAAGCCTCGTTTGGCAGCCTCTTCTTTCCACTCATCGGAATAGCCGTTACCGTCAAAACGGATGGCTTTGCAGGCCATGATATATTTCTTAATCACGTCAAAGAGCACACGCTCTTTGGCTTCCCCCTTCTCGATACGGGCGTCCACTTCTTCTTTGAAGATCATCAACTGCTCAGCGACAGCGGCATTGAGCGCCAACATCGCCGCACCGCAGTTAGCGGATGATCCCACCGCACGGAACTCAAAACGGTTACCCGTGAAAGCAAACGGAGAGGTACGGTTTCTATCTGTGTTGTCCAATAAAATCTCCGGAATATTTGCCACGCCGAGTTTCATCTCCTTCTTGGCATTGATGATGATGGCCTCTTCGGCCTTGGCGTGCTCGAGTTTGTCGAGGACTTCGCTGATCTGCTTGCCCAAGAAGACAGAGATGATGGCAGGCGGTGCCTCATTCGCACCCAGACGATGCTCGTTGGTAGCGCTGACGATGGATGCTTTGAGCAGGCCGTTATGGCGTTGAACGGCCATGAGGACATTCACCAAGAAGGTGATAAACTGCAAGTTCTGGTACGGGTTCTTACCCGGCGCAAGCAGGTTGATGCCCGTGTTGGTGGACATCGACCAGTTGCAGTGCTTACCACTACCGTTCACGCCGGCATAGGGTTTCTCGTGCAGCAATACGCGGAAATGATGTTTCTCCGCCACACGCTCCATGATGGACATAACGAGCAAGTTATGATCGTTGGCAAGGTTGACGTCTTCAAAGATTGGCGCCATCTCAAATTGATTAGGTGCCACCTCATTATGGCGCGTACGAACAGGGATGCCGGCCTTGAGGGCTTCGTATTCCAACTCACGCATGAACGCCAGCACACGTGCCGGTATCGCGCCGAAATAATGGTCTTCGAGCTGCTGCGATTTGGCACTGTTATGCCCCATGAGTGTACGGCCGGTGAGCAGCAGATCCGGACGCGCCGTATAGAGCGATTCGTCCACGAGGAAGTACTCCTGTTCCCAGCCGAGGTTCGCGTGTACGTGCTTCACTTGTTTATCGAAATAAGCGCACACCTCACGGGCTGCATGACAGAGCGATGCCGTCGAACGAATCAACGGGGTCTTATAATCGAGCGCTTCACCGGTATAAGCCACAAAAACAGTCGGGATACAAAGCGTGTCGCCTATGAGGAACACCGGACTCGAAGGATCCCATGCGGAATAACCGCGTGCCTCGAAGGTATTACGGATTCCTCCCGAGGGGAAGGATGAAGCGTCCGGTTCTTGCTGATAAAGACTATCCCCGCTGAACTCCTCCAGCAGTTCGCCGCTTTTACCAAGGGTGAAGAAGGCATCGTGCTTCTCGGCTGTTCCACCTGTCAGCGGCTGGAACCAGTGCGTGAAATGGGTTGCTCCGTGATCCATTGCCCACTTGCGGATACCGATGGCTACGACACCTGCGATGTCACGATGAATCGTACGACCATTATCCACATCGTCAAACAACTGATCCAATACATCCTGTGAGATGTACTCCTTCATCTTTTCACGCGTGAATACATCTTGCGCAAAATAGTCCTTTACTTTGCCTTCCGGCACATCTACCACCGCCGGTTTATGCTCAAAGGCGGTTTTTAACGCTTCAAAACGAATATTGCTCATACTTTTGACGTTATTTTTCGTTTTTAATTCGATTAAATTTAAAAATCGACGGCAAAAGTACAATAATTTTTTGAATTATGCAAGTCTTTTTGCATTTTTTGCATAAAAAAGAGCCCCGGAGGGCTCATTTTATCGATTCAGAAGAATTTTTAACGTACGAGTATCTTTTTTGTGTGCCAGATACCATCGTAATAGGTCTTGATGAAATAGACGCCTATCGGAAGATGATCGGTTGGAACCGTACCACAAAAGATTCCCAGGAGTTTGCCGCTGACATCGATCAGGTAGTGAACGCCTTCTCCATTTGGGATAGAAGGATCGGCTTCAAGATCGGCAGTCGTGAACGGATTCGGCAGGAAATACTCATTGTGGGTCAATTCTTCGGTTTCCTCTAGCGGCTGACATTCGGGCATCTTACTGAACTCCACGATCGTACGCACAAGCATATCATTGAGGTGCTCGACCTTCAAGCTATCCGTTGTCGGCTTGAGGTGCGGATTACCGATACCGGAGTCATCGGTGAGGAAGAAGGACGTTCCGTTGGTTGCCAACGCTATGGCACGCAGCAGGAATTCGGCACTCTCGTCTATTCCGCTACAAACGACCGGCACAATCCGTACACCCATCGCGGCGGCGTTCAGGATTTGCTCATGCAGTAACGCCAGGGTAGCTGAGTCTTCGTGGCAGGGCGCATCTAATATAAGGAACGCGATACGCGCACGCGCGTTGTCATTCCACCCCGCACTATTCAACGCTGCCATCAAAGCCTCGGGAACGGCTTCCGGATAATCCCCACCGCCGTTAGCGTTCTGATGATCAATAAACTCCTGCGTGGTGGCGATATTGTCCGTTAGACGCGAGATACGGGTCAGGTACTCATCGCTATGATCGCGATATACCACCGCACCGGTGCGGATCGCCAGGCCTCCTGTAGCGGTCTTTGCGCGAGAGATGACATCTTTCATCTCGGCCTGCAGATAATGCAGCTCATCGCCCATCGAACCTGTTGCATCGAAGACAAACAGTACGTCCACTGCATCGGACACCTCGCAAGGCTCATCTAGGATGATGGTTTGCTCCGGCACACGTACTGCCGACGGCTGTGCGTCCTTGAGCAGGTTACCCCATAGTTCCGCCTTACCGGTGTTGTCCGTCAGGGCTTGGAAGAGGGTGTTGCCTTTCTCATCCTTCAGTTGTACAGGATAGTTCGCCACCGGGTATCCATCTTTGGTCTTTACCTGTACGGTATAACGCTGACGTGGTTCGATACCCCAAGTCTTAATGAATTGCCCGTGTGTGCTATCCAGCATTTTCGGCCAGAAGTACCACTTGGCGAAGTCATTCACCTCACCGGCCGTCAACTTGCCGGCAGAGACACCATTGCTTGCATCTCCGTAATACGGCAATGTATGCATCTCTGCGGCTGCTTCTTCCGCTTCCACCACAGCATAGTCGGCGGTCGCCATCATGGCAACTGCTTTTTCATAACGAACACCGCTTCGCGTTGCGCCCAGGGTATAATATACCTCCTTACCGCCTCGACCTTCCTTACCGGGCTTAGCCGCTAAAGTCACAATCTCCAGCGACGCGTCAGAAAGCGTCACCTTCTTTGCCTCGAAGCCTTCACACGAGATGGTCAGTGAACTGACACCCTTGATCTGCTCGGGCTTCAGCACGATACACCCGTCAAAAGACGAGGTATAGGTCGTTTTACCGATCTTCACTTGCGCCCCGTTCAAGAGCGCTTGCGTACTATCCATCACAATGACGGTAAGCGGGTTCTCGCGTACCGGCACATTCTTTTTCATACAGGCATTGGCTGTCGTCAGGCACAGCACTGCAACCAAAAGAGAGACAATTTTCTTCATAATAATTCCATTTTTTATAAAAATATGCGCAATAATTATGCCAAACGCTTGCGTATGCAAGTTTTTCTTGGGGATTTTTTTCTTGGGGGATTTTTTTCTTGGGGGATTAAAAACAGCCGTGAGTGAAACGAACACCGCATAAAAAAGGGCACCTCGTTGGAGGTGTCCTTCTGATAACCGATCCGGATGGATTAGCCGTTGTGCTCTTGATCGTAAGCATCACCGCAAACCTTCCAGAGGTAAGCTTTCATGGTCTTTTTGCCACCGGCGGTGTCCTTCTGCTCGAGGAACGCTTGGCGATCCTGAGC
>CACWNR010000011.1 GCA_902762355.1 uncultured Bacteroidales bacterium
ACTTTAATCATAGATTTATATGTCGTTTTTAATATGTTTTCTACAAAAAAGCCTGCAAAGATACAAAAACTTTTTCATATACGCAAGTGCGCGCGTGTTTTTTATAAATTTTTCCTTAATTATTTGCGCATGTCATTTTTTTTGAGTAATTTTGCACCCGATTTTGCCGTAATGTGGCCTAATAATAAAAAATCAACGATAAAATGAAACAATTTAAATTATGGAATACGCTGTGCGGATGGGCTGTTTTTGCAGTCGCAGCAGCCACGTATCTCCTTACGATGGAGCCCACGGCTTCGTTCTGGGACTGCGGAGAGTTTATCTCCAGCGCCTGGAAACTGGACGTGGGCCATCCGCCCGGAGCACCGTTCTTCATGCTGATGGGGCATTTCTTTAGTCTGTTTGCATCGGATACGAGCCACGTAGCGATGTGCGTGAACGCGCTGTCAGCACTGGCATCGGCCTTCACGATCCTGTTCCTTTTCTGGACTGTCACGGCATTGGCGAAGAAACTGATGGGTGACGGGTTACAGGTTACAGGTGACGGGACTATGCCGATGTGGAAGGGTATCGGTATCCTTGGCGCCGGTGCGGTAGGTGCGTTAGCGTACACGTTTTCTGATACCTTCTGGTTTAGTGCCGTCGAAGGCGAGGTGTATGCAAGTTCGTCGCTCTTCACGGCAGTCGTGTTCTGGTTGATTCTGAAATGGGACGAGCAGGCAGACGAAGAGGGAAGTGACCGCTGGCTGATTGCGATCGCGTATCTGATGGGCTTGAGTATCGGTGTACACCTATTGAACTTGCTGACGATCCCGGCCATCGGACTCGTTTATTACTTCCGTAAGTATGCGTTCAGTTGGAAAGGTATGATCTATGCGTTCTTGGCTTCGTGCCTGGTGCTGCTCGTGATCTTGTACGGCATCATCCCGGGTGTACCGACGCTGATCGGTTGGTTCGAGTTGCTGTTCGTCAACGGCTTCGGATGTCCGTTCAACACGGGTCTGGCAGTGTGCCTGGTGCTAATTGCAGCCTTCCTTACTTGGGCGATTATTTTTACTCGCAAGCGTCAGATGCGTTGGTTGAACACCGCGGCGGTGATGGTGACGGTGATATTGATCGGCTACAGCTCGTATGCCGCTCTTGTGATCCGCTCCAATGCGGACACGCCGATGGATCAGAACAGTCCGGATAATGTGTTTAGCCTGAAATACTACCTCAACCGTGAGCAGTACGGCGACCGTCCTTTGTTCTACGGCCAGACGTATAACGCACCGGTAGAACTGCGGGTAGAAGGCAACATGTGCATCCCGGTAGAGAAGAAAGGTCATGCCCAATACGCTCCGGCACCGAAGGTGGAGGGCGAGAAGGATAAGTACGTGATCACCGGTTATAAGACGAGTTATAAGTATATGCCGCAGTTCTGCATGCTCTTCCCGCGTATGTACTCGAGTCAGGGTAGCCATGTAAGCGCTTACAAAGAGTGGGCGAACGTGAAGGGCAAACGCGTGCGTTATGAGTACTGCGGTCAGCAGAAGACGGAGTACTGTCCGACGTTTGCGGAGAACCTGCGTTTCTTCTTCAGGTACCAGGTGAACTTCATGTACTGGCGCTATTTCATGTGGAATTTCGCCGGTCGTCAGAATGATTTGCAGAGTTACGGCGATATTACCAAGGGTAACTGGATCTCGGGTATCAAGTTCATCGACAACGCTATGCTCGGCGATCAAGACCTGCTGCCGACCGAACTGAAAGAGAACAAGGGTCATAACGTCTATTATTTCCTGCCGTTGCTGCTCGGTATCATCGGTATCGTATGGCAGTTGAGCAAGAAACAAAAGGGCTTGGAGAACTTCACGCTGACGTTCCTGCTGTTCTTCCTGACCGGTCTGGCCATCGTGCTGTACTTGAACCAGACGCCGTACCAACCGCGTGAACGTGACTATGCGTATGCGGGTTCGTTCTATGCATTCTGTATCTGGATCGGTCTGGGCGTGCTGGCATTGATTGACTGGATCAATGTAAAGGTGAAAGGTGAAAGGTTAAAGGTTATAGGAGCCGTAGCGATATCGCTCCTTTGCCTTGGTGTACCGGCGCTGATGGCACAACAGAACTGGGATGACCACGATCGTAGCCAGCGTTACAGTTGCCGTGATTTCGGCGCGAACTACCTGAAGAGCTGCGAGACACAGGCCATTCTCTTCTCGAACGGCGATAACGATACCTTCCCCTTGTGGTATAACCAGGAGGTAGAGGAAGTAGGAACCGATCTACGTGTATGTAACCTGAGTTACTTGCAGACCGATTGGTATATCAGTCAGATGAAACGTCCGTACTATGAGTCGGCGGCACTGCCTATCTCGTGGGAGTACAAGGACTTCATGCCGGGCTCGAATGAGATCGCCCGCGTGGATAATCGTCTGGGACAACCGATCAGCGTAGAGAAAGCGTTCAATTTCCTGCGTTCGGATGATCCGCGTACCAAGACCCGTGAGGGCGATAACTACATCCCGTCGGATCAGTTGTACGTAGAGACCCCGAGCGGCGAGCAGATCATGTTCAAGAAAAAACGCATGTACACGCGCTCGGAGATGATGATCATGGAGATGCTGAGCACGAACAAATGGCAGCGTCCGATGTATTTCTGCGCTACCGTGGGTAACGACTATTACCTCGGTTTGGAGCCGTATATGGAGTTGACGGGTCTGGCTTATCAGATCACACCGACCCGCAGTCGTGACGGTCAACCGCGCGTCAATACGGAGAAGATGTACGAGAACATGATGCACAAGTTCGCTTATGGCAACATGAATATCCCGGGCATCTATATCGACGAGAACCTGATGCGTATGTGCCGCACCCATCGTATGATGTTCGCTCAGTTGGCTGAGCAGTTGATCCGTGAGAACCAACGTGACAAAGCGCTCGAAGTACTCGACTATGCGGAAGAGATGTTGCCGGGTTACAACGTACCGTACGACTACACCTCCGCTTCGATGGCGCAGATGTATTTCTTGCTCCACGAGGACGAGAAAGCCGTAGCAATCATGGATGACGTAGCCAACACCTGCGTGGAGTACCTGCGCTTTGCGCAGAGTCTCGATCGCCGTCAACGTAATCTGATGGAATCGACCACCGGTCGCGAGGCGGCTATCTTGAGTTACGTACTCCAGACCTGCGAGCGGTACGGACAAAATGAATTGGTGGATAAATATTACGCAGACTACGCTGCGTATGCCAAATAGGTTAAAGGTTATAGGTTAAAGGTTATAGGATGAAAGAGATTTCTAAAATACCTGTTTTATTAATCACGGGTTATCTCGGGAGCGGGAAGACGACGCTGTTGAACCGCATTTTGACGAATGAGAAAGGTATTCGCTTTGCCGTTATTGTGAATGATATCGGCGAAGTGAATATAGACGCCTCGCTGATTCAGCAGGGCGGGGTGGTTAGTCAGAACGACGACTCGCTCGTGGCGCTGCAGAACGGCTGTATATGCTGTTCGCTCAAGATGGACTTGATTGCCCAGCTGCACGATCTGGCTGCCCAGCACGCGTACGATTATATCGTCATTGAGGCTTCGGGTATCTGTGAGCCTGCACCTATTGCACAGACGCTCTGCAGTTATGCGCAGATGGTGCCGCAGTTCGCTACGGACGGTCTGCCGACACTCGATTGTATCTGCTCCGTAGTGGACGCGCTGCGTATCCGCGATGAGTTCGATGGCGGAGACCAATTAGCCCACTATGTGCCCAAGGAAGAAGACCTCGCCGCACTCGTTATCGAACAGATTGAGTTCAGTAATATCATCCTCTTAAATAAGGCTTCCGAAGTAAGCGAAGAAGAGTTGGCTCGAATCAAGAGTATTATTCGCGCTATACAACCCACGGCAGAAATTATCGAAACGAACTACTGCGATGTGGATTTTGATAAGATCCTGAACACCGGATTGTTTGACTTCGATAAGACAGCTACGTCGGCTGCATGGATCCAAGAAGTGGAGGATGCGAGTCATCATCACGAGCATCATCACGATGACGATGACGACGACGATGAGGATGAGCACGAGCACCACCATGACCACGATCATCTCGCGGAGTTCGGCATTGAGACCTACGTCTATTATGCGCGTAAGCCGTTCGATCTGGGACTGTTTGATGAGTTCGTAGCAGCACATTGGCCGAAGAACGTCATTCGTTGTAAGGGTATGTGCTATTTCGCCGAGGAGTATGACATGTGCTATCTGTTCGAACAAGCCGGTAAGCAGTTCAACCTCAAGCGGGCAGGGGAGTGGTTCGCCACGATGCCCAAAGAGGAGTTGATGCAACTGATGGCAGACGATGCTGGGATGACCAGTACGGCGACCGCATGCAGAAACTCGTCTTTATCGGTCAGCACTTGGATAAGAAGGCACTGAAGGAAGCACTTGATAAGTGCCTTCAGTAAAGGTTATAGGTTAAAGGTTATAGGATGAAACGAATTATTAATCCTTGGACGTCATACCCCGGTTATAACTGCTTCGGTTGCAGTCCGGACAATCCGATAGGCACGCGGATGCGGTTCTTTGAGGACGGCGATGACATCGTCTCTATCTGGCGTCCTACGCAGAACCATCAGTCTTGGCTCAACACCCTTCACGGCGGTATCCAAGCCGTGCTGCTGGACGAGGTATGCGGTTGGGTGGTGTTCCATAAACTGAAGACCGCCGGTGTGACTGCCAAGATGGAAATGCGGTACCATAAACCCGTCTCGACGCTGCAGGACTACATCAAACTGCGGGCGTACCTGAAGGAGATGCGCCGAAACGTAGCGATTGTAATAGGGGAGTTGTATAGCGCCGAAGGCGAGCTGCTGTGCGAGTGCACATGTACGTACTTCACTTTCCCGCAGGACAAAGCGAAAGAAACGATGGGGTATATTCCTTCCGAAACGGAAGAGAAAGACTATACTTGGGAAGAGGCTACCGCACTTTCCTGATCAGGGTTAACCCGTCACGTAAAGGGAGGATGACTTGCTCAAAGCGGTCGTCCTCCTTTAGTTTATCATTGAAGGCACGGAGACCGAGCGTCTGTTTGTCCTTGTCGTACGCCGGATCGATGATATGTCCGTCCCAAAGGGTGTTATCCGCGAGTATGAACCCTCCTACCGGCACCAGCGGATAGACCAGATCGAGGTAGGCACAGTACTCACGCTTGTCGGCGTCAATGAAGACCAAATCAAAGACCGCTTCGCTGTAGGATCGCTTCGCTGTAAGACCGCTTTGCTGTAAGACCGGCTTCGCCTGTAGGATATCTTTCGCATCGCCGATGAGAAGCTCTATTTTTTCGCCCAGGGGCGATTTGGCGAGATTGCGCCGGATAGTGTCTTCGAGTTCGTCGTTATGTTCGATGGTCACTAACTTACCGCCTTCTGCCAAGCCTTCGGCTAAGCACAAGGCACTATAGCCGGTGAAGGTACCGAGTTCGAGGATGCGCTTGGGACGGATCATGTGGCTGATCATACTCAATACGCGCCCCTGTACGTGCCCGCTTAACATATGAGGATTGAGTACATGCACGTACGTGTCACGCGTGATAGACTCTAAGACTTCATTTTCCGGTGTCGAATGAGACGATATATACGCTTCAAGTGTCATTTTGCTACAAAATTTGCTGCAAAAGTACAAAATTATTTGCATATATCAAAATTTTGTAGTAATTTTGCAGCAGAATTTAAGCATTTTATTAAAATAATGGAAAAAATTGACGAATTAGATCGTAAGATTCTGAAGATTATCACGCAGAATGCCCGTATTCCCTTCCGCGATGTGGCGGAGCAATGTGGCGTTAGCCGTGCTGCCGTTCACCAACGTGTACAGAAGATGTTCGATAACGGAACTATTACCGGTTCGAGTTATCATGTAGAACCCAAATCATTAGGATACCAGCTCTGCGTCTATATCGGAATCAAGATGGAGAAGGCCTCGATGTACAATCAGGTCATTGCAGCGCTCGAGCAGATTCCTGAGATCGTGGAAGCACAATATACCTTGGGTGAGTTCGGACTCCTTATTAAAGTGTACGCGCACGATAACGAGCACCTGCTGACCTTGTTGAACAGTAAGATTCAGATCATTCCGGGTGTAGCAGACACGACTACGTTGACCACACTCGCGCAACCGATCGGTCGTCAATTGCCGATAGAGATATAGGTTATAGGTTATTGGTTATAAGTTATGGAACGTGTTATTAGTGGAATACGCCCTACGGGCAACTTGCATTTAGGTAACTATTTCGGTGCAGTGAAGTCCTTCGTGAAGATGCAGGACGAGTACGATTGTATGTTCTTTATCGCCGATTGGCACTCGCTCACGACACACCCGACACCGGAGAATATACGCAATTCGGTGAAGACGATCCTCAGCGAGTATCTCGCTTGCGGTATCGATCCGGAGAAAGCACCGATTTATGTACAATCAGACGTGAAGCAGGTGTTGGAACTCTATCTGTACCTCAATATGAACGCTTATCTGGGTGAGTTGGAGCGCGTGACGAGTTTCAAGGAGAAAGTGCGCAAACAACCCGATAACGTCAATGCCGGTTTGCTGACATATCCGTGTCTGATGGCAGCGGATATCTTGATGCACAAAGCCGACAAAGTGCCGGTAGGAAAGGACCAAGAACAGAATATGGAGATGGCGCGTTTGTTTGCGCGTAGATTCAATAGAATCTACAACGTAGAGTACTTCAAAGAACCCGCTTCCTTCCATTTCGCGGACAAGGCTATCAAAGTGCCGGGTCTGGATGGAACAGGTAAGATGGGTAAGAGTGAAGGTAACTGCCTCTATCTGTGCGACGACGAGAAGACGGTGACCAAGAAGATCATGCGTGCTGTAACGGATCAGGGACCGACCCAACTCAACCAGGAGAAACCCGAGGTGATCCAGAACCTGTTTACGCTCTGCGAACTGCTCTGTGGTAAGGAAGCGGTGGACTACTATAACGACCTGTACAACAACATGCAGATCCGTTACGGCGATATGAAAAAGCAGATGGCGGCTGATGCGAATACACTTCTTGCTCCTATCCGCGAACGTATTCTCGCATACTCAAGCGACGATGCATTGCTCGACCGCATCATGCGTCAGGGCGCAGAGAAAGCCGCTGCGCGTGCAGAGAAGACTATCGAAGAAGTACGCGAAATCATTGGCTTTAGAAAGATTTGAAAAAACTTATCTACATAGGATTTTTGGCTTTAGGGCTGAGTGCTTGTGCGACGTCGCAAGCGCCGCTCGATGATGCCTATTATTGGCCGGACAAGCGAGTGGAGAGCCAAGAGCCAAGAACCGAGAGTCAAAAGAAGATGGAGATTATCTCGCAAAGCGATACCACTATTACTGTACGAATCAAGCGATGAGACGAATAGCCATCATAGGAATCATGCTTGTCTCGCTTGCTATGCAAGCGCAGGACTACGCGCGTTTGGCCGAGCGAACGATACTCGGTACGGCGCGTTATATGGGTATGTCCGGTGCGATGACGGCTATTGGTGGTGATCCTTCGGCGGTGCAGGATAACCCGGCCGGTTTAGGTCTCTATCGCCGTGCGGAAGTGTTGGTGACAGGTGATCTGGGTATCGATAAGACGACGGGCACCAAATCGACGCTTCGTTTCTCATTGGCACAGGCTTCAGTGGTCTTCAGTTTAGGGACAGGCAACGAAGAAAAAGGACTTATTGCACATAATCTGATGTTCTCCTACCAGCGCCGGCGCACGTTTGCCCGTACGCTATACGGAACGGCTCCTTATGGAGCTTCGTTGGGTGGGTTCTTGGCTTCTGAAGGCATCAAGATGACCATCAAATACCCAAACCACCTCATCCATGACGGCAACCGCTTTAGTTTTGATGAACGGGGTTCGATCCATGAGTTCGGACTCGATTGGGCGATGAATTACTCCAACCAATGGTACGCCGGTTTGGGTTTGCGGATCCATTCCTATGGATTGACGGAAGATGCGCTGTATCAGGAAGATTTTGCCGTTGATACATCCTATTTGGACAACAAGACCTACGTATCCCATCGTGGAGTAGGCGTGAGCCTGGCTGCGGGTGCTATCTATAGGCCACTCAGTTGGTTACGTATCGGCTTTGGTATTCAGACTCCGTCGTTGGGTTCGCTCCGCACCTATTCCAGCGCCACTACCGAATCGGGAATGGATTCGATTTATACCAGTTGGGCACCCGATATCAGTGAGCCGGACAATAATTTCCATCTGCCGTTACGTCTGACGAGTTCGGTGGCTTTCCAGATCGGTGCGTACGGGATGGTAGCCGTGCAATATGACTATAGTCATGCCACGTATCAAAACGACCGCCACACCTTCCGTGTAGGCCTGGAAGCGATACCGGTGATGGGACTTTACATTAATGCCGGATACGCGTACGAGAACGATTTTGTGAAAGGAGACAGACCGGCTGCGATTGACCCGCTCTTTGAACGCCGAGACACCTATTCGCAATTCACCCACGGCGTCCATTACGCCTCTTGTGCAGTAGGTTACAGGGGCTCAGCGATGATCGTTCAGATGGCGTACCAGTACCGCTGGCAGAAGATTAATCTATACGCACACCCAACGGCTGCGGACTACGATATCAAAGCAGAGACACATCGTATCGTGCTGACTATAGGTTGGCACCGATAAAGACATATACGGCATCGTGTAGCTACGAGACCGGAAAACTCAACAAATAACAACTAACCGAGTGCAAATGCTTCACTAATGGCGTGCCGATACTCTACGCCGTGACCCACGCAAGTGGATAGCGATGAGGTGGTCGGATTACAAAGGAAAAAGCAGGCCTCAAATCCTATCTTAAGGAAGTTTTCTCGCGCAAAAATGCTACACGGTGCTTTTTTTGTGCACTTTTTCTTGCATATATGCAAAAAAAGTAGTACCTTTGTGCCCGATTTTGGAATATAATGTTATTGTAAACAATAAAACAAACAAATAAAAATGGCAAAAAAGAAAGAAGAGTTCGTAAAACAGGACGAACAATTGCAAGAAGTAAATGAGGCGCTGACCGGCGCCGGAAAGTGGATTGAAGACAACGCTAACCTCATCAGTTGGGTTATTCTCGGTATCGCTGTTGTCGTAATGGCTATCATCGCCATCAACAACTACGTTATCAAACCGAAGGCGCTGGAGGCAAGCAATGAGAACGCCAAGGCTGTGGTTTATTTCATGGCAGGCGATTATGACAAAGCGCTTCTCGGTGACGACGCTGAGTGCATCGGTTTTGAGGCAATCGCTGACGAGTATGGTCACTATCAGCAAGGTAAACTCGCTGCGCTCTATGCAGGTATCTGCTACTTTGAGAAGGGTGAGTACGAAGAGGCTGCTAAGTACCTCAAGAAGTTCGATGCCGATGATCTGAACATCGATCCGGCTGCCAAGCAACTGCTCGGTGATGCTTATGTAGAGCTCGGTGAGTACGGCAAGGCTGCCAAAGCGTTTGAGTCGGCTGCTGAGTCCGAAAATGACATCATCGCTCCGATGAGTCTGAAGAAAGCCGGTCTGGTTTATCTGCACGAAGGTGAGAATGCCAAAGCGCTGAAAGCTTTCAAGGCAATCAAGGAGAGTTATCCGACTTCGACAGAGGCTCAGGATATTGACAAATACATCGCGATCGCGCAATAAGATGACGACGGATTTGTCGAAATATGATGCCAATCAATTGCCTAGCGCTGATGTTCTCGGACGTCAGCGCTATGCTATTGTAGTAGCGGATTGGAACAGCGAGATCACTTACGCGATGACGCAAGGTGCCATTGACACTTTCGTTCAGCACGGTGTGCCGGCAGAGAATATCGATGTGATTCATGTGCCGGGAACGGTTGAGTTGACTTATGGCGCTGCGCGTATCACCAAAGAGGAGCGCGTGGATGCCGTCATCGTCATCGGTTGTGTTATCCAAGGCGAGACACCGCATTTTGACTACGTGTGTGAGTCCGTGACGCAGGGCGTAGCGATGCTCAACGCACAAGGCAAAGTGCCGGTTATCTTCTCCGTGCTGACGGTCTTGAGCCAACAACAGGCACTCGATCGTTGTGGTGGCAAACTCGGTAATAAAGGTGTCGAAGGCGCTTATACGGCCATCAGGATGGCCAATTTGTGATTGGTAATTGGTGATTGATGAAAGTCTTTAAGTTCGGTGGGGCATCGGTGAAGGATGCAGCAGGCATCCGGAACCTGGAGCAAATCGTGCGTATGCATAACACGCCCGACGGACTGATGGTCGTGGTATCGGCCATCGGAAAGACCACCAATGCCCTCGAGCGGGTGGTTGAGTTCTGCGATGCCGGCAAGGAAGAGATGGCGCTCAACCAGTGGATCGACATCATCGATCACCACGTAGCCATCATGAAGGAGCTGGGCTTGCAACCGGGTGTCGATATCCGTCTGCAAGGCGAGATCCCTTACGATCCGAACAAATCCTACGACGAGAACTACGACCAGATCGTCTCGATGGGTGAGCTCCTATCCACGCAGATCATCGCGGTCTATCTGCTCAAGCAAGGCCTGTCGGTGGAGTGGTGGAACATGCCCAAGTTACTCCGTACGGACAACACCTGGCGTGAGGCGAGAGTTGATGACGCGACCAGTGCTGCTACCATCCGTGCAGGGTGGGATAGAGCCCAACGACCTGATATAGTGGTTGCACAAGGTTTCATCGGCGGCACGGCAGATGGTCAGCGTACAACGCTCGGTCGTGAAGGTTCGGACTACACAGCAGCGCTCTTGGGTAACTACCTGGATGCCGAATCGGTGACGATCTGGAAAGACGTTCCTGGTATTCTGAACGCCGACCCGCGTATCGAACCCAATACGGTTCTTATCCCCACGCTGCGTTACCAAGACGCGGTCGAACTGAGTTATTCGGGTGCACAGATCATTCACCCGAAAACGATTAAACCACTTGAGAATAAGCGTATCCCGTTGTATGTAAAGCCCTTCGGCGACCCGAACGCCGCGGGCTCATGTATCTCGGAAGACGGCATAGGGCCGATCAATATACCGGTTTATATATGGCGTAAGAATCAGATTCTGATCACCATGCGCCCCAAGGATTTCGCGTTTGTGCTCGAAGAGAGTCTGAGCGAGATCTTCGATATCATCCATCGTCATCGTCTCAAAGTGTCGCTCATTCAGTCCTCCGCCGTGACGATATCCGTGTGCGTGGACAACACGCGTTTTGTGCCCGATGCGATGAACGAACTCAAACAACATTTTAATGTATCGTATAACGACCACTTGTCGCTGCTCACTATCCGCGGTACGACCAAAGAGATACTCGAGCAGGCCAAAGCCGGTCGTACGATCATGCTCAGCCAGACCACGCGTCGTACGGCACGTCTGGTAGTAGCGGAAAATGAATTATTACCATGAATATATCGCAAGAATTTTCACATCTCAAGACATATATTACGCCAAGTTATTGGTGCGATCTGATACTCGATTTCTGGCATGCTCTGGGAACGCTTAAGTTCTGGAAAGAGCTGGTGATGATGACCATCGGTATGAGTGTCGGAGCGATCGCTGTCTATTATTTCCTGATGCCGAGTCATCTGATCGTGGGTTCTATCTCCGGTCTCGCGATCGTGTTCAACACGCTTCTCGGCGGTGATGCCGATACGTTCTCCGTTCTCGTGATGTGTATCAACGCCTTCCTGCTCTTGATGGCGTTCATACTGATCGGTAATGAGTTCGGTGCCAAAACCGTTTATACAGCGCTTATCTTAGGTCCGTTGACGCAGATGTGGGATCGTATCTACCCGAATACCAATTTCACGCATCAGGTGATTGATGCTCCGGATATTCTGGCACAACTGCAAGCCGGAGAAACGGTGCTTGACGCGCATGGAAACCCGTACCTGCTAAGTCGTTCGGGTGAAGTATTAGAGCGTGTGCGTGACTCGGTGATGAGTGGAGGACTGGGTACAGGCGATGTGTGGTTCGATCTGATCTGCTTCGTGCTCTTGCTCTCTATCTGTCAGGCGTTCCTCTTCCGTATTAACGCCTCTACCGGCGGACTCGACATCATCGGAAAGATCTTCAATAAGTACCTGCATTTCGATATCGGCACGTCGGTGGCTATCGGCGGTGTGATGATATGCTGTACGTCTTTTTTGATCAACGACTTCCGCATGGTAGTCATCGGTATCATCGGTACGTGGATCAACGGCTTGGCGATCGACTATTTCACCGCTTCGCTCAACAAGCGCAAACGCGTTTGTATTGTATCGGCTGAACCCGAACGGATCCGTAAGTATATCGTTGAGGATCTCGTGCGCGGGTGCTCTATCTATAAGATTCAGGGCGGTTACAGCGGAGAAGAGCACTTGGAGATCCAGACATTGCTGACCCAAGATGAGTTCTCTTCGGTCATGGCCTTCATCCGCGACAACAAGATCCAGGCCTTCATCACCGCCGGCAACTGCTCGGAGGTGTATGGTTTGTGGTTCCGGCATAAGAAGATCCACGGAAAAACAGTTATTGTAAACGAATAAAACAGCATAGTAGATGGCTCGAATACTTGTAACAGGCGGAACAGGCTATATCGGCTCACACACGGTCGTTGAACTGATGCAAAAAGGCTACGATGTGACGATCGTGGACAACCTCTCCAACTCGTCTATAGACGTGTTGGACGGCATCACGGCTATCGTGGGACGCAAACCGGATTTCGCTAATATTGATTGCGGCAATTTCATGGATCTAGATAATGTCTTTCGGCAATATTCGGATATCGTGGGTGCGATCCATTTTGCAGCCAGCAAAGCGGTGAACGAATCGGTTGAGAAACCGCTCATGTACTACCGCAATAACTTAGGTAGTTTGGTGACCTTGCTGGAGGTAATGAAGTTGCATCAAGTGCCCAATATTGTTTTCTCCTCATCCTGTACGGTCTATGGTCAGCCGGACGAGGCACACTTGCCGGTAGATGAGACCGCACCTATTCAAACGGCTCTCTCGCCTTATGGTAACACCAAGCAGATCAACGAAGAGATCATCCGCGATGAGGCACATGCCGATAAGAACCTGCACGCCACGATTCTGCGTTACTTCAATCCGATAGGCGCCCATCCTTCGGCACTGATAGGTGAGTTGCCGAATGGTGTTCCGCAGAACCTGTTGCCGTTCATTACGCAGACAGCAGCCGGTATCCGTCCGGAACTGAAGGTGTTCGGAAACGACTATAACACGCCCGATGGCTCGTGTATCCGCGATTATATCTATGTGGTGGATCTGGCTAAAGCACATGTCAAGGCCATCGACCGCATGCTGAATGCGAAGCACCGCGACCAAGTGGAGGTCTTTAACCTCGGTACAGGAACAGGACTCAGTGTGCTCACCCTGATCAATGAGTTTGAAGCCGCTACCGGTGTTCATATCCCTTATACGATTGTTGGCCGCCGGGAAGGCGATATTGAGCAGGTTTGGGCTAAACCCGACAAAGCCAATGAGATACTCGGCTGGAAAGCAGACACACCGATCCGTGACGTCCTTGCATCGGCTTGGAAATGGGAGAAACATATCAGAAAACTATAAACTATGCTATATCCTTTTAGATTTACACCGCAACTGTTCCATAAGATCTGGGGCGGACATACCATCGAGAAATGGTACGAGCATGTGCCGGCTGACTACGAGAACGTAGGCGAGGCATGGGTGATGTCCGATGTGGAGAAATACCCGACGGAGGTCTCCAACGGCGCACATGCCGGCGATAGTCTGCAAGATCTGCTGGAGGTCTATATGGACGAACTCGTCGGAGAGAAAGTGTACGAGGTCTTCGGCAATCATTTCCCGCTGTTGCTTAAGTTCATTGATGCAACGGACGACCTCTCTATTCAGGTTCATCCGGACGATGAGTATGCGCTGGAGCATGAGAAGAGCTTGGGCAAGACGGAGATGTGGTACGTGCTGCCATCCAAAGGCGAAGCAGCTATCTATCTGGGCTGGAAACAGCAGATGAACGTATCGCTCATCCATGCGGCTATTCAAGATGGTTCGCTGGCGGACTACCTGCGCGAGTACAAGGTACATGAAGGCGATGTGGCATATATTCCTTCGGGAACGGTACATGCCATGCGCAAAGATACCATCGTGGCGGAGATTCAGGAGAACAGTGACATCACCTATCGTCTCTATGACTATAACCGCATAGGAAATGACGGAAAGAAACGTCCGCTCAAGTTGGATAAGGCACTTAAGGTGATGGATTTCTCATCCAAGACAGATGCTTCATGCATGCCCACAGCGCCGCGTATCGACGGGGTAGTGAACCTCAAGCAATGTCCGTACTTCACGGCGAACCTGTTATCGCCTACCAAGCCTATCCAACGCGATTATGCACCGCTCGACTCGTTTGTGGCGTATATGTGCGTGGAAGGAGCGGCAACCGTCACCGCCCTTGATTGCGAGACGGAAGACAAGACGGTGGCCATAAAAAAAGGAGAAGCAGTACTTATTCCTGCTTCCCTCAATGATATCCGCATCGACCCGCAAGGTCATTGCAAACTGCTTGAGATCTATATCGAACTCTAATGAAAGAACGAGAAGTGCACACTTCCGTACGTGCGCGTCTCATAATGCCTCGGGTGGCTCGTAAAATCGGTATCCTTACCGTGTTCAATAACGAGCCATCCGTTTTCTTTTAGTATGTCGCGTTCTAAGACGGCGTCGGGCAGAGTAGATAATTGCTCCAAGGCATAAGGCGGATCGGCAAAGATCAGATCGTACTTTGTCCGGCAGGCACTCAGGAACTTAAACACATCGCCCCGGATCACACTCAGATTGCGGATGCCGAGTTGACGGCAGCAGGTGATGATCCAGTTCTGCTGCACATGGGCAATCTCCACGGCCGTCACCTCACGTGCCCCACGACTGATGCACTCAATACCGATGCCTCCTGTGCCGGCAAACAAGTCCAGCATGTCAATCCTCTCGAAGTCCATTCGGTTATTGAGCAGATTGAACAAACTCTCCTTGGCAAAGTCTGTTGTAGGCCTCGCTGTGATATTTTTAGGGGGCGACAACCGCCGCCCCCCGTATATGCCGCTTATGATGCGCATGTTTACTCCCAGTTACCTGCGTTATTGTTCGGAGCATAAACGTCACCGACCTTCAAACCAGGGTAGTGGTCGAGCTTGGTCTCGCGGTCAATCAGGTTAACCAACTCCTGCTTGTTCAGGTCGCCCAGATAGCTCTCGAACGAAGCACGTGCCTCGAACAGAGGAACACGGATACCCTGACTGGTCTTGTAATCATTGTTAACCTCGATCTCAAAACGCTGACCGTTGCTGTACGGGATCTCCATGATCTTATCAATACTCGTCTCGTCGTACTCGCCTTTGTACAACGATTGCAACATGTTCAACTCAATGGTATCACGGCGGAAACCTGCCAAACCGTTGCTGATGACGTCTTTATCGTTTGCCCAGATATAAGCGTACAAAGCATCGCTGTCCTCAAAACTGTTGTTTTTCAGCGCCTTCTTCTTCGCCTCATTCAGGATCTTGATGGCTTTTTGCTCGGTCAAACCAGCCTCCAATTGCTTGTCCGTCAGACTACCTTCTTTGAGCAATTCCTTCTTCGGAGCGGTCTTAAGGAACAATAATAACGAGTCGTGATTCGCGGTGAATACACCATTCTGATGGTGATACTCCACCTCTGCAGTACGCAAATCAACCAGATGTTTGATCACTGCTACCTCACGCTGTGCACGCGTGTTCTCAAACTTAATAGGCGTTGTTACGCTTGTTACGCAGAAGTAAGCCATTACCACTGCAGCAATGCTAAGTAAGCAAATTACAAGAGTTCTTGTCGTTTTCATTATAGGTTAAATTTTAATATTTCCACAAAATCGCTGTCCTTCGGACATATTTTCTAAACTAATCGTTCGATTATTTTTTTGAAAATCGCTGCAAAATTACAAAAAAATTTTTATATGTGCAAATTTTTTCGTATCTTTGTGCCGTTTTTTAGAATTAGACGAATGGAAGATAGCAATAAGGTACTTTATTCGATACTCAATGAGCGGCTGGAACTGCTCCGTCAACTCGATAAAGAGGAGGATTCGGAGAAAAAACGGCACATCGCGCGGGAGACCCAGAACCTCCATGCACCAATGGCTCATCGGCTCGGTCTCTACCAGATCAAAACCGAGATGGAAGACCTTGCGCTCAAGTTCCTCGACTACGACACCTATAAATATATCGCGCACGCGCTCAACGCGAAGAAAGTCGAGCGTGAGGCCTATATCGCATCGTTCATTGCGCCGTTGGAGGAGAAACTGACGGAAGAGGGATTTAAGTTCACCATCAAAGGTCGACCTAAGTCCATTCACTCCATCTATCACAAGATGCAGGCGCAGCACTGCGATGTGGACAAGATCTATGACCTCTTTGCGATTCGTATCATCTTGGACTCCGCACCGGAGAAAGAGAAATCCGATTGTTGGCAAGTCTATTCGCTGATTACCGATATCTTCCCGCCCAACCCCAAACGTCTGCGCGATTGGTTGTCCGTACCTAAGGAGAACGGCTATGAGTCGTTGCACACGACTGTGCTGGGGCCTCAAAACCGCTGGGTAGAAGTACAGATCCGTACCCGTCGAATGGACGAGATAGCAGAACAGGGCGTAGCAGCTCACTGGTCGTACAAAGGTGTCAAAGGCTCTATCGTACAGAGCTCCGGTGATGTGTTCGTCTTTACGCCGACCGGCGATCTAAGACGTCTTCCGGCCGGCGCCACCGTGTTGGATTTTGCGTATTCGATACATAGCGAAGTGGGCGCGCACTGCGTTGGCGGTATTATTCGCAATCAGAATGTTTCCATTCGACAGAAGTTGGAGAACGGCGATCAGGTGTCGGTAATGACCTCGCCGAACCAGCATCCGAATGCCGATTGGCTCAATGTGGTGGTGTCCACCAAAGCCAAGAACAAGATTCGTCAGGCGCTCAAAGAGATCGAATACAAACAGGCTTCGGAAGGCAAGGAGATCATCGACCGGAAGTTCAAGAATTGGAAGATCAACTACACCGAAGGGGACATCACCAAGATGGCTATCCGGCTCGGTTATAAAGCTGTGTCGGACATGTACCAAGCGGTGGCGACCGGTAAAGAGATGATTCAACGACTTAGAGACGTTTTACAGGAGCCAGAAGAGGCACCTATACAACGCGAACATACCGAGTATGTCGATCGCTCCGAACTCAAAGGCCTCGCCATTGAGGTGGACATGAACGTTAAGAACGTTGATTACAACCTCTCCAAGTGCTGTAACCCGCAGCCGGGAGATCCGATTTTCGCTTTCGTGTCGGTGCTCAAAGGAATCCGAATCCACCGTGTCGACTGTCCTAACGCAGCCGATATACGCAAACGTTATCCCTACCGAATGATCCCTGCCCGTTGGGCCAAGAAATCATGAGTGATTACCCAAGCGCGATATTAGAACAAGCGGTCAATCAGATGGCCTCGTTGCCCGGAGTAGGGCGGAGAACTGCACTTCGATTGGTGCTGCATTTATTGCGCCAACCGGAGCAAGAAGTGGAAGCGTTCTCCAATGCCTTTACGCGCCTTAAGAAGGATGTTGTGTACTGCCGCGAGTGCCATAATATCTCCGATACCGAACTCTGCCCGATATGTGCTTCTACGCGCCGAGATCATGCAACGATATGCGTGGTGGAGAACGTCCAGGACGTGATGTCCATCGAGAATACCGGTCAGTACAACGGTGTCTATCATGTGCTTGGAGGTATCATCTCACCGATGGAAGGTGTCGGCCCAAAAGATATCGAGATCGATTCGCTCATTGAGCGGGTTAGCAAAGGTAATATCGATGAGATCATCCTCGCCCTGCCAACCACCATGGAGGGCGACACAACGAATTTCTATATCTATCGCCGACTCCAGAACGCCGGCATCGAGATGAAGATATCCCAGATTGCCCGCGGTGTTGCCGTAGGCAACCAAATCGAATATACGGACGAGATCACGCTCGGACGTTCCATTGTTAACAGAACTGAGTTTAAAATATAATGGAAGAAAATCAAGTTATCCGCAACCTCAATTGGATCTATTACATCCAAATGGTTATCGCACTCATCGTCCTGACCGCCATGTATTATGCATGGTCGAAAGGGCTTTATGAACCGCTGGACAGAATGTCCTCCTTGGGCCAAGCCATGCAGTATATCATCATCTTTGATGCTCTCATCACCATCCCCTTGGGGCTTTATCTCGTCAAGTGGTTCAAACCGCAGACCTACGATAAGTACTTCAAATGTGCCGCGGCGCGCATCCTTTTGGCGTCTAACACGATGCCCCTTGGTATAGCAGCTTACTACTGGATGGGGTGTTACCAATCGATGCTCTGGGTAGCTGCTATCGCTGCCGTTGCTTGGTATTTCAGCAAACCCACACGCGGCAAAATGGAAGCTGAAATGACACCCGAAGACCCGAATATTCCTACGTATTGATATGATTATAGCTTGTGACTTTGATGGTACGATCGTTACTCACGAGTACCCGAAAATAGGCAAACCCATCCCCTTTGCCATTCAAACCCTCAAGAAACTTCAGGATGAGGATCATCACCAGATTATCCTCTGGACGGTGCGCGAAGGCAACCTGCTCCAAGAAGCCCTGGACTACTGCAAGTCTAAAGGACTTGAGTTCTATGCGGTGAACAGCAATTATCCGGAAGAAGAACCCGAACACGGCACGGCACGCAAACTCGTAGCCGACCTCTGGATCGATGACCGCAATCTCGGCGGACTGCCCGATTGGGGAGTGATCTATAATATGATCCATTCCGGTCATCCTTACGAACCCGCTCCGCAAGGGAATATGGAAGACCTTCGTCCGCAGAAAAAAGGCTTTTTTGCCAAACTCTTTGGATGATTAAATTACGCAAAATAGAACCCTCTGACTTGCCGTTTCTCTATCTGTGGGAGAACGATGCGTTGGCTTGGGCAGATGGTGATAATCATAATCCGCTGTCCCAGCAGGACTTGCGCGATTATATAGAATCCACTACCGGCGATATCTATAAAGACGGTCAATTGCGGCTGATCATAGAGCAATCACCAATCACCACTGACCAATCACCCATCACCGTCGGTTGCATCGACCTCTTCGACTTTGATCCTCGTAACCGCAAAGCTGCGCTCGGTATGTATATTACGCCGGAACACCGCGGTAAAGGAGTAGGGCGACAGGCGCTCGAGCAACTGGAGGCCTATGCGTTCGGTCATCTCAACCTCCGCCTCCTGTACGCCGTCATCGCCACCAACAATGCTCCTTGTTCGGCGCTTTACCGCTCCGCAGGCTACCAACCCTCATCTCCTTTGCCGGCTTGGACCCTCGAATCCGATGCGGTCATTTGGATAAAAAAACAATAAAAATGGCATACACTCTTGTGTATGTCATTCTTTTTTTGTACCTTTGTAGCCGATTTCGTATTATACGCGAAGAATACTATAAAACAACATAAAAAACACATTTTCTTATGAAACCCACACACATTGAGCATTTGGGTATTGCAGTTACCTCTATCGAAGAGGCTGCTCCCTTCTTTGAGTTCCTTTCCGGAAACAAATGTTATTCAATTGAAGTAGTAGAAGACCAGAAAGTTCGTACTGCTTTCTTTAAGGTTGGTGAAGTGAAGATCGAGCTTCTGGAGCCGACGAGCCCGGAGTCTACGATTGCTAAGTTCATTGAGAAGAACGGTGGTCGCGGTGGTGTTCACCACGTTGCTTTCAACGTAGAGAACGTAGCAGACGCGCTTGCAGAGTGCGAGGCAGCAGGTATCCAACTCATCGATAAGGCTCCGCGAAAAGGCGCTGAGAACCTGATGATTGCTTTCCTGCACCCGAAATCCACCAAGGGCGTATTAACTGAATTGTGTCAACAACCGAAATAAGCGCATTATGGATCAAGCTAAATTAGACAAACTGGTTGCTAACCGCGAGAAGGCGATCGCCGGTGGCGGTGAAGCAGCAGTCGAAAAACATCACGCCAAAGGCAGTTATACCTGCCGTGAGCGTATAAACATGCTGCTCGACGAAGGTTCGTTCGAGGAGGTCAATATGTTCCTCACCCACCGTTGCCATGACTTCGGTATGGAGAAGAAAGTGTTCCTCGGTGATGGTGTAGCAGTAGGATCGGGTACGATTGACGGCCGTCTAGTATTCGTTTTTGCACAAGATGCAACGGTTATCGGTGGTTCGCTCTCTGAGACGATGGCACAGAAGATCTGCAACGTCATGGATCAGGCTATGAAACTCGGAGCACCGATCATCGGTTTGAATGACTCGGGTGGTGCACGTATCCAGGAAGGTGCATGTGCGCTGGCAGGTTACGCTGAGATCTTCGAGCGTAACATCCTAGCTTCGGGTGTTGTGCCGCAGATCAGCGTGATCTTTGGCCCGTGTGCCGGTGGCGCTGTGTATAGCCCGGCATTGACCGACTTTATCATGATGACCGAGCAGAATAGCTACATGTTCATCACGGGTCCGAAGGTAGTGAAGTCCGTTACCGGCGAAGATGTGACGGTAGAGCAACTCGGTGGCGCACATATTCATGCCACCAAATCCGGTGTTACCCATTTCGTGGCTGCTACTGAAGAAGAGGCACTCGCTGAGGTACGTCGTCTTGTCTCCTTCATCCCGCAGAACAACATGGAAGAGGCTCCGTTGGTAGAGTGTACCGATGATATCACCCGCGTGGACGATAACCTGAATGACATCGTTCCGGACGATCCGAACAAACCCTACGACATGCACGAGATCATTAATACGATCGTGGATAACGGTGACTTCATGGAGGTGCATAAAGACTATGCCAAGAACGTCATCTGCGGTTTTGCACGTTTCAATGGTCGCTCGACAGGTATCATCGCTAACCAGCCTTCTTGGTTGGCAGGTGTGCTCGACTGCGATGCATCGCGTAAGGCCGCTCGTTTCGTTCGTTTCTGCGACGCGTTCAATATCCAGATCCTGACCCTCGTGGACGTTCCGGGCTTCTTGTGCGGTACAGGACAAGAGTACGCAGGCATCATCGATCATGGTGCAAAACTAATGTTCGCGTACGGCGAAGCAACTGTTCCGAAAGTTACCATTACCGTTCGCAAGTCGTACGGCGGCAGTCATATTGTGATGAGTTGTAAACAACTCCGCGGTGATATGTGCTATGCATGGCCGAATGCAGAGATCGCTGTGATGGGTGCAAGTGGAGCAGTAGGTGTACTCCAAGCAAAGGCTATCAAGGCTATCGAGGACCCTGCAGAGAAGAAAGCCTTCATTGCAGAGAAAGAGGCAGAGTACAAAGACCTATTCGCTTCGCCGTACCAAGCTGCTAACCGCGGATATATAGACGATGTGATTGAGCCGCGCTACACCCGTAGCCGTATCATTCGTGCATTCGAGATGCTCCAGACCAAGCGTCTGACTAACCCGCTTAAGAAACACTCTAATATACCATTATAATTTTAGATTTAAAATTTAAGATTTATGATTTTATTAGCAGTTACAGCAGATACATGGATTGTTACCGGCTTAGGCTTCGGTATCGTCTTGGCGCTGCTCTTCTGTCTGGTTTATATCCTGAAACTCTTCGGGTTGATCATGCAGAAAGCTGCCGCACCCAAGGCACCGAAAAATGATAAGGCCGAGACCGATGTGATGGCAGCTATCGCGATGGCGATCCATCTGGCTAATGCATCTAAGCACGATGCGCCTACATCCATGATCACGTTTGATAAACGGGACACGGCGTGGAACCCCAAATCAGAAGGATTTAACAACATTGGATTTTAATATGAAAGAATTTGCATTTAAGATCAACGGCGCGAGTTACCAATGCGCTGTAGAAGAAATCGAGGCCGGTAAGACCAAAGTAACCGTCAACGGCAAAGTATATGAAGTGGAGACAGAAGCTCCGAAAGCAGCTCCTGTAGCTGCCAAAACGGCTGCAGCTCCCGCTCCGAAGCCTGCAGCAGCTCCTGCTGCACCGAAGGAAGAGGCTAAACCCGCTGCTGCTCCCGCTGCAGGTGGTGTTCAGGTAAAGAGCCCGCTGCCCGGATCGGTTATCAAAGTGCTGGTTGCTGAAGGTCAGGCCGTTAAGAAAGGCGATACCCTTCTGACGCTCGAGTCCATGAAGATGGAGAATGCCATCATGGCAGAAGCAGATGGTACGGTAAAGCAAATCGCTGTGACGCCGGGTCAGAACGTAATGCAAGATGATCTGCTCATCGTGCTCGGATAATTCCACTTCTAAAGGCAGACAACAATGAATATTGTGGATTTTTTCCAAGGTATGGGATTCATGCAGATGACCTGGCAGCAAGGCATTATGCTCTTGGTGTCGTTCTTTCTGCTGTACCTTGCCATTCATAAGAAATACGAGCCGCTTTTGCTGCTTCCCATCGCTTTTGGTATGCTCCTCACGAACCTACCGGGCGCAGGGATGTTCCATAGTGAGTTATGGTCGGCTTTCCTCGATCCGGAGAGCCCTGCGTACCATTCCTATGGCGCGATCCTCAAAGAGGGAGGTCTGCTCGATATGCTTTATATCGGCGTCAAAGCGGGTATTTACCCCTGCTTGATCTTCATCGGAGTAGGCGCTATGACGGATTTCGGTCCCCTAATCGCTAATCCAAAATCGCTAATCCTTGGAGCAGCTGCACAGATTGGTATCTTCGTTACTTTCCTCTGTGCTAACGCGATGGGCTTTACACCCGCAGAGGCAGGTTCGATAGGTATCATCGGCGGTGCAGACGGTCCTACGTCTATCTTCTTGACCAGCAAGCTCGCCCCGCATCTATTAGGCCCGATTGCTATCGCAGCCTATAGTTACATGGCACTCGTACCGGTTATCCAGCCGCCTATCATGCGTGCGCTGACGACCAAGAAAGAGCGTGCCATCAAGATGGGGCAGTTGCGTCCGGTTAGCAAGACCGAGAAGATTGTCTTCCCGATCATCATCACTGCTATCGTAGCTCTCATCCTTCCGGATGCAGCGCCGCTGATCGGCTGTCTGATGCTCGGTAACCTGATGAAAGAGTGTGGAGTAGTGGATCGTCTCTCGAAGACTGCGCAGAACGAACTGATGAACATCGTAGTTATCTTCCTCGGTCTCTCTGTTGGTGCTACAGCTACCGCCGGTAGCTTCCTTAACTGGCAGACGCTGATGATCCTCGCGATGGGTATCGTAGCCTTCGGCCTCGGTAGTGCAGGTGGTGTATTGCTGGCTAAGTTCATGAACCTCTTCCTCAAAGAGAAGATCAACCCGCTGATTGGTTCGGCAGGTGTTTCGGCTGTGCCTATGGCCGCACGTGTCAGCCAGACAGTCGGACAAGAGGAGAACCCGTCGAACTTCCTGCTCATGCACGCCATGGGTCCGAACGTAGCCGGCGTGATCGGTTCAGCTGTTGCCGCAGGTGTCCTGCTGACAATGCTTGGTTAATATATGAGCAACCGACAGATTGGAACAATAGTACTGGTAATAGCCATGATTATCGTGGCTATTTCCGTGTTGTTCACGAACAACCTGGCTCACTCGCTACAGGCGGAAGAGGAGAAAAACATGGCCCTCTGGGCAGATGCAACCCAGCAACTCATCGTGGCGGATAACGATGCGGATATCGATTTCTACATGTCTATCATCGAGAAGAACACGACTATTCCGGTATATATCTGTGATAAGGATGGTAATGTGCTCTCCAGCCGTAATGTGAAAGAAGGCAAGCGCGGAGTAGGTAAGCATGGCCCCATCGAACTGAAGATAGACGAGCAAGCAACCCAGTATCTCTATTGGGATGACAGTCATCTGCTTACCCGTCTTCGTTATGTGCCATATGCTCAGTTTGCACTCATCTTCATCTTCATCGCGATCGCTGTGATCACCATGCTGACCGGCCAACGGAGTGAAGAGAACCGCCTATGGGTGGGACTTTCCAAAGAGACCGCTCACCAACTCGGCACACCTATCTCGTCGCTCAATGCTTGGCAACAACTGCTCGCAGACCAATATCCGAACGATGAGTATGTACCGCAGATGAAGCGGGATATCGACCGCTTGCAGATGATAGCTGACCGATTCCAGAAGATCGGATCCGAGCCTTCATTGGAAGAAGGAGACTTGATTCCCGTCGTTCAAAATGCTGTCGCGTACATGCGTGCGCGTATATCTAATAGGATAAAGATAGATGACAGTTGCCTCAATAATGTTCAACGCACCGTGATGATCAATGCACCGCTGCTGCAGTGGGTCATTGAGAATCTGACCAAGAATGCCGTAGATGCTATCTCCGGAGAAGGGTCGATCACTTTCCAGATCCACGAGAACGAACATGACGTGATGATCGATGTCACAGACACAGGAAAAGGTATCGATAATAAAACCCAGCGTCGAATCTTCGAGCCGGGCTTTACTTCCAAGGATAGAGGATGGGGCTTAGGACTTCCACTCGCCAAACGTATCGTCGAGCAATACCATGGAGGCAAACTCTTGCTTAAGAGCAGCCAAGTGGGCATCGGTACAACCTTCCGCATCGTGCTTAAAAAGCCCGAAAACAGTTGAACCGCTTCCTGACATACTCGCATAATAAGCGCCTGCGTCCAGCAGACGCTTTTTTATTTCCCCGATAATAGGGTGCAGCGGGAAGACTGTCGCCTCGAAATCGTTCGTCTTGCGGTCAAACGGATTCGGGTTTGGCTTCATACCGGAATAGGCCTCTTTCGTGCTCACGCCTTCTTCCGGCTTAATCATCACAATTCGTACTCCCCTCAGATCCAAGTCAATAGGAGTGAGAATATCCCCGATTCCTTCGGCAAAACAGGGCACATTGTATATAAAGAACGCACAATCGGCTCCCAATGATGCTACTTCTGCGGCTAATTGCTCTTTGCTGAGCCCTAAACCAAACAATTCGTTGAGAGCTATCGCCATATGAGCGGCATCGCTGCTACCACCTCCTAAACCCGCGCCAAAAGGTATATTCTTCTTAAAACGTACCTTTACTGCTCCAATCTGCTGGTATTTACCTGCCATCTGACGATAACATTTCACGATTAAGTTATTCTCCGGTTTACAATCCACCGCAATTCCTTCTTGCTCAAAGGAAAAGGAGGAAGCAGGAAGTACTTCAAGTTCATCGTGCAGCCCATAAATAGGAACGAAGATCGTCTCTAAGTCATGGTAACCGTCCGGACGTTTGCGTACCACACGCAGGCCAAGATTTATTTTACAATTCGGATAGAGTATCATATCGACTGCAAAGGTACTACTTTTTTTTAACATATGCAAGAGAATAAAAAATATTCAGAAATTATATACAATTAGCGTGAATTGTTATTTGTTATTAAATATTCACAAAACACATATACACAAACCACAACAAATAGCAGTTTCACCGATTTCATCGAACAAAATCGTCCAAGAGAGTAGAGTAGTGTCATTTAGTAGAAATAGTTATATTTAGAATCCCCCACAAATACAATAATATCATAAACATAACTTGCTTATTATCAATAGTTATAGTATTTATCTAAAATCAAACATAACCCTATTTCTGTATATCTCGCATAAAGCGCTGTATATGCCGTTTTTTACTATACGAACAACACGTAATTTGCTTATTTTCTGCACTTTATAATTATTAAATAAAGTAATAAATAGGCATTATTTATGCCTATATTGAGATGTGACACTAAAGATGTTCCACGGAGGCTGCGCGTGGAACATAATTCACAATGCAAAACATTGCATATTCACAAATAACAAATATATTTTACAAAAAAGTTTGTAAATATTTGTGTATTTCACATTTATTTCGTACCTTTGCAGCGATTTTTTGATAGAATTATGACAGATAAAGAAAGAATAGAAAAAGTGATTAGTTCGTTAGGCTTAAATGCACGGCAGTTTGCTGCTGAGATCCGTGTGCAGCCCGGAACGATCAGTAACATGATGGCAGGGCGTAATAATCCCAGCCTCGAAGTGATGAAACGGATCATGGAGCGTTATCCTACGCTTAATCCTGAATGGCTGATTGCCGGTCGTGGAGAGATATGGCGTACAGAACCCGGTAAAGACCTGGGGTTGTTTGATGCCCAGGCGCCAGATCCAAAAGAGAGAGCTGCTCGGCCGGCACAAAAAGAAGAAGAGCCGCAGATTCCTGCAGCTCCTCCTAAGCAGATTGCGCGTATCGTTGTGTATTATACCGACAACACCTACGCGGAATTTAAACAAGTGCAATCTTAAGCACCTCGCTTATGTCGTAGACATAATGGAGATTTAGGCCTTTGAGATAGATATCCGCGATCTCCATGACATCTTTGCGGTTGTCCTCGCAGAGGATGATATCCGTGATACCTGCTCGTTTAGCCGCGAGCAGTTTTTCTTTTACACCACCGATAGGTAGCACTTTTCCGCGCAGCGTCATCTCGCCGGTCATAGCGATACGAGGCTTGACGAGTCGTTTGGTGAACGCACTCACAAGCGCTGTAGTCATCGTGATACCGGCACTCGGGCCATCTTTCGGGATCGCGCCTTCCGGCACATGGATATGAACGGCGGTTTTCTCGAATACTTCCGGCTTAATGCCTAATTCCTTGGCGTGCGCTTTCACGTATCCCAAAGCAAGCGTAGCGGATTCCTTCATGACATCGCCTAAATTACCTGTCAAGGTCAGGGTGGGTGCTTTGGCTGTAGAGAGGCTGGTTTCGATAAAGAGTATCTCGCCGCCCACTTGTGTCCAAGCCAGACCGGTTACTACACCGACGTATTTGTTCGTCTCCCAGGCATCACGGCTATAACGCTTCTGACCGAGATAATTGCGTAAGTCATCGAGCGTGACGGTGACGTTATATTCCTCGTCCAGCGCCAGTTTGGTATCTACCTTGCGGCAGATGGTTGCAATCTGGCGTTCCAGCGAGCGGACACCAGACTCGCGCGTGTAATCATCAATTATATGCGCGAGGATCTCCTTCTTGAACTTTAGTTGGTTGGCTTTCAGACCGTGGTTCGCCAATTCCTTCGGGATCAAGTGCCGTTTGGCGATCTCCTCTTTCTCTTCCTGCAGGTAACCGGTCATCTCAATCAGTTCCATTCGGTCAAGTAGGGGTCTTGGCACGGTTTCCAGACTGTTGGCAGTCGCAATAAAGAGCACTTTGCTCAAATCGTAATCGACATCCAGGTAGTTGTCATGGAACGTGCTGTTCTGTTCCGGATCGAGAACCTCGAGCAGCGCAGCGGTCGGATCACCCTTGTAATCGGCACCGATTTTATCGACTTCATCGAGCACAAACACCGGATTCGACGTACCACATTTCTTGATGCTGTCGATAATTCGGCCGGGTAGGGCACCGATATACGTTCTGCGGTGACCGCGTATCTCTGCCTCATCGTGCAGACCACCTAAAGATACCCGCGCATACTTACGTCCGAGGGCTTCTGCAACACTCTTTCCGAGGCTCGTTTTGCCGACACCCGGAGGACCAAAAAGACACAAAATCGGCGATTTCACCGGATATTTTTCTTTCTCTTTTTGCGAGCGAAGTGCCAATTGACGTTGCACAGCCAAGTATTCGACAATCCGTTCCTTCACTTTATCCAATCCGTAGTGATCTCGGTCGAGTACTTCTTTGGCGTGCTGCATGTCGTAGTTATCGTCCGAATAAATGCCCCAAGGCAGTTCCAAAAACGTGTTTAGATAGTCCAGTTGGGTGGAGTAGTCAGGAGAGAACATATACATGTGCTCCAGGCGTTTCAACTCCCTCTCAAACTGTGCTCCGACAGCCTCAGACCACTTTTTCTCCTTGGCACGTTCCCGTAACTCCTTGACGGTTTTCTCGTTGTCATCGTTGGTGCCGAGGTCTTTCTTGATGGTCTCCATCTCTTGCTGGAGGAAGTACTCGCGTTGTCGCTGGTCGATTTTCTCGGCCGTACGACGACGGATATCCGCCTTGATGGTCAACTCCTGCAGATCCTTCTGCAGAATGGTTAACAAGGCTTCGGCTCGCTCCATCATGGAGTGGATCTCCAGCAGACCCTGCGCCGCTTCGGTCGGCAGTTGGTAGATAGAGCAGACATAATTGACCATATTGACATCGTCTTTGATGCTCTGAATGGCCGTCTGAAGCCCGGCTGGGGTATTGTCGCGCTCGTTCATGATCTTCACGATTGTCTCGCGGATACTCTCAGCAGTGGCTCTAAACTGCGGTCTGTCGGCCTTGAGCGGCATATTTTCTTCCATAATGAAAGCCTGTGCCTTCAATTGCCCGTCTTGTTCGATGAAATCGGAAGCTTGCACACGGTGATAACTCTCAAAAATGGTCATCATCGTGTCTTTGCCCATCTCCGGAACAGGAATGACCTGCAGCACACGCGCCAACACACCGGTAGTGTAGAGATCGGCTTCTTTCGGATCGGCGGCTTTGTTGTCCATTACCGTCAGCAAAAGCAACTGCCGATTATCCTTGTTGGCCGCTTTAATCAGTTTCAGACTGTTTTTCTTTGAAACCGCAATAGGTATCAGCACTCCCGGGAACATTACTTTGTTCTTAATAGGGAGCACGTCATAAAGTATATTATTGTTTTCTTCCATATGCTATTTTACATAACGCCGATTAGATTTGCATTTGCATATTTCTTCCATATATACTTATACAAGTATTATGCCACAGGAAATATTCTGCCAAATTGGCAGAGACATATGGAAGATTATCTATTTAACAGGTTGACGATTGCGTTAGCGTCAGAACGGGAGAAGCCGTTAGCAATAATCGTGACACCGCCGCTGGTCTCGATGGTAACGTCACAAAACAGAAGTCCTGCGCTACGGGAAACGGAACCGATTGCGGAGAAACGGATGGTTGTCTCGTCATAACCGATCAGTTTCTTCTTACGGTATGTCACCATCTGGGCATTGTCATCAATGACCAATTGATCCGGGAAGACCACATTCCCGCCTGTCACTCTGCTTGCTGAAAACGTGTATTTCATATTATTTGCTAACCTTTGCGACTGCAAAGGTACAAAAAAAATCCCACACATGCAAATTTTTGTGGGATTTTTGTTCATTATTTTAGTCAATGTAGGTTACGTACGATCCTCGGACGCATTTCCAAGTGCCGTTGTTGAGGAGCGTGACTTCGTCGCCATAGACACCATCGAGTTTATCGCCATCCGTGTCCACTGCGTACCAATATTTGCCTTGTTTGATAAGGAAACAGCCGTTCCAGAAGATATAAGGCGCCTCATCGGAATAACAGTTGACCTTATGCCCGGAAGAATGGTAGAGATCCCAATAGCCGGCGCTGCGTTGAACCGTTACATATCCCCAAGGATAGTAGTAGATATAGTTGCCGTAGATGCCGCTGACGAGATCTCCGTCTTCATCGGCGAGATACCATGTGTTGCTGCGTTTGACGCGGTAATATCCATTGTACAGCAGGTTGATCTCGTCGCCGTAGAGGATAGACGAAGAACCGCTGTAGATATAGATCCTATTTCCGGAAGTGCGTACATAAGCGCCGTTCCAGAGATCCTGGTAGTTGTCCGTACATGCGACGGATTTGCGAGTCGTTACCTCGTATCCGGAGTCCTCAAACCATAGGTCGTATTTGTCAGAAACGACGTACTGCGCTTGCATTGTCAGGCAAGCCATTAGTGCTACTATGAAGGAATAAAAACGTTTCATATCCCCTACTCTACAATTTTCGTACCAAAAGGGATATGTAAAAGCTATTTGCCGATCAAATCTTCGGTATCCAGAAGGATTGTTATCGGGCCATCGTTGATAAAATCGACCTTCATATCTGCGCCAAAACGGCCCGTTTCTACACGGAGGTTGTAATAAGTCCGTAGCGTATCATTAAAATAATCGTATAATGGAGCAGCTGTTTCCGGTCGGGCGGCACGGATGAATGAGGGTCTATTGCCTTTGCGACAATCGGCATAAAGCGTAAACTGAGAGATACTCAGTATGGCGCCTCCCACCTCACTGAGCGCGAGATTCATCTTGCCGTCGGCATCCTCAAAGACACGCAGTTGTGCTATTTTCTTCGCCAGGATGTCCGCATGTTCGCGGGTGTCAGTATCTGTTATACCGACAAGAAGGACGAATCCCTTCTCAATCTGCCCTACTCTTTCTCCGTCTATGCGCACTTCTGCGCGACTGCAACGCTGAACTACTACTCGCATAATCTATATCATCATTAAATAAGCAAAATACTTGTACGCTAAATCTTCAATCGTGCGTTCTCCTTGGGCGAGAGATTGCAGGTCTCCTTCTGTGAGTCGCTCGCTGTATGATTGCTGCTTGAATGTTATGCAGATATATTTCTGTCCAGTTCGCTCATCGACATGCACATCATCGAACGGCAGTGAACTATGTTGATTGTAACACGGCAAATAGGCCACATTGCGCACATTACCATGAACCGGACATAGCATCTTCTTTTCTACCAAATCAGCTATATCACGATTAGCGGTATCCAAAGACACCTCTGCCAATTTAGCCCAATTCTTTGCAGTCAATTTGCCATCATAGCCGCTAAGATAGATGTTGAGAATTCTCTTCTGCCGTTCGGAACAAGTTATATCTTCGTGGATATGCCAGAAATAGGTTTTGTTCAGGACATTTCCTATGACTGTATCGGATTCTTTGATTGCTGTCAGCAAGGTATTAAGGAACCATAACAACCAATTTGTGATATCGCTTCCACGTTGGGCACGTTCCAATTCTAGGTAGTAGTTTTTTCGGTCGGCATAAATAGCCTTAGACATACTATAGTAGCGCAAGTTACTATCCTCTGCTCGCGCTAAGAGCATATCAGAGAGCGCACGAGTGAGACGGCCATTACCATCGTCAAACGGGTGAATACACACGAACCAAAAATGAGCGATAGCGGCTTTCAGCGGCGTAGCGGGAATATCGGGATTATTATACCATACAATGAACTGCTCCATTTCTGCCGGCACTCGTTCCGGAGCCGGAGCTTCATAACAAACGCGTTCGCGCCCCATATTACCGGAAACGACTTGCATGCCTACTTTGCGATACTGCCCGACGTCGATGCGATAAAGTCTTGTGCGCTCTGGTGGGAAAAGCTCTCCATGCCAAGCGAAGAGTCGCTCGGCTGTAAGAGGATGCATGTAGTTGCGTGTGGCATCTAAAGAGACGCTTACCATTCCTTCAACATAATGGGAAAGTGCGTCATTCGTTTCTTCATATGGCACACCTAATCGGCGTGCTACAGATGAACGTACGGAGCGGGTATTCAACGAAACACCTTCAATCTCAGAAGACGAGACGATATCCTGTGTCACGCTCTCTGCTGTTGCTTTGAGTTGTTCGTCAAACCCGATCATACTCAGCCTACCATGCAAATAACCCAGAGCTTGCGATACTTCAGCCAACCTGGCATCTACTTTGTCGTGATCCCACGAAAATTGCGTCCAATTGTTTAATTCGTGAATAAACATAAAGCCATTTACCATTTAGTTATTAACGATAAACATTACAATTCGGGTGCAAAGGTACAACTTTTGCGGCATATATGCAAATTTTAGCCGCATATTTTGCGGTTAATTTTGGTTTTTTAGCCGCAAAGTAGAGATTTTGGGTCCAAAAAGACCGAGATTCAACAAAAATTGACCGGGACGGCAAGCACGTCTAACGCGGCCGCTTGTCGTACTCCTGCGACATCCTGTACTCGTTCGATGGCGCCCTGCCCCTTCCCATCTTGATGATGATTATTCAATAAGCAAGCGAAATTTACATAAAACAATCCCGTCGGAGTTATGTCCGGCGGGATCTTTGTAACATAATGACCGAGATTCATCTTGCCATCGGCATCCTCAAAAACACGCAGTTGTGCTATTTTCTTTGCTAACAGATCCGCATGTTCGCGGGTGTCAGTGTCTGTTATGCCGACAAGAAGGACGAATCCCTTCTCAATCTGTCCTACCATATCGCCATCTATGCGCACTTCTGCGCGACTGCAACGCTGAACAACTACTCGCATAATTTTATTACATCCTTTGCGACTGCAAAGGTACAACAAAAATTGCATATATGCAAATTTTTGTGGGATTTTTGTAGAAAAAAGGGCGAGGTTGTACCCCACCCTGAATGTTTTCACAACGGAATAATCCTTATTGTGTATGTCATTCAAAAAAGTTATGCAAAGATACGGCTTTTTTGCGATATATGCAAATATTTTTGCAATTTTCTTGCACAATTGCGCAATCTTTCGTAATTTTGCAGCCTCATGACCCGTTTTAGCGAATATAGAATTATGTGGGTACTGGTTTTGTTTGACCTTCCTACTGATACCAAGAAAGACAGGAAGGAGTATGCCCTATTCCGCAAGAAACTCTTGATGGATGGCTTTACGATGTTTCAGTTCAGCATTTATTTGCGGCATTGTCCGAGTGCAGAGAACGCAGAGGTACATATTGCTCGTGTAAAGAAGTGGATGCCTCCGTTTGGCAAAATCGGAATACTTCGGATAACGGATAAACAATTCGGAGATATGCAGATCTTTGAGTGTTGCAAGGAGATTCAAGTTGATCAACCCGTGCAACAGTTGGAATTGTTTTAGAAATCAAAAAGTGATATATAAAGCGAAAAAGCAGTACTCGAAAGTGCTGCTTTTTCTAATCCTAAAACAATGTTTAACTTGTTGTGTTTGAGTAAATTATAAATAGTCTATTGTTTATGGACTATATTTTACTTTTTTTGAATGACATACACAACCCGGGCACGCTGCTTTGTAGATCACGGTGAATTGTTTATGGACTATATTTTACTTTTTTTGAATGACATACACAACCGCCTTCAGGCACCTTTACTACGCGCACATATTGTTTATGGACTATATTTTACTTTTTTTGAATGACATACACAACCGGTTCGCGCTGATGAACGGCATGCTTAGCATTGTTTATGGACTATATTTTACTTTTTTTGAATGACATACACAACCGGTCACGGCTAACCAACCGACGCTTTTGATTGTTTATGGACTATATTTTACTTTTTTTTGAATGACATACACAACCAAGGTCGCGCACAACAACTTCATCGTGCATTGTTTATGGACTATATTTTACTTTTTTTGAATGACATACACAACAGGCACGTCGTCGGGAATCGTTGCCATGTGATTGTTTATGGACTATATTTTACTTTTTTTGAATGACATATCAAAGAGTTACCAATCTGGGTATATAATTTTTCTTGCTTCTCCGGAGAAGCACTTTTGTACACTTTGAGCAGTTGTTTGGATCGCTAACATCATCGGACTGCGATGTCCGGATATATTCACATCCATCGTTGTAATTCCTAATAATTCTCGTTTTTGTTCAGACGATATGTTGCTTGTCAATCCCCCTGCCTGCCACATCTCCAGTACTTTCATATCTACAAACGGGCGGTAGGGCTCCATGATATCATCTGCCAAACAATATGCGTCATAACGACTATGGTGATGAATACCCAATGTAGGTAATAATCCTGTGCCTACTAAGGCTCGCGCCATCATAGCGCGCACTATACTATATCCGTAATTAAGCAGATTATTTGGCGGTAGTCCGAACGGATCACGAATGAACGCATCTTTCTCAAACATATTGCGCCAGTAATATGCAGCTGCTCGCGCTTCTATATTCTCTGTATCGCCGGAACGCACATCTCTTGCCCACTTGAACATGTTGTTGTGCTCTATATTTAGAGTGCCTAATACATGTGCTTGTCCAAGTATTTTTGCCACTACCGTTTGTTGCCACATTTGCTTTTTGAGCGGTTCAGAAGCATCTATCTGTGCGCGAAAACGTTCACTCTGCAAGGTGTTCCCATCCAATGGAAGCATCAAGCCTACCGGCAGATGTTTGTCATTTGATGTTACAATCGCCACATTATTAGCAAGCAAAGCATCAATAAGGGCGTGAGTTATGGTGATTTGTTTATGATCGAGAATTACGACACCGATGTCCTCAATAGGAAGTGTGCGAGTTACGTCTTGCAACTCGACAACCATCTGCGCTAATTTGAGACTCAAACGTGCAGGATTTTCAAAACATAAAACACGCTTTATCATGCTTTTGCAATGCGTCCCATTATGTCGATCTTAACTTTATGTGGGAATAAATCAAATAGCGCTCCGCAACTTCTAACTCGATATACTTTCCCCATCTCAACGCTCCATCCTAAATTAACTTTACTTTCATCGCCTTCACCATACTTATCATCCACCGTAGTTTCTGTATGATAGCGGAACCAATAATCATTACGAGCTACTTTCTGTACGCGGTATAAATGTTTGTTCAGAGTCGCATAGTCCTTCGCTTCTATTGCATCATTAAATTCATCTTCCTCCATTCCTAACACAAACATCTCGTTTTCTTGCATGGATAACAGATACGACCAATCGTCTTTAGGTAGTTTTTCTAAGAACTCTTGTGGTAGATTTTTGCCCATCACACTATCCCAAACGGCATGAGGATTTGCAATAACTATTGGCACACCGTATTTCTTACGCTCCACGGCATCCCAGAAACTTACAGGGCTGTCAAATGGTTTTCCATCTTTCTCTTTGTATATAGCAACATGGTGGTTGTTTCCTGTTTTAGCGAAACCTATTGCACGACCATAATTGTCATATTTAACAGTCACCATAGATGTATCCAGAAGGGATGTAAAACAGCGAACACTCTTTATTTCCATACCTTCAGCGGAATAAAGTGGTTCTTTGAAAGCGTCTTTTCCTCGTTCAGCGACACGCTTTTGAACCAAAGCACGAATAGTAGGATCTACGATATTCTCCGGTTTCATGGACGGGTGGTCAAGCGGATACTTGACAACAAACTTATCGCCTAACTTGCCATATATCGTTTCTTCGGTCAACGCTCCACGCGGCACTTGGAGACCTCGCTGCACTATAGTTTTTTTACCTCCGTTATAGATAGCACGGCGAGCTGGTGTCGTTACGCGTTTGCCTGCACGGAAGGAAACGAGGATACTATCCACGCTATTAGTAACATCGTCCACCGAGAAGTGCGGCTGTTCGAGAATCCATTTCTCCAAGAGTGACTTTTTCTCATTATATACCGTATTTGCTTCCTCTACCTCTTTTAACATCTCTTCACGTGTAAATTCTGCATTGAGAGAATTCAAACGCTGGATATAGGCTTGGCGCGTGAGAGCAACGGTCAAAGCATCTATTGCATGGTGACGATGGTCAATACGTTTTGACCAATTCTTAATGCGTTCCTCATCATGTTCTTGTCCGGCATGCTCATAATGAACAATTTCTGTGAGATCTTCCACTTGACGATAACGCGGCAAGTTAAGCGTATGGAGAATCTCATCATATCCCCATTGGTGACGCAAGAAATCGGTTACACTACCGCCGCTTGTCCACACTTGACGAATACCTTGCTGCAAAATCTCGACTGCCTTAACTGCGATATATTGGCTTTGACGTAATTGGCGATCAATGAAATCGGTCGGAATATCTGTACGATGCCACAAGAGATGATCACGTTTGGTTTTACTGATCCGCCCTTCTTTGAACGCCTCATCCACACGCTGTTTGTAGGCTTCTACTTCCGATGCAGGCTTTGTTTCTATATAATCCAGCGCTGTCATGTTTCCTTTCTCATGATTACATTCTCGACATGCGCACACTTTATTGCTGAAACTATCATCAAACAAGATACTCCGCGGGATAATATGCTCAATCTCTACATCTGCGCCATTCAAGAATTCTGCCAAACTAACCGTCTTGCCGCAGTACATACAACGGTGGTTGCTTTCCTCCCACATCTTATATTTTTGTATACGCGAGCGTGAAGGACGAATGCCCATATCTTCTATCTTAGCGGCTATCTCTTTGTTAAAGCGTTCGTTCTGATTATTGCGTCTATAGGCTCCTTCACGTTCCTCACGGCTTTGCTTGAGTTCGCGCGCCAACTCTACCCTCGCCTCATCAATCGGTCCATATTCTTGTTGCAGACGATTCACCAGATTAATCATCTGATTTAGGATCTTCTCAATAACCGGCTGACGCAATGCGTTCTTTTGTAACAACTCAATGTGCTCTGCCAATGGCCTTGCGTCACGCTCTGCGGCAGTCATCGAATTGGAATGGTTGATACCGATCCGCGCGCAAGCCTCGCTATACATCATTCCTTCCATTAAGTATGGAAGCAGACAACGAATGAACTTATGCGATTTATTGGCATACCCCGGTTTGACAAAATCTATCTTGCACAAGGCATCAATAACTTCTTGATCGTCTATACCGAACTTATTACGTAGCGTCTTGGCTAATTCATCTGCATCTTGTATAGAATAAACCGCGTGCCACAATTTGAACAACGGAGTCTCTTCTACTTTCGGACTAACCTGCCAGAACACTTCTGCGGTCTCATCATCTACGGCATCAATGCGCTCAATCGGCATTTCCAACCACTCACTATATTTGCCTTTTAGAGCTTTGCGTAATTGGTTCAAGGTCGCGTTGCCTTTGATGCCTTTTCCGATTGCTTTGCCTCCATACCAACCGTCTTTCTTGGTAATACCGAGTATCTTATAGAGGTCGGTTAGTTTAAGAACTTCGTGTTTACAGAGGTGTTCCACTAGTTGTCTGCGTTCGTCCAAAGAGAACTTATATCGCTCATTATTGCGGTTAGTCAGCGTTATATTGTTAACCGTCTCCCACATCGCGCAGAGTTGCGCTAAAGGCGAAGTGCGCGGCGCACATTTAGGATCTCCATAAACGACTTTGCCGTCTTTGGTCTTGTACGGTTTCATCTCAAACTCGCACAAACTCACCAAGTGCTTGCACGATTTCAGCGGACGCTGATAAAAGATAATCCTATTACGAAGCGTGTCTATCAATTCGTCGGTCAGCACTTCCGGGTAATAGGCTTTCTGCACCTTTATTATCTGGTCAAACTCCGCGATATAGGCTGCACGAGGAAAAACCTTATCCTTAATACGGAATGTATAGTACGGACCATTCCCGCTTTCTACTTTGCTGCGCAATAGTTCCAAATAGAAATGTTGACCAACAGTCTGCTTGGCCTCTTGGATTTCTGCGTAACGTTGATTAACTGCCTCTACGTATTTTGTCTGCTTACTATCCCCATTATCGTCAGACTTTGCGTGTTTGTAACCGCGTTTCTGATTGATATGATAAAGCACACGACCTATCTGTGGCAACGTCAATTGCTTTCCCTCAGTCGCAGCATCACTACGTAGTTTCCACAAGTCTATCACATTCTCGTCCATGCGTTCTGGAAACATCCCGTTCTGACGCAACACTTGTGTCAATAATGCGCGGCGTAACTGATATCGATCGTACCCTTTTCGCGTTGTTCGACGCGCTGTGCGATCTGCATTTTTACTTATCGCTTGTCCTTTGGAGAATTGGTCACTATCATCTTTGGAAATTGGCACTATACGGCTACCCATGCCGACAATACGTTTCGGCTGATCATCTTCTGTCTCAATCAAGGCCCAACCTATTGAGCCTACACCTAAGTCTAATCCTAGAATGTGTTTTTTTATAGTTTTAATATTGTTGTTTCTGTGGAGTATAGCAGACTCGAAAGATCTTTTAATTTTTCTTATTGATCAGGTTGACAACCACCTTTACCATGATATCTTTTTCTTCCGTGCGGCTCTCGGCGATCATTAGCGTGAGCGCCACAAGCGTGTTGTCTGCGATACGTTTATGACCTTCCGGCGTATAAAGGATGCCGTTCCGATCCATGAACCACAAGAACAGCGTAGCTGCAATACGTTTATTGCCATCTGAGAACGAATGGTTTTTCGTTACTAAGTACAACAACATCGCGGCTTTCTCCTCCACACTCGGATAGAGTTCTTCGCCACCGAACGTCTGATAGATTTGACCTATACTACTCTTGAACGAATCATCTTTCTCATTGCCAAACAGCCAACTCTCGCCAAACTTCTCCTTGAGCGAGAGAATGGCCTCCATCGCGTTTTCGTACGTGGCATGGAAGCGTTCTGTACCTTCGGTGTCGCTGATGGCTAAACGCTGATAGTCGTAATTATCTAAGGTGTCGAGCGCGTACGTATAATCGGTAACAACATTAACCAAATCGCGCGCCTCATTGGTCGTCAATGCTTCATTTTGTATCGTCTGCTGCAAGACACCGACCAACTGCTTGAGCTCCTGGTATTGCTGAAGTTGCATGTTTGTACGTACAGCATAGCCTTTGACGAGATAGTCCTTGAGAACTTTGTTGGCCCACTGACGGAATTGAACACCGCGTTGAGACTTAACACGATATCCTATTGAGATGATAACATCAAGCGTATAAAATGGCACAGGTTTCTTGACTCCATTAACGTGTAAAAAATGCACGTTATTATCGCGAGGCAATTCTCCTTCATTAAAAACATTAATGATATGACGACGAATGTTAGACTCTTCTTTGCCAAACAATATTGCCATTTGACTCGTGTTTAGCCACACAGTATCCTGATCCAGCTTAACTTGCAGTTGGATGCTATTGTCTGGAGCGGTGTAAATCTCTATACCTGATTGCGGAATATGTTGTGGACTATTTGTCATAGTGCTCAAATCAACTTTGCGACTGCAAAGGTACAACAAAAAATTGTAATATACAAGTCTTTTATTGAAAAATTCAAATCTATTTGAAGATTTTGCTTAAAATGCTCAAGAATAGACATCAAAAAAGGGTGAGGCACCGCCCCACCATGAAAAAACATTACGCTTCTGAGAACTGATCTTTCCCTACTCCGCAGATGGGGCAAACCCAATCTTCCGGGAGTTCATTAAACGCTTTTCCTGTTTCGCTGGGGTCATATTCGTACCCGCAGACATCACAAATGTACTTTGCCATAGTTATAAAATTTTATGTGAATAAGTTTTTATTTCGTCTGCAAAGGTACGAATATCTTTTGGAATATACAAATTATTTGCTCAAAATCTTGCATATGTGTAAAAAAAGCAGTACTTTTGCAGTGTGAAAGCGAGTGTGGAATATATTCAGGCGCATTTTGATGCCTATAACCGGCAGTATTTTGGCGGGCAGTTACCGGCAATACCGATTAAATTGAGCCATGCAAAGGGCTTCCTGGGCAAGGTAACATTTATGCGAAAGCGGCAAGGTTTGTTCAGAGGATATAGGAATGAAGATTTTGTGCTGCGTATTAATGTGCGTATCGACCTACCGGAAGAACTGGTTCAGGACACGATTCTGCACGAGATGATTCATTATTATATCGCCGTCAATCAGTTCCAAGACACATCGACGCACGGTCGCCTTTTTCGCGCTGAGATGGCACGTATCAATAAGGAAGGCAATCGGCATATTACCATTTCTCATCGTCTGAACGAGGAGCAGAAAGCGCAGGCACAGATTCATAAGGTACGCGCGGTCGCAATCGTGCATTTCTCCGATGGAAAGACAGGTGTAAAGGTGGTCCCAAAACAAGAAAAGCATATCCGTTACTGGCACAAAATGGCGCAGCGCCGTTTTCCGATAGAGCGTATCGATTGGCATATGACGGACGATCCCTATTTCGCCCAATTCCCTTCGTCTATCGCAATGAAAATCTTTATCATCCCCAAACCGGAAGAATTGCCGGTGGGAAACCTTACCAAATCGCTTGAATAAGTGCAACGGTCATGAGGCCGCAGGCGATGAGTTTGAGGATGGTACCGAAGAGGATACCGATGAAACTACCCCAGCCTGCTTTGAGGGCAGCGCCTAACTCTTTGCCGGCGATGAGTTCGCCAAGGATAGCACCTACGAGCGGGCCAAGAATGACGCCTACTGCACCGAAGAAAAGTCCGATGAAAACGCCAATAGTGCTACCCCACACTCCCCATTTGGTACCGCCGTAGTGTTTGGTGCCCCAAGCCGGTACGACGTAGTCAAGCACGGAGATAACGACCACAACGATGCCCCAGATAAGCAAGAATTGCCAAGAGAAATCGACACGGTCGGTAGCTTGTGCGATCCAAAGGCCGACATAGGCAATCGGCGTGCCAGGGAGTCCGGGCACTATACAACCGATGATACCTATCAGCATCAGGATGAACGCTATGATCAAAAGAAAGATGTCCATTTTTGAGGCGGGTTATTTCTTTTTACCAAAGAGGCTCAAGAGCTTCAATAATAGGTTGATGAAGTCGAGATAGAGCGATAAAGCACCGAGGAGCGCCAGTTTCATATTGCCCTCGTTGACCGTTTCCTCATCGAGCATCATCATCCGGATACGCTGGGCGTCATAGACGGTCAGGCCGGCGAAAATGAGTACACCGAGTGCAGAGATCCAGACACTGTCCGGATTGCCCATGATAAGGCCGATAACCGAGGCAATGATCAGGCCAAAAAGCGCCATGATCAAGAAGGTACCGAGTTTGGACAGGTCTTTTTTGGTAACCGTTCCGACAAAAGCCAAGGCCGCAAAAGAGCCGGCGGTGATAAAGAAAATCTCGGCAATACTGCTCAATTCATACACCAGGAAGATGGAACTGAGGGTGGCTCCGTTCAGCACGCAATAGAGCGTATAGAGGATGGAAGCCGTGCCGAAACTCATCTTGTTGATGGCTGCGCTCAGGACGATCACAAAGACCAATTCGGCGATGATAAGTCCCCACAAGATAACTTGGGAGCCGAAGATGATCTGCTGCAGTACAGGCGTGGTCGCCACGATCCATGCTACGAGGCCGGTGAGTGCCAGTCCTCCGGTCATCCAAAGATACACGTCGCGCATCAATTCAGCGACTACTTCTTTTCTTCTCTCATCAATGATGGTTGTTTCCGTTGTCATTAAATTATCCATGATTGTAATTATTTTGCGCTGCAAAGGTACAACAAAAAAATGAGATACGCAACTATTTGCGGAAATAATTTGCACAATTCAAAAAAAAGCTGTATCTTTGCATGATTTTTCAAGATGAACGACGAAGGAAACATAGAAGTAATCGGGGCGCGGGTGCATAACCTGAAAAACATCAGCGTGTCGATGCCGCGTAAGCGGTTGACGGTGATCACAGGCCTGAGCGGTAGCGGTAAGAGCTCGCTGGCGTTCGATACGATCTTCGCGGAAGGTCAGCGCCGTTATATGGATACGTTCTCGTCGTATGCCCGCGGTTTCATCGGACAAATGCAGCGTCCGGACGTGGATAAGATAACGGGTTTGAGTCCGGTGATTTCCATTGACCAGAAGACCACCAGTAAGAATCCCCGTTCGACCGTAGGCACGGTGACGGAGGTGTATGATTTTCTGCGATTACTCTATGCTCGCGCGGCGACTCCCTACTCTTATCTGTCGGGCAAGCCGATGGTGCAGATGACAGACGAACAGATCATTGAGGTGATTGTTAGGGAGTACGCGGGCAAGAAGATCCTGCTTCTGGCGCCGCTCATCAATAACCGTAAGGGTCATTACAAAGAACTGTTCGAGACGATCCGTAAGAAAGGATTCGTGTACGTGCGCGTAGATGGCGAGGTACAGGAGTTGGTGCCCGGCATGAAGGTGGATCGCTATAAGAACCACACGATCGAAGTGGTGGTAGATAGGCTGAAGGTTAAAGGACGGTCTAACGACCTACAGGACGCTTCGCTACAGGATGATCTGCGGCGATTGAGACAATCGGTGGATCGGGCGATGACACAAGGCAACGGCATGATGCTTATTGTCGATGAAAACGGAAAGATTCGCTATTTCAGCCGGCATCTCATGTGTCCGGAGACGGGATTGAGTTATCCGCTTCCTGCACCGCATACCTTCAGTTTTAACAGCCCATCAGGTTGGTGCCCGTGCTGCAAAGGACTCGGGAAGGTGAAGAGTGACGAGTTAAAAGCTAAGAGCGAAGCGGAGCAAGCCGGCGAGATCGATGAAGCTATACGAGAGGATAACTGGTGGGAACGGCTGTCGGAATACACAGCAGAGGATGAAGACGAAGAGGAGAAAGAAGAGTTTGTGGTGTGTCCGGAGTGCAAGGGAAAGCGATTGAGCAAAGAGGCGTTGAGTTATAAGTTAGGCCCCTACTCGATTGCGGACTTGTCGGAGATGGATATTGATCAACTCCTTGTGAAGTTGAATGAATTAACGAGTGAAGGAGTTAATGAATTATCCGAAAAACAGAAAGCAATTGCAGAGCCTATACTGAAGGAGATCTGTGCACGATTGCGGTTCATGCAGTCCGTAGGACTGAGTTATCTGAGTTTGGGTCGAAGCAGTGAGAGCCTGAGTGGAGGCGAGAGTCAGCGAATCCGCTTGGCCACACAGATAGGCAGCCGCTTGGTGAACGTGCTGTATATATTGGATGAGCCTTCGATTGGTTTGCACCAACGCGATAACCAACGCCTGATCAACAGCCTCAAGGAGTTACGCGATATGGGTAACTCGGTGATCGTGGTGGAGCACGATGAGCAGATGATGCGTGAGGCAGACTGGATCGTCGATGTAGGCCCTAAAGCCGGGCGTTTAGGCGGAAAGGTGATGTTTGCCGGCAAACCGGAAGATCTGCTAAAGACAGATACGCTGACGGCGAAGTATCTGAAGGGAGAAAAGACCGTAACGGATGTTACCGACAGAATTCAGACTGCTAACGCTATAGGTAAATGGCTTAAACTAAGCGGGTGTACGGGAAATAACTTGAAGGACGTGACGGTGGAGATTCCGTTGGGTAAGATGGTCTGCGTGACGGGTGTGAGTGGCAGCGGTAAGAGTTCGCTCATCAACCAAACGCTCTACCCCATCCTCAGTCAGCGTTTCTACCGCAGCAAACGGCAACCGTTGCCATACAAAGAGATTACGGGCGTGGAGCATATTGACAAAGTGATTAACGTCGATCAGTCGCCTATCGGGCGTACGCCCCGCAGTAACCCGGCTACTTATACAGACGTATTCACGGATATCCGTGAGTTGTTTGCTCAACTGCCCGAATCAAAGATTCGCGGTTGGAAAGCCGGTCGGTTCTCTTTCAATGCCAAAGGTGGTCGTTGTGAGGAGTGTCAGGGCAACGGCTACAAGACGATTCAGATGCATTTTATGCCGGACGTATATGTGCCGTGTGAAGTATGCGGTTGTACACGTTATAACCACGAGACCTTGGAGGTACGGTGGAAAGGTAAGTCGATTGCGGACGTATTGGACATGACGGTGAACCAGGCGGTTGAGTTCTTTGAACCGCAGCCTCGTATCCTGCGTAAGATCAAGACCATTCAGGATGTCGGTTTGGGTTATATCAAGCTCGGTCAGTCTTCCACCAGCCTGTCGGGAGGCGAGAGTCAACGCATCAAATTAGCAACGGAATTAGCTCGCAGAAGTACCGGCAAAACGCTGTATATTCTCGACGAACCCACTACGGGATTGCATTTTGAAGATATTCGCGTGCTTCTCGGCGTGCTGCGACAGTTGGTGGATAAGGGCAATACGGTGGTGATTATCGAGCATAACACGGACGTGATCAAGGCCTGCGACTGGATTATCGACTTGGGTCCCGAAGGTGGTCGTGGCGGTGGTGAGATCGTTGCCACCGGTACCGTAGAGGACATAAAAAAATGCCCATCTTCTCTGACGGGCAAGTTTCTTTAATAGGATTCTCAATCCTTTTCTAAATCATAGCGGAAACCGAGGTACACTTTCCATCCGGTTGTAGGTCCGCATACCATCGAGGCATCGAAATCAGCGCCGTACGGATGAAAACTATCCACGATGGATGGGTCTTGGCGGAAGTTGGTCATGTTCTCCGCTCCGAGATAGAGACTGCAGGTACGGAAGTACTTGGTGATCTGCGCCATGAGTTGCGGGTACCACGTGAAAGGTTGCTCAAAACCATCGGGCACACGGCTAACGCCGTTGAACTGCGCCGTGACATCAAACTGCCATTTCTTGAGCGGCGTCTGGTAACTCGTAGTAACGACTCCTTTGAAGCGGTTCGTCAGGGCTTTCGGACGTAACTCATAACGGTTATGCGCCGTATTGAAAGTGGTTTGCTCGACATCCGTATAACGGAAAGCCGCCGTCCACGTCCAGCCGCGCAATACCTCTATGGACGCCTCTATCTGGGCACTGTGGGCAAACGACTTAGCACCCGGCACATCGCTCTGGTTGTAGATATAAACGGCATGCTTGTCCTGATCCATATCGACGATGAGCGAATTGAGGAAATGTGTGTAGTAATACTCCATGGATAGTTGCAGTTCCTTGCTGCCGAGCGGGATATAAAACGTAGTGGAGATGCCGGCATTGACGGCACGTTCCTGACGGATCTTGTCCGCGAGATGTAGCACACGACTGGACGGTAGGATGAACGCATTATCCGCTATCGCATTCGGACTGCGGTAGCCCATGCCGACACTTCCGCGAAGCGTCCACCACTCGAAAGGCGTGTACCGGATATTCATACGCGGGGTACAGAAGAAACCGTATCTCGTGGAGTAATCGGCACGTACGCCGGCTACGAGCGAGAGCATCTCGTCGTACTTGAGGTTGTACTCGGCAAAGAGACCGGACGTCACTTCCTGACGGTCCAACGATAATGGACCTAAATAGAGATTAGCAGGGTAAGGTCCCGGACCGGGATATTTACCAATCAATGTCTCACCGTATTTATCGTAGTTGACTGCTAATCCCGCGGTAAGACGATGGTCATTATCTACCTCTCCGCTACCCTCGAAGACACCTTGCCACATGGCATTGAGATAGGCGTTGAGTTGGTTCGCTTTCCAATTTCGTAGACCGTACGCGTTATCGAGGTTATGGTAGCTGATCGATGTGATGACTGCTACCGACGAACCGCTCTCGGGGTCATAGACATAGCCGTTCTTAAAGAATCCCTCCACGCGCCAGGTATTGAGGTTGATCAGGTACGGATTAGCGATCGTGTCCGAATGATGCGTGTTCTGTCCGCCTCGACGACGGTCATAGAGGCCGCGGATAAAAGCCTGGAAGGTATAGTCGCCATGCTTGTAGAACCAGCGGTTAGCCAGATTGCCATTCTGTATCTTTGGCATGTCCGCGAACGAGTCATGGTTGCCATCCATGGCCATGTAACTGCCGCCGTAATGGGCTAAAATGCCGGTGTAGAGCGACTCGTGATGGCAATGCTCACCGTCATGATGCTCGTGATCCTCGTGCTCCTTGAGCGGAATTTGCCATCCTCCCATGAGGTTCGCCTCCGCCATGAGTTCGGAGTTGATCATGAGATTGAGCGAGAGCGGGTTCTGGAGTTGGGGTTTGAGCAGTTCTACATTGATCTGTCCGGAGGTGGCCTCATAGCCGTTGACCACAGAGGATGTACCTTTGCTAACCTGAATAGATTGCATCCAAGGCCCCGGGATATACTCAAGTCCGAAATTCTGCGCAAGTCCTCGTACAGCAGGCGTATTCTCTTGGATGAGTTGGACATAGGTACCGCTCAAACCGAGCAAACGGATCTGCTTGGCTCCGGTAGCCGCATCGGAATATGCCACATCCACGGAAGCGTTCGTTTCAAAGGCTTCGGACAAGTTACAACATGCCGCACGACAGAGTTCTTCGGAGTTGATTTTCTCCGTATCAAACGCCTCTGTACGACTTTTCACTTTGCCTTTCTTACGCTGAACGACCGTGACTTCTTCTATCTCGAAGTCACTGGCCTCTTGTGCGTATGCAGGCACGAGCATGCACGCTAAAAGAATATAGGTAAACAGACTTTTTCTCATATGTATTCTTAAAATCGGGTACAAAAGTACAACAAAAAAGCGACATACGCAAATCGTATGCCGCTTTTCCTATCAAAATCCCTATTTTTGGGGATGTTACTCTTCCTCGGTCTGCGAAGCCGCATAAGCAGCGAGCAGTTTCTCCTGCACGTCAGCCGGAACGAGCTGGTAGGAGTTGAAGGCCATGGTGAAGGTAGCACGACCACCGGTGAGCGACGAGAGGGTCGTCGAATAGGTGGAGAGCTCTTTCAAAGGCACTTGCGCTTTGAGGCGAGTGAACGATTTCTCCGTCTCCATACCCATTACCATACCGCGACGGCCGTTGATATCAGACATGACATCACCCATGATCTCCGACGGAACGAATACCTCGAGATCATAAACAGGCTCAAGCACTTTCGGGTTCGCCTCTTTGAAGGCCTGTGCAAAGGCATTACGGCCAGCGAGACGGAAGGAGATTTCGTTCGAATCAACCGGGTGCATCTTACCATCGTAGATGATAACGCGTACGTCACGTGCATACGAACCTGTCAACGGGCCTTGCTCCATACGATCCATGATACCCTTTACGATAGCCGGGATGAAGCGTGCATCGATAGCACCACCGACGATGGAGTTGATGATGATGAGCTTACCACCCCACTCGAGGTTGATCTCTTGCTGATCCTTGACGGAGATCTTGTACTCCTGGTTACCAAACTTATAGGTCTCCTTAACCGGTTGACCATCCTCGTACGGCTCTACGATGAGGTGAACCTCACCGAACTGACCTGCACCACCGGACTGTTTCTTATGACGATAGTCAGCACGAGCGGCCTTGGTGATGGTCTCACGATACGGGATCTTCGGCTCGAGGAACTCGATCGGCATCTTATCGTTGTTCTCCAGACGCCATTTGAGGGTACGGAGGTGGAACTCACCCTGACCGCTGATGATCATCTGACGGAGCTCTTTGGACTGCTCTACGATCCAAGTCGGATCTTCCTCGTGATAACGGGTCAGCAGCGCTGCCAGTTTCTCCGCATCGGACTCGGTTACCGGCTTGATAGCACGGCGGTAACGCGGTTGCGGATAACTGATCGGAGCGTATTGGAGGTCACAACCCTTGGCATTGAGGGTGTTACCCGTACGGGTATCTTTCAGTTTAACGGTAGCTCCGATATCACCGGCTGCCAGTTCATCTACCGGCACGCGGATCGAACCTGCTACCTGATAAAGCTGCGAGATACGCTCTTTGCTACCACGCTCCATGTTCTCCAGATCGTCACCGTTGTGGATCGTACCCTGCATTACGCGGAAGTAGTTCACCTCACCGATATGCGGCTCAACCGAAGTCTTAAATACATATACGCTGGTCGGCGCCTTAGCGTCCGGGCTCACTTTCTTACCATCTACAGTCGGATAGCTGAAGTTAGCCGGCGACGGAGCCATATTGTTGAGGAAGTCCATCAGACGACGAACACCCATATCTTTCGCACCCGAGCAGCAGAGGACAGGATACATCGAACCGTCGGCGTAAACGCCCTTCAGACCCTGCATGATCTCTTCGTCCGTCAGACCTTCGCCCAGGAACTTATCGAGCAGCGTCTCATCTGCTTCAGCAGCAGCCTCGGAGAGTTGCGAACGCATCTCTTCTACGCGGTCTGCGTACTCAGCAGGGATATCCTTGAGTTCAGGAGCACCACCTTCTGCTTTCCAAACAAGCATTTTGCCCTTGAGGACGTCGATCACGGAATTGAAGCCGGCACCTGCGTTCACCGGGAATTGAATCAGCGTACACTTGTTACCAAAGTTCTCCTTGAGCTGGTTGAACGTACGCTCGAAGTCTGCGTTCTCATGGTCGCACTTATTGATAATGAACGCGAGCGGTTTGTGAGCATGCTCTACGAGGCGGAAGTTATTCTGGGTACCTACCTCTACACCACCGTTAGCACTCAGCACGATCATTGCCGAACCGCACATCTGCAGCGCAGCCACCGTACCACCGCAGAAGTCATCCGAACCTGCGCAGTCGATGATGTTTAATTTCTTGTTCTCGAACTCGATGTTACAAACCGTCGAGAAAACAGAGTAACCGTACTCCTTCTCAACCGGGAAATAGTCGCACACGGTAGATTGTGCTTCAATCGAACCGCGGCGTTTGATCACCCCGCACTCGAACAACATCGACTCCATGAGAGTCGTCTTACCGGATCCCGAGCCGCCTAACATAGCGACGTTCTTGATCTCATTTGCTTGATAAACTTTAGCCATAATTGTATTATTTAAGGTATTTTGTAATGTCGATTTGGCAAAATCGGGGCAAAGGTACTACTTTTTTTTGATATATGCAAGAGAGAAGGAGAAAATTTTCGGAAAAATATGCATAGGCTTGCGTATTTGGAAAAATTGTTGTACCTTTGTAGCGAATTTGTAAGAACACAAACTAAATATCGTATTATGAAAAAAATCATTCTTTTTGCAACCGCTCTTTTGATGGTCGGTTGCGGTTTTATGCAGAACAGCGCAAGTGGTAACGGTAGTCAACAAACAACAGCTACGCAGCAAACAACCGGTTCGAGTACCAATGCAGCTATGACAGCAGGTCAGGGCGCAGGCAACGCATTGCAAGCTTTGTATGCGCAGTACGTAGCAGACGGCAAGAAATTCAACTACAAAAACACGCAAAACATCCTCAACACCGTAACTCTGGTGGCTAATTGCGAGGGACTGAAAGAGAATTACAAAAACAAGACCTATCTGACGGAGTTCGGTAAGGGTATGATTGCATCGTCGCTGGGTTTGGTTACGCAGAACAACGTGGAGCAAGTGACCAATAGTCTCGTAGAGATGGTAAAGAACAGCGAGACCGTTCAGACCGCTACTACACAAGCACAGAACACCGCTAACACCGCAGCAAGTTATGCCAATACGGCATCACAATACGCAGGTGCGTTAAGTACGTTACTTTCTGCTTTCGGAGGTAAATAATGACTATCGTTGACCGTTTTTTAAAATACGTTTCGTTCTGCACGACGAGCGATGAAAATACCGGCATGACGCCGTCCACGCCCGGGCAGATGGAGTTTGCCAAATACCTGGCGGAGGAATTAAAATCGATCGGTTTGACCGAAGTTTCTCTCGATGAAAACGGGTATATTATGGCGACGCTGCCGGCTACCGAGGAAGGACATCCGGTCATCGGTTTCATCGCGCACATGGATACATCGCCGGATGCGAGCGGTAAGCACGTGAAGGCCAGCATCGTGAAGGCGGAAGAGCGCGATTATATCGACGCACGGTATAAGGGTCAGGATGTGATTGTGACAGATACCACTACCCTGCTCGGTGCGGACGATAAAGCAGGTATTGCAGAGATCGTGACGGCGATGGAGTATCTGGTGCAACATCCGGAGATCAAGCATGGCAAAGTACGTGTGGGCTTCACACCTGACGAAGAGATCGGCCAAGGTGCAGATCATTTCGATGTAAAGGCTTTCGGCGCTGACTTCGCCTATACGATGGATGGCGGTGCGATCGGTGAATTGGAGTTTGAGAACTTCAACGCCGCTGTGTGCAAGATCAAAGTGCATGGTCTGAACGTTCATCCGGGATACGGCTACCATAAGATGGTCAACTCGATGCGCATCGCGTATCAGTTGGCGGTGATGCTGCCGCGCTGGGAGACACCGGAGCACACGCAGGGTTATGAGGGTTTCTACCATCTGATCGGCATGAACGGTACGGTGGAAGAGACCACACTCAGTTATATCATCCGTGACCATGACCGTGCACGCTTTGAGAGTCGTAAACGCGAATTGGAGCATCTTGTGCGTAAGGTAAACCGCGAATTCGGAGAAGGCACGGTGGAAATCGAGCTTCGCGATCAATATTATAATATGCGCGAGAAGATAGAGCCCGTGATGTATATCGTGGACCTCGCAAAAAGTGCGATGGAATCGGTAGGAGTGACACCGAACGTGAAGCCGATTCGAGGTGGCACGGACGGCGCAAGACTGAGTTTTGAAGGTCTCCCCTGCCCGAATATCTTCGCCGGTGGAGAAAACTTCCACAGCAGATTTGAGTATCTGCCTATTCCCTCGATGGAAGCGGCAAAAAACGTCATTTTAGAAATCATTAAACAAGCATAAATATGTTAAAAACAACACCGTTTACAGACATTCACATTGCGTTAGGCGCAAAGATGGCTGAGTTTGCAGGCTTCAATATGCCGATTCAATACCCTACGGGTATCAATCAAGAGCACATGATCGTTCGTGAGGGCGTCGGTGTGTTCGATGTGAGCCACATGGGTGAGTTCTGGGTTAAAGGCGAGAAAGCCTTGGACTTCTTACAATACATCACCACCAATGACTTGAGCGTTATTGCTGCCGGTAAGGCGCAGTACACCTGCATGCCGAACGGAAAAGGCGGTATAGTAGATGATTTAATCATCTATAAGTACTCGACGACCAAGTACCTGATGGTCGTTAATGCCGGTAATATTGACAAAGACTGGACATGGGTAAACAAAATCAAAGATGAGAAATTCCATGATGCCGATTTGAAACTCGAGAACGCGAGTGCACGTTATGGTCAGTTAGCCGTACAGGGTCCGAAAGCAACGGAACTGCTGCAACTGTTGACCGATGCTGACCTGAAATCGATTGACTACTACTCGTTCCGCGAGTGGAGTTTTGCCGGCGTACCGGGTGTGATCCTCAGTAACACGGGGTATACAGGTGCAGGTGGATTTGAGCTCTACTTCCCTGCTGAGAACGGTAAGCAGATATGGGATGCATTGTTTGAAGTAGGCAAACCGTTTGGCTTGGCACCGATCGGTCTGGGTGCTCGTGATAGTCTGCGTCTGGAGAAATGGTACTGCTTGTACGGCCATGATATCGATGATACCACTTCTCCTCTCGAGGCCGGTTTGGGTTGGATCACGAAGCTCGATACCAAGGATTTCATCGACCGTGACTTCTTGAAACAGCAGAAGGCGGAAGGCGTGAAACGCAAACTGGTTCATTTCGAGTGCTTGGAGCGTGCTATCCCGCGTAACGGCTACGAAATATGCGATGAAAACGGCAATATTATCGGTAATGTAACTTCGGGAATCATGCTGCCGAACACCAAAGTAGGTATCGGTATGGGATACGTGAAGACCGAGTTTGCCAAGAAAGAGAACATTATTTATATTAAGATTCGCGAAAAGTTGCAACCCGCGAAGATTGTATGAGTAAGAACGTAGCATTGGTTTTGGGTTCCGGCGGTGCACGCGGTTTGGCGCATATAGGTGCGATCGAAGCGCTAGAAGAACGGGGTTATACGATCATGAGTATCGCCGGTTGTTCGATGGGTTCGATCATTGCCGGCATGTATGCTGCCGGACAACTGAAAGAGGCTAAAGAGTGGTTTCTGAGCGTAGATAAGCAATTGATTCTGCGCATGATGGACATCAACCTGCTGAGCGGTAACTCGCTGGTTAAAGGGCAACGTATCATCAAGGAACTGCAGAAAGTGGTTCCGGATCGACCGCTGGAGAATCTGAATATACCCTGTACCATCGTGGCTTCCGATATGATGAACACGGAAGAAGTGGTGTTCCGTACGGGTAGTCTTTTTGATGCTATCCGCGCTTCCATCAGCATCCCGCTTTTCTTCCAACCGGTTCAGATGGGCAACCGCCTACTTATCGACGGTGGAATACTAAATCCGCTACCATTGCATGTGGTGGAGCGTACAGAGGGTGATATCCTCGTGGCAGCCGACATCAGCGGTAAGGACTCGATGCCGGTTGAGAGCACCTATGAACCGATCGATGTGGAAGGTAAGTTGGCAGAGATCAATGCCAAAGGCATCCCTGTACCCAAGACATGGGAGAGCCAATTACGTCAATTAGGCAAACGTGTCGATACGATTTTAGAGAATCGAGCGCGCGATCTGGGACGCAAAGTCAGCTTCACCTCTATGCTTGACCGAATGAGCGATATGCAGATTCAGCAAAATACCCTACTCTCGCTGCGTCTGACCCCACCGGATGTGCATGCCGTGATGCGGCAGTATGCATATAACACCTTCGATTTTGACAAAGCGGAAGAGATCATCGCCGAGGGCAAACGCATCATGAACGAGGCGCTGGATACGTATGAAGGACAGGAAAGAGTACATCATTCGTAAAGCCATGGAGTTGTACGCCCTCAAGGGCTACCATGACGTGAGCATTAGTGATCTGCAGATCTCCCTCGATATTGGTCGGGGTACGCTCTACTATTACTTCCAAGACCAAGACGAATTGTTCCTAACCTGCATGGAGAAGTATTTTATCGGGCCTAAGCAGCGGGCATTGAATAATGTACCGGACGATGCGGGGATTGAGATGATGATTGCAGCAATGATGAGTTATTTGCGTGGATTGGAGGAGGCGCTGCTGACTTTTGACAATAAATCCGTCAATACCTCGAACGTGAACAACCTGATGTTCTCCGCCTACACCCATTTCCCTGCGTTACACCGCAAAGCGCAACGCTTGGCCATTAAGGAACAGGAGTTATGGCGCAAGGCAATATACCATGACCAACGTGCCGGAATCATCCGTGAAGATATCGATCGCGATCACATTGCTCTGATGTTCGCTTCGGTCAAAAACAGTTATGATGCAGGCCTTGGACAAGCGCAAATGAACTTTTCCATTTTGGAAAAAACATATACAGAATTGCATAATTTGCTAAAAAAATAAGAAAAAATAACGTTTTCGAACAATTGTTCAAATATAATATACTAATTTTGCACTCACAAAAAAACAGAATTATGGCAACAAAACACTATTTATCGTATCTACAAGAAACGATGCACAGCAACTGGAACGGTCTGGCTATGACCGATCTGGATGGCGAAAATCACTATACATACGCCGAGTTGGCAGAGCAGATTGAGAAACTGCACCTCACGTGGCGCGCGTGCGGAATTAAAGAAGGAGACAAGATTGCGCTATGCGGTCGTAACTGCGCGAACTGGGGACTGCTGTTCCTGGCTATCGAGAGTTACAAAGGCGTCGTAGTATCTATCCTTCCGGACTTCACAGCCGATGGTATCTACTCACTGGTAGATCACTCGGAGGCAGTACTCTTATATGTAGGTCCGAATGTAAAGAAAAAGATTGACCCGACGCAAATGAAGGGTTTGAAAGCTACGATCTTCATGGATAACATGACGATTGTAGAGGCTACAGACGCATTCCGTAAGAAATTTGAGGGTGTGGACGAAGCCTTTAAGAAAGCTTTCCCGAAGGGTGTCAGCCTGGAGGACGTCAATTATCCTACGGATAACTACGATGATCTGGCGGTCATCAACTATACCTCCGGTTCGACGGGCAACCCGAAAGGCGTTATGCTGACGCATCTGAATCTGAGCGGTAACGTGGAGTTCGCTTGTCAACGCATCCCGCACAAACCGGGTGACACTGTTTTATCTATGCTGCCTATCGCCCATATGTTCGGTCTGATGTTCGAGTTCCTCTACCAAGTGTGCGAGGGTGCACAGGTTTATTTCCTGACCCAAGCCCCCACCCCGACCGTGCTGATGAAGGCGTTTGCACAAGTGAAGCCGTTCATGATCCTGACCGTACCTTTGGTTGTGGAGAAAATCATAAAGAAAGGTGTACTCCCGAAGATAAGCAGCCCGGCTGCCAAGATCATGTGGAAGACCCCGATTCTCAAGAATGTCATCCGCAGTAAGGTAAAAGAGGGTCTGGACAAGACCTTCGGAGGTCAACTCCGTTACCTGATCATCGGTGGTGCAGCGCTCAATGGCGAAGTAGAGCAAGTTTTGCATGATATCAAGTTCCAATACTGCGTAGGTTATGGTATGACCGAGTGCGGTCCGCTGATCAGTTATGAAGATTGGTGGGAATACGCGTTCCATAGTTGCGGAAAAGAGTTGCCGCAGTGCCATGTACGTATTGACTCGGAAGATCCTACCCATAAAGACGGTGAGATTCAAGTGAAGGGTATCAACGTCATGAAAGGCTATTATAGGAACGAAGAGGCTACCAAGGCCGTATTCACCGAGGATGGATGGATGCGTACCGGTGACCTGGGTGTGCTGGACAAAGCGGGTAATATCTATATCCACGGCCGCTCGAAGAACATGATTCTCGGTCCTTCCGGTCAGAATATCTATCCGGAGGAGATCGAGGACAAACTGAACTCGATGCCGTGCGTGGTTGAGTCCATCGTGCTGGAGCGCGAGGGCAAACTGGTGGCACTCGTTTATCCGGACACATCGGCTGACGGAAAGAAGCTCCTTGGCACCAAGAGCCTCACGCAACTCATGGAGGAGAACCGCATAGCGGTTAACAAAGAGCTGCCGGTATATAGCCCGATCAGTACTATCGAATTAGTGGCTTCGGAATTCGAGAAGACTCCGAAGCGCTCCATCAAGCGTTATTTGTATAAATAACGCATCCCGCGTTATGGGGTGGTGCCCATAACGTTTCTGTAAATAATAAGTGAGTAAGTATGGTGACTCCTTCGGGAGTCGAAGCTTGCGGGTGATTGTGAAACCACCCGCTTGTTTTTTTTGCTCGAAAATTTGCGTATGTGCAAATTTTATTGTAATTTTGCAGCGCAAAATTGAATTAAGATGACAAAGCATTATTTGAATTATCTTACAGAGGTCATGCAGCACCAGTGGAACGATGCCGCTTTGACCGATTACAACGAGGATCACGAGTACACGTTCGGTGAATTGGCAGTGGAGATGCTGCGTATGCATTTGCTCTTTGAGCAGTTGGGTATCAAGCCGGGCGATAAGATTGCGCTTTGCGGTCGTAACTGTGCGAACTGGGCAGTAGCCTATTTATCTATCGCCGCTTACGAAGGTGTATGCGTGAGTATATTGCAGGATTTCACGGCAGAGGACATTGCCCACTTGCTGGAGCACTCGGACAGCGAGATGCTGTTCGTCGGTCCGTATGTATGGAAAGAACTGCAGAACCAACAGATGCCGTCGAAAATCAAAGCGGCGGTGTCGCTCGTCGACTGGAGTCCGCTGTACGTGGCTAAAAAGCAGAATATGCCGACGAAGAAAGATATAGATGCACTCTTTGCCAAGAAATACCCGCATGGTATTGAGCCGGAGGACATCTATTTCTCTGCCGATCCGGAAAAACTATCGCTCATCAACTACACCAGCGGTTCGACCGGCAGTCCCAAAGGCGTCATGCTCAACGGTCATTCGCTGAGCAACAACGTGGAAGTCGGCATGAAGATGCTTCCCGTTGACCCGGGACAGCGTCTCGTATCCATGCTGCCGCTCGCGCATATGTTCGGTCAGGTCTGCGAGCTGCTCTACCCGCTCAGCTGCGGTACACATATCTATTTCCTCACCAAGAGTCCTACCCCGTCTATATTGCTCAAAGCACTCAATGAGGTGCAGCCGTATCTGGTGGTGACCGTGCCGCTCGTTATCGAGAAAATATATAAAACGAAGCTCGATCCGACGCTCAGCAAGTGGGCAATTAGGACCTTCTGGCACGTGCCGGGTATTGGCGATTTGCTCAAGAGCCGCGTCAAAAGTGGTCTTCGCAATGCTTTCGGCGGTAGATTGCGTTATTTTATCTGCGGCGGTGCGGCGATGAATCCGGTAGTAGAGAAGTGCTTGATGGACATCCATTTCCCCTTGTCGATAGGTTACGGTATGACCGAGTGCGGTCCGCTGATCGGTGGTAACCCGCCGAAGTATTTCAAGGCCCGTACAGGTGGTGTGCCGGTGATGGGTATGGACGTGAAGATTGACCAACCGAATGAAGCCGGCATCGGTGAGATACTCGTCAAAGGCGAAAATGTCATGCTGGGTTATTACAAGAACCCCGAAGCTACTAAGGCGGCATTTACAGAGGAGGGCTGGCTCCGTACAGGCGATCTCGGACGTCTGGATAAAAAGAAAAACATCTATATCAAAGGCCGTTGTAAGACCATGTTCTTGGGCGCTTCGGGACAGAACATTTACCCCGAGGAGATCGAGGACAAACTCAACAACCAAGAGGCAGTAGGCGAATCGTTGATCGTTGAGCGTGAAGGCAAGCTCGTAGCACTCGTCTTCCCCGATGAGACGCTGACTAAGCGCATGTCACCGGAGGAGATCCTGCAGATTATGAAAGCCAACCTCGCCAAACTCAACAGTCTGATTCCAAGTTACAGCAAGGTGGCCGATATCGAGGTACAAGACAAACCGTTCGAGCACACGCCCAAACGGTCTATCAAACGATTCCTTTATAAGTAAAAAAAAGCGGAGCCCGAAAGCTCCGCTGATTTTTTATAACAGGTGGTATGTTACCACGAGACCGGCCATCACGATCGATACCATCGACATCAGTTTGATGAGGATGTTAAGGCTCGGACCCGACGTATCCTTGAACGGATCACCTACGGTGTCACCAACGACGGTTGCTTTGTGGCAATCAGAGCCCTTACCGCCGAAATGACCTTCCTCGACGTATTTCTTTGCGTTATCCCATGCACCACCGGCATTAGCCATGAAGACAGCCAGTACGAAGCCCGTTGCCAGACCACCGATCAGCAGACCCAGCACACCGGCTACGCCTAAGATCAGCCCCGTGATGATCGGAACGATGATGGCAAGGATGGACGGCAACAACATCTCGCGTTGTGCACCCTTGGTGGAGATTGCTACGCAGCGTGCATAGTCCGGATCAGCCTTACCTTCGAGGATACCCTTGATGGTTTGGAACTGACGACGTACCTCTTCTACCATCTTCTGTGCTGCACGACCAACGGCGTTCATCGTCAGACCGCAGAACAGGAAGGCCATCATCGAGCCGATGAAGATACCTACGAGCACGATCGGGTTCATGAGGTTAACGTTATAAGCGTCCATGAAGTCCACGAGGGTGGCTTTAGCAGCCTCTACCCCATTCGGCAGCGCCTCACCTGTACGGATGAGTGCGATCTTGATCTCCTCTACATAGGAAGCAAGCAATGCCAAAGCCGTGAGGGCTGCAGAACCGATAGCAAAACCCTTACCGGTAGCAGCGGTGGTGTTGCCGAGTGCATCGAGGGCATCGGTACGTTGACGAACCTCTGCGGGCAGACCGGACATCTCTGCGTTACCGCCGGCATTATCAGCGATCGGACCGTAAGCGTCCGTTGCCAGCGTGATACCCAGCGTCGAGAGCATGCCGACAGCAGCAATACCGATTCCGTACAGACCCATCGAGAGATTAGCTGCACTGAACTCAACTTGGAAACCGTTGGCACACAGATAAGCGAGGATGATGGCTACACCTACGGTTACAACCGGGATGGCCGTAGAGAGCATACCCAGACCCAGACCACTGATGATAACAGTAGCCGGACCTGTTTGTGAACTCTCCGATACTTTTTGGGTCGGTTTATAGCTCTGCGAGGTGTAGTACTCTGTCGATTGACCGATGATGATACCGGCAACCAGACCTACTACAACGGACAGCGATACTTGCCACCATTGGTTGGTCTCCGTACCGAACAGCCAAGCAAAGATGCCGAAGGTCACTGCGGCAATGAGCAAGGCAGCGGTGTTGGTACCAATAGACAGAGCGCGTAGCAATTCTTTCATGCCTGCACCCTCTTTGGTCTTCACCAGATAAATACCTATAATACTGAGCAAAACGCCACATGCAGCAATAAGCGAAGGAGCTAAAACGGCTTTAAGCTGCATTTCTTCGCAGAAAGCAAATGCCGAAGCGCCTAAAGCCATAGTAGCCAAGATCGAACCGGCATATGACTCATAGAGGTCAGCACCCATACCGGCTACGTCACCTACGTTATCACCTACGTTATCAGCGATAGTAGCGGGGTTACGCGGATCATCCTCGGGGATGTTGTACTCGGTCTTACCTACGAGGTCGGCACCTACGTCAGCAGCCTTCGTGTAAATACCACCGCCAACACGGGCAAACAAAGCCTGCGTCGAAGCACCCATACCGAAGGTCAGCATGGTGGTAGTAATCGTAATAAGGTCTGCGTCTGCGCCTACGAGCGCGAGAAGACCCGTGTACTTCAGTACCAGGAACCAACCGGCGATGTCTAACAATGCCAGACCAACCACTGTCAGACCCATTACGGCACCCGAACGGAAAGCTACCTGCAGACCGGCATTCAGACTCTGACGAGCCGCATTAGCCGTACGAGCAGATGCATAGGTCGCCGTCTTCATACCGAAGAAACCTGCCAAACCGGAGAAGAAACCACCGGTCAGGAACGCGAACCAAACGATTCCGTTCTGCAATTTAAACACTGCCATTACAGCAAAAACAACAGCCAGGACGACGAATACGATCGTTACTACCTTGTACTGTTGCTTCAAATACGCCATCGCGCCCTTACGCACGTGCGAAGCGATGGTTTTCATGAGCTCTGTGCCTTCATCCTTGCTCAACATTGAGCGATAAAAATAGTAGGCAAAACTAAGAGCTAAGACCGATGCCGCCAAAACGACGTACATCAAAACAGTCAAATCTTCCATAGAATTGTGTTTTTGTATTAGTTAATTAATGGTTAAAACCGTTTGCGACTGCAAAATTACAAAAAAAAAATTATATGTGCAAATATTATTTGCATAATTAAAAAAAAATGTGTATCTTTGCGCAAAATTTGGAAAGCACATATTAATCAAATATAATTTTTAACTCACAATGGAAAAGAAAAAAAGAGTTTACACCTTCGGTAACGGTAAGGCTGAAGGTAACGCACAAATGCGTGAACTGCTGGGCGGTAAGGGCGCTAACTGTGCGGAGATGAACTTGGTAGGTGTTCCTGTTCCTCCGGGATTCACCATCACCACTGAGGTTTGTAACGAGTACTATCAGGTAGGTCAGGAGAAGATCGTGGCTGAGTTGACCGATGAGGTGAACGCTGCTGTCGCTCACGTTGAGGGTCTGATGAACTGCAAGTTCGGTGATCCGAAAAACCCGCTGTTGGTATCTGTTCGTTCGGGTGCACGCGCGTCTATGCCGGGTATGATGGATACGATCCTTAACCTGGGTTTGAACGACGTTGTAGCTGAGGGTATGGTGGCTAAGACCAACAATCCCCACTTCGTTTACGACTCCTATCGTCGTTTCGTACAGATGTACGGTGACGTCGTATTGGGTATGAAGCCGGTAAACAAAACCGACATCGATCCGTTCGAGGCTATCATCGACGAGGTAAAAGAGATCCGTGGTGTGAAGTTGGACAAGGATCTCAACGTAGAAGAGCTCAAGCTCCTTGTTGCTCGTTTCAAAACCGCTATCAAAGAGCGTACCGGCAAGGACTTCCCGGATGATCCGATGGAGCAACTCTGGGGTGCTATCTGCGCTGTATTCCGCAGCTGGATGAACGAGCGCGCTATCCTCTACCGTAAGATGGAAGGAATTCCTGATGAGTGGGGAACGGCTGTTTCGGTTATGGCCATGGTATTCGGTAACATGGGTGACACTTCGGCAACGGGTGTTTGCTTCAGCCGTGATGCCGGTAATGGTGAGAACCTGTTCAACGGTGAGTACCTTGTTAACGCACAGGGTGAGGACGTTGTAGCAGGTATCCGTACACCGCAACAAATCACGAAGATCGGTTCGCAACGTTGGGCAGAGCGCGCTGGTATCAGCGAGGCTGAGCGTCTGGCTAAGTATCCGTCTATGGAAGAAGCTATGCCGGAGATGTACGCTGAGTTGAACGCTATCCAACAGAAACTCGAGGATCACTACCGCGACATGCAGGATATGGAGTTCACCGTTCAGGAAGGTAAGCTCTGGTTCCTCCAGACCCGTAACGGTAAACGTACCGGTACCGCGATGGTGAAGATCGCTATGGATATGGTTCGTGAGGGTAAGATCTCTGAGAAAGAGGCTATCATGCGCTGCGAGCCGCAGAAGCTCGACGAGCTGCTCCACCCTGTCTTCGACAAGGACGCGCTCAAGAAAGCGAAAGTGATCACGCAAGGTCTGCCCGCTTCTCCGGGTGCTGCATGTGGACAGATTGTCTTCCACGCTGATGATGCACAGGAATGGCACGCTAACGGTCACAAAGTTGTGATGGTTCGTATCGAGACTTCTCCAGAAGACTTGGCAGGTATGAGCGCTGCCGAAGGTATCCTCACCGCTCGTGGTGGTATGACTTCGCACGCAGCTGTAGTGGCTCGTGGTATGGGTAAGTGCTGCGTTTCGGGTGCAGGTGCTATCCAAGTGGACTACAAGGCTAAGACCGTGAAGATCGAAGGCGTAACCTATAAAGAGGGTGACTATCTGTCCCTCAACGGTTCGACCGGTCAGGTGTATGCAGGTGAGATCCCGACGAAGGCTGCTGAGCTCAGCGGTGACTTCAAGGCATTGATGGATCTCTGCGACAAATATACCAAACTGCAAGTTCGTACGAACGCTGACACCCCGCACGACGCTGCTGTAGCACGCGCCTTCGGTGCCAAGGGTATCGGTCTGACCCGTACCGAGCACATGTTCTTTGACGACCAGAAGATCATCGCTATGCGTGAGATGATCCTTGCAAAGGACAGCGAGGGCCGCGAGAAAGCACTGGCTAAACTGCTGCCGTACCAAAAGGCTGACTTCAAAGGTATCTTGGACGCTATGGACGGCCTGCCTGTGAACATCCGTCTGCTCGACCCGCCTTTGCACGAGTTCGTACCGCATGATCTGAAGGGACAAGAGCAGATGGCGAAAGAGATGGGCGTTTCCGTCCTTCCCTGAGATCACCGCTATGCAGACACGCGCTATCCTCTCCGCTGCTTGCGAGCTCAAGAAAGAGGGCAAGAACCCGATGCCGGAGATCATGGTTCCGCTGATCGGTATCCTCTATGAGTTGAAGCAACAGAAAGAGATTATCCAGAAAGTAGCTAAGGAAGTGTTTGCTGAGTACGGTATCGAGGTAGAGTTCGAGATCGGTACAATGATCGAGATCCCGCGTGCTGCTCTGACGGCAGACCGTATCGCTACGGAGGCTCAGTACTTCAGCTTCGGCACCAACGACCTCACGCAGATGACCTTCGGTTACAGCCGTGACGATATTGCTTCCTTCTTGCCGGCTTACCTCGAGAAGAAGATCCTCAAAGTGGATCCGTTCCAGGTACTCGACCAGAATGGTGTTGGCCAGTTGATCAAGATGGCAGTCGAGAAAGGTCGTGCCGTTCGTCCGGGACTCCGTACCGGTATCTGCGGCGAGCACGGTGGAGAGCCTTCATCTGTTAAGTTCTGCGCACGCGTGGGTATGAACTACGCTTCCTGCTCACCGTTCCGCGTACCTATCGCACGTTTAGCTGCAGCGCAAGCTGCTGTAGAGGATGAGCAATAATTCATCCAAATACGCAATTGTAACCGGTGCCTCTTCGGGCATCGGTTACTCTTTTGCGGAGCAACTGATCAAGCGCGGCTATAACCTGCTTATCGTCAGCAATGTAAAGGAGATAGAGGACGCCGCTAAAAGGTTAAAGGACGCTACGCTACAGGGCGCTGACGCTTCAGGACGGTCTAAAGACCTACAGGTCGTTCCTCTCGTCCTCGATCTCGGGCAACAAACCTCCGCGCGCGAACTATATGATTACACGCACGCGCACAAGATGGAGATCGAGGTGTTGGTCAACAACGCCGGTGTGTATCACGACAAGGATATCCTCGATGACAGCGAGGGTTTCACGAGCCTGATCATGAACCTGCATATGTACACGCCCGCAATGCTCTGTTACTTGTTCGGACAGGACATGAAGGCGCGCGGTAAGGGCTATATCCTCAATGTCTGCTCTGTAACAAGCAAGATGGCGGCACAGCGTTTGGGTACGTACGGAGGCACCAAGGCCTTCCTATCCCACTTCACTCGCGCGCTGCATATCGAGTTACGTAAGTACGGCGTGAGCGTGACGGATGTCAGCCCGGGCGCTGTCGATACAGGACTCTACTCTATCCCGCCGTTCATGACCAAACTCGGCAAATGCCTCGGTATCATCGTGAGCCCCGAGACTCTCGCTCGTCGCGGGTTGTTCGCACTCTTCCACGGATGGGCAAAAACAACAATACCCACCGTTTTCTGGCGGATACTGTGTTTCATCATTCTACTGATTCCTACCTGTCTGCTGAGACTGATAAGAAAACTCGGATGGTTCTAACCACCCGAGTTTTTCTTTACTTATCGTGCTTGTGCTCGTAAACGGCTTCTTCTACATTGATGATGTAGTCGCCCATCTTCTCGAGTTCAAGAATGATATCCATGTAGTTGACACCGGTGGAGTAATCGTACTCGTGCTCGGTGATGCTTGCCATATTCTGGCTCTTGAGTTCATCGCGGAAGTTATTGATCTCGCTCTCGATGTTACTCATCTCAAAGAACTCATCCTGCGTTATGTTCACGCGCTCCAGCGCCTCCACCATCATCGTCTGGGCGGTAGTTACCAGATAGATCATCTGCTCTACGTTCTTTGTCTGATGCTCATTGAAGACGATATTTCCTTCGTGTTTATGCTTAATATAGCGAGACAGGTTGTAGTTCGCATCTCCGACGGACTCGAGCTCCGATACGATACGAAGCATCTTGTGTACCTCGTGCTTGGACTGATCGGACAAACGACCGTCTGCCACCTCGTTCAAGTACTGCGCAATCTCATATTCCATACGATCACAGATACCCTCGTATTTCTCGATACGGCTGTAGATCATCGCAAACTGCTGGTTGTCTTTCTCGTAGAACAAGTCATGTACCATGCCGATCATTCGTTGCGCACGAACAGCAAAGACATGTACCTCTTTCCATGCCTGGAGAATTGAGAGCTCGGAAGTGGACATAAGGCCACCGGAGATGAAGCGGAGTTGGCTGTCCGTATCTTTCTGCTCGGGTCTGGACGGCAAGATCCACATAACGAGTTTCTCCAAATACGGGATAAAACCGATAAGGATACAGGTGTTGATGACGTTGAAAGCCGTGTGGAAAGTAGCCAAAATAGCATTCAGTTTATCCGGCGAGACATCCGAAGGAACACCGGGCACGAACTCTACGCCCCATATACGGCATACATTGCCTACGAACCAACGGAACACACAGAGCACCCAAATCACACCGAAGAGGTTGAATACCAAGTGCGCCATGGCAGCACGTCTGGCTTGTATCGAAGCGGAGAGCGCTACGATGTTGGAAGTAATAGTCGTACCGATGTTCTCACCCAACACGAGCGATATACCCATATCGATTGGCAGCACGTGTGTAGAGCAGAGCGTCATGGTGATCGCCATGATAGCCGCCGAACTCTGGACGGCAAAGGTCAGTACGCCACCTACCAGCAGGTACAGGAAATAACTTCCATAACCCCAACTGGAGGTTGCCATGAAAAAGTTACGCACCGGTGTCATCTCATCCAGATGCATCTCCGTCGCGTTGATCTTCAGTGTCGTGAGACCTAAGAGCAAGAGCGAGAGACCCATCAGGAAATCGCCCAGGTTGGCGTTTTTCTTGGTGTAGATCAGCGCGACAGCCAGTACGATCGCCGTATAAACGACCAGACGCAGGTCAAAACTACCTCCACCAAGCACCATGATCCATGCCGTAAAGGTCGTTCCGATGTTGGCACCCATGATGACCGATATCGCCTGTGCCAGCGAGAGGATTCCTGCGGACACGAAGCTCACCGTCATGACGGTTGTTGCCGTCGAAGACTGTACGGCAGCGGTAATAAACGCACCTGTCAAGACACCTGTGAAGCGGTTGGTAGTTGCTGTACCGAGCACATTACTCAAGGTACTACCTGCCATCTTCTGCAGGCCTTCAGACATCACTTTCAGTCCGTACATCAACATCGCGACGGAACCGATCAGCGTGATAATTTGTAAAGCTAATTGCATATGGTATTATTTAATCAGTTATCAGTTTTTGATAAGGGCTTTGTTTTTGAACCCGTCAATGTACATCTCCAGCGGGCGTTCGAGACGTATATGACGCACGAGCTCTGTCTCTTCGACAGCCGGTATAGCATCAAGTTTCTCGACATCCAACAAGTCCTCTCCCGGTCGTGCCCACGGGTCGATATTCATATATCCCACATTGAACGAGGTGAGGTTCTGGAAGAAGTGAGAACCCTGCGAAGGTTCAATTCGGAAGTTCTCCAAACTACATTCGGCTATCGCTTTCGCCTCACTGATATCTCCCCACGCTACCGGTACACCGAGTGTCGGAATCTGCGAGCCCCAACGACCATAACCGATGAGCAGGTACTGTCTGCCCTCTTGTTGCATCTTACGGTTCCACTCACGAATCGTTTGCGACATCTCGCGCGTACGCATGATATCAAAGGTGTCGCGCTTGAGGTAGATGATATCGCTCACGTCTTCGATCTTACCGGTGCCCAAGGCATTGCCGCTCTTGAGAATCGCACCGTTCTCGTCGATCTTTTCCCACTCTACACTCGCATTGAGGCTGTCTGATGAGATAGGACGTATCTGCAGCACGTGGAATATCTGCGGATCGTGCTCGAGATTCACGGCGAACTCGATCTCTATCGGGGTCTTGATCTCCTGTTGGGCGATGTCGAGCAGCTCTTTAATGATAGGCGTCAGCGGGAAGGTATTGAACTTGAGTTGCGGTGCAAAGGTCACGATACGCGGGCCATCCGGATAACAAGAATCGACAATGCGCATGTTCTCGCGATCGTAGGTCGAGGCAATGAGTTTGAGGCTCTCAAACTGCCCGCAGTCGTGGATAGGTATGCGCTCGAGGTTGATGGCGTCGTCTATGGACGTCTTGAACCGCTCGGGGTTGAGACTCAGCGCCAGCATCGACTGCTGCGTTTCCCGCATCGCCAGATCGACGGTGGAAGTCTGGAGTACGTTCTTCGGGTACTTCGGCGAGAAGCGAAGCACTTGTTCGCCATCGACTACCGCTTTACCCAAACCATACGCAATCTTGACGATGCCATCTTCGGGTTTCTCTTTGCCCACCGGATAAAAGTTGATGCTGCGTGCCACACCGGAGATGACCGGGAAGTAATAATTGCCTTCCGTTTCACCGCATACTTCTTGCAGCACAATCGCCATGCGCTCCTCACTCGGTACATTGCCGGTGGAGACAATATAACCTCTGGACGCAGCGAAATAAACCGACGCATAAACGGACTTGATGGCCTTGCTGAGCATTCGCAGCAACTGGTCTTCGTTCTCCGTCTGCGGGATCATATAGGTGCTATAAACGCCTGCAAAAGGCTGATAATAGGAGTCTTCGAGTTTGCTGGATGACCTGACGGCTATCGGTCGATGGGTTACACGAATGAAATGACGCAATGCCTCACGCAGTTCAAGCGGTAACATCGCCGTCACAAACTCCGACAAGATCTCTTCGTCCGTCAGATCGGCATTGATGACGTATTGAAGCCCGTTATCATGGATAAACCGATCGAAATAGTCGGTGGTTATCACCATCGTACGCGGCACAAGCACACGCACTTCCGGCCATTTGTCATACAGGTCATATTTCTGCAACATGTGGTTGAGGAACGCGAGTCCTCTACCCTTTCCTCCCATCGCACCGCTACCACAACGGCAGAACCAGATGGTGTCGTTATAGGTCTCGGGGCTGTATTTGGCCACCACACCGAGCGCTTGGTTGATACGGTAGTCGTGGATAAGACGGATATTCATCTGCCGCACGTTCTCGATATCCGTGTCGTCTTTAATCTGGAGCGCACTCACCGGACGTCCCACAGCAAACAAACCACGGGCAAAGAGCCATTTGGAGAGGTAGTTATTATCGCTCAGACGCCTAAATGCCGCCGGGCTGATGGTGGAGATGATACGCTCAAAACCTTCGAGATCCGATGCACGGTCTATTTCTTTACCTGTTCGCGGATCACGGGCAATGAAGTCACCAAAACCGAACTCCCGCTCGATATATTCGCTCACTTCCTGCTGCAGGGTCTTGGATTTCTTGACCACAAAACCCACTTTCAACTTATTCGCCGTGCTACGCATCGACTCCTGCGAACTCTGCATCAGGAAAGGCATGGTCGGATTGTCTTCACGAATGAGTTTACACAGATCAACACCCGCATCGAGTTTCTCCATGCTTGCCGGTTCACCTTTATGCAGCACGAATCCGACATCGGAGATGACGCCGATGAAGTTCTTGCCGAACTGCCTGTACAGCGCTATAGCCTCGTCATAGCATGTTGCGAGCAGGAGTTTGGGTCGCGCACGTTTACGCAACAACTGCTGTTTCTCGTTGAGCGCGTCGCGGATAGCGATCGTGTTCTGCTGGAGTAGCAGTTTATATAATAAGGGCAGATAAGTCGAGTAATACCGCACGGAGTCTTCCACCAACAAAATAGCACGAACCCCCTCGTCGAGGATATCGTGCTCTGCATTCAGTCGGTCTTCTATCAGTTTGATGATAGCGATGATAAGGTCGGTGGAGTTATTCCAATTGAACAGGTAGTCGATATACCGTTTGTCCGCTTTCTCCATGCGCAGGAACATCTCCTTGCTGAAGGATGACAGCAGCACAATCGGACAATCGGGAAGTAATCCTTTGGCCTCTTTTGCAAAATCCCACACCTCATTGCCACCGGCGCTGTAGACCATAATGATCAGGTCGAACGACTCGCGGTTTCGTAGCAGCGTTAAGGCTTCCGAAGGCGTCTCCGCACGCACAATCGCCGGCGGGTTACTCAGATTGAGTTCCGCATATTCCTGCGCGATCTGCACGTCAATACGGCCGTCCTCCTCGAGCGCAAAACTGTCGTAGTTATTGCACACGAGCAGAATCCGCCGCACGCGCTTTGACATCAATGTGGTGTAGTTGGAGTCCATTATACAAGTCCTTGCTCTACCATCGAGTTGGCTACCTTCATGAAGCCGGCGATGTTAGCACCTTTAACGTAATTGATGTAACCGTCTTCCTCCGTGCCGTATTTCAGACATGCGGCGTGGATATCGGCCATGATGGTGCGCAGACGTTGATCTACTTCCTCGGCTGTCCATTTGAGACGCATCGAGTTCTGCGTCATCTCCAGACCGGAGGTGGCTACGCCACCTGCATTCGATGCCTTACCCGGGCTATAGAGGATCTTGGCACCTTGGAAGAGTGCGATCGCTTCCGGCGTCGAAGGCATGTTAGCACCTTCGGTCACACAGAAACAACCATTCTTAAGCAGGTTCTCTGCATCGGCTTTCTCAATCTCGTTCTGGGTAGCACACGGCATCGCGATATCGCACGGGATGCGCCAAGGACGCTCACCGGCAAAATACTGTGCCTGCGGGAACTTGGACACATATTCTTTGATACGTCCGCGACGCACGTTCTTAAGTTCGAAGACATAGGCCATCTTCTCTTCGTTCAGGCCTTCGGGATCGTAGATGAAGCCGTCCGAGTCGCTCAATGTCAGCACCTTGGCTCCAAGACGCATGGCTTTCTGAGCTGCGAACTGCGCTACGTTTCCGGCTCCCGAGATACAAACGCGTTTGCCTTCGAACGACTCACCACGGGTAGCAAGCATAGCTTGCGCAAAATAACATGCACCGTAACCGGTTGCCTCCGGACGCATGAGCGAACCACCCCACTGCTGACCCTTACCGGTCAACGTGCCGGTGAACTCATCGCGCAGACGTTTGTACTGACCGAACATATAACCGATCTCACGGCCACCCACACCGATATCACCGGCAGGTACGTCCGTGTCTGCGCCGATATGACGCTGCAGCTCGGTCATGAAACTCTGGCAGAAACGCATCACCTCCGCATCACTCTTGCCGCGCGGGGAGAAATCACTACCTCCCTTGGCACCACCCATAGGAAGGGTCGTCAGGGCGTTCTTAAAGGTCTGCTCGAAAGCAAGGAACTTCATGATAGAAAGGTTCACACTTGCATGGAAACGGATACCGCCTTTGTACGGACCAATGGCGCTATTCATCTGAACACGGAAACCGCGGTTGATCTGTACTTCGCCCTGATCGTCCATCCACGGCACGCGGAACATAATAACGCGTTCGGGTTCTACTATGCGCTCCATTACTTTTTGTTCGCGCAGGTACGGGTACGCCATGATCATCGGCGCCACCGATTCTACTACTTCTCTAACTGCTTGGTGAAACTCATTCTCACCCGGGTTTTTTCTAATGAGTTCGGCCATAAAACCATCCACCCATGCTTGTGTCTGCTTATCCATAAATAATCAATTTTGACCTTTTATTCCAAATTACGGCGCAAAGGTACAAAAAAAAATTGACATACACAAGAGTGTATGCCATTTTTTGATGAGAATTGTCGATTTTAACGTGCTACGAGTTCGTTGACTTTCTTCTGTGCGGCCTTCTGGAGTTTGATACAGAAGTAGATGAGGGCGAAGAAACAGATACCTCCTGCGACGGGATCAACCGTGCCGCTCATGGCTAACGAGTCATAGACACCATGCGCCAAAACGGGGACTAAGAAAACTTTTACAGCGGCCTTCGGGGAATGATCCACAAAGTGGTAAATGGCGTAATAGTAGCCCATCATGATGGCGAAAGCATAGTGTCCGGGGACGGCCAGAAGAGCACGCATAACAGCGACCGAAGCCCATCCTTCTCCGCTGGAGAGGACATAGCCGACGTTCTCTATTGCGGCAAAGCCGAGTCCGACACAAACGGCATAAACGATACCATCAAAATGCTCGTCAAAATACGGGTTTTTGCGGAGGATGAGCCACAAGGCGAGGAGTTTGGCTGCCTCTTCGGGTACAGCTGCTACCAAGAAGGTTTCCACAGTGGTACCGAAGATCGTGGTGGGGTTTCCTGCGGGGAAGAGCCAATGCATGACAACGCCCTCTAAGTAAGCCACAGGAACACAGATGATCACACCGGCCAAGAGTGCGCGGAAGAGCCATCGGAAAGGCTCGGGTTGCGCGTCTTTGCGCCAGATGTAAAGGAAGAGTAACAATGCGGGCAGGAGTGCTGCAATAAGCATGTAGTACATAGTGGTATTAATTAGTTAATGATTTTATCATTTGAATGTGAGGAATGCCGGCTTCCATGAAGACTTTGCCTAATGTTCTAAATCCGAACTGTTCATAGAAGGAAACCACTTGTGTCTGAGCATGCAAAACGATAGCGTTGGCTCCTTGTCTTTCGGCTTCTGAGATAGTTTGTTCGAGGATATATTTTCCGTATCCATTATTGCGTTCGGTTGTGAGCATTCTGCCGATGATCCATTGTCCCGGTTCATTCCCTTGGAATAGGCGCGCATAGGCTACGACGTGACCTTTGCGGTGCAGTGCCAGATGGACGGCATTATAGTCGATGTCGTCGAAGTCCTGGTAGGCAATATGTTGCTCCAGATAGAAGACTGCAAAACGGGCTTTAAGGAGTTCGTATAACTCGGTTGTAGAGAGATCCGCAAAATGTTTTATATGTAGTTTTAGTCCTTTTGGAAGCGCTTTAGGTATTGGGTTTTTGCGTTGTTTCTTGGCTAATGTTTGCTCGAGTTGGGAGCTTATAATAAAATGGGCAAATGACCGAACAGTGTCGTAGCGTTTTGTAAGCCAATCATGCTTGGCTGTGAGGTTTTTGTTGTAAGCAATACGTTTTTGATCCCATTCAGCTTTTTGCTTGGGATCGGCTTCAATGGCATTTACGATGGCGGTGACTTTACCGAATAGTTTACGATGAGCGACCTGTGCTTTTGAAGGAGGCACAGAATTCTCGGAAGCGGTGTATGACTGTTGTTTTCCGTTTCGGATGCGATAAATCTTATCGTCCTTTTTATTGAGTTTTCCGCTCGTTTTAGGGAAGGTAATATCATTTACTTTAGCCATGTTTTAATCAAAAAGTATATATATACATAGTATATATATAGTATATGTTACAAAAATTGCAAAAATACTGGTTTTATCCTATGGGTGTCCTATGGGTATGTTATGGGTATCCTATGGTAAGCATAGGGAGTTCCTCCTACGCACCCATTTATAATTCACGGGTTATTCGCAGTCTTTGTTTTTTCGATTGCGGGTGCAAAGATACGAAAAATATTTGGGATATGCAAATTTTGGAGGACAAAAAATGCAAAAAGGAAAATCCGAGGCGCAGGGGGCGTCTCGGATAGATGAGCGGGCAATAGTATTGCCATGAAATGGACGAACAGTTATTATTTTATTTTGATATAGTGGTATACATATGCAATTGAGTTAATACCTTTTTGTCATCATTCGTAAGGCTCATACTAAAACTATCTTATCGTGTTCAACATTCTTATAGAAGGGCGTAAAATGACGCTGACTCCATTCTTTGCGAGTGTAGAGCATAGGGTTGATTTCTGCGCCCAAGTTCCAGCCCATCTCCATGAAAGGATAAGCATAATCAGTGAAATCTTGCAATTGTTGCTTGTCCTTGTCCACTAACACCACTAAATCAAAATCGGAGTCTTCACGATTATCGCCGCGCGCACGAGAACCATATAAAAATAAACTACTACCCTCGGGGAGTACTTTGCGACCGAGAGTTTGGATTTGTTTTACTATGTTTTTTGTGCTGCCCATCTGTTGTTAAATGATTTTGCGCTGCAAAATTACAACAAAAAAATGATATATGCAAGAGAATGGAGAAAAAAGTATCAATAAATGACAAAAAACGAATCACCACCGCTTTTTATGTTAACTTCCAAATTTTCTATCTTAAAAATTGAATATTTTTGATTTTTTTTGTCTATTTTCGCTATTTTGGGTTGTTTAGTGTTG
>CACWNR010000012.1 GCA_902762355.1 uncultured Bacteroidales bacterium
TTGAGGGTCGTTGTAGACGACAACGTTGATAGGCTGCAGGTGTACAATGGTGACATAAAGCCGAGCAGTACTAATTGCCCGAATCTTTTTCTAAAAAAGGTTTTTTGCATTTCGCGGCTCCGCCGCTGAATTGCAACCTTCTTTCAAGAAGGTTTTTTAATGAGTGAAGGAGTGAAGGAATGAAAGAGTGAACGATTTTCGTTAATTCTTTAAACTTTAATTCTTTAATTCTTTACCTGCGAACTTAGTTCGCTAAAGCCCGTGAGGCTTTACATTCGTTGATCTGTCAACCCCATATGGTGGTTGAGTGTAGTGGTGGCTTGGTTTTCACCATTAAGCGGCATAGCCGCGTCACCATTGAGCAAGCTTTGCTTGCGCTCATTCCATCATTAACCTTTATTAAGGTGGTTATAGCGCTGAGGTCCCACCCCTTCCCATTCCGAACAGGGTCGTTAAGCTCAGCATCGCCGATGGTACTGCACTGCGTTGTGGGAGAGTAGGTAGCCGCCATTTTTAAGCCCTCGTTATCGTAAGATAGCGGGGGCTTTTAAAATGTCTTCTCCCTTACTCTCCATATTGTAGTGTAGTACAGAGGGAACCGATGTGTACTGCCGCGTTGTGCCGGTGAAGGAGTGCCTTGAATGGCACTCCGAGTTTCGCGCCCGAGGTGTTCCCACACCGAGGACTACGCGCGGAACATAGAACAAACAGGTAGCCGCCACTTTCGGAGCCCTTCAAGAGCAATCTTGAGGGGTTCTTTGTCTGTAGTGACTTTGTACCACTCTCCATGTTGCCACGCAGGCTCTGCCTGCAGCAATCGGGCTTTGCCCGAAGCATTTATCAATTATCACTTGCACCGCACCCATAACCCATTTAAAATCATAAATCATAAATAAAAATTTGCCCATCTCGCAGAAAAGCTGTATCTTCGCAGCGAATTTGATATGTTTACCGACGGTCAACCGACGGTGAACCGACAGTCAACTATAACGTCATTTGTACGTATAACCAATAAACACCCTTTTTATGTCTGAAATCATCACCTCATCCGGAATCGACATCATCCGTGGGAAGTTCAAAAAATCAGATGCCGGTTACTTCTATGTCCGCAACGGCAAACAATTCTATCGTACCCGCGAGGAGGGTTATCAGAAGAACCAGTCTCCGCGCCAGAAATGGAATTCTGACGCCTTTAAGTATGCGCATGGACAACTACACCAACTCATGTCCGATCCGGCCTCTGTAGCGCAATTAAAAGCCGAATACGAAGCAGCCAACCATGTCGCTTCTAATGGCAAGTCCTATACCACTCTTCGCGCCTGGAAATTCAACTCTCTCTTGCACGAATACAAACAATCCCATCCGTTTGAATAAATCGCCCGTTTTGGCTCTCTAAACGCAAAACTTTAAACTCTAAACGAAAAATTCTCCGATTTTTCTTGCATATATGCCGATTTTTGTGTAACTTTGCAGCGAATTTCGTTGGAAAAATGTAACGATTTGCGTAAAAAGTCGTTGGAAAAATGTATTACTTAATGAAAAAACTCATTAAAAAAACGTGACGATTAACGCAAAAAGTCGCTTGAAAAACGTAATTGCAAACAGATTATATTATGTATAAACGGAAGATCGAAGACTATCTTTTGCAATGGAAAGAGAATCCAAAGCACAAACCCATCGTTATTAAGGGTGTCCGTCAGTGCGGCAAGACCAGCAGCGTGAAGGCTTTTGCCAAAACGCATTATGATCATGTCGTATATTTGGATTTCCGCGAGCATAGGGAATATAAACATTTCTTTCAGCCCAGTTTGGATGTTGACGAGATCATTATGCGCATCTCGGCAACTTTGCCGTCGTTGGTTATTGAGCCGCATAAGACCTGCTTTGTTTTTGATGAGATACAAGATTGCCCCATGGCTCGTGCGTCTCTTAAATATTTCTATCTTGACGGACGCTATGACGTGCTTTGTACCGGATCTTTGTTGGGCGTGAATGGTTACAAGACTCAAGAGGAACAAAAGGAGGAAGATGAGGCTTCTATTCCTGTCGGCTTCGAACATATTGTCGATATGTACCCGATGGATTTTGAGGAATGGCTATGGGCGAACGGCATCAGGGAAGAGCATATTGCCCTTTTGCGCAAGCATTTCCAAGAAGAGACTCCTGTTGACGAAGCCATTCATTTTAGAATGCGCGAACTGCTGTTGCAATATGTGTTTGTGGGCGGAATGCCGGAAGCGGTGAGTACTTTCTTGACAACCAGACAAGTAGGTCCGCTGTTGGAGGTGCAACGTCAGATTATTGATAGCTACAAAGCCGATATGATCAAATATGCGCGTACCGAAGATAAGTCGCGTATTCGTGAATGCTTTGAGTCCATTCCCCGGCAGCTGGCGAAGGAGAATAAGAAATTTACCTATACTGCAGTACGTCCCAACGGCCGAGGCAAAGATTATGCCGGTAGCCTGCAATGGATAGAAGACGCAGGTATCATCCGTCGTTGTTACAATACGGAAATAACCGAACTTCCCTTGGAAGGCAATGCCATACAAGACCAGTTTAAGGTGTACATGGCGGATACGGGTTTGTTTGTCAGTATGTTGGAAGACGGTACGGCCTCAAGTATTATTCAAGGGCAGTTAGGTGCATATAAAGGCGCTATCTATGAGAATCTGATGGCAGATATATTGGGTAAGATGGGGCGTAAACTCTATTATTACCATAAAGATAGCGGACTGGAGATTGATTTCTTGATACGCCATCAAGGCGAGTGCGTTTTGTTGGAGTGCAAGGCCAGAGGCGGCAATGCCAAGTCCCTGCAGACCATACTCAAACATCCCGAGAAATATCATGTGTACCATGCCATCAAATGTGGTGATTACAACGTGGGGCGCAACGAAGCCTTATTGACCATACCACTATATATGGCATTCCTTTTGGACCTCGCTCCGGAAGATATGGTATTGGAGCCGATAGACACAGATCAACTCACCCAATTTGCCAAGGGGGCCCTCACCGACCGATGAGCGGGAGAAGACCAAGAGACGAGCGGGACAAAAAAGAGAAAAGCCAAAAAGGGCCATGCTGGGTGGGGAGGACGTGAAAGTGTTCTGAATGTATTGTGAATGTGTTGTTCTCGGAAGATGGTCCCGTGATGGTCCTGTCCTAAACTGCACATTGGACCGGTAAACAGAGGTGCCACGCATGAACTGCAGCAAACCAAAACAAGCGGAATGAAAAGAGATATAGTAAATAGTTAGATATTTGTAGAATTAAAGTGATAATATGAGCAAAGTGGTATATTTATTAGGGGCGGGAGCAAGTTATGGAAGCAGAGGCGTTTTGCAGAATTTTATTGTGCCATTTATGAGTACAGACAAAGCAGAAGCCCCTAAAGGAATCATTCGGGGATTTCCTGTGCTTAATGAATTTCCAAAAGCTGTTTCTCAAATGCAAAGAGAAATAGGAAGCATGAAAGACTTTGGAGAAGATAACAAAAAAATAATAAAAGAAATCTTACAAAGTATCTTAAATGTCAGTAAAGAGTTTCCGACCATAGATACATATGCAAAAATGCTCTACACCACGAAACAATTTGAAAAATATGAACAATTCAAAGAACAAATAGCGTTGTTTTTCTTAATCTGGCAAAGGTCACACAAACACGATATTCGTTATGATGCCTTTATTGCATCTCTGATTGATGCAGAGACAGCAGAATTTCCACCAATGACCATTTTGTCGTGGAATTATGATATGCAGTTTGAAATGTCATATTCCAAATATATTACAGAAGGAAAGGCTTTGTGGAAAATATGGGATAAATTGAATGTGTGCTGCAAATCCAATGGAAGTTTGCCGAAATACGATGTGCAACAACCATTCGCTTTCATCAAACTAAATGGTTCTGCAATGTTTCATACTTCAGAACAAGATAATAGCTCATTACGCTATACTTTGCAAGATGTCCTATGGAGCTCCACAGAAGGAGAGCAATTTATTTGTGATATTTGTACTATTTATGAAAATGCTCAGCATAAAAATATCTATTCCATACCTAAATATGTAAATGAGTTGTCTTATGCCTGGGATGATTTCGGAAGAGATTATATAAAACAGAATATAGAACAACGAGTAGAAGATTGTGAAACTCTTGTGATAATTGGCTACTCTTTCCCGTATGTAAATAGAGAGATTGATAGACATGTTTTCTCAAGTATGCCTAATCTTAAAACAATATATGTACAGGATAAAGATGCCACTAATGTATCAGAACGCGTCACTGCAATATATGAGTACTTAAAAATGAGAGTACCAAGAATCATTCCCAAAACGGATGTGGGACAGTTTTTCATTCCGAATGAATTAGGTTAAGCGGCTAAGACAATATTAATTTGACTATATAGGAAATTGAACGATGGCTAAGCAACAAGAAGATAATACGCTCACTCTCAATTTTGAAGAAGCTGGAATTGAGAACAAAAAGAGTATTCGTCTCTTCCGAGATTATGAGGAGAGACACTTCTTGATTGGCTATATTCCTCCAAAAACAAAAGACTGGATTCGGGAAAACAAACTTTACAACATCCGCGCTGGAGCAGAAAACTGCAAAGGTGGAGTAGATGAGAAAGATCCTAATTCATATGCCGTTGACTACATCGTTCTTTACGAGAATCGCTACAACAACCGCTGTCAAATCTTTAAAGCCGATGCGTGCCAATATAAGTCTCGCGAAGAGATGGCTGAACTCAAATACCCAGATCCGCATAGCGACTATATGGTCTTCACGTTAGGAGAGGAGGTAAAATTTGAAAAATTTAGTCTACGCTGGCTGCTTAATCAAGAAAACGAGCACAAGAAAGGAACGCCATTATTCCTAACCGGAAAGGAGTTATTTTACCGTGCTCATAAAGGTATGAAGGGACGTTATGGCGAACAGTTGCTGCTCGGATTGGATGTGAATATGAATGCCAAACCATTTGTGAAATGGGCAGGAGGGAAGGGCAAACTGTTAGATACCATTGATAATAAAATACCAAGAGAATTTTTAGAGAGACCTGTAACGTATATTGATCCGTTTGTTGGAGGTGGCGCTGTGATGTTTCATATACTGAAGAATCACCCGAATTTTAATCGAGTAATTATTAATGATATCAACCCTGCCTTAATTAACTGCTATCGCATCATACAACAGAGTCCGGATCAATTGATTGAAGGTTTACGTGAACTGGAACTACTATATTACGCTTGCCAGAACCGAGAAGAACGAACAGAACTATATATGGCGATGCGCGATGAATATAACGCACCTGAATTAAATAGGAATTCACTTCGTGCTGCTGTGCTCTTTATGTTTTTGAATAAAACTTGCTTTAATGGTCTCTACCGAGAGAACAAAGTTGGAGCATTCAACGTTCCGCTTGGCAGCTATGTGCACCCTACTATCTGTAATGCCGATAGTATTCGATATGCACATCAAACGCTGCAAGGAGTGACGATCTTATGTGGTGACTACAAAGGTATTCTTGAACACGTAGATTGGAACGAAAACAATTTCTTCTACTTTGATCCTCCATATCGTCCTTTATTAGGCGCAACTAATTTTAAGAACTACAGTAGGATGGAATTTGGAGATTCACAACAAGAAGAATTAGCTGAGTTCTGTGGCTTAATCCACCAGCATGGAGGAAAATTCCTTCTTAGCAATTCGGATAGCGAGATTGAAGAAGGAGTTAATTACTTTGAAAGGCTTTATGAGCACGAGGGATATATTTTTGAGAGAGTATATGCTCCAAGATATATAAACGCATATGTATCTAAACGCGAGAATGCATCCGAAGTACTTATCCATAATTACGAAATATAAAAAAAACACGCAAATATGATTTTATCAGAACTACAAATTGATGAGATTCGCAGTCACATGCTTCATCAGGAAGAGATTTTAAAAACCAAATTCAAAGCTCGTAATGATAACTTTGTGAGAATTAAAGTTCTGCACAACGAAGTTGAAGACTGGGAAGCCAAAGGTTACTTTCCGCAGGCACGGACTGCACGTAAAACAACTATGGTTAAACCTAAGGAACATAGTATCCAATTGGAAGATGATGTTTGGTGTATGTTCTACAAATTGGGATTTAACAAACTTAATCTTGACGAGAATCTTCGTGTCCAGTGGGGACCGAACAAAGAAGATACTCAGCAATTGGATGTTGTTGCTGTTGGTGACGAAGCCATCTTTGTCGTGGAATGCAAATCAGCTGCTTCTCCTCAATCTCGCTCGTTTAAAAATGAGTTGAACGCTATGGAACAATACATGGAAGGAGTTAGTGATGCGTTACGCCAAATCTATGGGAAAGAAAAACGTGTAAAGTTCATATTTGCGACACGTAATTTCCGTTTCCAAGAAGAAGGTGATGATATTTTGCGCATGAGAAATGCCGGTATCTTCCATTTGAATGAAAATGCATTCTCCTACGTCAACAACCTGATAAAATCATATAAAGAGGCTGTTATCTATCAGTTCCATGCTTTGATGTTCAAAGATGAACTGATTAGCACGAATTCTATTATTATTCCTGCGATGAGAGGTTCTATGGGAGGCAAGAAATACTATCTTTTCTCGGTAGAGCCAAGTACGTTATTGAAGATTGGATTTGTGCTACACAGAACTCGTGTTAATGATTCTATGGCTCCTACGTATCAGCGTCTATTAGTACCATCGCGTCTCAAAGGTATTACTAAATTTATTGATAATGGAGGATATTTTCCAAACTCAATCATTATCAATTTCTGCGAACCTAACGAGGACTTGAAGATTGATTTTGCTCCAATTAAAGAAAAAACAGATTCAAATGTAGAGTTTGGCTATTTGGAGATACCTAATGCATATGGTATTGCCCATATAATTGACGGACAGCATCGTATCTATGGCTATGCCAACTCTCAATTTAAGGACAAAAACACTATTCCGGTTGTCGCTTTTGAGAACATGGAGTCAGAAGAACAATTAAAGATCTTCATGGAAATAAACGAGAATCAAAAATCAGTTAGTCCGAGTCTTCGATTAGACTTAGAAGAAGATTTGTATTGGAATTCCGGTCGTTTGGATTCACGCATGAAAGCTCTTCGCTCATCCATTATCAAAGCGCTTTCTGCAAGTTCCAACCACATCCTATACAATAAAATTTCCGTGGGAGAAGATTCGTCTTCGTTGACTTTTAAACCTTTCGATACTGCTTTGGCACACTCTGGACTCATTCCTAAGGCAAACCAGTCACAGTGGATAGGAGATCTGGATATTTGTATCTATAACACAAATGAAACAGACTCCGATAAAGCGATGAAGGACTCTCGCAAGCGTATAACACAATTTATAGATGGTGTTTATGCTATGCTAGCGGAGAATTTGACTGATGAGAACAAACAAGACTTCTTATTCTCCAACCGAGCCACATTCGCTATTATCACCCTGATTGGTTCTTTACATGAGTTCTTAATTAAGTGTAATGTGATTCAACCTACCTCTTCGGTTCATGAGCGTTTAAACGCAATTCGTCCTTATATAGAGGCTTTAGCTTATGGACTGAATAATATTTCGGATGAAGGGAAAGCTGCAGTAAAGGGTTCTCTTGGATCTGGTGCAGATTCGTTCTGGTTGCATACTTATCAAGACTTGGTGAATAGAAAATATCCCGACTATTGTCCAGAAGAATTAGTTACATTTAAAGAAACGCAAGACCAAGGTTTGCAAAAGAAAGGTCAAGACAGCAAGGCGGAAATCAAAGAGTTATTGCGTACAGTGTTCTTTGCTAAAATGAATCAAGTACATGGCATGTCTGCCTCTAAGAAATTATCTGATCTAAAACTAGCATGTCAAGTTCGCATTATGAATGCTCATACCGATGATGAGGATTTTGATGTAGAATCTGAGGATTGGACAGATTGGATTGAAGTATCTGAATATAAAAAGAAAATTGAGGATAATTTCTCATCTCCGGAGTTTGAAGAAGCTTTTGCCATTGATTTAGGAGGCGCTTTCAAATCACGAAAAGACAAATTAGCATGGATGGCAAAGATAGAGGAACCTAAGGGGAAAAAGAAATCTGCCATAACTAACGCTGAACTAAGCCAACTTTGGATAATTCGTGATCACCTGGCTCAATTTAATGTCGAATAACTATGTATAAAGAAATATCACGATTAGATCGTACATTGCGTTCATACCAACAAGATGCTAAGGAGAAGATCTTTTCTGCTTGGGATGAATGCAACAATGTAATGTTCCAGATGCCAACAGGTACTGGTAAAACACGTCTTTTTACATCTATCATATCGGATATTAAAGCATGGAGTATTTTGCGCTCAACGGATGCAAAGATCCTAATTATTGCACATCGCATAGAATTGATTGAGCAGATTAGCGAGAATCTTGGCAAGTATGGAATCATACATGGAATCATAGCTGGTGGAAAAGATAGAGATCTATCTCTTCCTGTGCAAGTCGCATCCATTCAGACGATAACTCATCACACAAATGAAAGTGCTGCACGAGAGTTAAAAGCCAATTTTATAATTATTGACGAGGCACACCATTCAATAGCCAACTCATATAGGAAGTTATGGAAGATGTTTCCTGACGCAAAAGTATTAGGCGTAACGGCTACTCCATGGCGTATGAACAATCGTGGGTTTAGCGAAATGTACGACAGGTTAATCCTCTCTAAACCTATTAAAGAGTTTATTGAAGAAGGATGGTTGGCTCCATACGATTATTATTCAATAAAGGAGTCCAGTTATTTAAATACCGAAATTAGTAATATTGATCAGTTCGATATTGAGGGCGACTATAAAACTGCTGCTTTGGAAACGGTAGTTGATACGAGTAGAATCCGTGCACAGTTATTGGATAGTTACCTCAAATATGCGAAAGGCAAAAAAGGCATTATCTATTCCATTAGCAGAAAGCATAGTGACCATATTTGTAATGAGTTTAAACAGGCAGGAGTTAACATCGTTCGTATAGATAGTCTCACTCCACGTGATGAAAGACGCTTATATGTTAAGCGGTTTAGATCTGGCTTGATAGACATTATCGTTAATGTAGATATATTCTCAGAGGGATTCGATTGTCCGGATATAGAATTCATCCAGTTAGCGCGACCTACAAAATCCCTTGTCAAATACATTCAACAAGTAGGACGTGGATTACGACCGACTGCAAATAAAACGCGTTGTCTTATATTGGACAATGTAGGCTTACATCTAGCATTTGGACTTCCTGACGCGGATCAAGATTGGGAAAAGTATTTTGAAGGAGAAGTGCCTTCTCCATCGGGTAATAATGGTTCTGGTTGTGCAAATACGCAAATCACAAATACTCCCGAACCTTCATTTGAGGAAGGCAATGATGAGATGTGTCTAATCGTTAGTAAAGAAGAGGTATCTTGGTCAGAACACGACAACGAACTACTCAAAACACTTTACTTCGATAAACATTGTTCTGTGGCTGTGCTTTCAGAGGTTTTCAAAATGAAAGAGGAGCAAATCTTAGAGAAAATATCCACTATAAGTCAATCAATATGATAAGTATATGCCCTGTCCACATAACAACATAGAATGCCCTTGTGTGAAAGAGAGCTGTCCGCGACACGGACATTGCTGTGAGTGCGTTTCACATCATAAAGAGCACGGCAAAAAACTCCCTGCCTGCTTGCGCGGCATCATCTGGCAAACTTAGTCTTTTTTTACTTAAGTCTGGGTTCTGACTTGTTCCTTTTCATGTGCCAAAAGGAACAAGTTAAATCGGCCGCAAAGGTTATACAAAAAATCTGATATATGCAAGTTTTCGGGGTAGAAAGTTTATATTGCTGCGAAAATGCCACAAAAAAAGCCAGCTTCCGCTGACTTTCTGTTTTGTACCTGGGACATTCGCTGCTGGCTATTATAAATTACAATAATGGTGTCATATACAAAGGCAGGTACGTGATACCCTCTTTGATCTCCAAATCTTTGGTGTGGAGGACGATGGGGTTAGTAACGTATTGACTGAACTTGTCCATGCATTTATTGAGCGAGGATAAGGAGTAACACGGTGTTGATTTAACTTCAATCGGGCAGATGTTTAACGCTTCCTTGCCTTATTTTTTATGTATTTTTAACGTTTCCGGCTGTAAAGGTACACAAATTTTAGGAAATATGCAAGTAAAATTTGCATATCTCGAAAATAAGTAGTATATTTGCGCAAAATTTACGAAGAAAATGACTCTGTTTGCTTATGTTCTGAGCGCGGTGCTATCCGCGAGTATCGTCCACTATACGGCGGACGACGTAACGATTTTCCCCAACCCGGAACGTGGTTTCACGGATCAGTTAGGCGGCGAAGTGGCGCTGACGGACAGCAAGAACCATGTGGTGGCGCCAGAGGAGGAGTGGTACTGGGACGAAGAGGACGAGCACTACGCCGAACGCAAGAACCAGAGTCTGGTGATGCTGATGTACTACCTGAAGAACTATAAAACGAAGGATCTGAGTAACAAGATACTGCAGGGGTTTGACGAAGATATGCAGATACTGCGCAACCACGGGTTCAAATGTGTGCTGCGGTTTGCGTACGACTGGAGCAGTAAGAACGACGCATCGCTCCAATGGGTGCAACGCCATGCCTCGCAGCTGCAGCCCCATCTGGCGTCTAACGCGGACGTGATATACGCGCTGGAGGCCGGGTTCGTAGGGCGATGGGGAGAGTGGTACTACAGTTCCAATTTCGGCAACGAGACGCAGCATCTGAATGCTAACCGGCGTGCCGTGCTGGATACGTTATTAGGTGTGTGTCCGGCAGACAGGTGTCTGTTAGTACGCTATGCGCTGATCAAGAGCGAGTATATAGGTGACGAGGATGCGCTGACAGCGGCGCAGGCACATACCGGCACAGCGCGTGCGCGGATAGGGCATCATAACGACGCTTTCCTTGCGGATTGGGGTAACGACGGCACCTACGGTCGTGACGGCGACGGACCGAGTGACGACCCTATATTGCGGCAGTATATCGCGACGGAGACGCTCTATGTGCCGAACGGCGGGGAGACGAACGTAGATGCCGATAGCAGGGCGTCCATCGTAGCGCAACACGACACCACCATCGCCGAACTGAGCCGGTATCACTGGTCGTTCTGCGGGGCTGAGTATGCCCATGAGGTGACGGACAGATGGCGGGTGAACGGTACGTTCGCCGAGATGGAGCGAAGGTTAGGGTACCGATTCCAGATGCAGACAGGTACGTATCCGGCACAAGCCTCGACGGGAGGGCATCTGCCGATTGAGATGACGCTGGTGAACAAAGGTTTTGCACCGATGTATAACTACCGCCCGGTATATATAGTGTTGCGCAATGGCGCGCACAGTTATGCGTTGCCATTGCAGGCCGACCCGCGTCAGTGGACCGCCGAGGCCGGCACGATCACCATTCAAGAATCACCGGTTCTGCCCGACCAGATGGCCGAGGGGACCTATCAATTATATCTCTATCTGCCGGACGCGTACGAGACCTTAGCCGGTGACCCGCGTTATGCCGTGCGGTTCGCCAACCAGGATATATGGGATGCGGCTACGGGTATGAACGACTTAGGTGCGTCGGTAGCAATCGTACGCGGCGAAATGGGAACAGCGGAACAGAAAACACATCCGACAGCGTGCACGAAGGTCATGCACAACGGCCGGGTCTATATTCTCCGGGGAGAAAAAGTCTATACGCTGCTGGGCAACGAAACCGCCAAATAGGCGCTACATTGCAGTAGTAATCAAACGAACAAACGTCATCACTACCACGCCTATTCATCCAGGTCGGACGCTTTGCCGCGGTACTGCGGGGTCCGTTTCTCGAAGAAAGCAGTGATGCCCTCTTTATAGTCCTCGCCGCAATACACCTTCGTTCGATAGGCGTTGATACGCTCGAAACTCTCGCTGGACATGGTGGAAGCCGCTCTGCTGAGGATGCGGAACTGCCGTTTGATGGCCGATACACTCAGCACCGAATTGCGGCGTAGCGGTGCACAGAATTTCTCCTCCAGGAGGGCGGGAAGTGCCTCTTCGGGCGCGATATGATTGACCAGACCGACATTGAGCGCATCCTCTGCGGTGATGGGATTGGCGGTGAAAAACATCTCACGCGCTTTGTTAATACCCAACTGGTTGATGAAATGCATGATACCGGACGCATTGTAGGGAATACCTATCTTGGCAGGGGTGATGGCAAAGGTAGCCTTGTCAGACGCCACTATCATGTCGCAACTCAGACACAGATCGCAGGCTCCGCCCCAAACGGTCCCGTTCGCACACGCAATCACAGGAATAGGTATATCCTGCACCTTGCGCAGCAACTGCTCCATCGGCACTTCGTAGGCTAAGGGGTCCGACCCATCCGTCGGCAGCTCGTGGATGTTATGCCCGGCGGACCACACGCCGCGTTTGCACTCGGCACTGATGATGATGCCCACGCACTCCGACGCATATGCCTCATTGATGGCCGAGATCAACTCGCCACACATCTGTTCGCTCAAACAATTGAAATGCTCCGAATCCTGCATCGTGATAAAAGCGATACGGTCGTCAATTCTCAAATCTACAATCTGTTCACTCATATTTTTGTTGGTTTACGAGTGCAAAGTTACACAAAAATTCTGACATATACAAGAAAAATCAGAGATTTTTTGTTTAGTGTTTAGAGGTTCAAAAAAAGACACAACCTATTGGCTGTGTCTGTAGGGGTTGGTTGGGTGTGATGTTGCGGAGCTACACGCAGGTGTAACCGCCATCAACGGGCAGGGCGACACCGGTGACATAGGTCGAAGCGTCGGAAGCGAGGAAGACAACCGCCGAGTCCAATTCGCCTTCGTGCCCGTAACGCTCCAACGGGATGACGGTCTTCGCGTACTGCGCGAAATAGTCCGACTCCAGCGTCTCTTTGGTCAGCGGCGTGATGAAATAGCCCGGACAGATGGTGTTGACCGTGATACCGTGTTTGCCCCATTCGGCTGCGAGCGCACGGGTGAGGTTAACAACGCCACCCTTGGCGGCGTGATACGGCGATGCCGGAGCGATCTTATTGCCTACCAGACCGTACATCGACGCGATGTTAATCACACGACCGTAGCGGTTCGGAATCATCGACTTCTTGGCTACCGCACGCGCCACACGGAAGGTGCCGAAGAGATCAATCTGCATCTCGTTCTCGAACTGCGCATCGGTGATATCCTCTGCCGGAGCTACTGCGCCTGTACCGGCATTGTTGACCACGATGTCAATACGTCCGAAATGCTTAACGGCTTCATCCACCATCGTATCTACCGCTACCGTATCGGTGATGTCGCACTTGAGCGGCAACACCCGCACACCAAACTCAGCCTCAATAGCAGCTTTCACTTCGAGCAGTTTCTCATACCGACGGGCGATGATGACGAGGTCAGCACCTTTTGCCGCCAAAGCGTTCGCCATCTGCACGCCCAGACCTCCACTACAGCCGGTGACGAGTGCCACACGGCCCTTCAAATCAAAGATATCTTTCATATATTATAGTTGTTTTTATTCTTTGCACACAAAATCGGGTACAAAGTTACACAAAAATTCGGAGATATGCAAGTTTCCAATCAATTCTTCGCCACTTTGAGAGAGTCTAAGTTCGCTTAGGCTCTCTTTTTTTTTGCTTTCTCTTGCATAAGTCAAAAAAATGTAGTATCTTTGCACGCAAAATCGTGCGAAGATGAAAGAACTGAAATGTCCGCATTGCGGGAATGTGTTTACTGTAGATGAGAATGACTACGCAGCTTTGCTTAATCAAGTAAAGAATTCGGAGTTTGAACGTGAGTTGGCACGTCGTATCCATGAGTTGGAGCAGAACCAGCAGTTGCAGAGCCAACTGCAGCAACAACAGCTTCAGACGCAGATGCAGCAGTTACAGGCGCAGATTCAGCAAGCGGAGCAGGCGAAGCAGTTAGCGGTTGCCCAGGTGCGTCAGCAGGCCACAGAAGCGTATATGAAGAAAGAGCAGGAGTTGGCAGAAGCAAAGACCAAGTGGACTGAGCAACTGAAGGCCGCGCAAGACCAAGTGGCGTATTACAAGGATCTGAAACTGCGCCAATCGACCAAGATGGTGGGCGAGACGCTGGAGATCCATTGCTCGACGCTCTTCAATCAGTTGATACGTCCGCTGATGCCGAATGCGTATTTCGAGAAAGATAACGAGGTGGTGGAAGGCACGAAGGGTGATTTCGTGTTCCGCGACAAGAGCGACGATGGAGTGGAGTACGTATCGATCATGTTCGAGATGAAGAACGAGAACGACGAGACGGCGACGAAGCATAAAAACGAGGACTTCCTTGCTAAGTTAGACAGCGACCGCAAGAAGAAAGGCTGCGAGTACGCGGTGTTGGTGTCGATGCTCGAGCCGGACAGCGAGCTGTATAACGGTGGCATCGTGGATATGAGTCATCGATTTGAGAAGATGTACGTGATCCGTCCGCAGTTCTTCATTCCGCTGATCACCTTGCTCTGCCAGACGAGTAAGAAGAGCCTGGAGGCGAAGCGCGAGTTGGCGTTGGTCAAGGCGCAGCAGGTGGATGTAACGAATTTCGAAGAGAAGTTAATGGCCTTCAAGGACGGTTTCACGCGCAATGTGCGCCTGGCTAATGAGCGCTTCTCCGATGCGATAGACGAGATAGACAAGACGATTGCGCATCTGACCAAAGTGCGTGAGAACCTGATTAAGTCGGGCGACAACCTCAATGCAGCGGATAAGAAACTGCAGGACGTGACGATCAAGCGTCTGACCTACGGCAATCCCACTATGAAAGCTAAGTTCGACGAAGCCGGAACAACTAAATAACTAATACGGATATCTGTTGTGAGATTTGTTCCAGGTAAAGTTGGTCTGTTTCGTCGAAGGTGCCGAAATCGGTACTATCGATGTCAAGAACTGCGATGACTTGTTTGTTGCGCATAATCGGAACGACAATCTCGCTGTTGGAAGCAGATGAACAAGCGATATGTCCGGCGAACTCATGCACATTGGGCACGATAACCGTTTCTGCGCGTTTCAAAGCCGTGCCGCATACTCCTTTTCCATAGGGAATGCGCGTACATGCAATAGGGCCTTGAAACGGACCTAAGACGAGTTGTTGCCCCTCCACGCGATAAAATCCTGTCCACCAGAAACCGAACGCCTCGTGAAGCACAGCGGCAACGTTGGCCATTTTCGCAATCATGTCCGTCTCTCCGGCCATCAGCGCTTCAATCTGTGGCAGTATGGATTTGTATGTCTCTTGTTTCGTCATTAAGTCGTGGTTAATTTCTTAGTCGTTTATTATCTCACTTCTGTGCCGGTGATGGTGTAGGTCTTATCGCCGCGGATGATGAGGAGTTGGCCATCGCGGAGGATTTTATTGGTGATTGGCAATTGGTGGTTGGTGATTGGATCGATGCCCCACGTGGCGGGTTGAGTGCCATCGCCCCATTGCTCATGGAGCCATTGCATGCGGGGATTATAACGGCGGAAGAACTTCGCCGTTTTTTCGGTCATATCGCGGTTCTCGCAGTAGTTCTGGGTTCCGTTCCACCGCTGCGCATCGTTTTTAGCCGCCTCTTTGATGGAGTTGGCAAAGGCATTGATACGCGCAACGACGGAATCGTTGCAGGTCTGGTTATAGATCCACCAATACTCCAGCACTTTGGCATGGAACTCCGGCCAGGAAGCGAGTTGTCCGACCCAGTGTTGCGAGAACTGAGGCTCGACGTATATCCATTGATGGTCGGGGCCGTTTCGACTGCGGTCGTAAGCATTGCCAAAGTCCCAGACGGGTCCGAATTTCCATTTATCGACCTGTCCGTTGGTATCGCGATCCTTATAGAGGAAACAACTGCCGTGGTACGCCTCGCAATCGTCCATGATCTCTTGCACGAGGTAGTATTTGACGGCTTCGTCGAGGTCGAGTCTGCTCCATAAATCTTCTGCTGACGCGCCATAGATAGCATCGTTGAGGCCATAGAGTTGGTTCTCGATATAAGTGCGTTGTGCGGAAGAGAGGATCTCGGGCGATTTGGGCGTCACCATGACGTTCTCTCCATTGCCTTCGGTGAAGGTGATATTATTCGATTCCGCGTAATTATCTATCTCAACGAGCCAGCCGCCCGTGACATCGTCCGTGGCGTTATCCTCTTGTTCGGTTATATTGACGCGATTGGAACCAACCCGCACGTGCTCGGTCAGGAAATAGAGTCCCTGATACTGATTGTTGATGTACAGTTCGACGGGTTGTATGCGCGGCGTCCAACGCAAACCGAGTGCCTCGCTGATGATGAAACCCGCCGGGCCTTTGAGGTATCCCAGATAATCGTCGGCGTACGCGAGCAGGCACCAATGGCGGTTCTTGGGCATGCCGAGGACAGCCTGTTTGGCATCAAACTTGATGCGATAGGGTTTCTTGTCGAATCCGGTCCAAGTCCAGTTACCGCGTCCTTTGAACTGCGCCGCTACCTCCGCGAGAGCAGGGTAGGAGGTGGTCGTCGGGTCGATCCGCAAGGTACCCGTTACATAGGTCTCTTTGCTGTTGATGGCCTGGTTGTTGGTGGTTGTGATATAAACCACAGGCAGGGTGTTCGTCGGGGTTGCGGCGAACGCAGCGAATAGAGAAAAGAGAAAAGTGAAGAGAAGGAATATTCGTCGCATATTACATGTTGGCATTATAGTATTGGGGTAGGCCGGTTACTTCATCGCCGAGCCAGTCGGGGCGGAGGAAGGGTTCGTTCTCACTGCCTAACTCGATCTCGGCAAGTGCTTTGCCGCTCATGGTGCCGGAATGGAAGACGTCCACTTCCCAACACCGCTCTTGTCCTTCGAACGGCGCTGCAGGAATAATATAACGGGTCTTGGAGATAGCTCCAGGCAGGCAAAGGTTCATCAGTTCGCGGGCGTCGGCGAGATCGATCTCACGCTCCCATTCGAACTTAGCAATGCCCTCGCGCATCTTGCCGGATTTAATAGTAAGGAACGCCTGTGCGTCACGTATACGCACGCGAATGGTCTTACTCGGCTCCTTGCACAGATAGCCCTGCTCGATTTGATAATGACGCGTAGCTTGGGATAAGAAAGCATCGGACGTCACCAAAAACTTACGTTCAATCTCCGTGTTTTGCATATAGTCCTCCTTTAGACAGAAAAAGGCAACCGATGGGTTGCCAATTTCATTTTGCGGAGAAAGGGGGATTCGAACCCCCGGTACAGTTACCCGTACGACAGTTTAGCAAACTGTTGGTTTAAGCCACTCACCCATCTCTCCGTAGCTTAAATTCCGAAAGCGGGTGCAAAGGTACTGCTTTTTTTTGAAACTACCAAATTTTTACAAAAAAAAATGCAAAAAAAAAGAAGCTGGTACTTCTTTTACTTTTGTAGCCAAGCACTTGGCAACGAAAGAAAAAAAAAGAAGGTTGTACTTCTTTTACTTTTCTAATCACATTGCGTGATTACAAAAGAAAAAAAAAGAAGGTTGTACTTCTTTTACTTTTCTAATCACATTGCGTGATTACAAAAGAAAAAAAAAGAAGGTTGTCTCACGACAACCCAACCTTTTCATTTAACCTTAAATCTAATACCATGAAAAACACGATGCAAAAGTACTGCTTTTTGACCAACTGACCAAATATTTTATGAAAAAAGTGTTAAATTTCTAAAAATTGCTAAATTTAGTTGACAAAATGGCAGTATTTATGTGTTTCTAATCGCATAATGAGAACAAATCCTCCCTTGGATTGATCAACATGACAGGAACAAGTGCCCTCTGTATGGCTTTTCTCTCGGGTGGACCGAACAAAATGTCATCTAAACCGTAATCACGGCTTGCAGTAAGGATGAGCAAGTCATGCCGGAAATCGCGTTGTCGTTCGGAGGCTTCGCGTACCAAACCAAAGGAGTCTTTGCGCGCCATGCATACTTCGTAGGAGATGTTTTCGCCTGATTTCTCTGCCACGGCCTTGATATGCGTGACAATGCGATTGACGTTCTGGCGGGCATGCGAACCGTAGTCATTGGCCTGCAGCAGGATGATATGTGCGCCCGTTTTGCGCGCGAGATAGGTGCAGATCTCCGCTTTATAGGTCTCTTCCTCGAGCATGGAGACGGGCACCAGCAGGCGTCGCAAGGGCTTAATGTTCATCGTCGGGGTGACGAACACATATGGCCGCCGTTCCTCGCGGCATTCGTTGAGGTGTTTCTGAATCGTGCGTCCGTTATTGGCACATTCAATGAGTTTGATATCGTCGTTATTATCCCAGATCATTGTAGTCTGTCCCAGTTGATGGTATCCATGGTGTGGCGGTACTGCCGTGCCGCGGCGGAGTGTGCGCTATAAGAGGAAGAGAAGATATGCGTGTTGTTGAGTTCGGGGCTGGCGCACATAAAGAGGTAGTCGGTTTTGGGCGCATTGAGCACGATATCGATAGTCTCGGGTGCAGGACAACGGATCGGTCCGGGCGGCAAACCGGGGTTCTTATAGGTGTTATATGGTGAATCGACGTTCAGATGGCTGTATAGGATACGTCTGAGTTTGAAATCGCCCACCGCATATTTGATGGTAGGACAGGACTGGAGCGGCATGTTCTTATGCACGCGGTTGAGGTAGAGCGAGGCGATGAGGGGCAGTTCGTTCTTATTATGGCTCTCGCCTTCGACGATAGATGCCACGATGGCAATCTCGATGGGCGTGAGGCCAATCGAATCGGCTTTAGCACGGCGTTCGTCGTTCCAGAACGTGTTGTACTCGCGCTGCATGCGGTCGAAGAGTTGCTCGGGGGTGATGTTCCAATAGACCTCGTAGGTGTTGGGAATGAAGAGGCATCGGCTGGTCTCTTTGTTGAAGCCATACGGCGCGAGATAGGCATCATCTTCGAGCAGGCGCAAGAGCGTGACGCTATCCATGAGCAGGTGAGTCGTCACTTTGCCGGCCAGTTCCTCGCGGGTACGCACGAAATGATTCCATGTGATACGCACGGGTGTCTGCCGACCGTATTTGAATTTCTCAATCAGTTCGCGGTCACCGATCTTGGCGGGCACGATATAATGTCCGGGTTCTGGATAGCGGAAGAGCAGAATGCGCATGTGCCATTTGAGGTCGGTCTCGGCGTCGATGTCGTAGTCCTGACGCAACATACTCATCAAGGAGTCGATGGACGTCCCTTCGTAGATGTTGTACACGTGTGCTTCTCCGTCGCGCGCGGTGAAGTTAGACACCTCCCAGCGGTAGTACTGCTCGGTGACGAACAGAAGGATCATACAGAAGATCCATCCTGAGATACCTAATGTCCAGCGCAGAATGCGGGCTTTTGTCCATTCGTATTTAGCCATATTATTTTCCTCCTACGAGGCGTTTGATTTCCGATAGTTTATTGAGTGCCTCCAGCGGCGTCAAGTTATTGATATCCAGCGATTTGACCTCATCGCGTATCTGCTCGAGCACGGGGTCATCGAGTTGGAAGAACGACAGTTGCATTCCCTCGCGTGTCTCACCGATATGGTCGGTGGGTTTGGCCAGATCGCCGTTCTTGGCCGCACGTTCGAGGTCGGCGAGAATCTGGTTAGCGCGCTCCACGATGGACGCGGGCATACCGGCCAGTTTGGCCACGTGGATACCGAAGCTGTGCTCCGAACCGCCGCGAACGAGTTTGCGTAGGAAGATGACCTTGCCGTTCACCTCACGCACGGAGACGTTGTAGTTACGAATCCGCTCGAAGGTCTTCTCCATCTCGTTGAGTTCGTGGTAGTGGGTAGCAAAGAGCGTCTTGGCGTGTCCGCGGTTCTCGTGGATATACTCCACAATAGCCCATGCAATACTTATGCCATCGTACGTACTTGTACCGCGACCGAGTTCATCAAAGAGCACGAGACTGCGCTCGGAGAGGTTGTTGAGGATCGATGCCGCTTCGTTCATCTCGACCATGAACGTGGACTCGCCGAGGGATATGTTATCGCTGGCTCCGACGCGGGTGAAGATCTTATCCACGACACCGATGGATGCACTCTCTGCGGGGACGAACGAACCCATCTGCGCGAGGAGCACGATGAGCGCCGTTTGGCGGAGTAGGGCGGATTTACCGGCCATGTTGGGTCCGGTGATGATGATGATCTGCTGGCTGTTGTTATCGAGCAGCACGTCGTTGGCGATGTACTGTTCTCCCGGCGGCAGCTGTTGCTCGATGACGGGGTGACGTCCCTGACGGATGTCGATGACGAGGCTGTCGTTGACGTCCGGACAGACGTAGCGATGCTCTGCAGCAACGGTTGCGAACGAGAGCAGACAATCGAGTTGGGCGAGGACATTGGCGTTGAGTTGCATCTGCGGCACCCATTCGGAGAGCGCGAGCATCAACTCCTGATAGAGCCGGTTCTCGATGATTTGGATCCGCTCTTCAGCCGATTGGATCTTCTGTTCGTAGTCCTTGAGTTCGTCGGTTATATAGCGCTCGGCATTGACGAGTGTCTGTTTGCGGATCCACTCGGCGGGCACTTGATCCTTGTAGGTATTACGCACCTCAAGATAATAACCGAAGACGTTGTTATAACCGATCTTAAGGCTCGTTATTCCCGTTCGTTCTATCTCGCGTTGTTGGACTTGCAGCAGGTACTCTTTGCCGTCCGATTGGATAGCACGCAGTTCATCGAGTTCGGTGTCCACGCCTCGTGCGATGATATTGGGTCTGCCCTGTGCAATCGGCGGATCGGGCACTATCTCGCGCTCTATACGCATGCGCATCTCGGAGCAGGGGTCGAGTTGTTCGCCCAGAAGAGATAGATAGCTGTTGTCTCGCGCTTCTTCGCACACCTGTTTGATGGGTTTGACGGCTTTGAGTGCCCGTCCGAGTTGAACCATCTCACGCGGTCCGATACGGCCGGTAGAGACCTTGCTGACGATACGCTCGAGGTCACCTACTTGGTTGAGTGCCTCGCGGATGGCCTCGCGTGCATCGGGTTGTTTGAACAGGTACTCGACGACGGTCTGGCGGTTGCGGATAGGCCGCACATCCTTGAGCGGGAACGCCATCCAGCGGTGGAGGAGTCGTCCACCCATCGGGGTGATGGTGCGGTCGATGATATCATAGAGCGTGGCGCTGTCTTCCGTCTGGCCGCGCATCAGTTCAAGGTTACGGATGGTGAAACGGTCGAGCCAGACGTATTTGTCTTCCTCGATACGGCTCAGATGTTGGATATGTCCCGTTTGGAGGTGTTGCGTCATGTCGAGGTACATGAGGATACCGCCGGCCGCTGTGACGCCTGCGGGCATTTTCTCCAGTCCGAAGCCTTTCAGACTCGATACGCCCCAGAGCTTTTGCAACCGCTCTTTGGCGGTCGATTCAACGAGCATCCAGTCCTCAAGTTCGAAGGTGAAATACTTGCTGCCGAACAGGTTCTCGATATCCGCTTTGCGTCCTCTCACGTACAATACCTCTTTGGGCGCGAAGTTGGTCAGCAGTTTGTCAATATAATCGCTGTCGCCTTGTCCGGCGAGGAACTCGCCTGTGGAGATATCGAGGAAAGCGACGCCGATGACATGTTTGTCAAAATGCAGACACGCTACCCAGTTGTTCTCTTTCTGGGTGAGGGTAGTGTCCGAATAACTGACACCCGGTGTGACGAGTTCGGTAACGCCTCGTTTGACGAGTTTCTTGGTCAGTTTGGGATCTTCCAGCTGGTCGCAGATCGCCACGCGCAGACCCGCCCGCACGAGCTTGGGCAGATAGGTGTCCAAGGCATGGAAGGGGAAACCCGCCATCTCCAGCGGTTGCGCAGCCGAACTGCCACCGTTGGAACGGTGCGTGAGCGTGATGTTGAGGATCTTAGCAGCCTTGACGGCATCTTCGGCGTAAGTCTCATAGAAATCGCCGCAACGGAAGAGCAGCATCGCATCGGGATACTGCGTCTTGATGTCGCGAAACTGCTTCATCATCGGTGTCAATTCCTCTGTCATATTATCTCAAATCTACTGTTATTTTCAAATTATATCGGCGTCCGGTGAGGTAGTTGGGACTGGCCCATTGGTTGCCATAGGCATCGGCTACCCAGAAATACGAGTTGACGTTTCGCCATCCTACGATATTAAACACCTCAAACTGGATTGCCCATTGTTTGACATGCTTGGCGGACGGCTTGCGCATGAACTTGGCGGTCTGGGCGTTGAAGGTGTAGGTGGCGCCCAAGTCGATACGTTTGTAGGTCGGCATGCGTCCCCAAGCCTGGTTATTACGCGGTGCGTAGAAAGGCTGTCCTTCGGCGAACTGCATCTTGATGTGGAACTTGAGTTGCGGCAGTTGCGGGATGTAGTCCTGGAAGAGCATCGAGAAGTTCCACCGCTGTTCGGTGGGGCTGGGGATCCACAGACTCGAACCGATGAGACGCTGCCGCGCTACCATCGTGCTGAACGAAATCCATGAGTCGGCTCCCGGCACGAGTTCACCGTATAATTTCAGATCCAGACCGCCAGCATAACCTTTGGAGTCGTTCTTACCCGAATAGCGCACGCGCACGTTATCTACCGTATAACTCTCCATCCGGTCGATGTACTTGTAGTAGCCTTCGGCGGTGAATTTAAACGGTCGCCCCCACGCGCGGAAGTAGTAATCGCCGCCCAAGACGACATGCACCGACCGTTGGGCTTTGAGGTGCTTGTTCAGTTGGATACGCGTCACGCCGAGTGCATCGGTGACGGTATCGCGCAGTTCCTTATAGAAAGGCGCTTGGTAATAGAGACCAGTTGCAAAACGGAAACAGAGGTCCCGTTTCCAACCGGGAATCCATTCGACGGAAGCACGGGGTGAAGGGAGCACTTCGTTGTTCCAACTCCACCATTGTAACCTGCCGCCGACGGTGAGTATCCATTGTCCGGAGGAGGTGTTCCATTTATGTTCGTTCTGGATGTAGGCTTGCACGCGTGCGGAGACCATGGACGTGTCGCCTCGCAGGGCGTAATAGAGTTCCATCGACTGCCCGTCGTTCGGCAGCGAGTAACCCGCCGAGTCGCGCCATTCCCATTCGCTGATACGGTCGCGGATAAGTTCCGCCTGACCGCTCACGCCCCATTTGAGGGTGTTGTTGCCGCGTTTCCAGGCACCGTTGTGCGCGAGGGTGATAACACCTGCTTCGAGGCTGTTACGTGCGTGTTGGTGGAAAAGACCCGTGCCTAACGCGTCCGCTATCTCCCCTGCCGGCGCATTGGAAAGTACGTATTCACCGGTGATATCGAAATTCTCCCGCTCGTTGGTGTAGAAACCGGAGACATCGAAGCCGATCTCCACTTCATCGCTCACATGCCCCTTGGCACTCAGCGCTGCAAAAGCTGTCAGGAAACGGTCTTTCTCCTGGCCGTCGTAATAGATGGTGAGGTTCTTGGCATCCTGTCCGCCGAAGGACTCACTCAAACTATCAGGGGTAAAACGATAGTCGTTCTGGCTCACATTGCCGAGAAATGACATCGACCACGGACTTTTGGCTCTTTCCTCCTTGCTCTTTCCTCCTACTTTCCATGTGATGTAGGTTTGATAATCGATGTAGGTCGGTTGGTAATTGCCGGAGGTAGATAGTCCGCCGAGCATGTATTTGCTGGTTTTGTAGCGCAGGCCGTGCATCTGAGAATACGTGCTGTCGCCGTGTCCCACATAAGCGTGTGCACCTAAGAGACTGGCACTGAAACTGGCCTCAAAAGCCGTCGGACGTTTGTACGTGATATCCAATACGGACGACATCTTATCGCCGTACTGCGCGCTGAATCCGCCGGACGAGAACTGCACGTTCTCCACCATCTCCGGATTGACGAACGAGAGTCCTTCTTGTTGGCCGCTGCGGATGAGTAGCGGACGGTGGATCTCGATGTCGTTGACATAGACAGAGTTCTCATCGAACGAACCGCCGCGCACGTTGTATTGGCTACTCAATTCATTGGTCTGACTGACGCCGGCAAAGGTGATGAGCAGACTCTCGATAGAGCCGCCCGTGGCATCAGGCATAAAACGTGTGGTGGTTGCATCGATATAATCCATCGTGCCTTGGGTGTGTTTGAGACCACGCACCTCAATCTCCGTGAGCAACTGTTCGTCCGTGAGCAGTTGGACGTTGATATTGATCACCTCGCGAACATCAATAATACGCTGTTGCACGGAGGTATAACCGATCATGGAGAAATTCAATACCACCGTATCCGTTTCGTCGAGTAGCAACTCGTAATAACCGTTTTTGTTCGTCGCCGTTCCGGTGGGGCGGTCGGCATTGAGTACCACCACGTTCGCCAGTTCGATACCTACATTGTCCTGATCCGTCACATACCCGTACACACGAGCGCTGCGCGCGTACGAAAAAACGCTGCACGCACACAACAACACAAAATGTACTATTTTTAAGATTCTACCCATGGAGAGTGTGAACGTATGTGGAACGTATGTTTAACCTATGTTTGACCTATGTATGTCCTATCTAAAAACAGGCTCAAAAATGTACGATTGTTAAGATTTTACGGAATCATTCAATTCCTCAATATACGCTGTTAACTCTTCTCCTCCTAATTTGGTTTCGGCGGAAGTGACAAAGACAGGCGGCAGTTCTTCCCATTCCTCCAGCAGACGCGTCTTATAGGCCTCCACGTTCTCTTTCAACCGCACTTTGCCTAACTTATCCCCTTTAGTGAACACCAACGCAAAAGGTACGCCGTTCTCGCCGAGCCAGTTAATGAACTCCAAATCGATCTTCTGCGCTTCGTGGCGGCAGTCGATGAGCACAAACAGGCACACCAACTGCTCGCGATACAGGCAATACCGCTCGATCATCTTCTTCAGTGCCTCGCGTTGTTTCTGCCCGGCTTGCGCATAACCGTAGCCCGGCAGATCGACCAGATGCCATTCCCCGTTGATGAGGAAATGGTTAATCAATAAGGTCTTACCCGGCTTCTGACTCGTCTTCGCCAGTTTGGGATTATGGCAAAGCATATTGATCAGACTCGACTTGCCCACATTACTGCGCCCGATAAAAGCGTACTCCGGAAGCGTACTCTGCGGACAGTCCTTCACGTCCGGACTGGAGATGACGTATGTTGCTGTTTTTACCATAGATGCAGATGGAAGCCTTCCGGCGCGATAAGGATATAACTGATACAAACGACGGTCATGAAGGCCGCAGGAACAGCGGCAATGAGCCAACCGTACGGATATTTGTCACGACGGTATTTATAGAGCCAAACGGTACCCGCCCAGAGGGTGAAGACCGCCAAGGACTGGTTCGTCCAAGCGAAATAACGCCACACGATATTGAAATCGACAAACACCATGCCGAACACGCACAGGAAGAGCGGCAGGGCAATCATCAGACGGCGCGGAATAGGACGTTGATCCCATTTAAGGAAATCCGCCACGATTAATCGGGCACTACGTAATGCGGTATCACCACTGGTGATAGGCGCCGCAATCACACCGATAATCGCCAGAATACCGCCTACTGCACCGAGCCAGTTACGACTCACTCGGTCAATCACCAGTGCCGCGATATTCTCTCCGCGGTGTTCTGCCGCAAAAGCCAACAGACCATCAATACCATATAATCCCTTCTCCGGATCAGCGAAGAACGTACCCGCTGCAGCTGCCCATATAAGTGCCAGAATACCTTCGGCTACCATCGCGCCGTAAAAGATCCATCGGCCTTGCCGTTCGTTGGTTACGCAACGCGCCATGATAGGACTCTGCGTGCCGTGGAAACCGGAGATAGCACCGCAGGCAATCGAGACGAACATCATCGGGAAGAGCGGCAAACCATTCGTCTGTCGGTTATGCAGGCCGTCCATAACTTCCGGCATCTCACCGCTATGCCAACCGAGCATCACAATCATAATACCTATGCCCATGAAAAGCAGGATAGCACCGAAAATAGGGTAGAAACGACCAATCAACTTATCCACAGGAAGGACGGTTGCCAACGCGTAATAACCGAAAATGATGAGTATCCAAATGATAGGAATCTGATAGACTACGCCGAAACGCTCCATGCCGTATGTCGACAATGGAGCCAGGCCTTGCAGCAGCACCGCCGGACCACTGAGGAAAGTGGTAGTCAGCAAAATGAGCAATACCAGACTCAGTATGCGCATAAAGACCTTGACGCCGTTTCCTAACTCATCTCCCACAATATCCGGTAACGACGCACCGCCCTTGCGGATAGAGAGCATACCGGAGAGGTAATCGTGTACACCGCCGGCGAAGATGGTACCGAAAACAATCCACAGGAAAGCCGCCGGGCCGTAGAAAATACCCATGATAGCACCGAAGATCGGACCAAGACCCGCGATGTTGAGGAATTGTACCAAGAAGATGCGCCACGGCGCCATCGGCACAAAGTCCACGCCGTCCGTCTTGGTAACCGCCGGCGTTTGACGCTCCGGTTCAATGCCGAAAATCTTCTCAACCAGCACTCCGTAGGTTAAGAAACCTACGACCAACAGAATCAATGCGACAATAAATGTAATCATAAGTCAACAATTTTGCGACTGCAAAATTACTACAAAAATTTGGAATATACAAGATTTTTGCTGAAAAAAATTATCTATGCTTGCATAAGTAAAGTTTTTCAGCAAAAAGATTGTTGTTCGCTCAAGGTAGCGAACGTAAATTCGGAGGATTCCTTGTTCGCTTGCGAATAAGGGCGTGCCGAAGTTACTTATATACCCAGACCGGACTGCGGTTTGAAATAATCGTGCCCTTGTGGCTAAGAAGGCCGTAGCGCATTCTAAAAGAACAAGGACACCGTTTGGTGTCCTCGTCTTTTATGTGGGCGTTTACGGATTCGAACCGCAGACCCTCTGCTTGTAAGGCAGATGCTCTAAACCAGCTGAGCTAAACGCCCTCATTTCTGCTTCCTTTTCGAAAGCGGGTGCAAAAGTACTGCTTTTTTTTGATATGACCAAATTTTTTTGAAAAAAAATGCACTTTACCCCTCATTTTTTTGCAAAAAGGCGGTAATTATACCATTTTTTGTCCTCGTAACGAATAAAAATAGCATAACAAAGCACCGTGATAAGCGTGCCGACCAATATCCCTGCAAACACATCCAGCGCGAAATGCTGGCTCAGATAAATACGGCTGTAACCGCCGAGAGCCGCTGCCATAAATAGCAGCAACTGGACTAGGATCCTAGGAAGCCTAGTAATCCTAGGGTGACTAGTTAGCAGAATGCATACCACAAATGCGAGCGCGAAGAAGGAGGTGGTATGTCCGGAAGGGAAGGAGAACCAGTGGTTCATGCGTACGCCGTCTACCAGCGGCAGTTGCGTATCGGGCATAACCAGGGTAAACCACGTCACAGGCCGCGGGGCATTGACGATATGCTTAAGTAGTTGGGTGGAGAGCGCAGACAGGATCATTGCTGAAGAGGCAAAAACACCGTTGCCGATACGGCTGAAGAGTAGCAACGCTATGCACACCACGTACGGAAACCACTCCGCTACCTGCGTGTAATACCTATAGAATATATCGCGCGCGGGCGTGTGGTGGTCGCATAAGAGCAGGTGCAATTCGCCTTTAGAGATCAGCAAAAGCGCTAAGCCCAATGCTACAAGGAGCATCAGGCTTAGTGCAATAAAGATAGCGTTTTGTTTAAATAAAGTCTTCACGTTTATTCAACCCGCTGACCGTAGATATTATAGCTCTCAGTGCCTTTGCGAATGACAATCTGACGATTGATCAGGTGTTTCGTAGCCGGAGCATTATGCAGATCGCTATAATCCGGGATCTTGTCTTCTTTAATGTCCTGCGGGCACGAAGGCATCGTCAGGCCGTTGGCATCGGTGAGCATGACAAAGTACTCTCCGGCCTCGAGCGGAACCTCCGAATGGTAAACGGAAGTGTTCGCTCCTGCGATTGGTTGTCCGTTATAGTACCACTGGTAGTCGGTGAAAACATATCCTCCGTTATAATCCTCGTTATATACTGCCAGCACGTTGTTGAACTTGAACTTGAAGATATCCTTCGGATAATTCACCGTCATATTCAACGGGAACTCGAGTGTCTGCTCGCAAACAATATCTTGCACGGTTATCTTCGCCTGATATTTACCCGGTTTCATGTTCTGCGTCGGCAGGGAAACAGAACTATTGCTCGGGTCGAGTACCACATTCGTCGAACCGCTGATGAAGCGCATCTCGCCCATCTCGCCCTTCGTGAGTGTATATGCCAGATTATACGGATCGCCCGGGCAGATATGGAGGTCTTTTTCCGGAATGTCCATCACAAGACACATCTTAAGGGTGAGCTCGCAAATTTCAATCGAGTCACAGCCTGCGGCATTCTGACCGACACGGAATGTATCTTCCTGATACGGTTCGGTGTACCAATGTCCGTGCATTTCATAACCGTCAGTTACCTTTTCCTCCTTAGCATATCTGCGAACACTCTCTTTTGCGTAATGCTTGTGAATGATATACACGGTTTCGCATTTGCCGTCGTCCTTTGTTATGATTTCATCTGCAGGCAGCGATTTGTCAGCCGGAACGCAGATGAGTGTATCTTTGTAAACCGTATCCGGACGAACGACACGGAAGGAGAACTTGAGGTTGCCCAACCATTGGTTGGCATCATCCGTACAAACTTGCTTTCCATACAGCTCGGCTTCTACATCGTACCAACCGGGAACGGTGTAATCGTGGGAGATTTGAGTGGTAGAGTTATACTCGGATATACCATCGCCGAAGTTCCAATCAACGCGTGTTACATTGTACTTACCGCCCAAATTGGCATCGAAATTCATCGTTGTGCCCATGCAGAAACGTGTCTCGCTGACGTAGCCGTTGGTGAAGGTTTCTCCGTTTATATCCACACCTAACTCGACGGCCGACGAACCGGCAGAGTAGGCATAACTCTCTGCTTTTCCGTGACCATATACGGTGGCAATAAAGCCTTTAGGATTCTCTAAGCGGAAAACACTATATAGTTCCGTATCGCGCGTTCCGATTTGAGCTCTTGCATACGAGTACGCCGGATTTCCGCGAACAGGGAGCCATACTAGCAGACTGGTTTTATCTATTTGTGAGGCTCCATAGATGGCGGTCAGTGTGGTATTTTGACACGTAGCTGTCTCGGCAACTATATTGAGGAAGTGATCCGGAGTTAAGTCCGTATAACAGGTACCAAAAGTAATCTTACTGATTTTCTGCTGTATCGGTGAAACCCAAACAGAGGATGGGTCACCTTTTTCATTGCCACTTGTAATCTCACTCGCGGGGACATTGCTTGAACTATTGGCATAACTTTGCCCGGTCTCATAACTATAAACTGCGCACGGACAAGAGGTCTCAATATACAAGGTAGTGTCGGTTACCACTTTGTTAATAAGTGGATCGGGGTGTTTAGAGGCGGGATCATTGGTACTTTGAAGCATGATATAATAGGTCTGACCTTCCGATAGAAGTATTTTCGGATTTTGAGAACGACCATTCAACCTGACTTCCGTCTGATCATTCATGGCGGTGATACCAATGAGATTACCATTTTTTCTGAGTGATCGAGTTACGATAAACTGCGTACCCCAATACTCGGTCGGAAGCGGTTGCTCAAACAGTGCATCACGTGCTGCTACTTCATTCGGCAGACGAGTTAACGGAGAACCCGTGAAAATGGCTATCTTCTTATCATCGCGCGCCATGATATGCGTGCCGGCTAACTGCTGCTCTTTCTTACTGATCAGGTAGTAGGTTTGACCTTGGTTAAGCTCGATGGAGTACGAAACGCCGCTTGCGTGGTTGTCATACGTATCACCATGGGGTACAATATCTACTATTGTTCCATCCTCCGTACCGAGGATAGTGGTTACCGTAACCATATTACCTTCATTGGTGCCCCAACTTTCGCCGTTATGCGCTTCCGGCCTATAATCCTGCGTATAATACTCTGCTCCCAGTGCAGTAAGCGGCAGAATATTACTTGCATCCATCGAAGCGTTGCCTCGCAGAATGACATATACCGAGATGTTCTCGGTGGCAGTAATATGTAAACCGTACATATTTTTTTGTCCGGCAAGATTGCATACCGTAGCAGGCTCTATCGTGTTAATTGGATACCATTTATCCGGAGTTAATCCATTGGTCCTATTAAACTCCGTCCACGAACCGGCGGTTACCTGTTGGGTGATATTGATGGCATTGCCGACACCACCGGTAATCTTTACCGTGCAGGCTTTCTCTGCGGACACAGCGATATATGGATCGATACTGGTGTTGGGGTCTTTCGTTGGCGAGCACACAATACTCGAACTAACCCAGAACTCTTTTCCTTGCGTGGACTGTGCCCAGGCGGGTACAGCCATACAAAGAAGAACGGTTACACATACAAGCGATTCAATCAATCGTTTCATATCTATAAATATTTATTTTCTTAAAGTATTTCGATCTCAACACGACGGTTGTTCTGACGACCTTCTTCGGTGTCGTTCGTGTCGATCGGTTGGGTCTCACCACGGCCTTCAGCCTCGATACGATCAGCAGCTATACCGCGCTCGATGAGGTCTTTCATAACCTCGTTCGCACGTCCGTCAGACAGCTTCTGGTTCGCCTCGTCTTTACCTACGCTATCGGTGTGGCCGATAATCTTAATACGTACCTGCGGGTTACGCGCGAGATACATATAAAGGTCATTCAGCGCTTCTTCCGAAGTCTTCAAGATACGGGTCTTGTTGGTGGCGAAGAACAGGTTCTTAACGATGAATACCTCACCTTTCTTGATCGGCATCAACTCGATATTGAGCGAGTCGCCGATGTTAGCAATCGCCATATCGACGGTGTCGTAACCCATCTGAGCTATATGGAGGCTGTACTTCGGACCTTCATCGAGCATCTGACGCGTCGTACCGGTGGTGGAGTCGGTATTCAAGCTATATGCCGGCTCTTCTACGCCGCTCTTGCGGATATGAATAGTAGCCGGAACAGCGAGGCCTGTCTCTTTGTTAGTCACGCGGATACGGAGGACAGGTAGCGGACGCATAGCAATCGTGACGTACTCGGTGCTACCCACTTGCTCGATCGTGAACGGGAAGGTAGCGGGGTAGTAACCGTCAGCCTTCACATCTGCGGTGAAGTTACCTACAGCATGTTTCTGACGGAAGCCCTTCGGACCGATCTGTTTCGAGCGCATAGCAATCTTACCGCTCTCAGTGCCGCGGGTCTCAACAAACGCTTTATCCAGCGGTTTGTTGGTCTGAGCATCTACAACGCTGTAGAACGCGTACGATGCAGGAGGCGGAACCGGACGAGCTTGCTTACCCGGAACCTCAAACTGAATCGTGAATTTAGCACCCACGAAGAGGTTGTTAAGCTTCGTATCGCCGTTCATCGCCAGCAGGGTATTGGTCTTTGCTACCTCTACTGCTTTGGAGTCAAACTCTACCGGATTAGCTTTCGGAGTAGCATTCGTATTGAGTACACCGTACTCGGCAAACAGTGCTACGCGATAGTGGATATGTTCGCGGCCAAACGGAAGACGCTGACCGGGTTTAACTTTGCCTTTCTTAGCCTTGGGATCCGGTTGTTTCTGCAACCACTCGTCCAAGTCCAGACCTACTTCGGCTGCCACGCTGACATCCAGCGGCTTGAATTCCATCTTCTGGTTCGTTTCTCCCTTCAGATCATAGATACCCATACCGTAGGGCTCCAAGAGGGCGGGGTCGTTCACGGTGATATCATACTGACCTTTGTGGCGGTAACCGAGCGGCAGACCATAATGCACTTTCGCGCCCAAGAGGAAGTAATAACGGCTGAATTGCGCACCGAACATTACCGGAATACCGATCTCGAACATGTTACGCATCTCGCGCATGTTATCGAACCAATAATGATACTCCGTACCAGGGTACGCTTTGTCGTTACGTTTCACTTGGAATCCATATGCAGAGGTGGAGTTCAGGAATCGGAAGTCCAAACCTGTCTCGAAGAGGAAATGTCCGTATTCGAGGTTATAGGTCAGGTCTAATCCCGCACCGGGACCACCTATGAGCTGCTGCAACGCATTGCTCTGGTTAAGCGTACCGGCGCCCATGTATGTGCCGTTCAACTTATCCATCATGGCTGCATATCCGAGGCGGAAGCCCAAGTTGAAATAGGAAATCACTTCCGTCTTGGGATTCTCTAAACTCTCCTGATAACGCTGGTAGTCGCGCAATGCTTTCTCTTCTTTAGCCTGTGCTTCAGCCTCTTTCTTAGCCTGTGCTGCTGCACGTTCTTCGGCAGCTTTAGCACGCTCAGCAGCAGCTTTATCGCGCTCTTCCTGCTTCTTGGCGTTCTCCTTGGCTGTCTCGGCTTTCTTCTTCTCAGCCTCACGTTTCTTCGCGTCAGCCGCTTTTTGTTTCTCGCGCTGTGCTTTCTCTTTCTCACGAGCCTTTTGAGCTTTGGCTTTCTCTTGCTCTTTTTTCTTCTTGGCAGCAGCTTTCTGCTTATCCGTCTGACCGGCAGGAACCGGTTCCGGCATTGCGTACGCAACGATCGGTGCGCAGTTCAAACTAAGAACAACACTCGCAATCAGAATATTGTGCAATAAGTTTTTCATATCTGTGTCCTCCTTAGTTTTTACTTGTTAATGATAAATTTGAAACTGCGGTTCTTGCCGTCTGTATAGACGCGCAGCAGATACAAACCGTTGTCGTTCGGCGTCGGGATCGTACATCCGCCATCGGGGATGTCGAATTTTAGATCACCGTAGATGTTACCGCTGGCATTGATCCATTGTGCGTAGCACTCGATATCTGTCTTTCCACCCCAGCTCGCATTGACGAAGATCTTATCTTCTTTGATGTCGTAATTGGCGGTAATGATGAGGCTGTCCGGATTGGCTTCGAACTCATGCTCCTTAGCGCTGGCATCAAAACCTTTTGCGCATGCGCAAGTATAGCGCTCGTCGCTCTTACCTTTGTTTATCGTATAGCAAACGTAGAACTCATCCTTGTCATATACCGTTTCCGGCAGGTCGTACATGTTGAGGTTTGAACTAACCTGACCCTCAATAGCCGTACTATCGCTCTTGCGATACCATTGGAAATCGCTCAGTGTTTGGCCGACAAAAAGCGGGTCGTCCAGCAGACCGAGCACGTTATTGTAGCGCTGCGTAATAACATCGTTGCCGACCGGCAATTGGAAGAGCATCGTCGTGTCTTTATCGCCGCAACTCGAGGTGATCTTGATATTGATTCCGTAAGGAACGGAAACTTCGGCTGTGGAAGGAATATTCAGTTCAAAGTAACCGGCCTTGATGGTGATGTCGCTTTGTTTGAATCCTGCCGCCTTGGCTGCAGCATCAAAGTCCACCGTTACATTGTCGCCCTTCAGATCTATCGAACTGGTATAAGGGATACGTCCCGGTTGCTGAACACCGTTCTCGGGGCAAGGAATATTGGCCTTACCAATGCTGAATTCATAACGGCCGATAGTCACTTTGATCTTAATAACGCTTACTGCCGATTGACCTTCGCAAACATTACTGCTGTTGCGGTATATGGAGCACGAAGCATCGTAATCGCCGCCGTTCTGATAGTAATGAGGAACAACGGTATTCGTATCCTGAACGAGTACTACGTCCGCGGAACCATCGCCGAAATGCCAAATGATACTATCCGGCAAGAAATCCGGTTTGCAAGCAAACTTAACGGTATCAATACCGCAGAGTTTATTCTCTTTGTCCGGAGAAAACTCCTCGCCGTTGATATAGATGGATTGTGTTAACGGTCTGGTAGAACCACCGGCTGAATAGCCGTAAGACTCTTTATTTCCATAGCCGTACACGTGTGCAATGAAACCTTCGTTACCGGTCAGGTGGTGAGTGTCGTAAGTGATATTTTTACGAGCATAATACCACTTGTTGCCACTACCGCTTACGGGATGGAAATCGGCAGAGATATCGTCACCGTCGAGTTTCATAGATGCTACACCAAGTTGGTCTGTTACGACATTGACATAATGGGTGTTATTTTGACCGTAAGTAGCGAAAGTAATATCGTTAATTCGTTGCTCAATTGGGTTCACCCATACCATTGCCGGGTCACCTACAGGGTTGGCATCCCATGTGTTGCTGACCATGAAGATATGAGTTGATGCCGGGCACGATGTGGTGATAAAGCAACTACTATCCGCTACCAACGGATCCGGTAGGGTTTGGTCAGAATGGCTTTTCTTGTAGTCCGAGTCGGTACACTTAACGCCTTTCTTACCGATCTCAAACTCAAAGGTACGTTTGGGATTCGTAGCAAAATCAAAAGTGTATACCGAGTCGCCGTTAATGCGAACCTCAGTACCATCCTCGCGAGCCATGATACGGATGATATCACGTCCACGGGTCATAGAAGAGGTGATTACGAAGGTGTTTCCCCAATACGAAACGGGCATCGCTTGCGAGAACAAGTGGTCGCGGTCACGGATTTTATCCGGCAGGTTGGTGTGCGGAGCGCCCTGGAAAACAGCAATCTTCTTACTATCACGAGCCTTGAGCCATGTACCGGACAAATCTGCTGTCTCACCATTCTTGTTACCCGTCCAGAGATAATATACTTGACCTCTCATTAAGACCGGAGTCTGGAGAGTGTCTTTCCCTAATTCATATTTCGCTAATTTTAATTCTTCCGGAGTTAAAAGACTCTCATCTCCTCCAACAAAGATCAGCTTGCTTTCTGCCGCAGCCATGGCGGTGGTCTTCACCGTCGGACAATAATCGACTACCGTGTTGTCTTCTGTAGCAATGATACAAAAGTGGGTTCCCTGCGGGCTATTCTGGTGATCTGAAGGCGGTACAGATTGAATCAGATACTCGTCGAGCAGTGAAGCGGTCGGCAGTACGTTCGTGGCATCGAACGATTTCGAACGACGGTTGCTGGCAAACAGCGAAATAGCCGCCGTAGATTCGACATGAATAGCACTTTGATCAACTGAATCGGGATAGTACGTGTAACATGTAACCAAAGCTTTTTGAGCATCTGTACGAGTTCTGGCAGTCTCTCCGGCATCGCCGGTGTAGAAAGGCACCTCCTTGATGGCTCCGGCTGTTAAATGCTCACTCAGTGTCTCTCCGGTAATAGGATTCGTGAACGTGACATCGCATTCTTCTTTTGCGGATACGGTTAACGCCAATGTTACCGCTTTGTCCGTTGCATCACTGTGGTCATTCTGGTCTGCACGCATGAACGTTACCCAGAAATCTTTACCCTCTGTAGACTGACCCTCATCTACCACGTCTGCTTTCAGTTGACCAAACGGTACTGTCATCAGACAGAAGAGTAGGGCTTTGAATAGTTGTTTTTTCATATTAGTTGTTGTGTTAAATGTGTGCGATATAAAATCGACTGCAAAATTACAACTTTTTTATCGCACGCGCGTACACATATTCTCGAAAAATGTGTAAAAATTGACACACTTATCGTATCTGTTGACCTAATGGAGTATAAATTGACGAATTCCGAATGATCACAACACGCCCTTCACGGATTTCCTTGCGTGCTGTTTGATTTTCTGCTTGCGTATTACTGACGTCAGTTGGGGAATCATCATAGGGGTCGCCGTAACTCTGTGTAAGGTTGTAGAAATTGACTGCTTGACCTTGCTTGTTACCCCAGATATATTCCACCAACTCAGGGTAGTCAATAAAAGGATTCCGGTTTCCTTGGATCTTATTGACCTCAATAGCGCGCGCCAATTCTTTATTGCTGACCGGATCCATTCGATGCCATGCGAGTAACAAGTCGCGCAACCATGGTTGGAACTCCTGCCAGCCTTCGTTCGTGACTGCAGCGCCCGGTTCTCCGGTTTCCAGCCATGTAAGTGAATCACCATAACAAGCGGCAATATAGAAGTAAGCACGCGCAAAATCACCTTTGTAATCGTCTGCCGGACAGAAGACGCGCTGCAAACCGAGTATGGTGTCAGATCCTGTAACGAAAGAACCGTTATTGAATGAACTATCGGTAGGAATACCCGGTGCATGGTTTGATTTACTGCGGTTAGCAGATGCGTCGCCGGGAACCAGATGGAAGAGGTCACAGTAAGCAGGATTGACATCGCCGCCCCACCAACTCTTCGGCAACATATGTTCGATATCAAAACCAACAACACTAGCCGTCGGTTTCTCGGGATTGAAATAGCGCACCTCATTCGAGTACATATCCAGCACTTGGTTCGTGTTGGAGTCGCGGTCGGTATGGAAGAAACCATCCCACGATTTCTTTTCTCCGCTACCGTAACGATAACGCTTACCGCAACAGATGATATAGCCCAGATGGTTCTTTAACGTCGAATCGGCAGTTCCTTGAGCGAATTGGTAATAATTACCCGGCATAGGACCGACTGCCATACGTGTAGTATCTAAGTCAAACGTGCTAGCTCCTCCTGAACTGGGTGGTACAACGGTTAACTGAATTGCCAGTTCGCGTGTGCGTTCGATGCCGTCCAAACCTGTAGCTTTGGCAATAATTACATTGGAGATAGGAAAAGCTTTCTCTACCGTATCCAGAGTAATGCTATAGAAAATATCCACTTCGCCTCCTTCTGCCGGCAAAGTTGTCTGAGAAAGCGTGAAGGGAGTTCCGTTTTTCTCAAGAGACAAGTTAACGGAGCCGTTGATATGTTTTCCAACGAGATCAAAACTAAGCACATCTTCGATGGGTTCGTCTTTACTCTCCCATTTGGCTCCGCCAAAATCCATTACCGGATATTGCGTTTCCAGAATTGCTTGTGTCGGGTGCGGATCTTCTGCTTCGAACTCGATCTTTTGGACGTACCAGCGGTTGTTGGATGCTACTTTAGCAGCGATGTGAATCGAGTCTACGTCATTGTTGATGGTGAAATTATACGGACGAATTTCCGTGCGATATCCAGCTTCCCATGTGACAAATTGATCATATACCAAAAATCCTCTGTCTGCAGCGGTATCTTTAGTGTGCGGATAGGTCGCGGCATAGACGGTCATCGTTGTGATATGATACGTATCATCCAAGCCCAACACTAATTCACCTTTCACGGTTCCAGTACCACCCTTAATACCGAAACCGGGTTTAGCGCGAGCGACTTTTGATGCTAATATAATACGGTCTGCGCAATTATTGGAGGCTGTCAGCACAAGTGCCTCCAACTTTTCGGTCGCAGAACCGTCTCCGTTCTCGTTGCTATTGAAGACAATCGTGTACTTCTCTGCCATCATGGCGATGGAGAGGCTTAATGCGATGAGGATAAGAAGATTTTTTTTCATGGTATCAACGTATGTTTACCGTATGTTTATCGTATGTTTACCGTATGTTTATCGTGTTCATTGACTCTTTCTCGTACAAGCCAACAGCAGGTTCAGCAACACGTACCATAGAATACAACCTGTGCCGCTGAAGAGTGCGAACTCGATATGCTTGGCCACAATCGCCTTCGCTACGCAAAAACCGATGATAATCACGCAGCCCGCAAGGAAACTGATGATCACTACTTTGTCTCGTTTGAAACCCTTGAAACTGAAGAACGGAATCTCTGCGTTCAGCAGCCAGCAACTCACAAACGACAAACCGATCAGCACCCACGCCATCCAATCGTACGCTAACATCGCCAACGGCATACAGCATATACCGCCCCAGAAAATAGCATTCGCCGGCGTAGCCAAACCGATAAACGAATCGTGCTGACGCTCATCTACATTGAATTTCGCTAATCTCAGCGCCGAGAAGGCCGCCATAACCAATGCCAGCGCAGCCCACCAACCGAGTATCGGACGCAGATAGCAGAAGACCATCATCGACGGCGCAAGACCGAACGTGATATCGTCCGCCAGCGAGTCCAACTCTACGCCTATCGGGCTCGGAGCCTTCAACAGGCGGGCACTCAGACCATCGAAGAAGTCAAAGAAAGCACCTGCCAGAATGAACACAAAGGCCCATACAAAAGCGCCTTGCGTGGCTAAGAAAACTGCTATACTGCCGCACAACAAGTTGCAGCTCGTTATTGCATCAGGAATGATTCGTTTATTCATTATTTATCGTTTTTTTTCCGTAATTAGTATCTATCGATCGGTGCGCAAAGAAGGTCACAAGCACCGTAAACACCGAGCAGGCAATGGCAATCCAGAAGAAAGCCGTATAACCCACGCTCATCTGTATCTTACCCGCTACAAAACCCGGAATCATCATACTCAGCGCCATAAAAGCCGTGCACAACGCATAATGAGAGGTCTTGAATTCGCCTTGCGAGAAATACATCATGTACATCATGTACGCCGTAAAACCAAAGCCGTAACCGAATTGTTCCAAGGAGATAGCACTTCCGATGATCCATAGATTAGTCGGCTGCGCCATGCTCAAATAGACATACACAAAATTCGGGATAGTCAACAACGCCGCCATGAACCATAACGACCGTTTAAGGCCGCGGCGGGAGATGTAAATACCGCCTAAAATACCTCCTAACAAAAGGAAGAAGGTACCGGCAAGACCATACACCAGGCTCACGTGAAGTGTACTCATGCCCAAGCCGCCGCCGATAAACTGCCCGTCACGCATCGTCACTTCCGGTGCATCGATAAGGAACGGCATACTCATCTTCACCAGCAGACCTTCCGGTAAGCGGTAAAGCAGCATAAAGAAGACAGCCAATAATATACCGGGCTTGGTGAAAAAAGTCTTAATAGCTTCCCACATCCGCTGTCCGCTGTTCTCCTCTGTTTCCGCCGCTTCCTGCTCTACACGCGGTAAAGCGAAGATATGATAGATGCATATAACGAACAATATCACAGCGGCAATAGCGATCGTGACTTTCCAGGAATAGGGGATGTCTCCGGTTTGGTTCTCCAGTACGCCGGCGATACCAAGTAAAACACCCGTTCCGAAGATCGTAGAGATCCTATAAAATGTGGAGCGAATCCCGACAAAACGGGCTTGGCTGCTCGGGTTATGCGCCAGCATGTAGTAGCCGTCGGCGGCAATGTCATGCGTAGCCGAGGCAAAAGCCATGATGATGAATAAAATCAGCGTGAAACGGAACAGACTGACAGGCGTTTGTTTGCTCGCTATCAGTTCCGTATCCGGCGAGGGAATAGAGAAAATAAGGAGCGCGCAGAGGATAGCCATCAGCACTTGCATCGCGATGATCCACCAGCGCTTGGATTTTACCACATCTACCAGCGGACTCCACAAACCCTTCAAAAACCAGGGGAAATAGAGCAGGGTAGTAAAGAATGCCAACTGATCATTAGGCACCCCCATTTTGGCAAACAGCATCACGGAGATGCTGTTTACCAGAAAATAAGGGATTCCTTCCGTGAAGTACAACGTCGGTACCCACACCCATGGTGATATGTGATGGTCACTCTTCACCTTATTATATTATACGCGCGTGCGTATTATTGGAAGTTCGCGCGATTGTCCGTTACTTCTGCTTTGTCTTCCATTAACTGAATTGCCTGGTACGGAAGATAAGCAAAACGGCTTGCCAATTGTGCTTTCTCGCTTTCAGCGTCGAAAGAACCGCCCTCCTGTTTGTAGGATACACCGGTCTTAACGACGAACACACCCATGTTGCCCTGAATAGGCTCGCTCAACACGTTCTCGCCTTGTGCAACAGCTGCACCGATAACTGCCGGCTCCATACCTGCATTACCGAAACGGCTGTCGTTCAAAGTGACGTGCTCTACGTGCTGAATCTGCTGACCCATGATCTCTGCCGCTTTCTCCAGACTCTCAACGCCCTTCAATTCTTTCTTGATATACTCTGCTTTTGCATTGTTAGTAGCTTCGTACGTCAACTCGGCACGAACAGCATTCAACGGACGATACTCGCCGTCGTTAACCTCTGTCAGAGCAGCCACAACGAACTGCTGACCGCACTCAAATACGTCGCTGACAGCACCTTCTTTAGCCTCGAATGCCCAACGAACGATAGGACGGCTGGCTTTCAGTTGACCTACCTTGTCGGTGGTAGCCGTCAGGTTGTATTGCGGAACAACGGTCATACCTGCCTCTTGTGCAGCAGCCTCCAATGCCTCGGCGTTGTTATTGTTAACGACGAACTGCTTAGCGCTGTTATAAATGATCGAGTAGGTCTTGCTCGACGGAGTGACCTCACGTGCCAGGATAGCTAACTTCACCTTCGGAGTCGGTTTGCCGATCTCCATGATCTCGTAAGTCTGCTCACCCATACCCATCGCTACCGTGAATTTCTCACCGCGCTTGCCTGCCAATGCCGGCTCTGCGATGTTCTTCGGCAGATCAGCGGCCTTGAACCAACCCAGCTCTTGATCCTCTTGACCCTCTTCAGCGGCAATAGCCTTCAACTCAACCGAGTCAGGCAGCGAGTAGCCGGCTTGCATGATACGAGCCATGGCGTAGGTGTTGTCCTCAAACAGGATGTCTGTGCAGTCACCTGCCTTGGCTCCCTTAGCGAATGCAAACTCCTTGAACTGTGCCGGAACGGTCTCTTCCGAGTAGTCACGACCATCGTACATGATATCCGAGTTGGTATTAACAACCAGGCTCACGTCTTCGGTGGTCTTGAACTCGTCTTGCAGACGAACCAACAACTCCTCAGCTGCCTTGAAGTCATCCTCACTCGGTACGATATCGAATGCGATGTACTTGATAGCGCGGTTCGGAGTCTGTTTGTATTGCTCTTTGTGCTGCTTGTACAGTTTCTTGATGTCGCCCTCGCTGACCTTTACCAAACTATCGGCTACGGAGAAGTACGGTTGCATAACATAATCTGCACTCACACCGTGCTGACGACCGTTGAATGCATACTCAGCATCCAACGAGTTAGCCTTGAGCAGGTGTTGGAACAAAGCGGTGTATTTCTCTTGCATGTAACTGATACGAACGGCTTTCTCCCAATACAACCAATAGGTCTTAGCCTGCTGGAGGTTTGCGTTCTGCGCTGCATCGTCACTGCCTTCTTGGATAGCGGCGATCAGTCCCTTAACCGTCTCGCGGCTGTACTGACCGTTCTCGTCCATGAACGCACGACGACCACGAAGGAGCTGGTGAACGTTCTCACCGATACAGAGTTCTGTCAACTCGTCCGGCGTGATATCCATACCGATCTTCTCTGCCTGTGCACGCAGGGTATAGTCCATGACGAACATGTTCCATACCTGATTGCGAATCTGAGAATATGCGTCTTCGTCAAAATCCGTACGACCACTCTCAATCTTGTACACTTCTGTCAATTGGTCCTTAGCTGCCTCATACTCCGTGTAGTGAATCTTCTGACCCTCAACAACACCGACGTTCTCGCGGCTACGGTTGAAGAAACTGCTACCGGAGTTCAAAAAGTCTCCGAGGATAAATGCTAGCATGGCGAGACCCACAATTGCGATCAACAACGCGCCATGATTTCTAATTCTTTGTAAACTTGCCATTTTTTTTATATCTAATCTTTTAAACTTTATTGTTCATTAGAAGTTCGGATTCGTCGATTCCGCTACATATCCGCGATAAGGTTCGCAGGTACCGTTGAAGTTCTCAATCTTTCCAATCACCATTACCGTGTCGCCTACTGCTACTTGATTGATGTTGGTGAACTTACCTTTTTCTGTTTTGCAATATGTCTGGTAGCATTTTGCATAGGACATACCGTCACTTATCGTGAAGTTAAGCGAACCGTAACTATCCGGAGTACTGGAGTCCAAGCCTACAACGACACCGCGTACGTTATAGGTCTCGTCTGTAGTCGGATATTTATCATTCGGCTTGTCTTTCTTTACCTGAATAGCAACTCTCTCGGCCTCCGTTACATCGATCTCACCTTCCTTTAACTCGGGAGATCCGGCAACTTGGAACGGGAAAGTCTCGTTAAAGTGATCATTGCTTGACGAATAGATGAAACATGCACCGCTCGACTCAAAAGTACCGCCGAAGTTGGTGATATAACAACTGATTACGATGAAATCACCTTCATGGATACAATCGTGATCAGGGAGTTTGGCACCGAACTTGCCTAAAACGCGGTATGCATAAAAATCGCGCCTGCTGGCAACAGGAGCATCCGGAGCTGTAGCGGACATATGAACATAATCATTGCCGTATTGCGGGAAATCTGTTTCCCATTCATCTCCACGACCCTTGGCATCAAAATTGGTTACCCAACCTTTGATGAAGTACTTGCGGTCGCTCACTTGAGAACCATGCAGCTTGCGAGCGATTGCGCATGCTTCATGAACTGTAATGGCTTCTTCCGGAACAATTACTCCTTCAGGATCGGGACTCGGATCAGGATCAACAACCACCGGCATGGAGTCGGGGACAAACTCGTTCTCTCCCGGAGCCGACATGTACGGGGTCTCCTTACAACCAAACATTACCATTGCGACCATTGCGGTCAATACAAAAATACTCTTTTTCATATGCTTTTAGTTTTTTAGATATTATCTTCAAGGTACGCTATTATCCATAATTCCCAAAATAGCGCACAAAATTACAAAAAATATTTCACGCGCGCAAGTATTTATAGGAAAAAAATAAAAAAAAATAGCAAAAGCATGATTATTCTTCGAATTTTCTTGCGTATATCATAAAAATGTAGTATCTTTGCACGCTTTTTCGATTGTAGGGCATAGTGTGCCTAAGCGAGAAGTAAGTTATTAACTTAATAATTGTAAGCATATAGCAACTATTACTCCCAGACCGCGTGGCGGTCGCGTCATCAAAGAGGACCCGCATCGTATCAACGATAAGATCCGCGGTGTCGCTCAAGTTCGCCTCATCGGCGACAATGTAGAGCAAGGCATCTACTCGTTTCAACAGGCAATGCATATTGCTGATGAGCAAAACCTCGACTTGGTCGAGATAGCGCCTACGGCCAATCCGCCTGTCTGCCGAATTGTTGACTACCAGAAGTTCCTCTATGCGCAGAAGAAAAAGCAAAAGGAGGCGAAAGCTAACCAAAAGAAGCAAGAGGTGAAAGAGATCCGTTTCGGTCCGCAAACCGACGATCATGACTATAACTTCAAGCTCAAACATGCGCAGGAGTTCCTCAAGGAAGGCAATAAAGTGAAAGCTTACGTCTTCTTCCGCGGACGCTCCATCGTCTTCAAAGAGCAGGGCGAATTGCTGCTCGCGCGCTTTGCCGCTGACCTCGAAGAATACGGCAAAGCCGATAATGTACCAAACCTCGAGGGCAAACGAATGATCATGTTCGTCAGCCCGAAGAGTAATAAATAAACAACCGCAAGTCGTAGGGCTTACCTTTACCAAGTCCTCTTCCTGTTGGGGTCCCCAGCGCAAACCGGTTTTGTGTTTGTGATGGGGAGAGTGGGCATCTCCGAGTACCTTTAGCCAAGCTGTGCTTGAGCTCGTGTACGAGGGGTTTGCACGCGAGGGGGCGGCTGCCTGAGACTGCGTATTTACTAACAATTAATTTTTATTACAAAATGCCAAAGGTAAAAACGAACTCCGGTGCAAAAAAGCGTTTCACGCTTACCGGAACCGGTAAAATCAAGCGTAAGCACGCTTACAAAAGTCACATTCTGACGAAGAAGACTAAAAAGCAAAAACGCAACTTGACTCATGTTGCTATCGTTGATCAGTCGAACATGCGCTCCATCCGTGAGATGTTATTGCTTCGATAAGTACTAACCATTAAAGTGAAAGGACAGAAACATGCCAAGATCAGTAAATCACGTTGCTTCGCGCAACCGTCGTAAGAAGATCATGTCGCTCACCCGTGGTAACTTTGGTGGTCGTGCTAATGTATGGACCGTAGCAAAGAACACATGGGAGAAAGGTTTGCAGTACGCTTACCGCGATCGTAAGAACAAAAAACGTACGTTCCGTGCGCTCTGGATCCAGCGTATCAACGCTGCCGCTCGCCTCGAAGGTCTGAGTTACAGCCAGTTGATGGGCGCTCTCAAGAACGCAGGTATCGTTATCAACCGCAAGGCACTTGCTGACCTCGCTATGAATCAACCGAAAGCTTTCAAAGCTGTCGTTGATCAAGCCAAAAAGAAAGCTGCTAAGTAATAAGGTTCTTACAAAAAAATGAGATGGTCATTTGGCCATCTCTTTTTTTATTTCTTCTTGTAGTTCCTTACTTGCCGGAACTAACGGAAGTCGTAGATAATTCTCAATAATCCCTTTCTGCGCCAATACTGCTTTAATCCCCACCGGATTGCCTTCTTTAAATAGAAGCCGTACCATATGATCGTATTTCGCCTGCTTTACTTGGTCCTTTTTATGCACGATCGCTTTGAAATCCTCAGGGAAAGCATTACTTGCTACGGATATCAATCCGGCACCACCGGCTTCCATGACCTTGCACGCGATACCGTCGTCGCCGCTTATTACCAAAGGTAGGTTTATTGCTTCGCGTTTAGTGCCTTCGGCGTTTATGAGGTTTATCAGGTGCTTGATCTGCTCAATATTGCCGCTCGCTTCTTTGATGCCGCATATCTTATCGGGGTGCGCATTGTAGATGCGCATAACGGTCTCCGGCAACAGGTTCACACCCGTGCGTCCGGGTACATTATACAATATTACGGGTATAGGACTTGCTTCTGCCACCGCACAGAAATGCTGATACAATCCTTCTTGATTCGGTTTATTGTAGTACGGACATACGCTAAGGATAGCAGTAAAGTCTAGGATTAATTCGGTGCGCATAGCTTTTAGGTCCGCGATAACCGCTGCGGTATTATTACCGCCTACGCCTAATACTAATGGCAGTCGACCGTTTACGTGTTGACGAATAAACGTCCGTACTTCTTTGCGTTCTTTGTCTGTCATCGTGGCCGCTTCACCGGTGGTGCCCAACACTACGATATAATCGACAGCACCTGTCAACTGCGTATCCAATAAGCGCGCGAGTGCCTCATAATCGACGCTCTTGTCTGCCTTAAACGGCGTAATAAGTGCTGTACCAAGTCCCCTTAACTCTTTCATTCTTTAATCATTAGACTTAATCGTTGTTAAATAACTCATAATCTGATGGTACAGCCACGAGGCCTCAATCGCAGCCTCTTCCCCTTGTTCGGGCGTGAAGTCGGGTAGGGAGATGAGCATGTCGTGGAGACCTTCGCCGAGGTTGAGTCCCACTTTGAAGTCCGCGTCGGTGTACATCGCAATATAACGCAGCGGTAGCAAAGGACGGGTCGTGAGGTCAATCAGCAGATCGTAATGTTCCGCCGCCAAATCGGTCAGCACGTAGTCACGCGGTTTGCCCAACAGGTTATAATCATTCAAGCCCAGAATACGGCTTTGCGGCAGAATGAGCGTCTGGATCTCTTTCTTCTCTACATAACCCCACATCGTCACGTCCATCTGTCGGCGCAACAAATCCTGACGAATACTTTTAATATTGTCATTGCGCTCCAACACGTCACTCTCGTAGATGATCATGATCTTGAGCGGTTGGTCTAAATGCGGGAAACGCGGGTCGCGTTCTTCCTGTTTGCCGCGCAAATAATCAAATATACGTTGTTTTAAACTCATAGCATCTCTAAAAATTCATCTTCCGATATCATCTTTATTCCGAGGTCTTCCGCTTTCTTGCGTTTCTCAGGTCCCATGCTTTCGCCGGCAAGAATAAAACTCGTCTTCTTGCTCACCGATCCTACATTCTTGCCGCCGTTGGCTTCAATCATCGCCTTGTATTCATCACGGCTGTGGTGGCTGAACGTACCGGAAATGACGATACTGAGTCCCGCCAACTTATCGCTCGTTGGTTCAGGAGCCGCTTCGCCTTCCATCTGCAAGCCGGCTTTGCGCAAGCGGTCTAAGATCTCCAAGTTCCGGATGTCCTCGAAGTACTTCACGATGTTCTCTGCGATCTGCGGACCCACATCTTCGATGGCGCACAGTTGCTCTACGGTTGCCCATTGGAGCGCGTCTATCGTGTTGTATCGACGCGCAATCTTTTTCGCCGTCGTCTCGCCCACCATGCGGATGCCTAAGGCAAACAGCACGCGTGCCCATGGCACTTGTTTTGAAGCCTCGATACCGTCTAGTATGTTCTGCGCACTCTTCTCTCCCAAGCGCTCTTGTGCGGCGATATCCTCTAGCCGCAAGTCGTATATATCGGCGATATTATGCAATAAACCTTTTTGGTAGAACAGGTCAATCGTCTCTTCACCAAGCCCCTCTATATCCATCGCTTTGCGCGATACAAAATGCTCAATCTTACCTTTTATCTGTGGCGGACAACCGGCTTCATTCGGGCATCGCCATGCGGCTTCGCCTTCCACGCGCACTAGATCCGCTCCGCATTCCGGACAGGTAGTGGGGAAACCACTAACCACTAATCCACTAACCCCCTCATCCGTTCGGTCGGCACGACCCGTGATCTTCGGAATAATCTCGCCGCCTTTCTCCACCCAAACCTTATCTCCAGGACGGATGTCGAGCGACTTAATAAAATCCTCGTTATGCAGCGTCGCGCGTTGTACCATCGTACCGCTTAACTGCACCGGTTCGAGGTTTGCTACTGGCGTTACGACACCGGTTCTGCCCACTTGATACGTGATCTCTTTAAGCAGCGTCAGTTGTTTCTCTGCCGGGAACTTATACGCAATCGCCCATCTTGGTGTCTTAGCCGTATAGCCGAGTTCTTCCTGTTGTGCGAGGTTATTGACCTTTAGCACGATACCGTCCGTCGCCACCGGCAGGTTCTTGCGCTCCGTGTCCCAGTAGGATATATACGCCATTACCTCATCTACCGAGTGGCACACTTTGATCGCATCGCTGATATGAAAACCCCACTGACGTGCCGTGTCAAGTCGCTCGAAATGCGTACTTCCCGGCAGGTTCTCGCCGAGCATATAGTACAAGTACGCGTCCAAACCACGTCGTGCTACTTCACGCGGATCTTGCAGTTTGAGTGTACCGGATGCGGCATTGCGCGGATTCGCAAACAGCGGTTCTTCCTGTTCCTCACGCTCTTTATTCAGCCGCTCAAAATTAGCCCAAGGCAGCAGTACCTCGCCGCGTAACTCAAAGAACTCCGGGATATCGGTCCGCTCGATCTTCCAAGGAATAGAAGGAATGGTCTTGATGTTGTCAATCACGTTGTCGCCCTGCTGTCCGTCGCCTCGTGTGAGGGCTTTCACCAGTACGCCGTGCTCATACCAAAGCGAGATAGAAAGTCCGTCGTACTTCAACTCGCACACGATCTCCACGCCCGAAGGCAATTTGCGCACCCACTCTTCAATCTCTTCGCGCGAATAACTGTTCGCGAGCGACAACATCGGGTACTTGTGCTTGACTTGCTCAAAGCCCTTCTTACCGAGGTCAGAACCTACATGTTGCGTCGGGCTCTTAGGATCGAACATATCCGGATACAGCGCCTCCAGATCTTGCAGACGATGCATCTTCTCATCGAACTCACGGTCGGATAGAGTAGGCATATTAAGTACGTAGTACTTATAGTTAGCCTCCTCCAATTCCTTGCGCAGATGTCTTAACTCCTCACGCTCCGGCTCTTCTATTTGGCTGAATAAATCCAAGGCGTCAGCGAACAATAAATTTCTCGTGTATCACAACCCCCTTATAATAGATGTAGAGGATGTACAATCCCGACGGCAACGGCATGAATTTCTTCAGTTCTGCCGGCAGGTACGGGTTGTCGAGCGAGATGCTATATACTTTGTCCTTCTGCTGCATCATCTCGTCGGTGTACTTGATTTCCGTCACCGGACAAAGGGGGATACCGTCTATGTTATAGATGGCGAAGTAACTCTGTGCGTTGGGGTTGTTGAGGTCGTACGTGTTGTGTATGGCGATACTATCCGTAAATCCCTCGGAGTACACATACGGCTCTAAACTCTTGCTAAGGGTGCTATCTAACTTCAGTCCTACTAACACCGGATCGTGGTCCGAGCAACGGAACATCGTTTGGTCGCTGGACTTGTCGTACGTGTATTTATCATCCTCGTCGGAGTTGATGTGATAGCCGGACATACCGGTTATCTGTCCGTACATCGTCTCGTTGCAAATAGCGTGGTCGATGTAACTGGTCAAACCACTGAACATATAACTATAACTGCTGTCAGCATGAAAAGCACGATGCAGATCAATCAACCCTTTGTCGATGAACACTTGGATAGGCGAGGTGTATGCATAGCAGTTCAAGTCACCCATGATGAGCACATCATTATCGTGCACCTTATTATTCGATTTGTACGCATTGTACAACTCTACGACTGCTCTCGATTCATTCACACGGCGGTCTTCACCTCCACCGGTCATGGCCTTGAAGTGGTTAATCGAATAGATGAACCGTTCACCCGTTGCGTTCTCGATGAAGCACATCATTTTCTTGCGGTTCTGCACCTCAACATCCGTCGATGCGGGTTTGGTACTGATAGGTGTTACTGTGTTGGCATCATAAACGAAATCCACTTTCTGGAACGTGCCTTCGTTACCATCGTGGAAATATTTGTATTTTCGTCCGGGCAGGTTGGCATTGAGGTCACTCACAATCTCTGCGATCGCCTCGTCGCCTTGCTGTAACTCTACCAAACCGAATATATCCGCATTGATTTTCTTGAGTGCTTTGCTGATTTTTGCGCGTTGGCTTTGGTGCTCTGCATAACTCTTGGCACCCATCGATCCCCAAGTCATGTAGTAGTTCTCCAGGTTAAAACCGCAAACCAACAAACGGTAGTCGCCTAAGTCCGGCAAATCGGCTTCCAAGTCCGCGCGGGTATTGCCTTCCCAAGTACCGCTGATCATCGTCAGACTGGACGTGCTGTTGACAGTAGCTTTCAGACCGATGATCTTCTCGCCGCAACGGTGGCTGTTTTCTTTCATCTTGGTTCCCGGAGCGGGGACATTGCTCAGACTGAACATACAACTGCTGTTGATACGCATGGTCGAGCGGTACTCTGCCGTGCCGACGAATCCGTGGCTCTCCGGTTGGAAACGGCGCCAAGGAGAAACGGTATAATTACCGTTCGCGTTGCCGCAGATGATCATCGGTACATCAAAAATGACCGTTTGACCGATATAAGGGCGTAACGCCTCTCCTGACCATGTATCGGGATTATCCACTGTGATGTGCGTTTGCGCAACGACTGAACTGCACACCATCAAGACAATGAATATCCATCCAAAACGAGTTTTCATGTGGCTATTTAATTAAATCGGCTACAAAAGTACATAAAAATTTGCATATATGCAAGTTTTTTCGTAACTTTGCGCAAAATTTTGGAGATACAATGACTTTTTCTGACTTTTGGGAGACGATTAAGATACGCAAATGGGCTAAGTACGTGATCACGCTCTTGGTCTTTTTGATGGTGTTCTTGTTCATCGGCGATCAGAGTGTCATTCGTTTCATGCAGCGCGGCCGTGAGATACGCCATTTGGAGGAGCAACGGGATATGTACCGTGAGGGTGCAGAGAAGGCCCAACGGGAGATCCAAACGCTCAGTCAACCCGATAGCCTCGAGCGCTACGCGCGTGAACATTATTATATGCATACCCCCAACGAGGATATTTATTTGGTAGATGAAGCTGAGTAATATTATATTGATCATCGGCCTGGTTATTCTGGCCGCAGGCGCCGCGTTGAGCATGGCGAAAATCGAACCCTGGGCGGATTACGTGCTCATTGCCGGCGCGGCGGTAATCATCATCCGCGGATTTATCCGCAATCACGAGAGAGATGATAGATAAAGTTCGATCCGAACATATCATCTTAGGAGTTGACCCGGGAACGCTCTTTATGGGTTATGCCCTTCTGCACACCGTCGGACAACAGGTGGAGATACTCGAGTTCGGCGCGTACGATGTGCATAAACTCGAAGGTCAATACCCGCGCCTTCAAAAAGAATTTTTCTTTTTGCAAGAACTCATCGATAAGTATCATCCCACCTCCTTGGCCATCGAGACGCAGTTCGTGGATAAGAACCCGCAGACGATGATCAAGATCGTCCATGCACAGGGGGTGGCGATTGCGGCTGCACTCAGCAAAGATGTGCCTATCTACGAGTACTCGCCAATGAAGATCAAGATGGCCATCACCGGTAACGGACATAGCTCCAAAGAGCAAGTGGCGGGTATGTTACAGCGCTTCATGCATATTCCCGACGAACAGATGCCTAAGAAACTCGATGCCACCGATGCCCTCGCCATCGCCTATTGCCATTACCTGCAATTAGGGATGCCGGTCTCTGAGGGCGGTGCCAAAGACTGGACGACGTATGCCAAACGTAAAGGCCTGACAGATAAAGGTTTAACCGGTCCGGCTGCTCAACTCGCTGCCGCACTGGCTACGGTCAAAAAGACAAAAAAATAAAAAATCTATCCCTAAAATTTGGTAGTCTCGATTTTTTGTTGTACCTTTGCAGCGTCAATCGTTAAACATTAAACATTCAACATTAAACATTAAATACTATGGCTTACAAAATTTCAACTGACTGCATTGCTTGCGGTACATGTATTGAAGAATGCCCGATGGGTGCTATCTCTGAAGGCGAGCACTATTCCATCGATCCGGACGTTTGCACCGAGTGCGGAACCTGTGCTGACGTTTGCCCGAGTGGAGCTATCTCGCTCTAATCGATGCGAAAAAAGGTGCATTTTTTAACGAAAATTGTGTAATTTTGAGGGACTACGCGTTGTAGCCCCTCATTTTTTTATAAAAAATGTAAGGTGGGTATTGCAAATATCAAAAAAAAATCGTACCTTTGCGGCGAATTTTCAAAATTTTGGTGAAAAATCGTGCCAAATGGCTAAGAATTTTTAAAACTTTTAGTTCAAAATGGAGAAAAAAGAACCATTAACCGAATCGAAAAACGTACAAGTTGAGCAAAAAGCTCCCATGCTAGACGCATTTTTTAGGATACACGACTTTCTGGTCGCGCATTCTTCCATGCCTATCCGCCGGAAACTAATGGACGAGATCAATTGGAACGATCGTCTGATTGCCATCAAGGGTGGTCGTGGAGTAGGGAAAACGGATTTCTTACTGTCGCGTGTCAAGGAGATTGAGACCGAGTGGCGGAACATGCCTGTGCCCTTGACCAAGAAAGGACGTCCCTGTAAACGTAAATCCTTACGAGACGTTCGTCCGTGCTTGTTTGTGAGCATGAACGATTTCTATTTCACCAAGCATACCTTAATGGAGCTGGCCAGCGCGTTTGCCGCTACCGGAGGACGATACCTCTTCCTCGATCAGTTGTTCAAGTATGAGAACTGGTCGCGCGAACTCAAGCGCTGTTACTCCAAGTACAAACATCTGCATATCATCTTCTGCGCCACGCCGGTCATGCCGATCGACGAGGATAACCATGACCTCGAGCGCATCGTGCATACCTACAACCTGCGTGGCTTCTCCTTCCGCGAGTACCTCAATATACAGACCGGTCTGAAACTGCCGTCTTATACGCTCGAGGATATTATGCAGCGCCATGCTTCCATCTCCCGCGAGATTTGTGAGCGGGTACAGCCGTTGAAATACTTCAAGGCTTACCTCGACCACGGCTACTATCCCTCGTATCTGGAGAGTAAGTCCTTCGAGGCAGAGTTGCTGAAGGTGATGAACTCGCAGCTCGAGGTGGACGTGCTCATGATCAAGCAGATCGATGTAGCGTGCTTGCATAAACTACGCAAACTGCTCTATATCCTCATGCATGACGCGCCGTGTGCACTCAATATATCCAATATCTCCGATGAGATAGGCCTGAGCCGTGCGACGACGATGAACTACGTTAAGTACCTCAAGGACTCGCGTCTGATCAACCTCCTCTATCCGGAGCACAAGAGCTTCCCGATGAAGCCGACCAAGGTCTATATGCATAACACTAATGTGGCTCGCATGGATTTCACGCGTGAGATCACGCCGATGGATATGTACGAGACCTATTTCTACATGGCCGTGCATGGCGCACACCGCGTCAATGCTACCGAACGTTCGGCGATGTTTATTGTGGACAATCAGTATTATTTCGATGTCAAAGAGCAAGTGTCCATGCGTGACACGATCCGTCCGACGGCTGTCGGCGAACTCGAGACCGGTCGCGGCAACCAGATGCCGCTTTGGCTATTAGGATTCTTATACTAATCAACATTATAAAACTCAACAACAATGGCAAAAGAGAAAAAATTTATGACCATGGATGGTAACGCAGCTGCGGCGCATGTGGCTTACATGTTCACCGAGGTAGCTGCTATCTATCCTATCACGCCGTCGTCTCCGATGGCAGAGAACGTGGACGAGTGGGCTGCCGCAGGTCGCAAGAACCTGTTCGGCGAGACCGTTTTGGTACAGGAGATGCAGTCTGAGGCCGGTGCAGCAGGTGCTGTTCACGGTTCGCTGAACGCAGGTGCCCTGACCACCACTTTCACGGCTTCGCAGGGTTTGCTGCTCATGATCCCGAACATGTACAAGATCGCCGGTGAGTTGATCCCGACCGTCTTCCATGTATCGGCTCGTACGCTCGCTTCGCACGTGCTCTGTATCTTCGGTGACCACCAGGATGTCATGGCGTGCCGTCAGACCGGTTTCGCTATGCTCGCTGAGGCTTCCGTACAAGAAGTGATGGACCTCGCAGGTGTAGCTCACTTGGCAACGATCAAGAGCCGCGTGCCGTTCCTCAACTTCTTCGACGGTTTCCGTACGTCGCACGAGTACCAGAAAGTAGAGGCGATGGATATGGAGGATCTCCGTCCATTAGTAGACTACAAGGCACTCCAGGAGTTCCGTGAGCGTGCTCTCAGCCCGATGCGTCCTGAGATGCGCGGTATGGCGGAGAACCCCGATGTCTTCTTCGCTCACCGCGAGAGCTGCAACCGTTATTACGACGGCGTAGCGGACATCGTTTCCGATTACATGAAGGAGATCAGCAAGATCACCGGCCGCGAGTATCGTCCGTTCAACTACTACGGCGCTGCTGACGCAGAGAACATCATCATCTGTATGGGTTCTGCTTGTGAGGCTATCCGCGAAGTGATTGATTATGAGGCTGCTAAGGGTAACAAGAAACTCGGTCTCATCAACGTACACCTCTATCGTCCGTTCAGCCTCAAGTACTTGCAAGAGGCTCTGCCGAAGAGCGCAAAACGTATCTGCGTGCTCGATCGTACCAAAGAGCCGGGCGCTAACGGCGAACCGCTTTACCTCGATGTAAAAGACGCACTCGACGAACTCGGTCTCAAGGACCTGCTCGTAGTAGGCGGTCGTTACGGTCTGGGTTCCAACGATACCACTCCGGCACAGATGCTCGCAGTATTCGAGAACCTCGCGCTGCCGCAACCGAAGAACCACTTCACCGTGGGTATCAACGATGACCTCACCTTCACTTCTCTGCCTGTTGGCGAGGAGATCGCGATGGGTGACGCTTCGCTCTTCCAGGCTAAGTTCTACGGACTCGGTGCAGACGGTACCGTCGGTGCTAACAAGAACTCGGTTAAGATCATCGGTGACACCACCGACAAATACTGCCAGGCTTACTTCTCTTACGATAGTAAGAAATCCGGTGGATTCACCTGCTCGCACCTCCGTTTCGGCGACGAGCCTATCCACTCGACCTATCTCGTTACCACGCCTAACTTCGTGGCATGCCACGTTCAGGCTTACCTCCACATGTACGATGTGACCCGCGGTCTGCAGGACGGCGGTACGTTCCTGCTGAACACCATCTGGGAGGGTGACGAGCTGGTTAAGAACCTGCCGAACAAAGTGAAGAAATACTTCGCTGACCATAAGATTAAAGTTTATTACATCAACGCTACGAAGATCGCACAGGAGATCGGTCTGGGCAACCGTACCAACACCATCCTCCAGTCTGCATTCTTCCGTATCACCGCAGTCATTCCTGTTGACAAAGCTGTCGAGGAGATGAAGCACTTCATCGTGAAGTCTTACGGCAAGAAGGGTGAGGATGTCGTTAATAAGAACTACGCTGCTGTGGATCGCGGTGGTGAGTACAAAGAGCTTGCTATCGATCCCGAATGGTCGAAACTGCCTGCTGATCCCGCTAAGGACTACGGAGATGAGCCGGAGTTCATCACCAAGGTTGTTCGTCCGATCAACGGTCAGGACGGTGACCTCCTCCCGGTTAGCTCGTTCAAGGGCATCGAGGATGGTACATGGCCTGCAGGTACCGCTAAGTTCGAGAAACGTGGTGTGTCTGCCTTCGTTCCGGTTTGGACCGCTGACAACTGTATCGAGTGTAACAAGTGTGCGTATGTTTGTCCTCACGCTTGTATCCGTCCGTTCGTCCTCGACGAGAAAGAGCTCGCAGGCCTCAACGGCGCTGCTACCCGCGAGATGAAAGCTCCGGCTGCCATGAAGGGTATGCACTTCCGTATGCAGGTCGGCGTTATGGACTGCCTCGGTTGCGGTAACTGCGTCGATGTTTGTCCGGGCAATCCGAAGACCGGCAAAGCACTCGCTATGGTCGATCTCGAGAGCCAACTCGGCGAGGCTGCTAACTGGGATTACTGCGTAGAGCACGTAGCTACCAAGCAACACCTCGTTGAACTCAACAACGTCAAGAACAGCCAGTTCGCTACGCCGCTCTTCGAGTTCTCCGGCGCTTGCTCCGGTTGCGGTGAGACTCCGTATCTGAAGCTCATCAGCCAACTCGTCGGCGACCGCGAGATCATCGCTAACGCTACCGGTTGTACCTCTATCTACTCCGGGAGGACTTCTGCGAGTACGGTCTCGGTATGCAGATCGCACACCGCAAACTGCGCGAGCGTCTTGCTGCTCTCATGCAGAAAGGTCTCGAGTGCGCTGACTGCTCCGACGAACTCAAAGCGATGTTCAAAGAGTGGCTGGAGAACCAGAACTCTGCAGAGGTTACCAACCGTCTCTACGAGCCGATGGTGGCTGCTATGGAGAAATGCGGTTGCGACACCTGCAAGGCTATCCTCGCTGAGAAAGACCATATC
>CACWNR010000013.1 GCA_902762355.1 uncultured Bacteroidales bacterium
CTATTGTCACTAACAATCAACCTTATATAGAAGGATTTGTATCATCTTATGCGAAAAATTAATTTTTTTACTAAATTTTTATTATAGTTCGTTAATAATTGTTGTTCGTAATAGGCATAAACGAGAAACAAAACCATCTGGTGGTTCTGTTTCTCTAAAGTGTATATCTCCTATCCGCGGCCGTGAGACCGGTGGTAAAATACTGATATGTCGCTGTTTGCTTCATTCCCATTTTTGAATTCGTTTGCAAAGGTACAACATTTTTTTGATACTGCAAAATTTTTCAGTAAAAAAATGCAAAAAAATACACGTACGAAATACGCACGTGCATATATTTACAAAGTGTATCCTAAAAGGGTTAGAAATTTACGAATTGTTTCCTAATTAGATGATACTATCACTACATGCCATTTCCCGTTTCCGTCATTGGAACGTACGATATAGCCTTTCTTCTGCAATAAATCCAATTGCTTCTGGATTGCAGAACGATTAATGCCTATCTTATCGCACAGTTCATTGATGGTCGTATCCGGCTCTTCCATTAAGGTGCGTAGAATAGTAGGGGTGTTCGGACTGCGGAATGAGACTTTCTCGCCATCGAACCACCATATATTATTATCGTGTTCTCGAACAAAAGCAATGTTCTGTTCTATCTCATCAGCCGTCAGTCGTTCGAAGTATTTCAAGAATGCATCAATCTTATTCAGCGGAGCGTGCGCACCGATAGAAGGAGTGACTCCTACTTGCAAATCGCTCTTGTGTAAGGCTTCCAAATAATGTGACTTCTTTCGGCTACGAACCACGATCATAGGGTAGTTATGGCGAGAGAGGATGAAGTTAACCATCAGTCGTGCGATGCGTCCATTACCATCCTCAAAAGGGTGAATACGTATATAGCGATAATGGAACAGAGCCGCTAACTGTACCGGCGTATATTCGCTGCTTTGTTCGGCTTCATTGTACCATGCAATCAGGTCGTTCATCAGCGCCGGAGTCTCTTCCGGAGATGCATACTCGAAACGGTCGCCATAACGAGTGATAACGGAGTTCGGTCGGGTCTTATAACATCCGGCATGGATGGTGTAACTCGTCTGTACGCCTCCAGGTAAGTTACGGTAAACGGTATAGTCCTCTCGGAGCAGTATTTTATGAAGCTGTCGAATGAAGGTTTCCGTGAGTGGTTTCTGCATCTCACCTGCTTCCACCTGCATCATCTTCAAACCTACGTTGTGCGCTTTCATCTCTTCCAAGTCCTTCATCTCCGCTTCCGCAACCACCTTGCCAAAGAGCAACAATAACTCCGTTTGACCATACGTCAGGGTATTGCCCTCAATATGGTTGCTATTATAGTTAAAGTCAATGGTGAACTTGCGACTCAGCCGCTCCTTGTCGTGCTCGCTCAAAGGCTGTATTGCCTTCCAGTGCTCATAGGCCTCTACTAGATATTTCAGGTCTTGCATAATGGTGTATAATTAAAATCGACTGCAAAGTTACATCTTTTTTTTGATTTGTGCAAGTTTTTATACAAAAAGGTGGTATTTTTTCACCTTTGAATGTATTTTTTGTTTCTTTGCATGCCAATTCACAACCTAAAATGGTATCAATATACCACTTATTGAGGGGTGTTTTGCGTGGACCACCACTCGCTGGGTGTTTGACCGGTTTCGCGGAGGAAAGTGCGATAGAAAGCTTGGCGAGACGAGAAGCCACAACCACGTTCGGCGATATCCTGTGCCTTCCACTCGGGATGCTCCATTTTCAGACGCTTTGCCTCTTCGATACGCAGTCTGTTCACCCATTGATAGAAACTACAACCATATTCGCTATTGATGAACCGGCTCAGATAGGTGCGGTTGAGGGGAAGCACCTGACGTAAGTCCATTAACTGGAAATCGGGATTAAGATAGGGTTTGTCCTTTTCGAGCCAAGTTTCCAACGTCTCCTTGTATGCTGCATTAGGTTGTTCGGCTTCGGTTGGCTCCGCTTCCGGCTCTATCGTACGCAAACGTTGCCACGGGTCCTTGCGGTAGAGAATCTGCTCCGTACTATAGACGAGCATGACGATGACGAACCACTGCTGCGTGAACCCACGCGTATGCCCGCTAGCAACGCATATATTGACATAATTGACACCGATGATGGCTAACATGATACAGTAGCGGATGATCCACTGCACATCCATATTGTCCAAAGTCGAGAAGTTATCCTCGCACCATTTTTGATACCGGCGTATATGCGTGAGCACCAAAGCAAGCAGCGCATACGGATAGAGCGCTATCAACAGCCGTAGACTGTAAGGAATCACATAGTCCAAGGCCACCAGCGCAATCATCGGTAATAATTGCCACAGAACAGTCTTCCACGTCAGCCATCCCGGACGAAGGGTCTCGGTAGGATACAGCACCATCACCCATCCTAACAGATTACCGATCAGCAGTTCATACGTCGAGATACGCAGGGCACCCATGTTCATCACCTGCATCGGGGCGAGCACGTAACAGACAAAATAAGACAGATCGCCCAAGCCCCATATCAACAACGCATATCCCCACGCACGCCGAATACGCAAGTGCTCCACATGCCGGAACGTGATCCACGCGCAGGCAAAAGCTGCCGTGAACGTACCTACGTTGAATGTAGGCGTGAGAACACGATCGTATATATCGTCCGGTATGAACTGCGCCAGATAACTGCTCAGCACCACCACCGCTACCATCACCACGCCGAAAATAACCTCCGACTTGTAATCAAACCATATGTTTTTGAATGTATTATTCTGCATAATACACAGTTGGGACTATTGATCGTTGAGGCGTTTGCCGCTCATGTCATACAAATGACCGTTGATATGCAGGATCACCCGTCCGTCACGGAATAGTTTTTCGGCCTGTACGTTCAATGGGGTGTTTTGGATGCCTGTAGCTCCTTCGCGCTCGCCGTCGATGTCCCACACCGTCTGCATGTTACGCCGGATAGGAGCCGCAGAGGGTGTACCGCCGGGTAGCGTATAGAAATGCGTACGGAAGCCTTTCATCTTCTTGGACGTATCCTCACCGTCCGTAGGCCAGTTGATGGCGTTGTTATTGCCTAAGAAAAAGTTATAATGGGCTTCGGAAGGGGAAGCACTGCCGGTGATGTGGGTCTTGTAGTAGAAGCCGTGCATCTTGATGTTGGCATTTCCTACATCAGCTCCGGCAGAGGTGTTGGTATCCCAGTTCTCTACATTGTAGAAATAGAGACTGTCGAGTGTACCAGTCGCGTTCATCCAGCGAATCAGATAAGGCACACCTTGGCTCAGCCGTTGACCGGAGAGGCGGGTAAGGTTGAGATGCAGAATCTCCTGTCCTGTCGTTCCGCTCACCGTGCCGCCGTCGAACGTGTACACTTCTGCGCCCGCGAGCGGTGAGGCATCGATATTCGGCACGTCAAAAGGCAGACAGAGCGTATTTAAATAGCCGTTGCGCAGCAGGGTACGTTGCATGACGGCATAACTATAGTCATCAGCCGCAGCCAACTTGGTGGCAAACGCCTCCGACTCATCATCCTCATCCAAGACGGTAAGAGTGGGTACGGTACGCACCAAACGAACGGAATAGTAGTTCGTCGTGGCATAGGCTGTATTGAGGTCATGGATCTCTCCCTCGTTAAAGCGCATACAAAAAGCTTGGTTCGTGAGGGTTGCGTGCTGGGTAGCCGACCAATAGGCACCATGGTCAGTGGCATCAGTCGGGTCTCCGCCAGACGTCGAATAGCCACCACACGGCAGAAAGACAGCACCGGCAGCTTCCATAATCGCCCATTCTGCGGTCGTATAAGCGTTGTTGGCATAAGCTATACCACTCGTAACCGGTTTAAAAACAGGTACTCCTGCCGGTTGTACCCATCTGTCCGGAAGGATGACGAGTCCGTTCTGTCCGTTGACGCTTCCCAAGGCGTTCTTCGACATTCCATCTCCATCGCGCTTCACCAACAGATACGTCCACTCAGCCGCAGACAGCACGTACCATTCGTTATGACCTTCCTCGTTCTTTTGCTCTTCCCGCCATTCATTGGCATAGCTCCATTGGAACAGGTCGTGCGTAGGACCGTTCACCTCATTCGCATCGGCGAACTGAATCATTTTTCCCGATCTGTTGACCGTGAATAAGCCTTTCGCCGCCGTGGTAGCATATGCCATCCCGCAGGCCACCAAAAGCATGCAGATTAGTAACGATTTGCGTTGCATAATTGGTTGAATATTATTGTGTTACAGTCCACTTGGGATTATACGGCACATCCACCGTGCCGAGGTTAGAACCGTTGTTGTAAGGAATCGATTCCGACACGAACACATGCTTGAGCGATGCGCTGTAATGCTTGATCGTAATCGCATCCGCATTCTCCGGCGCAGCGATAAACAACCAGTAGGCGCTGGCCTCATCTAACCATTTGCCCACACCCAGACAGGTCTCGCCTGCAAAAGCAGCCAGCAGGTCATCCGACGAACGCTGGTAGTTCACTGCAGCCAACTGCTCCGCCGTATAGACGGACGTCAGATCGATACCTACGATAGCCGTCATCGAAGAGGACATGTCATAACTCTCCGGAGCTACCCACGTCGGCTTCGATACATTACCGATGATCGACTCAGCTTGGTTCTTCTCATCCTTACAACCGGTTGCCAGCAGCATCGCTGCACATGCAACCAGCATCATAAATTTCGTTTTCATATGTTTTGTTTTTTATTCGTCCAGTTTGACGTCTTGGGCATTCATCTGAAGGGTCGTGCGACCGCGGTAGGAGTTCTCCTCGAGGTAGAAACAGACATCCACGGCTTTGCCGTTCTGCAGATGGATGGCTTTGTCGCCTTGCCCGAACCCGATGCCGTCCATGGCAACCACGCAGTCGGTGAGATCCAGATGCAGATGGCGGCCGTCACTTACCGCACGGGAGTTGCGGTTGTTAATCAGATGGCGGCAGAGGAAGAGCGGTCGCTCATTACCCGGGCCGAACGGCTCGAGGCATTGAAGGATCTTGTACATCTTCCAGTTCATATCGCTCAGCTCCACCTCCGCCTCTATATCCAGCGTCGGGCATTGTTGCTCGGGCTTGATATGTGCTGCCACGTATTGTTCAAAACGGCGTTGGAACTCCGGCAGGTCTTTGCGATGCATGCTGAGACCGGCGGCGAACTTATGTCCACCGAAATTAGTCAGCAGGTCGCGGCACGAATCGATAGCGGTGTATATATCAAAATCACTGACCGAACGGGCACTGCCGCTGATGATATCGTCGTCTCCGGCGGTGAGCACAATAGTGGGGCGGTAATAGGTCTCGGTGAGTCGGCTCGCAGCTATGCCTACGACACCTTTATGCCACTCGGGCGAGAAGACGACTGTCGTGAATCGGCTTGCATTGTTCGGGTCTTTGGCCAGTTGCTCAAGCGCCTCGTCGGTGGTCTTGGTATCGAAATCACGTCGATCCTGGTTATACGAATCGATATCCTGGGCAAAGCGCAAAGCCGCCTCGGCATCATCGGTGATGAGCAGACGTACTGCCTCTGCACCGGACTTGATACGCCCCGCCGCATTGATACGCGGACCGAACTTATAGACGAGATCGTTGATGGTGATGGTCTTGCCTTCGATACCCGCCACCTGCATGATGGCTTGCATGCCCACGGAGGGGAACGCATTGAGGGCACGGAGGCCATAGAAAGCGAGGATGCGGTTCTCTCCGGTCACCGGCACGATGTCCGAAGCGATGGACATAGCCAGCAGTGGTAAGAGGCGATAGACCTCCTGCGGATCGATGCCGCGCCGCTGGGCGTACGCTTGCGCCAGTTTGAAGCCCACGCCGCAGCCGCTCAGTTCCTTGAACGGATAGAGGCAATCCTTGCGTTTCATATTGAGCACCGCCACCGCCTTCGGGATGGTGTCCCCGGGCGTATGGTGGTCACAGATGATGAAATCGACACCGAGCGAGTTGGCATACTCCATCTTATCGACCGCTTTGATACCGCAGTCGAGCGCGATGACGAGGGTACAGCCTTTCTCTTTGGCGGTGTCGATGCCCTTGGTGGAGATGCCGTATCCCTCGGTATAACGATCGGGGATGTAATAGATGAGGTTGTCCGTCTGGGTCTTGAGGAAGGAGTACATGAGTGCCACCGCCGTCGTACCGTCCACGTCGTAGTCGCCATATACCATGATGCGCTCGTGACTATCGATGGCCTTGCAGAGACGATCGACTGCCGCGCCCATGTCCTTCATGAGGAAGGGGTCGTGCAGACTATCCAAAGAGGGGCGTATGTACGCGCGCGCCTCAGCAGCCGTACGCAGACCGCGAGCCGCTAAGATGCGACCCGCTACCGGACTGATCTCCAGTTCGGTGGTCAGACGTTGTGCCGCTGCCTGCTCTTCAGACGTCAGTTCTTTTATTTTCCAATTGATATTCATCTGCTTCTTGCCATTGCGGCAACACCTCGCGGAAATGCCGCAGTTTCTCTATAGACAGATCCACTATCTTGGTGGTCGCCTCGTAGTCTTCAAATCCCGCTACATCCTTAAGCCAGGTGTCGTACGCCACGGAGTGACCGTTATAATCGAGTTGCAGCCCATCCGTCCCGACCATGTTGACACCGATACCGTAACAGTGGTTCTCTGCCGCCCGGGCGGGTAACAAAGCGTCCCAGTACTGAATCCGGACGGTAGGCCAGCAGGCCACCACAATGAGGATGTCGTACAGGTTGTGCTTGTCCTGCCTCAGCCACACCGGGAAACGCAGGTCATAGCAGACCGCCAGACGTATCTTGACTCCGCGGTACTCAAAGATCGGTCGCTCATTGCCGGGCGTGAAGAACTCCGCTTCGCCTCCGCTCGCATACAGATGATGCTTGTCGTAGTGTTGCGGTGCAACACCCGGCGCAAAGAGGAATCCCCGGTTATAGAGTTTGCCATTGTCCCTCGCCATCATCGAACCGACAATGGCGATGTGGTAGTCATCGGCCATGCGCTGGAGCGCCTGACAGGTAGGACCCGCTCCCCACTGTTCCGCCAGCCCGGGACGATCGGTACAGAAACCCGTACTGAACATCTCCGGCACAACGGCCATATCCGCCTGTCCGGCGATGGCTCGCAGGCGTTCATCCAGCAGGCCTATGTTCGCCTGCGGATCTGCCCATTCGATAGGATATTGGAGGAGCGCTACGCGCATTTATGATTTCAAATTTTTGATTTTTGATTTATTTCTTAGCCTTTTTAGCCTCGCCTCCGTTAGCGATATTCTCGCGCATAGCGGTGTCGGCCTGGATATTCTGCATGCGGTAGTAATCCATGATGCCGAGGTTACCGTTACGGAAGGCCTCCGCCATAGCCTGCGGTACGAGTGCCTCTGCCTCAATCACTTTGGCGCGGGCTTCCTGTGCTTTGGCTTTCATCTCCTGCTCCGAAGCGATAGCCATTGAGCGACGCTCCTCGGCTTTAGCCTGGGCGATGTTCTTATCCGCCTCCGCCTGATCCATCTGCAGTTGGGCACCGATATTCTTACCTACGTCGATGTCCGCTATATCGATGGAGAGGATCTCGAAGGCTGTACCGTCATCGAGGCCTTTGGAGAGCACGAGTTTACTGATGGAATCGGGGTTTTCGAGCACCATCTTATGGCTCTCGGCGCTACCGATCGAGCTGACTATACCTTCACCTACACGGGCAAGGATCGTGTCTTCACCGGCACCTCCGACGAGCTGTTTGATGTTCGCACGCACGGTCACACGGGCTTTGGCAATCAACTGAATACCATCCTTCGCCACAGCCGTTACCGGCGGGGTATCAATGACACGGGGGTTCACGGACATCTGCACGGCCTCGAACACGTCACGTCCGGCGAGGTCGATGGCCGTAGCCATCTGGAAAGGCAGGTTGATACCAGCCTTCGAAGCCGACACGAGGGCATGCACCACGCGCTCTATATGTCCTCCGGCGAGATAGTGCGCCTCCAGACCGTCGCGCTTGACATCCGTCAGACCGGCCTTGTGCGCCTCGATCATACAATTGACGATCTTTGCGGGCGGTACCTTACGGATACGCATGAGGAATAACTGTACCAGACTGATATGTACACCGCTCACTACGGCATTGATCCAGAGCATGAAGGGTACATAATACAAGAAAATGATGATGCAGACACCTATCAAGGCATACAGCACAACAGAGAGAGCACTAAGGTCTTCCATAGGACGATAAATTTATGATTTATGATTTATGATTTTTGGTTTTTGATTGGTGGTTTCCTCTTTCTTGAGTTTGTTATCCGCCAACTCGACGTGGCTGTCTATCTTGGTATCCAGCGCCATCTTATCCAGCGCATTGCTACGCACAAAGCCCCAGATAGCGAGACCCGTCAAGAGCACGCAGGCACCGAGCGTAATCAGACCCGCTACATGACCGATCCATATCCATGCTACCACTACTGCGCCAACCAGCGCAAGAAAACCACTCACGCCCGCAATGCCGAAACCCGGCAGAAGGAACATCTCCATTAATAATAACGCGACGCCCGCGAGCACTAATAATACGACTAAAAAAATGTTCATGCAAGTATTTCGATAAAAAAATTCAAACTATTTTTTCTAAATCGGCTGCAAAGATACTAAATATCTTTGATATACGCAAGCAAACAAAAAAAAATTTGCATAAATAAATTAATTATACTACTTTTGCAGCCGTTTTTGGAGATCACTCCTTATTTATATACGAGTATGAGCAAAAATTTGGTTATAGTTGAGTCCCCGCACAAAGCGGACACCATCGGGAAGTTTCTCGGCAGTGATTACCACGTGCTTAGTAGCCAAGGTCACGTACGCGATATCGAACCTATCGGAAAGAACTCGCTGGGTATTGATTTTGAGAACGGTTATGCCCCTCATTATGCGATTGATGCCCATAAAGAGCATCTGATTGAGCAGCTGCAGCGCGAGGCCAAGAAAGCCGATACCGTTTGGTTGGCTTCCGATGAAGACCGCGAGGGAGAAGCGATCGCATGGCACCTGAAAGAGGTATTGGGTCTGGATAAGAAAGATACGAAGCGTATCGTCTTTCATGAGATCACCAAGCCGGCTATCTTAGAGGCTATCGAGCATCCGCGCGATATCGATTATAATCTGGTGAATGCCCAACAGGCGCGCCGTGTGCTCGACCGCATCGTGGGATTCGAGTTATCTCCGGTGCTTTGGAAGAAAGTGACGACAGGTCTGTCGGCCGGTCGTGTACAGAGTGTAGCTGTTCGTCTGATTGTAGAGAAAGAGCGCGAGATAGAAAGTTTCCGTGCATCGTCCTCCTATCGCATTTTTGCCGATTTCATCGGAATAAATCCGGGTGATGCCTCGGTGCTCAAGTGCGAACTGAACCATCGTTTTTCGCATAAGAAAGATGCGATTGAGTTCTTGGAGAGTCTCAACACGGCTCAGTTCATCGTACGCGATGTACAGCGTAAGCCGGTGAAGCATATGCCGGCGCCGCCGTTCACCACGTCATCGCTCCAACAGGAAGCCGCACGTAAGCTCAAGTTCACCGTGTCCAAGACGATGCGTCTGGCGCAGTCCTTGTACGAGAGCGGAAAGATCACGTATATGCGTACGGACTCCGTTAACCTCTCTACCCTCGCCTTGGCGACTTCGAAGGATGTCATCACCGAGCAGTACGGTAAGGAGTACGTGCACACCCGTCAGTTCCACACCAAAGCCAAGGGTGCACAGGAAGCGCACGAAGCCATCCGTCCGACGTATATGAGTACGCTCAGTGCAGGTGTTAACAAAGACGAGCAACGCTTGTATGAGTTAATCTGGAAGCGTACGATCGCTTCGCAGATGTCGGAGGCAGAGAGCGAGAAAACGACCATTGAGGTGTCCGTTCACGGCTCGAAGTATGCGTTTGTGGCTACGGGTGAGGTGATCCTCTTTGACGGTTTCACCCGCGTGTATGTTCAATCGACGGATGAGGAAGCGGAAGAGCGCCGTATATTGCCGGCTATGTCGCAACGCGAGCGCCTGAAGTTAGTGAACGCCGAGGCCATTCAGACCTACGCCAAACCGCCTTTCCGCTATAATGATGCGACGCTTGTCAAACGGATGGAGGAACTCGGTATCGGTCGTCCTTCCACCTACGCTACTATCATCGAGACGATTCAGAAAGTGAAGTACGTAGAGAAAGGCTCGGTAGCCGGACAGAAACGCGATATCGCCGTGCTGAGTCTCAAGAACGGGATGGTTCAAGAGAAACAGAAGAGCGAGTTATACGGCGCAGAGAGTCAGCGCTTCATGCCGACGGATCTCGGACGCATGACCAATGATTTTCTGGTGGCGCATTTTCCGGAGATCCTCAGTTATGACTTCACGGCGCACGAGGAAGAACAGTTCGATAAGATCGCTGTCGGTCGTGCCGATTGGACGAAGACGGTAGATGCGTTCTATAAGACCTTCAAACCCTTACTTTCTTCGATTCCATCGGGAAAAGTAGAAGGTCGCTTACTGGGTCAAGACCCGGCTACGGGACTACCCGTGATTGCCAAGATCAGCAAGATCGGTCCGTGCGTACAGTTAGGGGATGCCGTCCATGACAAGCCTAAGTTCGCCAGCCTCAAGAAAGGCCAGTCGATCTACTCGATCACGCTGAACGAAGCACTTGATCTGTTCAAGAACTCATTGCCTATTTCTCTCGGTGAATACGAAGGAAAAGAGGTAGTTATCGGCGAAGGTAAGTACGGCCCGTACGTGCATTATGATAAGCTCTTCATCTCCATCCCGCGCGGCAAAGACCCGCTGACGATGAAGATGGACGATGCGATCGCTTTGATCAACGAGAAACAGCAGAGTGCTACTCCGATACATGAGTGGGGCAACATACAGGTACTGCGCAGTAAGTTCGGCGCGTACATCCACACGCCGGAAGGCAATTATCGCTTGCCGAAGAGTACGAACGCAGAGGCATTGACGGAGGCCGAAGTGAAGCAAATCATGGCACAATCGGAGCCTTTAAAGCCCGGAAAACGCACTTTTAAGCGAAAAAGTGCAAAATAATTGCAGAAAAATTTGCACAATTCAAAAAAAAGCAGTACTTTTGCAGCCGCTTTTGAAAGAAAGCGTGTAGAGCGAGAAAATTTTGCCTCGGCAAAATAATCGAGAAATGCTCTGCATTTCGAGAAGTAGCGCAGTTGGTAGCGCACTACGTTCGGGACGTAGGGGTCGGGTGTTCGAGTCACCTCTTCTCGACAAAAAGGATGGTCTTTCGGCCATCCTTTTTGAGTTATATACGTCTTGTCGACAAGAAGCGACTCGAACGTCACCTCTTATAGTTTTCCCACTTCGTATTCCGCATGTCACCGGACTTGAGGAACTCCTCGTGCATAGCGAAAGCGCATGAGAGTTCGTGCTGGGTCTGTCCATGACGCGCGATCTTAAGGTAGTCACGCAGCATCTGGCGGTACTCCGGAGCGACGCAGTTGTTAATGATCTCTTCGGCACGCTGACGCGGACTCTTGCCACGCAGATCAGCTACACCTTGTTCGGTCACCAGCACTTTGACACTGTGCTCGGAGTGATCGAGGTGGGTCACCATCGGCACGATGGACGAGATAGCGCCGTTCTTGGCCGTGGAGGCGGTGGTGAAGATAGAGAGGTAGGAGTTGCGGGCGAAATCGCCGGAACCGCCGATACCGTTCATCATCTTGACGCCGCATACATGGGTCGAGTTGACGTTACCGTATATATCTGCCTCGAGGGCTGTGTTGATCGCGATGATACCCAGACGGCGTGCTATCTCGGGGCTGTTCGAGGTCTCCTGCGGACGGAGCAAGAGCTTGTCGCGGTAGAAATCGAGGTCAGCGAGTACTTCGGCCATCTTGGACTCGACGAGCCTCAGCGAGCAACCCGAAGCGAACTTACAATGTCCGGCTTTGATGAGATCGACTACGGAGTCTTGGATAACTTCGGAGTACATCTCAAACGGCGGGATATTGGGGTTCTTGCCGAGTTCACCGAGCACGGCGTTAGCCACGTTACCTACTCCACTCTGGATGGGCAGGAAAGAAGCCGGGATACGTCCCGCTTTCATCTCTGCCTCGAGGAAAGCCGCTACATTAGCACCGATCTTAGCCGTCGTCTCATCCACCGGCGTGAAGGCCGGGATCTCGTTGGGACGGTTGGTCTTAACGACCGCAGCAATCTTCGCCGGATCGACCTTGATATGATCGGAACCGCAGCGATCGGAGGGCTTGTAGATAGGAATCTCGCGGCGTTGAGGCGGGTCGAGGGGCTCGTAGAGATCGTGCATGCCACGCATGGAAGCGGGGAACATCTCATTGAGCTCGACGATGATCTTATCCGCCATGCGGCAGATAGTCGGCATGATACCGATACCGGCAGCCGGCACGATGGTACCGTCTTCGCCTACATAGGAAGCCTCGATGATCGCCCATTTGGGCTTGGGAAGGAAGCCGTAACGGATGTCCTGCGGCATGTGGCTGAGGTGCATGTCGAAATAGTGGGTACCTTCGGCATTGATCTCCTCGCGCATCGACTTATTCGATTGATACGGGGTACGGAACTCTACAGCGTGCGCGCGTGCCAGCGCACCGTCACAGCTGTCGCCCATCGACGCACCGGTCTCGAGTCCTACGCGGAAGGGGATTCCCTGCTCATGCAGTTTCTCAGCACGTTGTGCGAGCGCAAAAGGAACCGCCTTGGGCACTCCGGTGGCGGTAAAACCACCCATGCCCAAGACGTCACCATGTTGTATCAATTCAGCCGCTTGTTCGGCTGTCATGAAAGGTAAAGCCATTGTTGTCTGCCTTTAGATGACCTTACTCTGCTTTGCCGTCGGAACCCAGCACGTCGATGATCTTGTGCTTGTAGAGCTCCTCCATGAAGTCGCGTGCTACGCCGCAGTATTTACGCGGATCGAACTCACCCGGTTTCTCGGTGAGGACTTTACGTACAGCAGCAGTGAAAGCCAGACGGCTGTCGGAGTCAATATTGATCTTGCAGACAGCGCTCTTGGCAGCCTTACGGAGTTGCTCCTCCGGAATACCGATGGCATCAGGCAGCTTGCCGCCGAGCGAGTTGATCATGTCTACATACTCCTGCGGAACGGAAGACGAACCGTGCAGTACAATCGGGAAGCCCGGGAGTTGCTCCATCACAGCGTCGAGAACGTCGAATGCCAAGGGGGGCGGAACGAGTTTACCGGTCTTCGGGTCACGGGTGCACTGCTCCGGTGTGAACTTGTATGCACCATGGCTGGTACCGATGGAGATAGCGAGGGAGTCGCAGCCCGTACGGGTAGCGAAATCAACTACCTCTTCCGGCTTGGTATAGTGGCTGACTGCAGACGAAACCTCGTCCTCTACACCTGCCAATACACCGAGTTCCGCCTCAACAGTAACATCGTACTGGTGAGCGTACTCAACGACTTTCTTGGTGAGGGCGATATTCTCTTCGTACGGAAGGGACGAAGCATCGATCATGACGCTCGAGAAACCGAAGTCCACGCAGCTCTTGCAGAGCTCGAAGCTATCACCGTGGTCGAGGTGCAGCACGATCTGCGGATGCTCCCAACCGAGCTCTTTAGCGTACTCTACAGCGCCCTGAGCCATATAACGAAGCAGGGTCTGGTTAGCGTAGTTACGTGCACCTTTCGATACCTGGAGGATTACCGGGCTCTTGGTCTCAGCAGCTGCTTTGATGATTGCCTGGAGTTGCTCCATGTTGTTGAAGTTAAATGCCGGGATAGCATAGCCACCCTTGATAGCCTTTGCAAACATCTCACGGGTGTTAACAAGGCCTAATTCTTTGTAAGATACCATAATAAAATAGATTTTATATTTGTGATTTGTGATTGTTGATTTATTTTCTAAATTCCTCGGCATGATGACCACGGATGAGAATGTGGTGGTTATGGATCGGAGCGGTCAGGAAATACTGACTTACCAGCGGGTTCGCTTTGATCCACACCTGCGTACGGCAGAGGTTCTGCTCGAACTGACACCGCTCGAGTTCTACATCGACCGCTAAGAGGCGCTTCATGTCACCGCTCATCTTGACGAGCGTGTAGTCGCCGGTCGGCAGGTCACCATGGATGGCTACACCGATACCCGACTCGAAGTGGGTGGTGAACTCATGCTTCTCGGTCATCTTGAGCGGCAACGTACAATGTGCAAAGAGCATCTCGCCGTTGGCTTGGATACGTGCGGGGTTGACCTGGAAGCACGGTTCGCCGGTGATCTTCTTGCAGAGCATCATCGTGAGCAGCGTCGGTATATCGCCTTCGCAGGAAGCCGGGATACCCTCGTCATTCAGTTTGCTCAGCGCAATACAACCGGTGTTCTTAACGGTGGTAAGCAGATCGAAGCAACGGAGCGTGATACCTTGGAGGTTATTCTTGACCACGATTTCTTTGAGTCGCTGGTAGATCGCCTCTGCGCCCGGCATACCCGGGTGCACGATACCGATCGACTTGACTTCCTCGATGTCGATATCCACCAGTTCGATATTCATGCGGCGGAGTACCTCTTTGTAGTCCACGGCGGAAGAGATAAGCCAATCGGAAGGTTTGCCTACCACACCGAGGCGGAGCGGCTGGGAATGATGCAAGAGTGCCTCTGTCGGAGCAGCTGTCAACGCAGCGGTCTCTACCACTTCGGGTATCTCTGTATCCTCGGCGGACATCATCACTTTGCCTACACCGTTATGCTGACGGATATAGCTCAGGATCTCCAGCGAAGCAGCCAGCGAGTTGCTCTGTCCGCTAACCATCAGATAAACGGGTTTATGCAGATCAATCAGGCCGTCTTCTACCAGATGAACGAATTTGGCCTCCGTACCACCGGTCAGGACAGCCACTACTTGATGGGACGTAAGAAAAGCCGGATCCAGCTCAAACGGCAGATCCAGTTTTTCTTTATGCATCTCAGATGATAAGATATTCAGTAGCATGTTATGCCCTCCAGAATTTAGCAGCGTGATGGCCCTTGATGAGTATATGGTGGTTCGAGAGCGGCGAGGTCAGCAGGTATTGGCTGACGATCGGGGTCGATTGGATCCAAACCTGCGTACGGCAGAGGTTCTGCTCGTACTGGCAACCCGTTACGGTGACGTTCACTGCCAAGAGGCGCTTGAGGTCATTGCTCAGCTTGACGAGCGTGTATTCACCCGGAGCCACTTCACCGTGGATAGCCACACCGATGCCCGACTCGAAATGATTGGTGAACTCATGCTTCTCGGTCATCTTAAGGGCAATCGTACATTTAGCGAGCAGGATCTTACCTTCCGCAGTGATACGTGCGGGGTTCGCCATCCAACCCGGTTCGCCCGTCAGACGCTTGCAGGCCATGAGGGTCAGCAGCACAGGAATATCGCTTTCGCAACCGGCAGGGATGCCTTCGTCATTGAGTTTGGAAACAGCCAGACAGCCGGTGTTCTTGCAAACCTTGAATAACTCGAAGCAACGGAGGGTGATACCGTCCAGTTTGTACTTATCGATGATCACTTTGAGGCGGATATAGATATCCTCTGCGCCCTTCATACCCGGATCAACCTCACCTAAGGAAGCCAGTTCATCAAAGGGGATATCCACCAGTTCGGAGTTCGTTTTCTCCAGGATCTCTTTGTAGTTCACCTGCGAAGCGATGAGCCAATCGGAAGGTTTGCCGATCACACCGAGGCGCACTTTCTTATCACTCCTCAGCACTTTCTCCAGCGGCGTGCGGGTGAGCGACTCGGTCTCCGATACATCGGGGAAGATGATATCTTTCGCGTGCTGCATGATCTTTGCCATACCATTACGCTGACGGATGAAACTGAGGATCTCGAGGGCTGCAGGCAGGGAGTTACTATATTCACTCACCATCAGATAAACAGGACGCTTGAGATCGATCTTTTTCGCTTTTACGAGATCTACAAACTGTGCCTCTGTACCTCCGGAAAGAACGGCTATCACTTGATTCTCTTCGATAAACGAATCAGACACCTTAAACGGCATGTCTGATACCTCCGTGTGGAGTTGTGAACATAGAACGTGTAACATGGTTGTATTGTTTTTATGGTTATTTTATTGCATAGTTTTCAATTTCCGCTGCAAAATTAGCAAAAAAAAATGATATATGCAAGCATATACCATTATTTTCCGTGATTTTTATTCTTTATGTACTCGAAAAGTGTAGTATTTCTGTCCGAGATAACTGATAACGACCGTGATGAGGGTGATGAGCATCTTGGACGGCGTGGGGTACCAACCGAAGGTCTCTACACAGAGCTTGAGGCCGAAATAGTTGATTGCCAGATTGAGGGCTACGATGAGTATATAGCGCGATAGTTGTTTCCAACCGTTGAGCCGCGAGGTAGTGAACGTGACATATTTCTGCAGCCAGAAACCGGTTAAGAGCGTTATCGGAAAGACTATGCACAGCGTCGCGATGTGCGGCGTTAGGCATAAAGAGCCTACCCCCATCCCCTCCCTGAAGGGAAGGGTAAGATACACCAGATCGTGACCTATAACAAAGTTATAAATGAGGAAATAGAGTATCCAATCGAGCACGAGATTACCCCCTCCGCAGGCAGCGTACCGGAACAGTTGTTCCGACATCACAGGACGGAAAGGCGGATAGAAAAAATCGATGATTTTCGTAATTATCTGTGCTACTTTTCGCATATCGGGTGCAAAGGTACTACAAAAATTGCATATACGCAAGTTTTTGAGCATTTTTTTAGAGACAATTGCAGGAATGGGAACTGCGGCGATGAGGATTGTAGGGAGCGATGGCATAGGAGATTTTGATTCCTACGTCAAAGAGTGCGCCATCGGTGACCAGTTTGCGGCCTTGACGATTCGCTTCCATGACCGGTGTTAAGATACGTTGGAGCGGAAAGCCGTCTCGGGTGTCGGTGAGCATGATCAGACTTTCAGATTGGCTCTGAGAAGGCGTGTATTTGGTAAAACAATAGTCAAAATAGGCACCAACGATGATATAGGAATGCGAGTTACGTGACCAAGTATGGAGCGGGATGACATAACTCAGTTCCAGCGCCAACCACCATTGCACTTTCGGGAGGTTCAGTTTGCCGCCTTGGGACATCGTAAAATCCCGCGAAGCGGCTAAGGGGTAGGATTCATAAACGCGGTTGTCGTAAGTCGGGAAATAGACCGAGAGCGCGGCATTTTCTACTTTTTGCTCCCAGGTAGTACTCAAGGGAAACACCGCTTTAACGCCCGCTAAAAACAAGATGTTTTTCTTGGAAAGCGCCAATTGCAGTGGTACACCGACCGACCAGGTTGTATAACGTTCGCTGAGTTTGCCGATCGTGTAATCGATTTCCATCGGTTGGTCTTCTACATCGATGGTAGAATAATGATCTTCGTAATTGGTCTTACCAAAACCTGCATTGTGAATATCAAGCGTGAGACCCGTTCGGAAGCCCACTACGTACGGCGAGAGGTAGTTATAATAGAGTTGTGCACCGCCGTTAAAACCTACTCGTTTATCGACATAGATCGGTTGAGACGATAAGCCTGCCAGACCACCGTGAACACCCATCTCGAACAGGTGTTCCGCGTGCGCCAAGAGCGGCAAAAGCAATACTATGGATAGAATGGTTCGTCTCATTGAACTAACTTCTTTTCAGTCCATTGCTTATCTCCCTGCTCATAGCGATAGAGATAGATGCCGCGTGTGATTTGGTTTTCGGAAACAGGCATGCCATGGCTATTGAAAATACGAACTTGGATGGGTTGTTCCGCGTGCTGTTCTATATTGATTTCAAGGATATTAGAACATATATCTTCATCGCCATCAAGTTTCAAAATTATCTGGAACTCACCATGTAATTCGTCATGCTCCGAATAATCGTCTTCGTTAGCGCCCGGGATAAGTTCTCCATTTTTGTACCACTGGTAGGCCTGAACCGTACGATTCGGAAACAACTTTTGTACTGCTACATTATCCACGAGCAACACCCAATTATATTTATTAACAATAATCGGATAACACTCCGGCTCGGGTGGTGTTGGTGGATCGGGTGGTGTTGGTGGATCAGGTCGCTCACAATGCTCCGTTGATAAGGTCAATATATAGAGCAAACTGTCACAATCACGCTGGTCTTTATACAGAATTTCGTAGGTAGCCGGCTCCGTGAATAACGTATCTCGCCAGCGATAAGGCATCAAGGTATCGCAAACGGTGGTGTCTGCATAGATGGTAATTAGGTCAGGGCATGGCGGTATAGGCGGTTCACAGTGCTCTGTTTCTACCTTCATGACATAATAGATACTATCAAAGCCGCAACTACTACGTAGTGTATCGCGTAGGGTATCGGCCATAGTGAATGACTTTTCACGCCATGTGATTTGCGGTAGGGTATCACAGACGAGGGTGTCTGTCCGTATCGTGTCCGGTGTCATGCAAAGGTGTATCTCAATATCGTCAAGGGCGAAGTCGTTGCCGTTGCCGTTGGTAACGTTATTGTATATCGACAGGCGGATAGCATCGACGCCAACAGGCACGGTGAAATTCATACCGACCAGGTGCCATGCCGATGAATACTGCCAATCTGTCTTAGCGGGCAGATTGTTGTCGAACGGTATCTCTTGTGTGTTTTGTTCCGCTAATTTTTGACCTGTCTGTGGGTTGGTAAGAACAAATTTTAGACATGGGCTAACCACAGGTCCACGATTCTTGGTATACCAATCGTATTGGAACCACGTGAACACATTTGCTACGTATGCGCTGAATGTCAGTTCTATGCCTTCGCACAGACCGCTTATTTCCGTTTGATAGAATTGTTGGGTTCCGCCGCTTCCGTCTATTTCCAAGAAATAGCCGCGTGTATAATCATTTGGGTACGTGTGATCGTCTTGAATATACCACTGCGAGCGTTTAGTGGACAAGTCTGCGCCGGGTATGGTCCAACCGGTTGTATCTCCGTTGCAGTAACCGGATTTGGTTACCATGTACATGCCGGATCCCATCCCATGCGTAGACTGCCTATAACTCATTCCAGGAACAGGTGTTGAACTCACCCGCGGATCATTCACATCATTTCCGCCAAAATCTTCGCGGAAGAGGAGGATACCATCCGTACAGAGTACCGGTTCCGGTTCTTCGCAATGCTCCGTTTGGATGTTCAAAACATAGTAGATACTATCAAACCCGCAGCTACTACGGAGTGTATCGCGTAGGGTATCGGCCATAACGAATGCCTTTTCGCGCCATTGGATTTTACTAATGGTGTCGCAAAGGAGAGTGTCTGTTACGACGGTATCCGGTGTCATGCAAAGGTGTATCTCAATGTCATCTATGGCGAAGTCGTTGCCGGTAGAACCGGTTGTATTGTTATAGATAGTCAATTGGATTTGGTCCACGCCATTAGGAACGGTGAAGTTCATACCTACCAATTGCCATTCGACGGATTGTTGCCAGCACATGTTATCGCCAATAAAGGCAGAGTCAAAAGGTATATCACCCGTATCGTAGGTGGCTAATTCCGAATTATCCAGAGGATTGGTAAGCACGAACTTTAATCGCGGATAGGCGTACATGCCGGGACGACGCATATACATACCCCAAGTCATTACATTCGCCACATAAGCAGAGAAAGTTAATCCTATTCCTTCGCAGAGTCCGTCTATGGTTGTTGAATAGAACGCAGAGTGATCACCTCGTCCGTCTATCTCCAGGAAATAGCCGCGTGTCAAGTCACCAAAATACGTGTGGTCGTCTTGTAAGTGCCATTGAGAAGTGCCATTCCCATTACAGTATCCCTGCTTGGTTACCAGATATTTGCCGGATCCCATGCTTCCGAGTGCATCGTTCGTCACTTGCCTATAACTCATTCCCGGAACAGGAGTCGTACTGATTTTAGGGTCTTCTGGTTTATTGCCGCCGAAGTCTTCTCGGAAGAGGAGGATACCGGAGGTGCAAAGCGGTTCCTTGCAATGTTCCGTTTGGACACTAAGCAGGTAATACACGCTATCTAAACCACAGGAGTTAAAGATCGTATCACGCAAAGTATCAGCGATCTGGTATAGGCTGTCTCGCCATAAAATTCGGCTGGTGGTATCGCAGACAAGGGTGTCTGTTAATATCGTATCCGGCGTCAAACAAAGACGAATTTCAATGTCGTCCAATGCAAAATCATTACCGGTAGAAGAACCGCTGGCGTTATTACGAATACTCAGCCTTACGGAATCGATGCCTTCCGGCACGGTGAAGTTCATACCAATCAACTGCCAATCTGCCGTCTCTCGCCATGACTTGGGATAATTGCTCCAATCGTGCGAGATCGTATCCGTATTATATCGTGCTAATTCTGCACCGGTTTCCGGATGCGTGAGGACAAACGACAATTTGGGATGCACATAGTTTCTGTTACGCCAACCGTTATATTGTCCGGCGGTGGTGAGATTCGCTACATAGGCAGAGAAAGTTAACCTTGAACCTTCGCATAGACCATCTATCACAGTGCTATAGAATACATCGTTACCGCTTCCTTTACCGTCAATTTCCAAGAAATACCCACGCGTGGTGTCGCCGAAATACGTGTGGTCGTCCATGATATGCCACACGGAGTAGGTCGGAATTGAAGAATTGCGGTATCCTCGTTTGGCTACCAGATAACATCCTGCTCCAAAATTGGTTCCCGGATCGCTGGTCTGCAATTTATAAATCTGACTGTACCCGCTACTCATACCCGGCACGGCTGTCCTACTTACAGCCGGATCATTCGGATCATTACCTCCGAAATCCTCACGGAACAACAGAATCCCATCCGTACAGAGTTCATCTTGCGCGTATAAAACATTACATACGCTCAAGAGAATGAGCAAAAAAAGAGGTATTTTATATAAGAAATGTGTATTCATTCCGCAAAATCGAGTACAAAATTACTATAAAATATCCATATATACAAATATTTTTTATAAAAAACTTGCGTATATGAAAAAAATAACAAATATTTGGTACTTTCGGCACGCCCTTATTGACGAGCCAACAAGGAATCCTCCGAAAGTACGGTCGCACATTTGTGCAAATAACAAGAATTTTGCGCTAAAAATTCAAATAAATTCGATTTTTATCGTCAAATCCTTGCATATTTCAAATATTTGTAGTACTTTTGCAGTCGCAAAAGCAAAACGGAGTAAGAATATGGACGATTATCACGCGGAGAATGCAGCAAGTACGTGCCAAAAAGTTTTTGGGACAGCACTTCTTGACGGACTTAACAGTCGCCCGGAGAATAGCTGAAACCCTCACCTCGGGCCGAACGATAGAGATCGGGCCGGGCATGGGTGTTCTTACTCAATATCTTCTCAAAAATCCCAATATCCACCTTACTGCGATAGAGATTGACCGTGAGTCAGTCGCTTACCTGCGTGAGTGGTATCCGGAGTTGGATATGGTAGAAGGTGATTTCCTCAAACTGGATCTGGATACCTTGATACCGGAAGGGGAGTTTAACGTGATAGGTAATTATCCATACAACATCAGCAGTCAGATCTTCTTTAAGGTATTGGACTACAAAGACCGTATTCCTGTTTGCTCGGGTATGATTCAGAAGGAAGTAGCCGAGCGACTGGCGTCCAAACCGGGCAAGAAAGCGTACGGTATATTATCCGTTCTTTTGCAAGCATATTATGATATAGAATATCTGTTCACGGTAGATGAACATGTGTTTAATCCGCCGCCTAAGGTGAAGTCAGCGGTGATCCGCATGACGCGCAACAAACGACGACGGTTGGACTGCGATGAGGCACTCTTTAAGACAATTGTCAAGACTGCCTTTAACCAGCGACGAAAACAGATGCGCAATTCTCTTCAGCAGCTGGTAGGAAAGGGAAATCCCATCCTGGAAGAGAAAATATTTACAATGCGCCCCGAACAGCTGTCCGTAGAACAATTTGTTGAACTTACAAAACTGATTGAAAATGAGCGAAATCAAGATATTCTATAAAGATAAGGAGAAGCGACAAGACCGAGGACACGCTCGAGGGCTTCCTGAAGATTGACATCCAGGAAGATGAAGAGATGGAGGAGATCGAGTTCTCCAGCCGTTATATCCAGACGGATGATTCGATTGTGGCCAACAGTAACTTCTTGAAGTCCAACTTCGAGATGGAGCCGGTTAACTTCATTTTGAAAAACTCCATCTTGGTGTCCATCCGCGATAACGAGTTGGATACGTTCAATGAGACCTTCAAGAAACTCTTTGTTAACACTCGCAGTTTCCCGACGGGCTTTCACGTTTTGGTAGCGCTGATGGAGACGCGAGTAGAGAAAGATGCCGATATGATCGAGGATACAACGGATCTCATTACCGCACTCTCCCAACAGATCAACGCGGAGTCTGATCACGTAGATGAAGACTTGCTGGTACAGATCAAGGACTTGCAAGAAAAAGTGACCATCATCCGACAGAACATCATGGATAAGCAGCGCGTTATCAGTAACCTGCTCAAGTGCGATTTCTTCCCCGAAGAACTCTATCCGCGCCTGACGATGATTATCAAGGATATCAACTCACTGTTCGATTATACGAAGTTCGGTTTTGATCGTCTGGACTACCTCCAGGATACGTTCCTCGGTCTCGTTAACATCGAGCAGAACAAGATCATTAAGATCTTCACGGTCATCAATATCATCTTCCTGCCGCCTACGTTGATCGGTAGTTTGTATGGAATGAACTTTACTAACATGCCTGAATTAAATTGGCAATTAGGTTATCCGTTTGCCCTCGGCTTGATGGTACTCTCGGTAGTACTTATCTTGCTTATTTTCAGGATGAAAAAATGGTTATAAACAAATTGTTGACATTCTATTGTTCCGCAGTTTAAAAATTGTTCCACATTGCAAATATAAAAAAATATAACAATTATCTTACATCTATTATTGATTATAATCCGTTGAAATCGAGCGTATTTGAAAGTTTATTAACATTATCAACATCCTATTATTATCATGGATTTAAAAGATAAAAAAGAATATATTGATAAAATAAGAAGTTTAGCGAAAGCGAAGAATGCTGTTATCTTTGCGCATTATTATACTCGTCCGGAGATACAAGAGTGTGCCGATTTCATCGGAGATTCTTTGGCATTAGCCCAACAGGCTACGCGCGTGGACGCGGATATATTAGTAATGTGCGGCGTGCATTTCATGGGTGAGACGATGAAGATTCTGTGTCCGGAGAAGAAGGTGCTGATACCGGATATGCAAGCCGGTTGTTCGTTGGCTGATAGCTGTAAAGCAGAAGACTTGGCAGCATTTAAAGCACAGCATCCGGATCATATGGTTGTTTCGTACGTGAATACGAGTGCGGATGTGAAAGCGCTGACGGATGTGGTAGTGACGTCGTCTAATGCCAAGAAGATAGTGGATCAGTTACCGAAGGATGCCAAGATCATCTTTGGGCCCGATCATAACTTAGGCTCGTATATTAATTCTGTTACCGGACGTGAGATGTTGCTTTGGAACGGAGCGTGCCATGTACACAGCCGTTTTTCGCTGGAATCCCTTTTGCAATTAAAGAAAGAGAATCCGGGTGTAGAAGTATTGGCGCATCCGGAATGCAAAGCACCTATTTTGGCGCAGAGCGACGTGATAGGTTCGACAAAGGCATTGTTAGAGCACACCATTCAATCGTCCGCTAAACGCTTTATAATTGCCACAGAAAGCGGTATATTGTTTGAGATGCAGCGTGCTTGTCCGGATAAGGAGTTTATACCGGTACCTCCGGAGGTGACAGAAGGTGTAGGATGCAGTTGCAACGAGTGCGAGTATATGCGGATGAACACCTTGGAGAAGTTGTATGATTGTCTGTTTAATGAAAGTCCGGAGATGGTTGTAAAAAAAGAGACAGCCGAGAAGGCTATCTCTTCGATCCAACGGATGTTACAGATGAGTTAAGAAGTCCGCCAAGCATTTACGCCAAACCGGCCAATCGTGGCTACCTTGTATCTCGATGAACTGATGCGGATAATCGGCTTTTGTAAGGCGCTTGTGAAAACGTTTTCCGTTCGCTTTGAATAGATCACTCTTTCCTACATATATATAATAGGAAACACCATATGACTGCGCGGTTTGGCCGGGCAGTTGTTTTTTATGTAAAACCGGCGAGAAGAGTCCGACTGTATGAATTTTCTCGGGGCGGATATTGGCTATATTAGCTGCTATCCGTGCGCCGTCTGACAATCCTGCCACCGCACATTGATCTGTCACCTGATAGGTAGTATCTATCATCGTCATCAAATCGCTTATAGCGTACTCGAGTTTATGCTCGTGACTCAGTTCCACATAGCGAATCACACATTTCCAGCGATTACCGTGCGTGATAGGGCGTTTCTTTACAATCCATTTATTACAATCGGGCATAACGAGGATCATGGGTTGGCAGCGACCATCTTTCATCATCTGAATCAAGGTATCCACTGCCCCACCCTTCTTTTGCCAATCGCCTTCGTAGCCGTTGATACCATGTAACAAATAGAGCACAGGAAGGGGATTGGTGATTTGTGATTGGTCATTGGTGGGAGGCACATAGATATCTACGCGTCGCTCTGTTTGCTCGTAGTGGCTGAACCAGGTTGTATGAATGATATCAGGCTGAGTGCTTGTAGGTTCGGACGGCCTTGCTGTTAAGGGCAGTATGCTTAGGAGTATGAAGAGGATACGTTTCATTCTTCTTTTCTTTGATAGCTTGTTGGAACATACGGATGAGTGCTTGTGCACATTTGGCTATATCATACTGCTTCATTGATTCGGCATATTGGAATCCAGTCTCCCAACGCTCTTGCGGATGATCAAACCAATAATCGATGCGCTCAGCCAGTGCTTTAGCATCGCCGGCAGGATAGGTGCTCCGTTCGTCCAAGGCATACGTAGCCGTTCCGGAATAGCGTGCGGTAGCAATAACCGGCACAACGGCTTGCTGCAGGGCTTCAGTGATACTCATTCCTTCCACTTCGACAAAGGCACAATGCACTGCTAAGTCGGCTTTGGCAGCCAGCTGACGCAGTTGCTCGCGGTTATAGAAACAAACCGTAGGTTGATAAGCAACGACGCCGTCTTCGTAGAGTTGATTAGCCATCTTGGTATAAGCCTCCAGTTTGGGTCCGCGACCGGCGATGTGAAGACGAATACGCTTGGCATATTTGCTGAGGCGGATGGCTTTATAGAGCGTCGGTTGATCTTTCTCTATGGCCGTACGACCGATATAGATAATATCCAACGGACGGTTCTCATCCAAGTAGTCTGCAGGGGGCACTGTAGGACGGATACACCGATCGGGAATGACACCGTTGGAGAGGGTGAAGCATTTGGCCTTTACATGATGGCGTTCGAGACGTTCACGCACATTATCCGTCGGGCACTGGAGGTAGGCATAGTTATCATAGAAAACGCGACACCAATAGCGATAGAGGATCTGGCAAATCAAATTGCCGCCTGGGAAACCTAAACAGTTATAAACGATATTCTCCGGGTGTACGTGATACGTGCCTGTGACGGGTTTACCGAGTTTGCGGGCGATGTTCATCGCTGCATGATGTAAAAAGAACGTCTCTTCCAGATGAACCACATCTGCCCAATGGATTGCTTCTTCTATGATAGCACCATGCCAGTCGGCATAGGCATAACCGAACGAATCCAACATCGGTTGCATGAGCGGAAAATGAAATTTCTCCATGGGGTATTCCGGTTGGGGACCATTCGGATTTTCAAAATTCTTTCCGGATAAGACACGTACTTCCTGACCTGCTGCACGCAGTGCTTCTACCGTTCTTCTTGCTGACTCGTCCAGTCCGTTTCCCTGACTGAAATAACTGTTCACTACAAATAAAATTCGCATACTTTTACAATCTTTTTTGTTAAATCGACTGCAAAAGTACTGCTTTTCGATGGATTGAACAAATCCTTAATAGAAATCGTAAATAAAATACTAAAATATGTCGTTAAATATGACTTATAGTAGTATTTATCTTAATAATCGTACTAATCTCCATTCTCCGTTAGAAAGGATATCTATGGGATGGAGACCATATAGAGCGGCTTCGTGGGTAAGTGCTTCGATATCGGATTCATAGAATCCGCTGAGCCATAACTCGCCACCTTGAGCAAGACAATTGGCATAGGCATGCATATTGGCCAATAGAATATTCCGATGAATATTAGCGAGAATTAGGTCGAAGGTGCGGTTGGTATCTAAGATGGACTTACAGATTTCCACTTCGATATCTTCGTTATTAAGCGCGGCATTTTCTTGGGCGTTAAGTACACTCTTATCGTCGATATCCAAGGCCAGTACTTCGGACGCACCGAGTCGTTTAGCAAAGATAGCCAAAACGCCTGTGCCGGTGCCGTGATCCAGAACGCGCTTACCGTGTAGTTCGTTCGCCATGAGGGCATTGATCATCATGGAGGTGGTCTCGTGGTAACCTGCTCCGAACGCACAATGCGGGATGATACGGATACCTAAAGGCAGTTCTTGAACGGGATGCTCCGCTTCCCACGTGGCGTTCCAGTTCTCATCGGGACAGGCTTCTATACTGACTAAATTCGCCTTTTCTTCCCCGGCAAACAGCGCCTCTATCGCGTTTTGGTTAGTTTCCCAAACTTCGGAAGGAATATACGCATCATGTCCGTCAAAGGTGTCAAAACCGGCATCAAAGAGGGACTGAATAAACAGATCCTCTTGCCATTGTTCATCGAAATGCAGGTCAATATGCGCTACGTGATATTTCATAAGTTGATGTGTAAAACGATGGGTAAATGATCCGAAAAACCATTCTGATAATGGTATCCGTTATAGGTTCGTTTGGGTTTGAGTCCCAAGTATTTATCATCCGTTTCCATGATCCACTCCGCGTCGTATACATGTGCTTGCGACAGGCTGTCGATGGAAGGAGACACATAGAAATGATCCAAAAACGTCCATCTTCCTTGGTACTTGTGGGTACCTTCTCCATTCATCCGTTCATCCTTTAATCCCTTCAACTCTAAATCCTCGCTGTTCATATCACCCATGACGATAATCTTCGCCTCATCATGCAGATTAAAGACCGAATCGACAGCGTGTTGTAAAACCTCTTTGGCGGCCTTGCGTTTCCATTCGCTCTCTGCTTTTCCGCCGCGTTGAGAGGGAAAATGGCAAACAAAAAAATGAACGGTATCCCGTCTGTCCACTCGTGCGCAGACATAGAGTATATCACGCGTAGTCTGTTCTCCCAAATCCACCTGTATAGGCCTCGTACGAAGGGTATCTACCCTACTCTTTTTGTATATAAGCGCCACATCGATACCTCGTCTGTCCTGACTCTCGTAATGGACAAAATCGTATTCTCCGCGTCGCAAGGTATAGCACAAACGCTTGACACAAAGAGCGTTCTCCACCTCTTGTAATCCGACCACATCTACCCCATCCCACTCGCCGATATTCGTCAGCACACGGGCGATATTCTCTTCCTTTCGATAATAGCGCGTATAACTCCAATGCCGCTCACCATCTGCCGTCCATTCCAAGTCCTCTTTCGGTTCACCCGCTACGCTGTCATGCTTCGGATGAAAGAGGTTCTCGACGTTGTAGTTAACGACTATAATCAAAAAGATACTGAGCAAACGCATCCTATCCCATCAGTATGTTTTGTGCGCGTCGGAGTGCCGCAATGCAGGCATCGACATCCTTTTTGTCGTTGTACAAACCGAACGAAACCCGCACCGTTCCAGGAACACCTATCGCATCGATCAAGGGTTCGGCACAATGGTGTCCCGTACGAACGGCTACCCCTTGCTGGTCGAGTAGGGTGCCGGTATCAAAGGGATGGATCAGTTCCTCGCCGTTATAGAGATTGAAACTGATAACACCGGCTTTGGGTTGGTTAGCAGCGTAGATACAAACGCCAGGCATGGCGTTTAGTTGCTGCTCGCAGTAGGTTGTCAGTTCTTGTTCGTGCGCCTCGATAGCTTCCCAACCGATCGATTGCATATATTCCATTGCCTTTTGCAGGGCATATGACCCCACGAAATTTGGGGTACCGGCTTCGAACTTATACGGCAGATCATTGTACGTAGTACCGCTCCAGCGAACGTGGTTGATCATTTCACCTCCACCCTCGTGTGGCGGCAGTTTATCAAGCCATTCCCGCTTGCCGTAGAGAACTCCGATACCTGTCGGACCGTATAGCTTATGACCGGAGAAAGCCAGAAAATCGCAATCCAAGGCCTGTACATCGACCCGCATATGCGGTACACTCTGTGCACCGTCGATACAAACGGGAATACCCTTTTCATGTGCCAAACGAATGATCTCTTCGACGGGTTGAATCGTACCCAACACATTGCTCACATGGGCGACACTGACTAACTTCGTTCGTTCGTTCAGAAGACCCTTGAACGCCTCTATATCGAGCGATAAGTCGTCTTTTAACGGGATAGGTTTCAACACCGCTTTTTTGCGCGCGCAGAGCATCTGCCAAGGCACGATATTGGAGTGGTGCTCCAGTCCGCTGACGATGATCTCGTCGCCCTCATGGATATACGCCTCGCCGAAAGAGAACGCGAGGGCATTGAGGCTATCCGTTGTGCCTTTGGTGAAGATAATCTCATCGCTGCTCTTCGCGCCGATAAAGGCTGCAACAGCTTTGCGTGCCTCTTCGTGGTGCAGAGTAGCCACCTGACTGAGGTGGTGTACGCCGCGGTGGATATTACTGTTCCACGTGGTATAAGCCTCCACGATGGCATCCAGCACTTGCTGCGGCTTCTGACTCGTGGCGGCATTATCGAGGTACACCAACTCCCGTCCGTGCACCTGCTGGTTCAATATAGGAAAATCGTTTCTATTCATGGCTTATAATAACTCTCTTCTAAAATTTTCTGTGCGTCGGGTTCGGCCATCAGTTCTTGCAGCGTAACGTTTTCGTTATGCTCCATATAACTCTGCGCAATCCGCCATCCGAGCCATATACCCAACCGTCCCGGGGCGTCCTGCGAGATCTCCGAGGTAAAGGGGCCATCGTTCAGATAGCCCGTCAGAATAAGACTCTCAGTCTTGAACAGATCGCGTTTGTCCATCACCAGATGCCAGATAGCCCGTTCATGCTTTATGCACCAGTTCCACTGCTCTTTGGTCCAACCCATCACTTCCCAGGGTTCTGTATCATCGAAGATCTGCGCCACGAGGTACATGATCTTACCGCGGTAGAGCATCTGGTCCAGCAACCGACTTTTGGTGCTTGTGTAGGGTAGGGTGCGGAACAGGTATGCACTCACTACATCTACCGGAATACACTCCTTGCGCATGGTCTGTTTCTGGTAGTCATACACCACGCGGTTGTAGTACTCGTAATGGCTGCCCAGGTACATATCCGCCCCGATGCCGATCAGTTCGTCCCCAAAATAAATAGGCGTCTGAAAACCCGAAACGAACAGGTAAAAACTCGGCACTTCGGTCTCCGGGTACAGATAACTGATGCGTGCAAAAGCCTTCGCCAAGGACTTTTCCAGATCGCTTACATCCGCAAAGACTTCCTGCTCTTTAGCGTTGGTCAGTTGAAAACCATACAAGGTGTCGTTCAGGAACTCCGGGAGTGCCTTCTCCAGATAGGCTGTATCCGCACTCGGGATACCCAAGATGTCCTCCACCCACAGCGGCATAAACACCGGATACTCGTCGTAAAGCACTCGGATATCCTGCGCCACCGTTGCGTCGTGTACGTTCATCAACGCCTTGTCAAAACGCGCCAACTCGATCTCCTGCGGCGCGATGTCTTTTGCCCAATAAGTCCGTCCTTTATGGCATGCAGTCAGCGCCAACAAAGCGACTATTATAGTAAGGTATTTTTTCATTCAATGATTCCGTCTTTGATTTCGATGATTCGGTCAGCAATACCCGCCAATTCCTTATCGTGCGTGACGAGTAAGATCGTTTGACCATACTCCTTGCGCAACTTCAGCAGCAGTTCACTCAACTCTTGCTTGTTCTGTGTATCGAGACTGCCCGTGGGTTCGTCCGCCAGGATGATATCCGGCGCCATCATCAACGCGCGGGCAGCGGCTACACGTTGTTTCTCACCGCCTGACAAAGCATTCGGCTTATGATTCAATCGGTCACCGAGTCCCAGGTCCGTTAATAACTGCGTTGCTCGTGCGCTATACTCGCTCTCTTTTTCTCGCGCGATCATGGCCGGGATGCAGACGTTCTCCAACGCCGTGAACTCCGGTAATAACTGATGGAACTGGAAGATAAATCCGATATGTTGATTGCGGAATGCCGCCAGCTCTTTGTCCTTCATCGCGAACACATCGGTGCCGTCAATGATCACTTGTCCTTTGGTAGGACGATCGAGTGTACCGATGATCTGGAGTAGGGTAGTCTTACCGGCACCGGACTTACCGATAATAGCTACGATCTCTCCTTTCTCCACTTGCAAATTGACCCCTTTCAGCACTTCCAATTCACCGAAAGACTTCCATATATTTTTTACTTCTATCATAGGCTTTTATTTTGCTTTTTTTATCACTTGAATGGCTTTCTCGATGATGTCATCCTTGTCAGTACTGGTCATCGTAACCGTTATATCCGGTTTTATACCCGGTTCTATATCCTTTTTATCGCGATCGTACATGCGCACGCTCGAGAAGCGAACCATCCAACCGATGGGTAGTTCATAACTCATCGGCATACCACCACCGCCGCCGCTGGTGCCGCCTATGATCGTGGCATGCTCGGCATAACGCATCATGCTTACGAACAGATTGGCCGCGGAGTAGGTATGGCGGTTACATAGCACCACCACTGGGCGGAGCCATTTGCATTGTTCCACCAACGAATGATCCAGGGTCATAGGCTCCAAGGCCGAGAATTCATTATGTCCCGGCCCGGTCTTATGTTGCCAGTATCCGATGGTTTGGTTCTCCGTGAAGAAAGGTGCTGCTAACTTATAGGCATTGGTGATGTCCCCACCACCGTTATTGCGCACGTCGATGATCAAGCCCTTGCAGTCCTTGAACGTCGTGAAGATCCAATAGAGATTACTTACCCCGATGGAATTCGAGAAACTGGAGTAATAGACATACCCGACCTTGCCATCGTCGATCGTGCAGTAATAGAGTCCTCCGGCGATGCGGTAATCTTTCAAATAGAGTTGCTGCAGTGCCGAGTTATAATTAGCCGGAAACGAGTCGTACCAGGCGGTGTTATAACTGCGGTCGAATTCCGAATACAGGTTGACATGTCCGTCACGAAGTGAATCCAACATGCTTGCGCACAGATCAAATAAGGCTATCCTGTCGTTCTTGTTCAGTGCAGCCGCTTTGGTAACATATTCATCATGGATCGCCTGCCAGTCGATACCTTTGGTATCGATGTAGCAGTATTTGGTGTCTATGATCTGCCACAGCGCTTCGATATTATCCACCGGATCGGCGGAGTAATTCATCTCCTCTTTGGCGTGACAAGCACTCAAGAGAATCGCTATAGACAGCCATATGATTCTATATCTCGACTTCATAATTTTGCGTTCGCGCGTATTTTATATTTCCATAAACAACCCACTACGATCCCGAATTGGTGACGAACAAAATGCAAATTATCCGTGCCGTAATTGATCAGTTCGTGCTCTGCACCGATGCGCCAAGTCGTATGCGGAAACTGCATGTCCAAGGCTAACTGATGCTTGAGCGTGTTGTGGTTCCAATGTCCCGAACAACGCGGTTGACCGGGAACACCTTGTGTGATCTCATAATACGACTCCCAGTACTGAGGGAGATAGTCAAAACCGATGAGGTTGGTGCGGAGCATATAACCGAGCCGGTAACTGGTCTTCTTGCCATAGAAAGACCAACTGATACCACCCATCGCCATCACATCGATCGCCACGTCAAACGACACGATCTTATTGACGTTATTTGCCTGTTCACGCACCATGAAATCCACATCCAGATACGGTCCTACAAACACTTTCAGACGATCATCAATCCATCTCCATTCGTAGAATGCACCCCATCCTGCAGCCACCTGCACTCCCATGTATTTATTCGTGCGCGCCTTGCTGTAGTAATCCGACAGAGCGATGTCCACCCGCCCCATATGTGCCCAATGATCCAGTTTGCCGGCTTTGCCCAACTTCGTGTCTTTGCGGAACGGTTGCCACCACTCGTTGCCCAACCCGTACACCATACCCGTGTACCCCAACGGACTGAGATACGTGTCCAACTGGTAACCGGTCCCTACCTTCACCTTCAGTATATTGTCATGCTCCACGCTTTCCTGCGCTAGCAGCAGCACAGGAAAACACCATAACACTATGAGCAATATCTTTTTCAAATCATCAATCATCAATCTCCAATCTCCTATCTCCGTTCTCTTGCGGAACGATTCGGATATACACCGTGTCGTCCGGCAGCAGCGGTTCGATCATCTCCGGCCATTCGATGAAACAGTAGTTACCTGAATACAGATATTCTTCTACACCGAAATCCATGGCCTCACGAATGTCCTTCAGTCGATAGCAATCGAAATGATAGACCTCACCCTTATACGGTTGTTCCACATCGTACACGTTCACGATGGCAAAAGTAGGACTGTTCACCACATCCATCGTTCCCATCTGTTCGCATAGTTTTTTGATGAACGTGGTCTTACCCGCACCCATCTGGCCATCGAACGCAAAAACACGATGCGGTTCGCAGGTCTTCAAAATATCCAGCGCATTCACTTCCTCATTCTGCTCATTGAGCAACAAAAGTTCGGAATTGGCCCCTTTTTTTATCGTATAAGTTCTCATGTTCTTGGTTTTCATTCAATTCTCAGCGCGTTATTTTGGACTGAAAATACGCGTAAACCGTTGATCCTAAGCGTTTTCCGAGCAAATCAACCATCTCTTGTTCACTGGCCGTTCTAGCGCGTTTGACCGAACCAAAATGCGTTAAAATTTTTTGTTTGGAAGCCTCTCCAACGCCTTTTATCTCATCTAACTCGCTGATAATAAGCGATTTACGTCTTTTTTGCTTGTGATACGTGATCGCAAAACGGTGTACTTCATCTTGGATGCTCGTCAAAAGCCGAAACACTTCACTCGTAACCGGCATACTGATCTCCATCGGAGGAAATCCATACAGCAAGGTCTGCGTGCGGTGTTTGTCATTTTTCTTCAATCCGGCAATCGGAATCTGTAATCCGAGTTGATCTTCGACAGCTTCCCGAATCGCATGCATCTGACCGATTCCACCATCGGCGATAATCAAGTCCGGCATCTGTCCGTTTTCATCGAGCAAATGTTGGTATCTTCTTCTAACTACTTCACGCATACTCGCGTAGTCGTCCGCACCGTCCACCGTCTTGATCTCGAATCGTTTGTAGTCACTCTTACTCGGTTTGGCCATTCGATATACCACACATCCTGCCACTGCATTCGTGCCTTGTATGTTCGAATTATCGAAGCAATCAATCCATTTCGGTAGCGTAGGAAGTCCCATCATCTTCTGCAGTTCCTTCAAAATACGCACACCCCGTTGCTCCGGATTGAGTTTGTCTTCCTGTTTGAGTCGGTCGAGTTTATATTGCCGTACATTTTGCATCGCCAGATCCAGCAACTTTTTTCTATCCCCGCTTACGGCGATATGCACATGCAGCGTATCATCAAATACATCCGGAATGAACGGAACAATCACGTCTTGTGTCGTGCTCTCCAGTTGCTGTCTTAACTCCATCATTCCCATCGCCAGCAGCTCTTCTTTTTCTTCCTCCATCTTCCGCCGATACTCGATCGTCTGGCCTTGAACGACACATCCGCTATGCACATGCAGCATCGATATATACACCCGGTCGTCCTGCTCATCGTACCCGAACACATCCACATCTTTTGCCGATGAATTCGTGATAATTGTCTTACTCTTGAACTGCTCCAACAGCTCTATTTTGTGTTTCAGATCAGCAGCTTCTTCGTATTTCATCTCCGCCGCTTTGCGCATCATCTCATCCTCCAACTGTCTACCTATCTCATGCGCGTCGCCTTTAATCAACTTGCGCGCTTGGTCTATCCACTGCTGATAATCTTCTTCTCCTTTTCCCTCGCATATACCGCAGCAATTCTTCAGGTGGTATTTGAGGCATACCTTTATTTTCTTTTTCTCGATGGAATCGGCTGTTATAGGCAGGTTGCAGGTACGGATCGGATAGAGTTTATGAATCAAATCCAGTACGGTCTCAACCGTATAACTGAAACTATAGGGTCCGTAATACTCACCTGCTTTCTTATTGATGGTACGTGTTTTAAAGATCCGGGGGTAGGGTTCTTTGGTGATGCAAATGGATGGATAACTTTTTCCGTCCTTGAGCAGAATATTGTAATGCGGTTGGTATTGCTTAATGAGGTTGTTCTCTAATAGAAACGCATCCTGTTCACTCTCCACTACCACATACCGAATGTCTGCGATATGCGCCACCAGTTGTCGCGTCTTCGAGGATGGATGATCTTTGTTGAAGTAACTATTAACCCGCCGATGAAGATTCTTGGCTTTACCGACATAGATAATCTGCCCGTCCTTGTTGAAGTACTGGTATACGCCCGGACTCTCCGGGATGCGCTTTAACAACAGGGCAATATGATTATCTTTATCACTCATCTACCTCAATCCCGAACAGGCAATTGATATCGTCTGCTTTACCTTCCAGATACTTACGACCGTTCAGTCCTTCGAGTTCAATGATACAGTTCACGTAGATTTTCTTAACGCCTAATTTCTTCACCAGATTGATAGCTGCTTCCATTGAGCCTCCGGTTGCAAGAATGTCATCGTGGATAAGCACTACATCATTCTCGTTTAGCGCATCTTTATGAATCTGGATGGTATCATCCCCGTATTCTTTAGCGTACGTAACAGATACCGTCTCTGCGGGTAACTTGTTATGCTTGCGGATGGGTACAAATCCTGCACCGATCTCCATAGCCACAGCAGGAGCTAAAATGAATCCGCGTGATTCAATACCAACCACCTGCGTGATACCCAAGTCTTTGTAGCGTTTGACGATCTCATCCCTCATCCAGCACAAGCAGTCATGTCTTGCCAGTGCGGTAGTGATGTCCTTGAACTGTATGCCCTTGATCGGAAAATCAGGCACGTTACGAATCGCTTTTTTAACGTCTTCTACTGTCATACTATTTGTTTTTTTAGATGTGTTCCACGTGAAACATTTTTAGTTAGTTTGCTTTGCAAACTAAAATCGTTATCTTCCCATCAAAACCAGTAATACACTGATATCATTCGGACTGACGCCCGGTATACGTTGGGCTTCTCCGATGGACTTGGGCCGGATACGACTTAACTTCTGTCGGGCCTCCGTGCTCAGACTTTGTACTTCGTCATAATGAAATCCATCCGGTATACGTATTTGATCCAGGCGTTGCAGTTTGGCCGCCTCTATCTTTTCGCGTTTGATATAGCCGGCGTACTTGATTTGGATCTCGCAACTCTCTACGATCTCATCAGAGATATTCTCTATTTTTTCTTTCAATTCCGGAAGCACTTCGGCTAGCGTCTTGATGTTCACTTGCGGGCGCAGGATCAACTCGCTGATCTTGCATCCTTCATGCAATGCCGTGCTGCCAATCTGTTCCAACCATCCGTCCACTTCTCCTTTATGCACGATCGTGTTTTGCATATACTCGATGAAATCGGCGCAGGCTGATTGTTTTTGGCATAATAAGTCATATCGATCGCCAGCTGCCAACCCTATCTCATAGCTGCGTCGGGTGAGTCGCTCATCCGCATTATCCTGTCGTAATAGAATACGGTACTCGGCTCGGGAGGTGAACATACGGTAGGGTTCGTCTACGCCTTTATTGACCAGATCGTCGATCAGTACACCGATATAACTCTCGTCTCTACCCATGGTGAACGGTGTGCCTCCATGCACGTTGATATGTGCATTCACGCCGGCAACCAGTCCTTGACCTGCCGCCTCTTCATAACCCGTGGTGCCGTTGATCTGTCCGGCAAAAAACAGATTTCTAATCTGTTTGGTCTCTAAAGTGTGATGCAGTTGGGTGGGATCGAAGAAGTCATACTCGATGGCGTATCCCGGTCTGTAGAGCACCACATCCTCCAGTCCTTTGATGGTCTTCAGACCCGCTAACTGCACCTGCCATGGCAGGCTACTGGAGAATCCGTTTACGTAATATTCATTACTGTCCACACCTTCGGGTTCCAGGAAAATCTGGTGTGCTTCTTTGTCTGCAAACGTGACAATCTTGGTTTCGATGCTCGGGCAATAACGCGGACCGATACTCTGGATTTGTCCGTTGAAAAGGGGTGAATCTTTTAGTCCGGCACGTAGTGCCTCGTGTGTCTGCGGGTTGGTGTAGGTGATCCAGCACGGCATCTGTTTGAGTTCACGGTGAACCGTATTCAGATAACTGAACTGATGCCAGTCATGATCACCGTCCTGACGGGTCATCTCATCGAAATGAATAGAGCGTGCATCGATACGTGCCGGTGTGCCGGTTTTCATACGGTCGGCTCTGAAACCTAACTCAACCAACTGCTCCGTGATACCGTAGGAGGCGGGTTCGGAGATACGTCCGCCTTTGACCTGTGTCTTGCCGCAATGCATCAGTCCGTTAAGGAAAGTACCGTTGGTGAGAACCACCGCTTGCGCCTTCATCTCGATGCCTAACATCGTCTTCACACCGCATACCTTATTATCTATGATAATAAGACTCACGACGATATCTTGCCAAATAGTGAGATTGTCGGTGTGACTAAGCACCTTGATCCATTCTTCAATGAAGCGTTTGCGGTCGCTCTGACTGCGTGGACTCCACATTGCGGCTCCTTTGCTTTGATTGAGCATACGGAACTGGATAGCACTCCTATCCGTCACGATACCCATCTGACCGCCTAACGCATCGATCTCCCGTACAATCTGACCCTTGGCGATACCGCCTACGGCCGGATTGCAACTCATCTGGGCAATCTTATTCATGTCCATCGTGATCAGCAGTGTCTTACTACCCATGCGCGCAGCAGCACTCGCCGCCTCGCATCCGGCATGACCTGCGCCGACAACAATCACATCGTATGTAAAATCCGTATTCATTATTTCTTTCTGCCTATCGTATGTCCGCGATGATGCCATCCTAACTGACCGCTATAACTATTGGTATAGATCGTCCTTGCTGTGGGATGAAAGGCATTCTCCACATGGCATCGGTACGTGATCTCGTTCGTGTCTCGAGCGACTAATAAACCAATGACATCAAAGCGCGGTTTCTTCTCTATCTTGTGGTATTTGATATATGCGTTTGCGGCTGCAACAACCCGTTTCCGTTTCGTCTCATCTACGTTTTCTTCTGGCATTTTGCCATTCAAAATACAGGTGCGTGCTTTCACTTCCACAAACACGATCTCTTTCTTGTTCTCTGCGATCAGATCCACTTCCAGATGGCCCATACGCCAGTTGTGCTCCAGGACCTTAAACCCTTTGGCCTCCAGCATCTTGGTGGCCTCCGCTTCACCGATGATTCCTATGGGGTCGGTAACAAAAGCCATCTTATCTCAATTGCTCCATACGCGCTGCATCCAGTCGTAATAAGATGAATAGCAGCATGGTGAAACCCCATAACGAACTACCGCCGTAACTGAAGAACGGTAGCGGAATACCGATTACCGGCAGCAGTCCCAAGACCATTCCTACATTGATGGTAAGGTGGAAAAGGAAGATGCTGGCGACGGCATAGGCGTATATCTGCGTGGAGATGTTTCGTTGTCGTTCAGCGATCTCTATCAGGCGTAGAATAAAAATCAGATATACCAATAACACGCCGATGGATCCGACAAAACCCCATTCTTCTCCGACGGTACAGAAGATGAAATCCGTATCTTGTTCGGGCACGAACTGCAGTTTGGTTTGCGTGCCTTTCAGGTAGCCCTTTCCGAAGAATCGTCCCGAACCGATGGCGATGCGTGCCTGGTTGACGTTGTACCCTGCGCCGGCCGGGTCTTCTTTCATACCGAGCAACACCTCGATACGGGTGCGTTGGTGCGGTTGGAGCACTTTCGTGAACACAAAATCACATGCTTGGGTGTAGGCGATACAACCCAGACTGAAGACCGTAACGAGTAGCAGGATATACTTGCGCCAATAAAGACTGATGAAAACGGTGTATAATGCCAAGGCAATCACCACGCCCATCGAAATCCAATTGAAAGGAACGGTTACCCAGATATTGACCAACAGACAGATGCCGTATACTGCCATCACGCTGCCGATCAGGATCAGCGCCTGCCAACGCAAACGGTGTTCTTTGCAAATGAAATAGATCTCAATGGCGGTGAGTAGCAGCATACATGTCAACATACCGACACTTCCACTACCTAAGGGCAGTTCGTTTCCTCCCCATCGGATACTGATGATGAATAATGCCACGGCAGCCACTCCAGTCCATAGCACATACCCACTCATGCCTTGGCGGTAGAAGACCAGTAAGAAAGCGGCAAAGACGAGAGCCGAACCGGTCTCTTTCTGCAGGATCATGATGATCAGTGCCGGCACACCGATGAGCGCAAAAGGTACGATCAGATTGCGCCATGTACGCACTTTATAGTCATAGCGCCCCATGTATTTGGCGACAGCCAACGCTACGATACACTTGGCGAACTCAGCCGGCTGCAGACTGACAGGACCGAGTGAGATCCAGGACATAGATCCTTTGATGTCGTGCGCTAAGAACGGTGTAGCCAACAGGAGCAGCAGCATCGCTCCGTAAGCAATGTACGCCAGCACATCGTAGGTCTTGTAGTCAATGAGCAATAGCACTCCGCCCAGCACGAGCGAACCCATGATCCAGGCAAACTGCTTACCGGCGCGGTTGGAGAAATCGAAGATACTCGTTTGGTCGAACGTATAACTCGCACCATAGATATTGAGCCAGCCGAAGAAGACCATCAAGAGAAAAATACCGATGGTTATCCAATCGACGTTTTGCAATATGTTACCACTTCTTGACGCTCTCATTCAATACAGTTTCTCCGATACGTTTTCTTAAATCTTTTCGTTTAACCTCTCCGGTCAGGTATTGCTCTATCATCATCGTGGCTACAGGACAAGCCCAGGTAGCACCGAAACCGGCATTCTCTACGACTACTGCTACTGCAATCTGCGGATCTTCCACGGGAGCAAAACCGATGAAGATAGCGTGATCGCGTCCGTGCGGGTTCTGTACCGTACCGGTCTTACCCGCCATATGCAGTGTGTCGACGGCATAATGACGTCCGGTACCGTAGATCATCACGCGGTGCATACCCTCTTTGACCACGTCGAAATGACGTTGGTCTATATCCAGATTATGCCGATGAATCCGCATGGAATCGTCCTTATTTAAGTGCGGCGATATATAGTACCCGCCATTAGCAATCGTAGCGGCCTGATTGGCCAGTTGTAGCGGCGTCACGAGTATCTCTCCTTGACCGATACTGAGCGAGCGGATCGTGATGGCTTTCCATCCGGTCTTGCCATATGCACGATCGAAATACTTGAGACTCGGGATACTACCGGACGATTGTTCTCCCAAGTCGGTGTCTGTGAATTTCTGTCCCAGACCGAACTGCATCACCGCATCCCGCCATAACTCATACCGATGACGGAAATCTTCATTATCTTTGCCATACCCGTCTTTCTGCAACAGATCGCGGAAAGCGCACCAGAAATAGGGGTTACAACTCTGCTCAATAGCCCGATCCAAAGCAACCGGCGAACCGTGATGGTGGGTGCACTTAATAGGCGTACTACTCGGACCTGAACAGGGGTATAGGGTGTTCGGCGTGATAGCACCTTGCTCCAGACAGACGAGCGATTGAATCGTTTTGAAGGTCGATCCGGGAGAATAGGTGGCTTGTGTGGCGCGGTTCAACAAGGGTTTCGTCTTGTCGTGCAGCAAGGCGTTGTAGTTCTTACTGCGCTCTTTGCCCACCAGCACTTTGGGGTTCCATCCCGGATTGGAGGCTAAGGCCAATATCTCTCCGGTTTTGGGTTCGATAGCAACCGCGCTACCGATCTTACCCGCCAATAACTCTTCTGCTAACAACTGCAACCGGATATCCAGAGTGGTCTGCAGATCGGTACCTGCGATAGCAGTCCTGTCCAACTCGCCGTTCTGATAACTACCCTGCATACGTCCCCGTGAGTCGCGCATCAGGATTTCCACACCTTTCTCTCCGCGGAGTTGTTTCTCGTACGTCCGCTCTAATCCGTCGCGACCGGAGTAGTCTCCGCGGGCATAGTAATCATCGCGATCGATATCGTTTTGATTGACCTCACCTACCGAACCCAACACATGCGCTGCGGCTTTATAGGTATAATCGCGTAAGGTGCGTTTCTGAATCTGAATACCGGGGAATAAGAATAACTCTTCCTGAAGCGTAGCGATGTCTTCTTTCTTGAGTTGACTCATAAAAACCTGCGGTGTCCATCGGGAATATCCGCGGTTCTTGCGCTTGTCTTTGATTTCTGCAATGCGTTCGTCAAACTCCGCCCGGGTGATCTGCAGACTGCGGCAGAAAGCGGTGGTGTCCCAGTCTTTGCCCATCTCGCGCATCACCATCGTGATCTCATAGATAGGTTGATTGAATACCAGCAACTCGCCGTTACGGTCGTAGATCAGTCCTCGGGAAGGGTAGACAGTCTGCTTGACCAAGGCATTATTATCCGCCTGATCTTTGGTGGATTGGTCAATGACCTGCAGATAAAACAACCGGATAATAAACACCAATACGACACCAATGGCAATGCCACTGATTGCATATCGACGTCTATAATACAGGTCGTTAATCATCTATATTTCAGTATGTTATATCCTATGATAACAAAGATAGTGATCACACTGCTCACTGCTGTTTCCAATAGCACAAATCCGATATGATACCAGCTCCATGCCGCCAGACTGAACACGGTCAAATGATGTATGAGGACTAATATCACCACGTATTTGATGAAGGCTTCCATGCCGATGGAGCGCAAACTGACTTGTTCGTTCAGACGGTCTTTGTCATTCAGAATAACGCCCAGCAGATACGGGCGCAGGAACATGATGAGGATGCAACTGGCCGTATGTACACCCAAGGAGTTGCAGAACATATCCATGATCAGACCGATGATGCCACCAATCAGCATGTCTGCGATAGGAGGCAAAGTGATCGGCATCATCAGTAGACAGAGCAAGTAGATATACGGATGGCATGCGCCCCATAGCTGCAATTGGTCAAACAACAGCACTTGTAATACCATCACGAGGATATAGCGTCCTATTTGTTTAGTCCATTCCATTTGTCAACTCCTCCAATTCGTTTTGATCAGCGTTCTGTACTACCTCCACATATTTCAATCGCTTGAAATTAGTGTGCAGCCGAACACGGATCGTATAATAGGACTCACCCTCCTTCAGTACACTACTTTCTACGATTCCAACGGGAATTCCTTCCGGGAAGACGGGACTCAAACCACTCGTCACAATCGTATCACCGGGATTAACCACCATATGGGAAGCTACATCGGCCAGTTGGGCAAAACGACAGTCTTTGCCGTTCCACTGCAACGTACCGATATAGTCGTTCTTGACGAACCGGCAACTGAGGTTGGTCTGCGTGTTGATGATCGGCATCACGACGCTGTAGTTACGTCCTACCGTACGCACGATGCCTACCACACCATCTTCGTTTCGTATGCCTTGTCCACGACGGATACCGTCTTTGCTACCGCGATTGATCGTCAGGTAGTTATGTAACTGGTCGGTCGTCATCTGTACCACTTTGGCACTCTCGTAATGGATGGCAGCTCTGTTTTCTGCCGATTCCATCGAACTAATCTGATTGCGTAATGCGGTGTTCTCTGCCGCCAACTGTTCGTTCTGACTGCGCAAACCGAAGTACTCACCGACGGCGCTTATCTGTGCGTTCTGCCATGCAATCACATCATTGGCTGTACTCAGGATACTACTCCGCGGATAGGCGCTGTTGTAACTGATAAGCATAAACGCAGCAACTTCCAGGGCGATGAAAACCAGGAAGTTGCTATAACGCAGCAGTATTTTTAGCAATGTCTGCATACGTTGTTACCCGTGTTTAGCGAAGAAGGAATCCGAAGTTATTCACATTCTTCAGCGCCACGCCTGTTCCGCGTGCTACGGAGTGCAGCGGATCGTCTGCGACGTGGAACGGAATAGTGATCTTATCCGTCAGACGTCTTGCCAAACCGTGCAGCAACGCACCACCACCGGTGATATAGATACCGCGTTTCACGATATCGGAGTACAACTCAGGCGGAGTGGACTCCAATGCTTGCAGGATAGCACCCTCGATCTTGCTTACACTCTTCTCCAGACAGTGTGCGATCTCCTGATAACTAACCGGAACGGACATCGGCAGCGCCGTCACTTTATTCGGACCTACTACGATGAAGTCCTCCGGCGCATCCTCCAATTCGGGCAGCGCCGAACCTACCTGGATCTTAATACGCTCTGCCGTCGGCTCATCAATGCGCAGGTTATGCATACGACCCATGTACTCGATGATATCCTGGTTGAAATCATCACCGGCGATCTTGATCGACTTGTTGCTCACGATACCGCCCAGCGAGATAACAGCGATCTCCGTCGTACCACCACCTATATCCACGATCATACATCCTTCCGGACTCTCTACGTCCAGACCGATACCGATAGCAGCGGCCATAGGCTCATAGATCATATAAATGTCACGACCACCGGCATGCTCTGAACTATCGCGCACCGCACGGATCTCCACCTCCGTTGAACCCGAAGGAATACATACCACCATACGGATCGACGGCGTAAACAGGCGAGCCTGCTTCGGAATCATCTTGATCATACCGCGGATCATCATCTCGCATGCATAGAAGTCAGCGATCACACCGTCACGCAGCGGGCGCACCGTGCGAATCATGTTACCCCCCTTACCAATCATCTGTTGTGCCTTGCGGCCGACGGCAACCATCTTGTTGTCCGCCATCGAGATAGCCACTACCGACGGCTCATCTACCACGATCTTGTCATCGCACATGATGATCGTGTTCGCCGTTCCTAAATCGATGGCAATCTCTTGTGTAAAAGAAAAAAGTCCCATATTGTATCTGTTTTTATCTAATTTCGCATCAAAAAGTGTCCGAAAAAGTGCATATTTCGGAAAATTGCGCAAAGTTACAACTTTTTTTTCATATATGCAAGCGCGCGCGTTTTTTTTTAAATTTTTTTATAAAAAAGTGCAACGCCGAAAATGAGCATAAAAAAGGGTGACAACTTTTTATAGTTATCACCCTCTGCGCTCCCTCTAGGACTTGAACCTAGGACCCCCTGATTAACAGTCAGATGCTCTAACCGACTGAGCTAAGGAAGCAACTTTTTTTCAAAAGCGGGTGCAAAAGTACTGCTTTTTTTTTATATATGCAAGTTTTTTTCAAAAAAAATGTGTATCTTTGCAAAGTTTTTTGAAAATTAACCCGATTTTTGGCAAAAATAAACAAAAAATGAAAAAAATTCTTGGTTTAGGTAATGCATTAACGGACATCCTGTTGCAGGTGAGCGAGGACGATCTGCGCGAGTTGGGATTCCCTAAAGGCAGTATGAACCTCATCTCCAGAGAGCAGGCGGAGCAGATCCAGTATCGTTTCCTATCAGTGCGCAAACGCATGGTAGCCGGTGGATCGGCCTCCAACACCATCAACTGTATCGCTTCGTTGGGCGGTAAAGCAGCGTTTATCGGTAAGATCGGTAACGATGAAGTGGGTGATTTTTACCGGGAGGACATGGTTAAGAACGGTGTCAAACCGATTCTGTTACTCTCGCAGACCACCATGTCCGGTTTCTCCATCGTGTTGGTCACACCGGACGGCGAGCGTACCTTTGCTACCTATCTGGGCGCTGCGGCTGAGCTGTGTGCCGATGATATCCAGAAAGATGCGTTCAACGGCTATGACATCTTCCATATCGAGGGCTATCTGGTGCAGAATCATGAGTTGCTGGAGAAAGCTATTCGTTTGGCTAAAGAAGCCGGATGTATGGTATCGCTCGATCTGGCATCATACAACGTGATCAACGAGAATCATGCTTTCCTCAAAGATCTCGTTAAGCAATATGTCGATATTGTCTTTGCCAACGAGGATGAGTCGTTTGCCTATACCCATCTCAATCCCGAGGAGTCGGTACAGATGATCGCCGAGCAGTGCGACATCGCCGTGGTCAAAGTAGGCAAGAACGGTTCGTACGTACAGCAGGGCAGCAAGCGTCATCATATCGGCGCGATCACTACCAGTTGTACCGATTCCACCGGAGCCGGTGACTATTTCGCAGGTGGTTTCCTGCATGCTTTAGCAGACGGATTCGACATCCGCCGTTGTGCAGAGATAGGTACGATTGCTGCCGGACGTGTCGTAGAGGTGATCGGAACCAAACTGCCGGATGACGCGTGGGAGGAGATACGCCGTATATGCGCCCTCTACCGCGGATTTATGCAGAAATACGATAAGGAATAAGTTATGAAATATCTTTATTACATCTATCAGTACCTGATCGCATGGCCGATTTTGGTGGTCTTGACAGTTTTTACTGCCGTCTTCACGGTCTGCACGGTCGCATGGCGTAATGCGGAGTTTGTACACAAGGTACAACAGTTCTGGTCGCGCTCTTTCTTTGGGTTGATGTTTTTGCCCGTTTCTGTCGATGGAATCGAGCATATTAAGCCCGGACAGAGTTATGTTTTCGTAGCGAATCACCAGTCGATGTTCGACGTGTGGTTGGTCTATGGTTGGCTGCCCGTCATCTTCAAATGGTTGATGAAAGCGGAGCTGCGTAAGGTGCCTTTTGTGGGAACAGGTTGCAAGGCTGCCGGACATATCTTTATTGATCGCCGTAGTGCCAAGGCTGCCATGGAGAGTCTGCAAGAGGTGGAGAAACAGCTCGTCAACGGTGTCTGCACGGTCATCTTCCCCGAGGGAACCCGTTCGCTCAATGGCGAGGTGGGACGTTTCAAACGCGGTGCGTTCCAGATCGCGTGGGATCTTGGGTTGCCTGTCATTCCGCTCTCTTTGGATGGATGTTTTGAGGTCTTACCCAAGGGCAAACCTTTCGTGCATCGTCACCCTGTCCACATGCATATCGGCGAAGCGATCGACCTCAAGCAATTTGCCGATTCCAACGAGGCTATCGAGGCTGTCCGGAATGCCGTGATTAGTGGCAGAAAAGAGCAGTAAGAATCAACGAACAACAAACAAAGAACCAACAAATAATTAACGATACCTATGTATTCAGATCCTAAAGATTGTCTCTATTGCACCAACAATGAGACCTTACACAATTTGATGATAGAGATAGCGCATCTGCGTGTATCCCGTGCTTTCCTTTTCAAGGAGCAGACCTATCACGGTCGTTGCCTCGTGGCATATGATCATCACGTGAATGACCTCAATGAGTTGTCCGATGAGCAGCGCAACCTGTTCATGGCCGATGTAGCGGATGTGACGCGCGCTATGCAGAAACTGTTCAAGCCGGAGAAGATCAACTACGGCGCTTATTCGGATAAGTTGAGTCACCTTCATTTCCACTTGGCACCCAAGTATGTTGATGGACCGGACTACGGAGGTACGTTCCAGATGAACCCGGGTAAGGTTTATCTGTCCGATGCGGAGTATGCCGAGATGGTGGCTGCCCTGCGTGCGGAGTTGAAAGTTTAAGGCTTAAGGTTTAAAGTTGCTTTTCAAAGATATCATAGGACAAGAGGCGACGAAGCGGCAGTTGCGTCAAGCGGTGCGTGAGGGACGGATTCCTCATGCCCAACTCTTTACCGGCATTTCCGGTATCGGCAAACTGCAGTTGGCTTTGGCGTATGCCCAGTATCTCAATTGTCCCCATCGTACGGAGGAGGATAGTTGCGGTACCTGTCCGACCTGTCTGCAATATCAGCATCTGCAGCATCCGGATTTGCATTTTGTTTTCCCGATTGTCGGTTCCGATGAGGTGTGCGATAACTTCCTCGAGCCGTGGCGTAAGATCATTCTCGAGCAGCATTATTTCGATCTGGATGACTGGCATGAAGCCTTGGGAATAGAGAACAAACAATCGATGATCTATGAGAAAGAGAGTGGTGAGATTCTTCATAAACTCAGTCTCAAAGCTTATGGCGACGGCTATAAGATCATGATCATCTGGCAGCCTGAGAAGATGAATGCCTCCTCGGCTAATAAATTACTTAAGATATTGGAAGAACCGGCTCCGAAGACGGTCTTTATCCTTGTTTCCGAGCATCCCGAGAAACTGCTCTCCACCATCCAGTCGCGTGTGCAGACGATTCTCATACCCCGGTTGGAGACAGAGACTATCGCGGCGGCGTTGCAGCAGAAAGGTATCTCTTCATCTCAAGCCCATGACATCGCCCGTATCGCCAACGGCAGTTATCTGGCGGCACTCAAGAAGGCGAATGAGACCGCGGAGAACCAACAGGAATTGTCCGATTTCATCGCACTTTTCCGTGATGCCTATACCGTAGGAGTTCTCCAAGATCCGCAGAAGAAATATGACTCGCTCAAGCGCCTCAAGCAATGGAGTCTGGAGATGGCGGGTATAGGGCGTGAGAAACAGAAACATTTTCTCCAATATGCCCAGCAGCAAGTGCGCGAGAACTATATACGGAATATGGCACAGCCGGAACTGAATTATCAGTTAGAGGCAGAGCGGGAATTCTCCGTTAAATTCGCGCCTTTTATACATAACGGCAACGTTGAGGCGATCATGAATCAACTTGATCTTGCTGAACGACAAATAGAACAGAACGGCAATGCGAAGATGATCTTCTTCGATCTTTGCCTGCAAATGATCGTGTTAATTAAGAAACCCAAGATATAAATTTTAATACATGTCCAATATCAAATATACGACATCCAATGAGTTACCTGCTTCAGGTACGAAGCGTAACTCGGTGCATATGTTGCCTGTGAGCGACTGGCTTTCCGACCTGCCGGAGAATACGCAACTGACCGACCTTATTGAGGTGCAGTTTAAGAACACCCGCAAAGGCTATTTCCATAACAGCCAACACCTGCCGCTGGAGAAAGGCGTGAAGGTGGTGGTGGAAGCTAACCCGGGTTATGACGTAGGCGAGGTTGTATTGACCGGTAAGCTTGTAGAGCTTCAGATCAAGAAAAATAAGATTGATGCTTCCCGTTATGAGATACGTCAAGTGCTGCGTGTGGCGACAGAGGACGATCTCGCGCGCGCCAAAGAGGCACACGCGCGTGAGCACGCGACGATGATTAAGGCACGCGAGCTGGCCAAATCGTTAGGGCTGGAGATGAAGATCGGTGACGTGGAGTACCAGGGTGACGGTTCGAAGGCTATCTTCTTCTATATTGCCGACGGCCGTGTCGATTTCCGTCAACTGATCAAGGTGTATGCCGAAACTTTCCGCATCCGTGTGGAGATGAAGCAGATAGGTGCGCGTCAGGAAGCAGGCCGTATCGGTGGAACAGGTCCCTGCGGACGTGAGTTATGCTGCTCCACCTGGATGATCAATTTCAGTTCCGTAGGAACGGGTGCTGCACGTCTGCAGAATATATCCCCGAATCCGCAGAAACTCGCGGGTATGTGTGCCAAACTCAAATGCTGTCTCAACTACGAAGTGCCTGTTTATGAGGATGCTTCTAAGTTGTTACCGGCACGGCATATCGAACTGGAGACCAAGGATGCCACCTGGTATTTCTTCTCTTCCGATCCGCTGGCAGGCACGGTGACTTACTCATCCGATCCGCAGCATCCCGGCAATCTGACGACCCTCTCTGCCGCGCGGGCACATGAGATCATCGCCATGAACCGTCGGGGAGAGAAACCCGATACACTCGAGGGCAACAAAGCCGCGGTGGCGGAGATCGGTTACCAGACAGGCCACGGCGATGTGACGCGTTTTGACCATAAAAAGAAAAAACACCATAGAAGATGAGAATAAAGGTTATTGGTTATTGGTTAATGGTTATTGGCTGTTTGGCATTTACTTCCTGCCAAAAGGATATTGTGTTTAGTCAATTTGTCTCGATTCCATCGGGAGAATGGGGCAACGAGGAGTTGGCGAATTTCGACTATACGATCTCCGATAAGGATGCCGACTATCGCATGCTGATCTATGTGCGGCATACGGAGCGTTACCCGTATCAGAACATGTGGCTCTTTGTGGATAACGGTGCCCGTCGGGATACGATAGAGTTCTATCTGGCAGATGACAGAGGCCAATGGTTAGGAGACAGACATCACGGATTTATTGAGATGCCGGTACTGTTCGAACAGAACTACCATTTCCCGGATACGGGCAGGTATTTCATGGCTATTCAGCATGGTATGCGGGACAGCGTGTTGCGCGGCGTGACGGATATCGGACTGGAGATAGTGAAGAATGAAGAGTGAAGAGTGAATAATGGGAAAGAATAAGCTCAAGAAATTTGCGGAGATGGAGACCTTCTCCAATGTTTTCCAACCTCCTTATAAGCCGATGGCAGGCCATTGGCGGGGGGAGTTTTTCCATAATGACCATCCGATTGTTTTGGAACTCGGTTGTGGTCGCGGGGAATATACCGTGGGTTTGGCGCGCAAGTATCCCGAAAAGAACTTTATAGGCGTAGATATAAAAGGAGCGCGCATGTGGGCGGGCGCGAAAGAGGCGGAACAGGAAGGTATTAAGAATGCAGCTTTCCTGCGCACGCAGATCGAGTTCATCACCGAGTTCTTTGCCGCCGACGAAGTGGATGAGATATGGATCACGTTCTGTGACCCGCAGATGAAAAAAGCCACCAAGCGACTGACGAGTACGTATTTCATGCAGCGTTATCACCGCATCGTCAAACCCGACGGACTCATTCATCTCAAGACCGACAGCCCGTTCCTCTATACGTACACGACGGAGATGCTGCGGCTCAACCCGTATCCGGTCATTTGTTCGACGGATGATCTGTATGCCCAAACGCTCGATTCCAACGAACTTTTTGCGGATGCCCGCGCGTTACAGACGCATTATGAGAAACAATGGCTCGATAGAGGACTAAGTATCAAGTATATCGAGTGGCAGTTGGCACCCCTGACGCAGTGGGAAGAACCGACTATTGAGATCGAAAAGGACACCTATCGCTCTTACGGTCGGAACTATACAAGCCCATAATATCGTATCTTCGGCACATTTGTGCGAGTAACAAATATTTTAAGCAAAAACTCAAATACATTTGATTTTTCTCGTAAAAATCTTGTATATTCCAAATATTTGTAGTATCTTTGCACCCGAATTTGAAAACAACAGAAGTACCAACGGTGTAATGAACCCCAAAAGTTGAACAAAAAACTTTTGGGGTTCATTACATATGAGGTGACCCTCTTTTTTAGTCGAGCATGATGAAGCCTGCCCAGTAGATAGGTTCGCCATAAGCCTGGCGCACTTGGTTTTGGGCTTTGCGGAATGCTTCGCGTTTGGGAAGGCCGTTGGTTATCCAATAGCGGAAAAACTCCGTCATGAATAACTGCGTAGCCTGATCGCTCACAGGCCACAAGGACATGATGATGGTACGAGCCCCCGCCATCTTAAAGGCACGTTGGAGTCCAAAGACGCCATCTCCGGTTATTTCTCCCTTACCTGTTTCGCAGGCAGAAAGAACGACCAGATCTGCATCTCTAAGGTCGAGCAATGAAATCTCTTTAGCCGTCAAGATACCATCTTGTACTCCTTCAGGGAGATCGGCGCTATGTCCCTGCATCGCCAGGTTGGCGCCGGCAAAGAGCAAGCCGCAGCGGTTAAGCGGATCGATGGTCGGAGGAGCGGACATTGCATTATCCATACCAATCATTCGCTGTGAGAAATAGTCCTTTTTCTGCGCCGTTGAATCCGTCCAGAAGAAGCCGTGTGTACCTATATGCAGGATGTTCTGATGCGTCCCGCTCAGAGCTTTGAACGACTCTTCGTTGGCGTTCGTGGAAGTGAACAACTGCACCTGCACATTACTCTTTTCGAGTATCTGTTGAATGCTATCCGCCTCTATTTTGGTGCCGGGCAGGTAGTCCACCGTACCACGATTGGTGGTATCGTTGTCTATTCCTCGCGAAGCGAGAAGACTCATGGTCGCGTATTGTTGACTTTGAGCGAGAAGCGTATCCGCTGTCACATCGTATTGGATTCCGCCGTACAGCACAGCCGTGGAGTTATCAGAATGGTCATGACGCGTCACGATCTCACGCGTAGAGGACACGCGCACAAGGTTGAACATATCTGCCATCGAATGGTTCTCATCGTACGGCAACGCCTCTATTGCCAACTGGTGCAATATACCGGTAGCTGCGAAATAAACCGTCTCGCCTTTCTTGAGATAGGGTAGGAGTTTGCTCCAGATGAGTTTAGAGAATTTCCGACCATTGGTGTCCTCGCTATACATATCGTTTGTACTCCAATCATCGGACATATCCCACATGGAAAGTGCCTCTTTTTCCTCAAACAGCGGAATCAGTTCGGGGTACTTACTATTTTTCCGCAGCAAGAGCGCACAATACATAGTGGAGTCTTCGCTCAAAGGAACAGACATAAATTCGATAGCAAGCTGATCTGATGTCAAATGATTGCGTACGCTGTCCCATGTTATGTTCCATTGCCTAATGTTATCGCGATACGTGGCACTGGCCTTGGTAATTTCCTTTTCTAATTGCTCAGCCTCCTGCTCGTATTGCGGCAAAGTGGTAGATAAAGGGTCTTTTTCTTGCAAAATCTCGATGGCTTGCTTTAAGGATGTTAGTTCGTTCCACCGCCCAATTAATGTGGTATCCTTACTTTCAAAGATAGATCGTTTGATGGCTTCTGTAGATTGTAAAAGCACGCCCTTCGCAAACAACTCGTTGTTATATGCAAAACTGGAAACAGATGGTCTATGAGAACAACATGTATAAGAGAACATGGGGGAAATCAATTGGAATCTGTCTTTAATGGTAGCCCAATAGTGTTCGCGTTGTTTATCTGTCATGTAATTCAGCGTCTGAATATATCTGCTTTTTGAAATCTGGAGAACTTGAGTGAAGTAAAATTCAGCCTTTTCATCGTCTACTTGCTCGAAATACACCAATCCCAGACTGGTGAGAGTAATAGCATAATTCGGATGTGTTTCGCCATAAGCTGCTTTTGTCAATGTGCAGGCTTGCTTGAGATATGATTCGGCCTTGGCATAACTACGAATTCTACAATAAACGTTGCCTAAATTATGTAAGGTAGTAGCGCAATCAGGATGATCCTTTCCTAATACGGATCTTTTGATAGATAACGCCTGCAGAAAATAATATTCTGCTTGGGAATAATTTGCTCTATCATAATTCAGTTCTCCCAGCGCATTTAATGTGATGGCATAATCTATATGCTGTTTACCATATATTGCTTCTAGTGCATTCAATGCTTGCACGTAATATGATTCCGCTAGTGGATAGTCTTCTTTTTGATTATAAAGGTTTCCTAAATTATGCAAACAAGTGGCGTATAACGGATGATTTTCGGTTAATGTATTTTTTGTGAGTGACAATGCTCGCAGGTAGTATGTCTCTGCTTGAGAAATATCTCCTATTGCAGAATATAATAGGCCTAAATTATTTAATGTATATGCATAACCGGAATGATTGCCTTCTATAAGGCGTTGCCATATATCAGCAGATTGTAGAAGATATGTCTCTGCTTTGGCATATTCTCCCATTTCTATATATAGCCCTCCCAACACATTCAAACTCGTCGCATAGTCAAAATGCTCTTCACCTAATACCAACTTGCGGATAGCAACAGCATGTAATAGATAAGACTCCGCCTTGGCATAGTCTAACACCTTTATATAGAGTGTTCCTAAGTTATGTAAGGTTACCGCGTATTCGGGCGTATTCTCTCCGGACAGGTCATATTTGATATGTAGCGCTTGTAAATGGCAGGCTTCCGCTTTGGAGTATTCTCCGACATCCTGATAATGTGTGGCTAAGTTGCACAAAGTGATGGCATATTCTATACTATTTTCTCCATAATAACCCTTTTTTATTTCGAGTGATTGCAAATAGTATGCCTCTGCTTTTGAGAATTCTCCCAAGTCGTCATAAATGACACCAAAATCATTCAGTGATACGGCATAAGAAGGGTGGTTCTCTCCTAATATTCTTTTCTTAATATCTGCTGATAATTCAAGAAAATCCAATGCTAATGAATAATCTCCAATATAGCGCTGATAATACCATTGATCCTCACATTCTTTGGCAAAATATAGCATAAAACTATCCCGTAGAGATTCCTCTACGTTAAGCGAATCCAAGTAATGGTCAAAACCATAGGCTAACTCAATCTCATTGATATAATCCGCTTCATTATCGGCATCGAAATACCAATCTTCTACGAATTGTATTTCTTGGGCGGCATCGGCAAATCGTCTCTGATTGACACTTTCAATCATTCTACGCCTGTAACTATCCTGTGCATAGATAACCTGACAAGCAAGCAACCAGAAACATATGATGATACCCCGCTTCATGGATCCTTACATCTTATATCTGTAGCGGCCTTCTTTGTCGGCAAAGAAATAGGCTGAACCGGCTATTTTGATGCGATAGACATCGATATCGGTCTCGCGGAGACGGTCTCTCAATCCGTCGGGCATCTCGCCGTAGAACTTATAGCCCTTCTCATAACAAGCTACCATTCCTTTTTCGGTCACACACGCTGCCCAAAGGACACCATATTCCTCCGCACCCTCTTTGAGCCAGTTCGTGATACGCGAATCGGACGAAGCATAGTGCTCCGTAGTGATGACAATCCAATCGCCGGCATCGTTGAAAGTGACGGAAGTGACCTCTTCATTGCGTGCGTTGTAATCACGGATCTTGTTCTCCAACGACTTAGGAATACCCGACCAGCGGAAACCGTTATTACCGTACAGGATAATCCAGTTGCCGTTTTCCGTCAACTGCACATCCGAGATGTATTTGTCGTCTTCGTTGAGTTCATGCAGCGCATTGGATAACTCTTTGGGGAGGCCTGAACCAGCCCAACCGTTGCGGCCGTGCAGCGCCAAATCGCCGTTTCGCTCGGTGATAGCTACATTACGACACTCGCCCCATTGGGTGATACATTCGCGGATGTACGAACGTCCCTCACCGGTGACGGTAGTGCCGTTATTGTTAGAGCCCGAACCAGAACCGGGACGCGGCATGGTGACGTTTCGCTCGGTAGCTGTCTGCGGCCGCGCGGCAGAACGCATAGAGCACTCCATGTAGCAAACGAGGTCTTTCACCTTTTTTACTTTCTCCGGCAGACTGAGCGACTGCAAGCGATTGACGGTCGGCAGCACACCGCTCGAGTTAGACAGACGGCGAACCAGCGAAGCAAGATACGATGCTTTCACCGCATAATTGGCGTTCTCGGCCTGCCTGTGTTTCGCACATACAACACCGATGATATTACCTCGGTCATCAAACAAAGGTCCACCGCTGTTACCCGGTTGAATAGGGGCAGATATCTGATAGAGTGAGGGATCGCCTCCGTATCCGGAATGGGCGGAAATGATACCGTTGGTTAACTTGATCTCATCGCCCATGGTGTCCGTGAGCGGATAGCCAAGCACGAAGACCGACTCGCCGACGTCTGCCAGAGAAGTCTTGACGGCATATGGCAGTTCGCCGAAACCGGGGAAGGAAGGAGAGGTGATTCGCACCAACGCCAAGTCATGTTCCTCATCCATCAATACCACTTCGGCATCGTATTCGAACAGTTTACCGTCACGCTGGAATTTACAAACGATAGAACGTGCGTTCTCAATGACATGGTGGTTGGTTACCACATATCCGCCATTCAACGCCCAACCTGTTCCTGACCAAGACTGCGCATAAGAAGTGAGTACGCAACAAAAAGAACCGAAAATGACCGCAAAGAGGGTCTGAAGTATCCTTTTCATGGTTGTAGTTGTTTATTTCGGCGACAAAAGTACTAAAAATAAATGATATATGCAAATAAATAGCAATAAATCATCCCATAGATCCTATTGCAAGGCAGATAAGGCCGGTTAGGATGCCGATCATGCAGAGCACTTTGTGCCAGGGATCGGGTTCTTTGAGGAAGATGAGTCCGTACGCAAAACCGATGACCGCCCCGCCCCGACGGATCGTGCTGACCACGGCGATGAGCGAATCCGGATCGCGTAGCGCAAGCATATAGACGTTGTCAGAGATAATCAGAAATAGGCTTATCATGGCGATAACGCCTATTTTTTTGATGGATTTCAAATTTATGATTTCAAATTTGAGATTTTTGCGATTGACAATCACCCATACGATGAGCATCATCAGCGCCTGATAGAAGGTATAATATACCTGCACAGCGTTATGGTCATAGCGGCGCATGAGGTATTTGTCGTACAATCCGGAACAGGCTCCGATCAGGATGGCTAAGGCTAAAGCGATGTAATAACGAGTATTAATTTGTGATTTTTGATTTTTGATTTTTGATTTGTTTTTGAAAGAAAAAACAAAGACCGTACCGATGGCGAGGCAGACACCGATCCACTGCCATGTATTGAGTCGTTCGCCGAAGATGAGCAGTGCGCCTACGAGCGTCCACATCGGTCGTGTCGCCTGCATCGGGCTCACCACCGACAAGGGCAGATGCTTGAGCGATATATATGCAAAGACCCAACTGCTGAGCACAATGACCGATTTGAGAATGGTGTATAGATGTGCTTCCCCATCGAGTTGCGGCACGTAGAACGGTGTGCCGGTCATCACTTCCGGACAGAGCCGCGAGAGCGAGAGTGGGACGGATAACAAAAGAGCCGATAAACATACGCTGATGGTCAATACATCTACGACCCTGTTTTCCCGCAGAGCTATCTTCTTGCTGATGTCATAAAAGCCCAGACACAGCGCCGATATGAAGGCTAAAATGGTCCACATACGCCAAAAACGCCACAAAATTACTACTTTTCTTGCACATATCAAAAAAAAATACTAATTTTGCAGCCGATTTTAAAAGAAAGAAACGATTTATGTTGAAAAATATCCTTGCTATCACCGGTAAACCGGGTTTGTACAAGTTAGTCAGTCGCGGTAATAACATGCTGATCGTGGAGTCGCTCGTGGACGGCAAACGTATGCCGACCTATGCGCGCGATAAGATCGTTGCGCTGAGCGATGTGTCGATGTTCACCGAGGCTGACGATATCGCGCTGAGCGAAGTACTGACCAATGCCGGAAAGAAAGAAGGACTGAAGGCTGTTGCGATGGATGTGAAGAAAGCTTCGAACGCAGAGTTGCAGGCATGGTTCGACGAGGTACTGCCGAACTGGGACCGTGACCGCGTTTATCCATCCGACATCCGCAAACTCATCCAATGGTACAACATCCTCATCCACGCCGGCATCACGGACTTCACCGTGAAAGACGAGGAAGAGGAAGCAAAATAAGTGCTCCTTAGGGAGATTATCAATAGCATAGAATCTGTAGCGCCACGGAGTGCCCAGGAAGAATGGGATAACTCGGGAATGCAGGTAGGTGACACAGGACGCGACATTCAGTCCGTTCTCTTGACCACAGACGTTACGACAGATGTGGTCAGTGAGGCTATTGAACTCGGTTGCCAACTCATCATCAGTCATCATCCGCTCTTATTCCACGGACTCAAACAAGTCTGCGGACAAACGCCGCAAGCCCGCATCGTGGAGACGGCTATCAAACACGATATTGCGATTTATTCTGCGCATACGAATCTGGATAGCGTTGTAGGCGGCATCAATACGCGTCTCGCAGAGAAAATAGGGGTTATGGAGCAGCGGATACTCATACCGAGCGATACCAGTGAACCCAGGGGCCTAGGGGTTCTAGGGATCCTAAGAGGTCCTATGCGTTATACCGAATTCATCGAGCATGTACGCGATATTTTAGGATGTACGTACGTGCGTTATACGCAGCCAAAAAAGGAGCAGATACAGACGATCGCATTATGCGGAGGAAGCGGAGCGGAGTTTATCGAAGAAGCGATTGCACAAGGTGCCGATGTGTATATCACCGCCGACTGCAAGTATCATGAGTTTCAGGATGCCGATGGCCGTATCGGACTGATCGATATAGACCATTGGATCAGTGAGCGGCACGCCCGCGAGATATTCGCAGATATACTCAAACCGCTCGATGTGAACGTACTAATCAGCAAAAAAGATAAAACACCAATACAAGTATGGCAAGAACAAAAGAACTGACCGTAGAGGATAAACTGAAATACCTCTACGAGCTGCAGCAGGTAGATTCGAAAATCGACAACCTGCGCACGTTGGCAGGTGAGCTGCCGCAAGAAGTAAAGGATATGGCCGACGAAGTGGAAGGTCTGAAGACCCGTCTGGCTAATATCGAGAATGACATCAAAGAGTGCGAGACCCAGATCTCGGATCACCGCGTACGTACGGAGAACGCAAACGCATCTATCTCGCGTTACAAAGAGCAACAGAACAGCGTACGTAACAACCGTGAGTTCGATAACCTCAACAAGGAAATCGAGTATCAGGAGTTGGAGATCGAGGCTTCGCAGCGTAAGATCAAGCACTACAGCGCTGAACTCGAGGCGCGTCTGGCAGACAAGGCCAAGACGACCAAGGACATTGAGGAGCGTACGGTGGATCTGAATCAGAAACGTTCGGAACTGGATCAGATTCTGGCAGAGACCAAAGCGGAGACCGAGGCATTGGTTCTGAAGGCCAGTGAGTTGGAGAAAAAACTGGACGAGCGTCTGTTGGCCGGTTTCAAGCGTATCCGTAAGAGCGCACGCAACGGCTTAGCCGTTGTGAAAGTAGAGCGTGACTCGTGCGGCGGTTGCCACGCGAAGATCCCTGCTCAGTTGCAGCTCGACATCCGCACACGCAAGAAGATCATCGTGTGTGAGTTCTGCGGTAGAATATTAGTAGACCCAGAGATGTAAGAATGAGGCTTAACACGCCTAACCACCACGTTGCGCCGGCACCTATCGTGTCGGCGTAACTGTTTTCTGAACCGAAGATATAATAGGCGATCACGGCCAAGCTGTTGTTGGTAAAGTGCATCACGATCGGTATCCAGAGACAGCCCGACCACACGAAGACATAGCCGAACATCGCCCCCATCAGCATACGCGGGATAAACCCGTAGAACTGCATGTGAATGGCCGAGAAAACGATGGCGGTTACCCAGATAGCGATGTGTTTGTTACCCAAAATCTGCTGCAAGGTACCCCGGAAAGAGAGTTCTTCCGCCAGCGCCGGCAGTAACGCCATCAGGCCTATATTGAGGAGTACCTGCCAGCTATTATCCGCTTGCAAAAAGCGCTCTATCAACGCCGCCGCTTCATCTTCGTAGGCTTTCAGTTTTTGTTCGATGGAATCGAGCCATTCCGGTAAATCGACACGACTATTGAGGTCAGCCAACAGATTGATGGCCGGAATGGCGCAAATCATGATTCCGATGGCTAATAGGAATAACTTCCAGTCAGCTCCTCTATCCATTTGCAGCAAGCGAAACGGCTTATGATCCGCGTCCCATATCCACGCGCAGCAAATCGGAGGCAAGAGAAAAGTACCGACCGTTTGGAAGAGTTGTAGCCATTTCAAGCCTTCTGTCGATTGATCATTCCCCAGCACTGCATACCAAAGCGCTGCGGCCACTAAGGTCAACACGGCCATGATGCCGAGCCATACGAAAATTTGCGTAAAAATCCTTTTCATGCTGCAAAAGTACAACAATTTTTGCACATACGCAAATAAAGTAACGGAAAAATTACGAAAAGAATGGCATACGCTTGCGTATGTCATTTTTTTGTTGTACCTTTGCAGGCAATTTAGAATTATGGGACTACTATTATTGTTTTTATTCGGGGCGATGGGCATCAGTTTTGTGTGCTCCGTACTGGAGTCGGTTCTGATGACGACGTCGCTCAGTTATATCAATCTGCGTGAGGAGGAGGGTTATGCGCCCGCCAAATTGATGAGTAAGTACAAGGACGACACGAGTCGTCCGTTAGCGGCTATTCTGTCGCTGAATACGATTGCCAATACGATAGGAGCAGCCGGTGTCGGGATGCAAGTGACTGCGGTCTTTGGCTCGAAATGGTTCGGACTCATGTCTGCCCTTACGACCATCCTCATTCTCGTTTTCTCGGAGATCATCCCGAAGGTCATCGGCACCACCTATTGGCGCGGGTTGATGGGGTTTACCGCCCGCACGATTCATTTTCTTATTTATGCACTCTATCCTTTCGTTATCCTCGTTGAGTTGATTACGAAAGCTTTCCCGAATAATGAAGATGATCCTTCTGTATCGCGCGAAGAGGTACTGGCGATGGTGAACGTGGGTGAAGAAGAAGGTGTGGTGGATGAGGATGAGAATAAGATCTTCACGAACCTGATGCGTTTGGATTCGATCCATGCGTACGATGTGATGACGCCGCGTGTGGTAGCGAAGACCGCGCCGGAAAACATGACGCTTCGGGCGTATTACGACAACGATGAATACGACCATTTTTCGCGTATTCCGCTCTATAAACCCGAGGCACCGGAATATATCACCGGTTATGTACTCCGCAACGATGCCCTTGAAGATCTGACGGAGGATCATTTCCGGAAGACCTTGGGCAGTATCAAACGTCCGTTGCCGGCTTTTGATCAGGATTTGACCTTGGGTACGATCTTCGATTCGATGCTGAAGCAGAAGAGCCAGATCGCGCAGATCATTGATGAGTACGGAATGTTCGTCGGTATTCTGACGCTCGAGGATATCATCGAGACAATTTTCGGTCTGGAGATCATCGACGAGAGCGACACCGTCATCGACATGCAGCAGTACGCCCGCGAACGTTGGGAGCAAAGACAGAAGAAGTACCAGAAGGTAACGGTTAAAGGTGAGAGCTTAGAGGTAAAAGAAAGTGAGAACGAAATCGGACATACGAATACTGAACAAGAAAGCGAAGTTTGAGTACATCATCCTCGACCGTTATACGGCGGGTATTCAACTCTTCGGCACCGAGATCAAGTCCATCCGCGAGGGAAAGGCGTCGTTGATTGACAGTTATTGTGCGGTGGAGCATGGGGAGCTGTATGTCAAGCAGATGCATATAGCCGAGTATCGTTTCGGTTCTTATGCCAACCACGAGGCGAAGCGTGACCGCAAACTGTTGCTGCAACGGCGTGAGATACGCAAACTCGAGAAAGCAACCAAGGACACGGGAAAGACCATCATCCCCTTGGAACTGTTTATCAATGAGAAAGGGTTGGCGAAGATGGAGATAGCGCTCTGCCAGGGCAAACACACCTACGACAAGCGGCAGAGTTTGCGAGAAGCGGATGATAAAAGACAAATGGATCAATTAAAAAGACGAATATATGAGTAAAGCATTATTAATGATTTTGGATGGCTGGGGAATCGGTAACAAGTCTAAAGCCGATGTCATCAGCGTGACTCCGACTCCGAATTGGGATGCGTTGTTGGCCAAATACCCGCATTCGCAGTTGCAGGCCAGTGGTGAGAATGTAGGTCTTCCCGATGGTCAGATGGGTAACTCGGAGGTCGGTCACCTCAATATCGGTGCCGGTCGTGTGGTTTATCAGGATCTGGTGAAGATCAACCGCTCTATCCGCGACAACTCGATCATGGAGAACCCGGAGATTATGGCTGCTTACAAAGCCGCTCAGGCAGCAGGTAAAAAGCTGCATATCATGGGTTTATGCTCCAACGGAGGTGTACACTCGAGCCTTGATCACCTGTTCAAACTGGTGGAGATCGCCAAGGAATACGGTGTAGCTGACCGCACGTTCGTTCACTGCTTCATGGATGGCCGTGATACCGATCCGCGCAGTGGTAAAGGATTCATTGAGGAGTTACAGGGAGTATGTGATAAGACCGGCGCACACATCGCTTCTATCATCGGTCGTTTCTATGCAATGGACCGTGACAAACGTTGGGAGCGTATCAAAGTGGCGTATGACCAACTGGTGAATGGCGAGGGTCGCAAAGAGACTGATATGGTAGCAGCCGTACAGGGTTGCTATGACCGCCACACGGAAGAGCATAAAGACACGGACGAGTTCATGGAACCGCTCGTAAATGCCAATTGCGACGGACGTATTGCAGAAGGGGATGTAGTAATCTTCTTCAACTACCGCAACGATCGCGCGAAAGAGATCACAATCGTGCTCACGCAGCAGGACATGCCGGAGCAGGGCATGAAGACCATCCCCGGTTTGCATTACTGCTGTATGACGCCGTACGACTCTTCGTTCCAAGGTCTGCATATTCTCTTCCCGAAAGAGAACGTGGAGAACACCTTAGGTGAGGTAGTCAGCCGTTTGGGACTCAAACAACTGCGTATAGCCGAGACGGAAAAGTTCGCACACGTGACCTTCTTCTTTAATGGTGGCCGCGAAGCCGAATACCCTGGTGAAGAGCGTATACTCATCCCTTCGCCGAAGGTGCCGACTTACGATATGAAGCCGGAGATGAGTGCACCCGAAGTGACCGAAGCGCTGGTAGAGGCTATCAAGACGCAGAAGTTCGATTATATCACATTGAACTTTGCCAACGGCGACATGGTAGGTCATACCGGTGTGTATGAGGCTATCGTGAAAGCGGTGAAGACGATTGACGAGTGTTCGCATAAGGTGATTGAAGCCGCTCTGGCCAATGGCTATGAGATCATCGTCATTGCTGATCACGGTAACTGCGACAACGCTATCAATGCGGATGGTACGCCGAACACAGCCCACTCGCTCAATCCGGTTCCGTTCATTTATATCAGTAAGGAACACACGGGCGCGCACGTGGATGACGGCATCTTGGCCGACGTGGCTCCTTCGCTCTGCCACATCATGGGCATCGAGCAACCGAAAGAGATGACGGGTAAAAACCTGATACATTAAAAAAAAAAAGCGGCGCTTAAGCGTCGCTTCTTTTTTCAGGTCTAATACCTAAAATTGAGCAAAAAATTACTCTGCAGCAACCTCAACTGCCTCAGCAGCCTCAACAACCTCAACGGTGTCCTGGCAGCAGGTGTCCTGGCAGCATTTTTTGTCGCAGCACTTTTTGCCGCAGCTCATTGCAACGAAAGCAACAGCTACGATAAGAAGCATCTTCTTCATGTTTTTAAAAAATTTTTAAAACCATGGAACTTTGGCTTCGTCGAATTGCGTAAGCAAGCTTACATTCGACTTGCACAAACTTTCATAATTTTGGGTTAATAAAGCTTTATTTTACATTTGTTCTTCGTATTTTTACGAAAAACGCTGCAAAAGTACTGCTTTTTTTGCATATGTGCAAATATTTTTGTAATTTTGCGCACTAAATTTTACATTTTATGGCAAAAAAGGGCATTTTTGACAAGTCGGACCTTAAATTTATAGGTTCAAACCTGGTTTTGGCGCTTTTGATCGGAATAGGTATTCTGATTGTGTTGATTGCTTACCTGCGCCGTTATACGGAGCACGGTGTAGAAGTGGAAGTGGCCGATGTACGCGGAATGGTAGAGGCTGAGGCACAGCCGATTCTGGCCGCACAGGACTTGGTGTTGGTAGTTATTGACTCCACTTTTTCGGATAAAGTACCGTTTGGCACGATTGTTGAGCAGAATCCACAGCCGGGTAGTCATGCCAAGCATGGCCGCGAGGTGTACGTGACGATTAACGCAACGATGAAGCGTCAAGTGACGATGCCGAACCTACAAGATATGAGTTACCGTCAAGCGGAGACGACCTTACGAGGCATGGGTCTGGTGGTGGATAGCGTGTATGACTACGAACCCTCGGCTTATAGAGACCTCGTATTGGATGTCAAAGCGAATAACGAGAGTCTTTTACCCGGGCAGAAAGTGCCTGTAGGAACGAAGGTTCGTTTGGTAGTCGGTTTCGGTCGTGGAACGGAGCAGGTAGAGGTGCCGTCTGTCATCGGTTTGACCCTGCAAGAGGCACGCAGTCTACTGCTGAGCCATCGACTGACGGTAGGAGCCGTGAACTACGATGAGGAGGTAGAAGAGGGAGTGAAGCAGTACGTTTATAAACAAGTACCGGCAGCCGGAGCGCAATTAGTAGAGGGCGAAACGGTTTCGCTGAGACTATCCAAAGATATCGAAAAGACCGCTACCAATAGCAGTCCGGCAGTGGAAGAGGAGTGGTTTTAAACCATGAATGAGATAAACGACATAGAGAACGAAGAGGTCTTTGAGCGCTGGCGCTGCGAAGTGGACAAAGGTCAAGGCAAGGAACGCATTGACAAGTACCTCGCAGAGCACATGACCAACACGAGCCGCAACCGTATCCAAACGGCAGCGGACGCCGGGAACGTGTGGGCAAACGGCAAACCAGTGGCCTCTAATTACCGTGTCAAACCGGGTGATATCATTCAGGTGTTGCTCGATCATGAACCGCATGACTACACCATCACGCCGGAGAATATACCTCTTGATATCGTATATGAGGATGAGGATTTGTTGGTGGTCAATAAACCGGCAGGTTTGGTGGTTCATCCCGGGCATGGCAATTATGAACATACCTTGCTTAATGCTTTAGCCTATTATTTCGGAGAGAAGCTGGATATGAACGACCCTTCCATCGGCTTAGTGCATCGGATAGATAAGGACACCAGCGGTTTATTGTTGATCGCCAAAACGCCTGAAGCGAAGGCGCATTTGGCGCGCCAGTTCTTCGATCATACCACTGAACGCACCTATAATGCGCTTGTGTGGGGCACTTTCAAAGAACAAAGCGGTACGATAGAAGGTGCATTGGCACGAGACAACAGAGACCGTACCATCTATAGAGTCTGGGATTTGGAGGAATGTCCGCAGGCCAAAGAGGCGGTGACACACTGGCGAGTGCTGGAGCAGTTCCCGTATGTGACACTGGTGGAGTGTCGATTGGAGACAGGACGAACTCACCAGATACGTGTACACATGAAGCATATCGGTCATCCGCTTTTTTGTGATGAGAAGTATGGTGGCTGCGAAATTCTAAAGGGTCTTCGTACTCAAAAATACCGGCAGTATATAGAGAATTGCTTTGCCCTTTGTCCGCGACAGGTATTGCACGCGCGTACCTTGGGTTTCACGCATCCGAGAACAAGGGAACGTATGTTCTTCGACAGCCAGTGGCCGGAGGATATGACTAAACTTATCAATAAATGGAGGAATTATGAGCCAAATACTTTGGGTTGATGACGAGATAGATTTGCTGCAACCGTATATCATTTACCTAAAAGGTAAAAACTACGAGGTCATGACAGCCAGCAACGGGGATGATGCGTTGGACGCATTAGACCGGATGGTGCCGGATATCGTGTTCTTAGACGAGAACATGCCCGGTATGACAGGCCTCGAGACGCTGCAGGAGATCAAGCGGTTGCATCCGGAGGTGCCCGTGGTGATGATCACTAAGAGCGAAGAGGAGCATATTATGGAGCAGGCCATCGGCGAGAAGATAGCGGACTATCTGATCAAACCGGTAAACCCCAGCCAGATCTTGCTCTGTCTCAAGAAGCATATTCACCAGCAAGAGATCGTTGCGGAGCAGACCCAGCAGAACTACCGACAGGAGTGGAGCGACATCTCGTATATGATTGATACAGCGACAACCATTGAGGAATGGCAGGCTATCGAACGTACTCTTAGCAAATGGGATATTGAGTTGGAGAACAGTCCCATGCGGAGCCTTATTGAGGATCAACGCACACAGGCTAATGCCGCCTTCGCCAAGTGGATTGCCAAAAACTACGAGAATTGGTTTGTTGCAGAGCGTCCGATCATGTCGCAAGATGTCATGAAGCATAGCGTTTTCCCTCTCCTTGACAAGGGTGAAAAGGTGATGCTGTGCGTAATAGATAATTTCCGTTACGACCAATGGAAGACGATTCAACCGCTCATCAGTGAGTTCTATGCGATACGTACAGAGGAGCAATATACCTCTATTTTGCCGACCGCTACGCAGTATGCCCGTAATGCCATCTTCTCCGGGTTGATGCCCCTACAGATCCAGGAGATGTATCCGCAGTACTGGGTGGAAGAAGGGGACGAAGAGAGTAAGAACCAATACGAGAAAGAATTGGTACAGACGCTCTTGGATCGTTATCGCAGACGGGAGAGTTTCAACTATTGGAAAGTAAACGAGAGCGATTTCTGCGAGCGTGTTATTGCACAATTGAAGGGCGTTCAGGCGCCACTTAATATTGTGGTTCTCAATTTTATTGACATGCTCTCTCACTCGCGTACGGAGAGTAAGATGATGCGTGAGTTAGCCAATGATGAAGCGGCCTACCGCAGTCTGACACTCAGTTGGTTCCGGCACTCGCCGACCTATGAGTTATTGCGTCGCGCGGCGGAGTTAGGTTTCACCTTGGTGCTCACGACCGATCATGGTACAACGCGTGTGAAGAACGCTGTGCAGATTATTGCGGACAAAAACACTAATACGAATATCCGTTATAAAGTAGGTAAGGCGCTGAACTGCAGTTCCAAGAACGTCTTTACGATTGAGCAACCGAAGAAAGTAGGTTTGCCGTGCCCGAATGTTAGCAGTTCTTATGCGTTCTGTACCGGTAGCGATTTCTTTGCCTACCCGAATCAGTTCAATTATTATGCGCAGTACTACCGCAATACATTCCAACACGGAGGTATATCGTTGGAAGAAATGATCATACCCCTTGTTACACTCAATCCGAAAAACTGAAACTGATAGCTGAATGCTGAAGGCTCTTATCATAGCGATTACTGTTTTGACTTGGAATACAGGTCGAATGGGCGAGTTCAAGAAGCCTGAGAAGAATGAGGTGATTCAATATCTCATGTCTCAGGATGCGGATGTGATATGCCTGCAGGAGGTGGACGTCTATAAGGATGCGCAGTTCCTGACCTTACCGGAAGTACGGCAAACATTAAGCAAGAAATACCCCTATTCCTATATCGACTTCTCGGTATATAACAAACGCCATCAGTACGGAACAATGGTCTGGGCGAAATACCCGCTGATTAACAAACAGAGTATCCATTATGAGACGCAGGGTAACCTATCCAACCGCTGTGATATGGTTGTGGGAAGGGATACGCTGCGGCTGATCAATAATCATCTCGAGTCGTACAAACTGGAATCGGGAGACCTGAAGGATGTGGATCGAATAGAGGCAAAGTGGAAACGCGCTATCCCACTTCGCAATGCGCAGGCACGTGTCGTACGTCGGGAGATAGAGGCGAGTCCGTATCCGGTGATTGTGGTGGGAGATTTCAATTCGGTGGCACTCAGTTTTGCTTATTGGCATATCTCAGCCGGCTTGCACGATGCATGGAACGAGACGCATTTCTGGGAATGGGGTGCTACGTACGAATACAAAGGAATAGGTCTGCGCATCGATTATATCCTCTGTTCCGATCCGCTCAAGCCCGTTGCCTGTGAGGTAAAAGAAACTACCGGTTCAGATCATAAACCGGTAGTTGCAACGTTAGTGTGGTGATTACACGCGCTTTTGATAGTGATAATTATCGAATCGACTGTCTTCTTTTGAGTCAAAATGATGCCGACCGGTGATTTTAGCACGGATATCATGCCATATCTCACCGGGTTCGCGCCAATTGTTTTTCTTCCAATATAGAATCAGTAACCATCCGAAGAGCATACCGCCCAAGTGAGCGAAGTGTGCTACGTTGTCGGCGGAGAAGCCGGCAACCGAACCTAAACCCGCAAAGAGCTCGATGGCCGCATATATAATAACGAACGTACGCGCACGTATAGGTACGGGAATAAAGAGGATATACATCGGTATCTCCGGATAGAGCCATCCAAAAGCAAAGAGGATACCGAATACGGCACCTGAAGCGCCGATCGTATTCATATAATAGGCATAATGCGCTAAGGTGGCTGTATCGTACGTAGCACTCATATTGCTGAGCATCAGTGCCCACACTACTTCCTGAATGAACGCTGCGCCTAAACCGCAGACAAGGTAATAGATGGCGAAACGCCGCGTACCCCATTGTTGTTCAATGACCGGTGCGAACATCCATACCGCGAACATGTTAAAGAAGATATGACTGAAGTTCGCATGCAGGAACATATACGTAATCGGTTGCCACCAATGGAACGAAGCCGCTGCATAGTAATGCAAACCGCCGATGGCATTCAAATCAACGCCGTAACGTTCGAGTACGGCAGCCAGGAAAAAGATAATAAAATTGGCTATCAGTAGATAGCGAGTAACAGTTGGTAAATTTCTCATAACGGCTGCAAAAGTACTACTTTTTTGCGGAATAAACACATAAAAAATGCATAAAAATGGGAAAAAAGACGTTTTTTTTCAAAAAAATGCATTTTTTTTGTCCAAAATATTTGGTATATAAAGAATTTTTAGTAATTTTGCAGACGTATTCCGGTATAGGAACTAATAATTCACATTATTAATATAACTAAAACAAACAAAGTTATGAACAAATCAGATCTTATTAAAGCAGCAGCAGCTAAGGCTGAGGTATCTGCAGCATTGGCAGCAAAAGTTCTTGATGCAGCTCTCGAAGAGGCAGTAGCAGCAGTAAAGAAAGGTGAGAAAATCAACCTCGTTGGTTACGCAACTATCGCTGTAGCTCAAAAGGCAGCTCGCAAGGGTATCAACCCTGCAACCAAGCAAGTTATCAATATTCCGGCTCGCAAGGTTGTTCGCATTAAACCGGGTGCTAAATTTGCTCTCTAATCAGGCAATGTAGCTTTATAAACGAGTTGCCCTCTGTGGGCAACTCGTTTTGTCTGTTCATAAAAGGTATTAGTAGGTATGTTAAATATCATCTTATGCGGTGCGCCGGGTAGCGGAAAAGGTACGCAGTCGGCTTTCATCGCAAACAAATATGGCTTGCAACACCTGTCTACGGGTGATGTACTTCGTGCAGAGATTGCCAAAGGCACTGAGTTGGGTAAGCAGATTGATGCGCTGATCTCGAAGGGTAATCTGGTACCCGACGAAATGATGTACGGCGTTATTGAGAGTTATATCGCCGGTCTGCCTGCAGATTGCAAAGGAACGATCTTTGACGGTTACCCCCGTACTGTAGCGCAAGCAGAGTCGTTAACCAAACTGCTCAAGAAATACAATATGGATGCCATCATGATCGATTTGATGGTAGATGAGCAGTTGTTGATTCAGCGTCTTATTGAGCGTGGAAAAGTGAGCGGTCGCGCAGACGATAACCTCAACACGATTCGCCACCGTATCGCCGTTTATCATAATCAAACAGAACCTATTGCGCACTATTATCTGCATCATGGCAATTATTTTGCTGTGAACGGCAACCACACGATGGCTGACGTTTTCTTGCAGATCATGCGTATTTTAGAGATTTATGGCCGCTAATTTCATTGACTACGTAAAGATTTACTGCCGCTCCGGAAAGGGCGGTGCAGGATGTATGCACCTTCATCGAGCCAAGTATCTGCCAAAGGGTGGACCTGACGGCGGTGACGGCGGTAAAGGCGGGTCGATTATATTACGCGGTAATCGTAATCTCTGGACTTTGCTCCACCTGAAGTATCAGAAGCACATCATGGCGACCGATGGCGGTAAAGGTGGACAAAGTCGTTCGTTCGGTAAGGACGGTGAGGATAAGATCATCGAAGTGCCTTGCGGAACGGTTGTTTATGACGGTGAAACGGGCGAATTCATCTGTGAGGTGAAGGAGCATAACGAGCGCGTGGTGTTGCTCAAAGGTGGTCGCGGAGGTTTAGGTAACTGGCATTTCCGTACAGCTACCAATCAAGCGCCGCGCTATGCGCAACCCGGTGAACCGGCACAGGAACGAACGGTCATCATGCAGCTCAAAGTGCTGGCGGATGTGGGTCTCGTAGGCTTCCCTAATGCAGGCAAATCGACACTCTTGAGTGTCGTTTCTGCCGCCAAGCCGGAGATCGCAGACTATCCGTTTACCACGCTGACGCCGCAACTCGGTATTGTCTCTTACCGTGACGGTCGGTCGTTCTGTATGGCCGATATCCCTGGTATTATAGAGGGCGCGAGTGAAGGTAAAGGCCTCGGTTTGCGGTTCCTTCGCCATATCGAGCGCAATGCCGTTCTACTCTTTATGGTTCCGGCTACCAGCGAAGATATCATCAAAGAATATAAGATATTGCTCAATGAGTTGGAGCAGTATAATCCGGAGTTGTTGACCAAGGCACGTATCCTGGCGATAACCAAGATAGATGCTATTGACGAGAAAGAACTTAAAAAACTGCAAGCCTCCAAGAAACTGCAGAAACTCGACTTGCCGATCGTGTTCATCTCCTCTGTAGCAGGTATGGGTATAGATGAACTCAAAGATGCCCTCTGGACGGAACTCAATAAGGAACAAAACCAAGTCATAGAGATTAGTCATGCGCCGATTGATGTCACGGTTATTGAGCGTGAGGAACCTGAGGCACGTGAGGACGATGAGGAAGAAGGCACTATCTATCTCAATGAGGTAGAGGAAGAGTGGGATCTTGATAAGTACAAAGGTATCGGCTGGGATGAGTAACTCTTTCTACGATAGGATGGTTGAATGGCGGGAACGCCATATCAGCGAGAAGCATCTGGTGTTGCTTCTCTCGTTCTTTGTAGGTATGTTCTCAGCAGCTGCGGCTGCTATTCTGAAATCCTTTATTCACCTGATTCAGTGGTTCGTAGAGGAGCAGTTGATAGCCGGCGGGCACACTTGGTGGTACCTCATCACGCCGATTATCGGTATCACCTTAGCGGCTTTGTTCGTCAAGTACATAGTTCGCGATGACATCAGTCATGGTATCACGAAGATCCTCTATGCCATCTCGCAGCGCAAGTCGATCATCAAAGCGCATAACATGTGGTCGTCCATTGTGGGCTCTGGTTTAACCATCGGTTTCGGTGGATCGGTCGGTGCGGAGGCGCCTATCGTACTCACCGGTGCAGCCATCGGTTCAAACCTCGCCAAAGCCTTCCGGCTTGATCAGAAGACGATGATGCTCATGATCGGTTGTGGTGCAGCCGGTGCGATAGGCGGTATCTTCAAGGCTCCTATCGCTGGTTTGGTCTTTACGCTCGAGGTGCTGATGATGGACTTGACCATGACTTCGGTGGCACCGCTACTGATCTCCTCTGTTACGGCAACAGCTATCTCTTATATCCTCACCGGCACGGAACCGATGTTCCCGCTCAAATATATTGAGGATTTCGCTGTTAGTCGTATCCCGTGGTACTTGGTTTTAGGCATGGTGTGCGGTTTGACGAGTCTTTATTTCACGCGGGGAATGAACACCTTAGAACAGTGGATGAAGCATAACATCCGCTCTTTCGGTCTGAAAATCTTAGTCGGCGGTTTGATGCTGAGTATTTTGATATTCCTCTTCCCGCCTTTGTACGGTGAAGGTTACGGTGTGATCCATCAGCTTATCAACGGCGACAGCCTCAGTGCCCTTAACAATAGTCCGCTCGAGACCTATATTATCCCGGCGGAGTTTTATGCGAACTTATCGACGACCAATACGCAACTGTTATTGCTCGGTTACTTCATTCTAATCATTTTACTGAAGATCGTTGCGAGTGTTGCGACGAACGGCGCCGGTGGCGTCGGAGGTATCTTCGCGCCTTCGCTTTTCATGGGTGCCATCGTCGGATTTGTGACAGCGCGTATCATGAACATGACAGGTCTTGTAGTGCCGGAGGCAAACTTTGCATTGGTAGGAATGGCGGGATTGATGTCCGGTGTGATGCACGCTCCGTTGACGGGAATCTTCCTGATTGCCGAACTAACCGGTGGATATCATCTCTTTATGCCGCTGATGATTGTGAGTGTCGTATCATATCTGACGATCATGCTCTTCGAACCGCACTCTTTGTACGCCATGCGTCTGGCACAAAAAGGCGAACTGCTTACTCATAACAAAGACCGTAATGTACTGACATTGCTTAAGATGGATAGTGTGCTGGAGACGGATTTCATCACAATATTCCCGGAAATGACGCTGGGCGAGTTAGTGAAAGTGATCAGCGAAAGCAGACGCAATATCTTCCCCGTGATAGATCATGAAGGTCATCTGAAAGGTATCTTGTTACTGGATGAAGTGCGTAATATTATGTTCCAACCGCGACTGTATAAACGCTTTACGGTTCAGCAGTTGATGACCTCTCCTTGGGCTATTCTGCGGTTTGACATGCCGATGGAGAAAGTGATGGAGATATTCGAAGATACCGGCGCATGGAACCTGCCGGTAGTGGATCAAGACAGACGTTATTTGGGCTTCGTTTCCAAATCAAAGATTTTCAATTCCTACCGTCATGTCCTTGTCCATTTCAGCGAGGAATGATTTGCATTGTTTGAGCAATGCGGTGGCTTCGGCTGCCGCTTTTTTGTATTCGTCCATACTGATGGCCTCAGCGGATTCGAGTCGGGCGATGATGGTCTCGGCGCGTTGAAGCGCTTCGTCGTACGTCATTTTATTGTCCTTTTCCATGAATAATAATGCCGGTGGTAAAGAATAATATCTTGAGATCGAGCAGCAGTGACATGTTCTCCACATAAACGATGTCGCAGTTGAGTCGTTCGATCATTTTCTCTAATGTATCCGTATAGCCGACTCGTATCGGTCCCCAACTGGTGAGGCCCGGACGTACTTTGTATAAGAGGCAGTAGTACGGTGCCTCTTTCATAATCTGCTCAATAAAGAAGGGTCTTTCCGGTCTTGGACCGACGATGGACATGTCCCCGCGAAGGATATTCCATAACTGTGGCAGTTCATCAAGGCGGTACTTACGTAACCAATGTCCGATACGCGTGATACGCGGGTCGTTATCCTGCGTTAATTTTGGAAGTCCTTCTTCTTCCGCGTTGGCTATCATCGTGCGGAACTTATAGATACGGAACGACAAGCCATACAGACCGATGCGTTCCTGACTATAGAAAACAGGTCCGCGGGAAGACAGTTTGACTTGCAAAGCGATAAGTACCAACAGCGGCGAGAGGATGATGAGTCCGAGGGCAGAGGCAACTATATCGAATGCGCGTTTGATACATAACTCTGTATCGCTCATCGACTGCTCGGTGATGCGGATGAGAGAGGGGTGATCGAGTTGGCCGATACGCGCTGCACCCGTGAGCATGTCATATACGCGCGGAACCATACTGATCTCGCAGGAGAGCGGGTACAGTCGTGCGATGAGCAGATACAAGTCACGATCCGTATAGTCCTTAGGCAAGTCAATAATCACTTCGTCTTGTTCACCGGCAACTAACTGTTCTGCTTCTTCCATGGAGTGTACCACTTTTGTGCGTGCAATACCACGGCGGCGCGAGAGCAAAGTGATGGTTAGACGAGGAATATAACTGAGTACGAACTGCAGGCTAAAGAGTACACCTAAGGAACCCCAATAACGATGGTAATCTACTACGACATCATCTATGATGATGATGAAGAAGAAGAGTAGAGAAATGATTGTTGCGCAGATGAACGTACGCAAAAACTCTCGCCAAAGAGGCTTCTGGAATGGCCGGAGGTAGTATCCAGAGAGATAATAGATGCCCAAACACACAAGTGGATAGACGATCAACGGAGGCCAGAAATTGAATGCCGGCACTAATACATCTTTCAGCGATTCCACACGTCCGTCATACACCATCCAGCGGAAAGCCAGAAAACACAGCCACACCAGTTCGCTACTGATGAGGTCAGCAAGGACATACCATAATTGTTGTTTTCTGCGGAGTATCATGGGCGAATTATTTGAAAAGTGCCATCGGCGTTAATCTTGATGATGCTACTTGGTTCATGGGGACAGTCATCGTCTCTACGGAATTGGCAGACATAGTCTGCACCGTCCAAAACAGCCTGTTCTATCTCGTTGTAGAAATGCGCAGTCGGATGCCCGCTGATGTTGGCGGATGTAGATACAATCGGGTGGCGTAACTGTTCGCACAACGCTTTCGAGAAGGGTTCATTGGTGATGCGAATGCCGATTGAGCCGTCTTCGGCTACTAAATTCGGAGCCAAGTTTCTGGCATTCGGATAGATGATCGTAAGAGGTTTTGTATCTTCACTATTATCCGTAGCCTCTAATAGTGTCCAGGCGCTATCGGGGATGTCGGCGATGTAGTAATTCAGTTTCGCCGGACTATCCAATAGGACGAGCATCGATTTGGAATCCTCGCGCTGCTTAAGAGCATAAATATTTGCCACCGCCTCTGCGTTGGTTGCATCGCAGCCTATACCCCATACCGTATCGGTCGGGTAGACGATGATTCCACCGGCGCGCAGCACACGCAATGCTTCCTGCAAATCCTCTTTATCGTAGCGTTTGTAATCCATAATCGGCTGCAAAGGTACGTAAAAAAGTTGGATTTGGCAAACAAAATGAGCAATTTTAAGAAATTTTCTTAAAAAAAACGTTTTACATTTGCACAATTGCAAAAATTGTTGTACTTTTGTAGTCGGTTTAATAACGAACAATTAAAAAATCAAAAAATATATACTAATATGAAAGAATTAGATCTTACCAAGTATGGTATCAAGGGTGCGACCGTTATCGCACACAACCCGTCGTACGAGTATCTGTTCGCAGAGGAGACCAAGCCGGAGTTGACAGGCTACGCTAAAGGTCAGAACACCGAGCTGAACGCTGTGAACGTAATGACCGGTATCTACACCGGCCGTTCGCCGAAAGACAAATACATCGTGATGGACAAGAACTCGAAGGACACCGTTTGGTGGACCACCGAAGGTTACAAGAACGACAACCACCCGATGTCTGAGGATGTTTGGGCAAAGGTTAAAGAGTTGGCTATCAAGGAGTTGAGCGGCAAGAACCTGTACGTAGTAGATGCATTCTGCGGTGCAAACAAAGACACCCGCATGGCAGTTCGCTTCATCGTTGAGGTAGCATGGCAGGCTCACTTTGTAAAGAACATGTTCATCCAGCCGAGCGAGGAAGAGTTGGCTAACTTCGAGCCGGACTTCGTGATTTACAACGCTTCGTTGGCAAAGGTAGAGAACTACAAAGAGCTCGGTTTGAACAGCGAGACTTGTGTGGCCTTCAACACCACGAGTCGTGAGCAGGTTATCCTCAACACCTGGTATGGCGGTGAGATGAAGAAAGGTATGTTCTCGATGATGAACTACTACCTGCCGCTGAAGGGTATCGCTTCGATGCACTGCTCGGCTAACACCGACATGGAACACCGCTATCTTCTTCGGTCTCTCCGGTACGGGTAAGACCACTCTGAGTACCGATCCGAAACGTCTGCTTATCGGTGACGACGAGCACGGATGGGATGATCAGGGTGTGTTCAATTTCGAAGGTGGTTGCTATGCAAAGGTTATCAACCTCGACAAAGAGAGCGAGCCGGACATCTACGCAGCTATCCGTCGTAACGCCCTTCTGGAGAACGTTACCGTGGACGCTAACGGCAAGATTGATTTTGCTGACAAGAGCGTAACCGAGAATACCCGTGTAAGCTATCCGATCAACCATATCGAGAAGATCGTTCGTCCGGTATCTGCAGGTCCGGCAGCTAAGAACGTGATCTTCCTGAGTGCTGACGCTTTCGGCGTTCTGCCTCCTGTATCGATCCTGACTCCGGAGCAGACGAAGTACTACTTCCTGAGTGGTTTCACGGCTAAGTTGGCTGGTACCGAGCGTGGTATCACCGAGCCGACTCCGACTTTCTCGGCTTGCTTCGGTCAGGCATTCTTGGAGTTGCATCCGACGAAATATGCTGAGGAGCTCGTTAAGAAAATGGAGAAGAGCGGTGCGAAAGCATACCTCGTTAACACCGGTTGGAACGGCACCGGCAAGCGTATCTCGATCCGCGACACCCGTGGTATCATCGATGCTATCCTCGGTGGCGACATCCTGAGCGCTCCGACGAAGAAGATTCCGTACTTCAATTTCGAAGTACCGACCGCTCTGCCGGGTGTTGATCCGAACATCTTGGATCCGCGTGACACCTACGCTGACGCTGCTCAGTGGGAAGAGAAGGCTAAAGACCTGGCTGCTCGTTTCATCAAGAACTTCGACAAATATACGTCGAACGAAGCAGGTAAGGCACTCGTTGCTGCAGGTCCGCAACTCTAATCGGATTCGCCAAGCATGGCGGATACACAAAATCAGGCGTCCAATCGGGCGCCTGATTTTGTTATTCTTCTGTTTCTTCGTTGGTGTCTTCTGCCTTGATGGAGCGAACGGTTTCGCGCCGAATCAATAACATCAATTGGAGTACGATAGCCGGTAGAATCACTGTCCAAGTCGGGGAAAGTGTGGCGTAAAAATCTTCCTCAATACGTAGCGCGTAATAAACTAAGAGAATATAATAGGCACCAGCAAACACCATGGTGAGATAGCATAAGGCGATTCGCCAGCTTTTATTGAAAAAACACAGAAAACAGGTGATACTGGTAACCAACAATGCCCATGCGCAATAATACAAACCTTTGACGGACATCGTATTGATGACTTGTTGCATATTCGTACTGATCTCCGTTTGCGTCACTACAAACGTAGTCTGATCCATGGAAAAACTACGCACGTAGATGATGCCTTTATCCTCTTGGAAATGAAAAGGAGGGGCGACAAAGAGCAGCGCTGAGGCTCCGATGGCCAACAACATGTACGCCCAACGGCGAAGCATGGAAAAGAGACTATTTTTGAGTTCTGTCGTCATAAATCGGTCGCAAAAGTACAATAAAATTTGCAAATACACAAGTTTTTGCTTTTTTTTCTTGCGCATTTCAATTATTTTTTGTAATTTTGCGCACTTTTTGTGTGTCGTGCGCGAATATGCGCGTACTTACACATGAAAAAATAATGCATATAAATAAAAATTAAATAAAAAACTATTATGCAAAACAAAGGACTTGTTAGAATTTTGGCGGTGTGCCTTGCGTTGGTATGCGCCTTCTATCTGTCGTTCTCTTTGGTAACGAGTCATTATGACAAGAAAGCCAAGGAGTATGCGGCAGGCGATGATGCAAAAGAGTACCTGTATCTGGACTCTATTGCTGCTAAGAAAGTGTGGTTTGGTTATACGCTCAAAGAGTGCCGTGAGAAAGAGATCAATCTCGGTCTTGACTTGAAGGGCGGTATGAACGTAACGATGGAAGTGTCTGTTCCGGACATCCTCGATGCGTTGAGTGGTCACAATGAGACCCCGAACTACAAAGCAGCGTTGGCTGCAGCCAAGCAGAAACAGAAATCGAGCGGTGCAGATTTCGTGACGCTCTTCATTGAGTCGTATCGCGAGATTGATCCGGAGGGTCAGTTGGCTTCTATCTTCTCGACCTTCGAGTTGAAAGACAAAGTAACCTTGACCTCGACGAACGATGAGGTAGAGAAAGTGATCCGCGAGGAAGTTGACGGTGCAATCCAGAACTCGTTCAACGTACTCCGTACACGTATTGACCGTTTCGGTGTTGTACAACCGAACATCCAGAAACTCGCTCAACCGGGTCGTATCCTGATTGAGTTGCCGGGTATCAAAGAGCCGGAGCGTGTTCGTAAACTGCTCCAGGGTTCTGCTAACCTTGAGTTCTGGGAGACTTACGAGGCTTCCGAGTTACTGCCGATGTTGGCGCAGATCAACCGTGAGTTCGCTGCCGGAGCACAAGCAGAAGAGGCTGAAGTAGCAGCAGAGGAAGAGGTAGCCGCTGAAGAGGCTCCGAAGGCAGAGGGCGATGAGCTCGCTGAGTTGTTGGGTGACAGCACGGCTGCTGAGGCTGATCAGGCTGCGCAGATCGCTGAGTACAAGAAGAACAACCCGCTCTTCGCTATCCTCAACCCGTCTATCAATCAAGCCGGTCAGGCTTATCGTGGCCCAGTCATCGGTACGGTTCATTACGTTGATACAGCAAAAGTAAACGCAATGCTCTCTTCGCAGATTGCAAAAGCCGTTCTGCCGCGTGACGCTCGTTTCTATTGGACGGTTAAGGCTATCGATGAGGCGAATGCATATTATCAGTTGGTTGCATTGAAGGCACAACGTGACGGTCGCGCAAGTCTCGAAGGTGACGTGATCACCGACGCACGTGCTGACTTCTCGCAACTGAGTGCTTATGCCAATGTATCGATGTCGATGAACGCTGAGGGTGCTAAGACCTGGCAACGTCTGACCAAAGACAATATCGGTAAGTCGGTAGCTATCGTACTCGACGGATACGTTTATTCGTTCCCGACCGTACAGAGCGAGATAGCAGGCGGTAACAGCCAGATCACCGGTAACTTCACCGTAGAAGAGGCCAAAGACTTGGCTAACACTTTGAAGTCGGGTAAGATGCCGGCTCCTGCTCGTATCATCGAGGAGAGTGTGGTTGGTCCGTCTCTGGGTCGTGAGGCTATTCAATCGGGTCTCTGGTCGTTTGCTCTGGGCTTCATCCTGATTCTGATCTACATGATTTTCTATTATGGTTGGATTCCGGGTCTGATTGCCGATGCTGCATTGGTTTGCAACGTCTTCCTGTTGGTAGGTATCCTGTCTTCGTTCAGCGCTGTGCTGACTTTGCCGGGTATCGCAGGTATCGTGCTCACCATGGGTATGGCAGTTGATGCAAACGTGCTTATCTACGAGCGTATCCGTGAGGAGTTGCGCGCAGGTAAGGGCATGCGCAAGGCTATTGAGGACGGTTTCAAGGGCGCCATCAGCGCTATCGTTGATGCGAACGTAACTTCGTTCTTGACGGGTGCTATCTTGGCTATCTTCGGTACCGGTCCGATCAAGGGCTTCGCCGTAACATACATGATCGGTATCATCTCTTCGTTCCTCACGGCTGTGTTCATCACCCGTCTGTTGCTCGAAGACTACAGCAAGAATGAGAACGCTAAAGAGCTCAGCTTCACTACGAAGTTGATGCAGAACTTCCTGCAGAATATCCACTTCGATTTCGTATCTGCTCGTAAGGTGGCTTACTGGATTTCGGGTGCACTCGTTATCTTCGCTATCCTTGGTCTGGAGCCGCACTTGTTCGGTAAACTGAACCTTGGTATCGATTTCTCGGGTGGACGTAACTATGTAGTTCGTTTTGACAACAACATCAATACCCAGGATGTACGCGAGAGTCTGGATAATGTCTTCAAGGCTACGCTCGAAGAGGGTGAGACCTTTGGTCTGAATGTGATCACCTTCGGTAACGACGCTAACCAAGTTCGTATCTCCACCAACTACCGTATCCACGAGGACAATGCAGAGGCTGACGAGGCTATTGAGGCATTGCTCTACGAGGGCTGCAAGCCGTTCTTGAGCGAGGGCATCACCTTCGATGACTTCCGTTCGACCGACTCGAATGCAGAGGTGGGTATCATGTCGAGCCAGAAAGTAGGTCCGGCTATTGCGGACGATATCAAGACGAGTGCTGTGTGGGCTATCTTTGCCGCACTCATCGTGATCTTCCTTTATATCCTGCTCCGCTTCCGTAACTTCGCTTACTCGGTAGGTGCATTGGTTGCATTGGCACACGATACCGTGATCATCCTCGGTTTGTATGCTATCCTTTGGAAGATCATGCCTTTCTCCATGGAGATCGACCAGGCATTTATCGCAGCTATCCTGACTGTTATCGGTTATTCGATCAACGATACCGTGGTCATCTTCGACCGTGTTCGTGAGTACAATGGTTTGTATCCGAAGCGCGAGAAGAGCGTGAACATCAACGATGCATTGAACAACACCTTGAGCCGTACGTTCTCGACCTCTATGAGTACGTTTGTGGTATTGCTCGCAATCTTTATCTTCGGTGGCGAGACCATCCAAGGCTTCGTGTTCGCACTGTTGATGGGTGTTATCGTCGGTACTTATTCGTCTCTGTTCATCGCTTCGCCGATTGCGTACGATATCCAACGTGCGCAGGCTAAGCGTGCTGAGAAGAAGGCTGAGGCCAAAAAGTAATCGTGCCCTTGTGGCTAAGAAACAATCGTGCCCTTGCGGCTAAGAAATAATGGCAAGAAAGGATTCTAAAAGTGAAGTTTGTGGCTTCTGCGGGCGTTCCATGCCGGAGATGTTCTCCGGTGTGGACAATACCATGCTCATCTGCAGCGAGTGTATAGAGCAGGGACATAAGATTCTTATGTCGCGGCCTAAGGCACGTACTCTTAATAGCGATGAGTTGAGTGTAGAGACCTTACCGACGCCGCAGAAGATAAAAGATTTCCTTGACCTATACGTCATCGGCCAGGAGGAAGCAAAGCGCTTCCTCTCGGTCGCTGTGTATAACCATTACAAACGCGTACTGCAGGAGATCACCAACGACGATGTAGAGATTGAGAAATCGAATATCCTACTGGTGGGATCAACGGGTACGGGTAAGACCCTTTTGGCTCGCACGATAGCGAAGATGCTCAAAGTACCTTTCGCTATCGGAGATGCCACCTCCCTGACGCAAGCAGGTTATGTGGGCGAAGATGTGGAGACACTCTTGGTTCGTCTGCTTCAAGATGCCAATTACGACGTCAACAAAGCCCAGCGAGGTATCGTTTTTATCGATGAAATCGACAAGATTGCACGTAAGAGCGAGAATATGTCCATCACACGCGATGTGAGTGGTGAAGGGGTTCAGCAGAGTCTGTTGAAGATGCTGGAGGGTTCCATTGTGAACGTGCCGCCTCAAGGTGGACGCAAGCATCCCGATCAGGAACTGATTCATGTGGACACCAAAAACATCCTCTTTATCTGCGGCGGTGCTTTCGATGGCATCGAGAAGAAGATTGCGCAACGGATGCATACACAGGTCATTGGATTCAACGCGCAGCAGGAGACGGAACATGTGGACAAGGAGCATTTGCTGCAATACATCGCTCCTCAGGATCTGAAGTCGTACGGTCTTATTCCGGAGATCATCGGCCGTCTGCCGGTTCTGACATATCTGGAGCCGCTGGATCGTAAGGCGCTCCGTAGTATTCTCACCGAGCCGAAGAACGCACTAACCAAGCAATATCAGAAATTGCTTTCCATGGACAATGTGAATCTGCTCTTTGACGATAACGCATTGGATTATATCGTGGACAAGGCGATAGAGTATAAGTTAGGTGCTCGCGGCTTGAGAGGTTTGATGGAGACAGTGATGGCGGACTTGATGTTCGAGTTGCCCAACAAGAAGCAGATGGGCACCCGTCAAGTGTTTACCGTTACAAAAGAGTACGCACGTGAGAAGTTGGAAAGAGCGGATTATGTGCGACTAAAGAATGCAGTATAAATGAAAACGCGACTTGAAATGAGGTGACCCCAAAAAGTTGGACGGATTATTAAATCTATTTGACTTGATTTTGAAAGTGAGTTCGGTATTGTACCGGGCTCATTTTTAATTTTAGTTT